>NZ_DASTCS010000076.1:0-208027 GCF_035710885.1 Gaiella sp. | reverse complement strand
AAGGTCAGAGCCTCGAGACACCGTTCGGCCACGCCGGCGAACGGCTGCACGAATGGTTGTTCACCACCCGGTGGTGGAATGAGATGTCCGGCGGCCAGCCCGGCGGCACCGGCGGCATCGACGACGCCTTCACGCGGCTGCACGATGTCGGGATCGGCGCCGAGATCATGGGTGCCAGGAAGTTCGGCCCGCCCGGATGGCACAAGGACCAGGAGTGGAAGGGCTGGTGGGGTCCCAACCCGCCGTTCCATACACCGGTCTTCGTCCTCACCCACCATCCGCACCCGTCGATCGAGATGGAGGGCGGCACGACGTTCCATTTCATCGACGCTTCGCCCGCGGAGGCGCTCGAGACGGCCCGCGAGGCCGCGGGCGGCCAGGACGTGCGCATCGGCGGAGGTGCCACCGTGATCCGCGACTTCGTTGCCGCCGGGCTCGTCGACCACATGCACATCGTCGTGGTCCCGATCCTGCTCGGCCGAGGCGTACGCCTCTGGGACGGACTGGAGGGCCTGGAGAAGGACTATGAGGTCGAGGCCGTCTCCTCGCCCAGCGGAGTCACGCACGTGACGTTCACGCGAGCGCCTGTGTGAGCCGCCTCGCACCGAGAGTTGGCGTCGACGCGAGGCGGGCACACGTTCCGCGACCGGCGGGCATTCGAGGGCACGCGCGAAGTCTGGGGTCGACAGCAACGCCGACTCTTCGGTAGGAGACCGCAAGGCACCAGCCGGCGCAGGTCCTCCACTCGCGAAGACAGAGCCGCTTCAGAGCCGACGTGCAGTCGGTGCCGGCCTCGAGCAACAACTGGTGCAGGTGTGGAGCACGCGCACGCGTCGCTGCGCGTGCTCCACCTGCAGGTCGCGCCCTATGGTGACGGCGGGAACGACGGCGGACCTTGCGACGTCGGAGGTTCACCCAGTGGACGACCGCCCGGTCCGTCGGCGAACGTGATCCACGGCATCGTCGGCTGGTGGGCGACGGCTGGCTTCGTGAAGTCGCACACGCCCGTGGGGAACGCCTGCTGCAGCTTGCCCCACTCCTCGTCCGTGAACTCGATGGGCTCGCCGCTGGGGAGGCGGTAGTCCTGCCGATCGAGCGGCTTCAGCTGGCACTTGAACGTGTCCAGCTCCATCGGCCAGCCGGCCACCCATCTCATGTGCGAGTAGTACTGCCACTGCGCGGCCGTGCCGGTGCAGAACAGATCGTCCTGGGGGCCACCCTGGGCGGCGCTGGCGTAGCAGGTGTCTCGCACCTCTGCGGGCTTGTTGTTCTCGATCTTGACCGAGAGCGGATCATCGCTCGTATCGGCGTACACCCCGTCGAGCCACGCGCGCATGGCATCGAACTGGCTCGGCACCGCGCCGCCTCTCGACACCCAGATGACGTTGTTGTCGTGGTTTCCCAGCGTGCGGTCGATCCGCGCGCGCCAACTCCAGGAGTGGAACGGCGGGTGGAAGCCGACGTCGGTGGGATTGGTGCGGGCGTCGATCTCGGCGACATGGGCCGATCCCGATCCGTCCGCGATGCGGCCGGTGCGGTAGAGCGTCGCCAACGCCTCTTCATCGGCCGCAGTGCGTTGCGGCTCCCAGACGCCGTCGATGTCCATGCCGCCAATGCGCCAGTTCACATCGACGAACCTCTGCTTGTCGAGTGTCCCGTCGAGCAGGTTCTGGAGCCCGTACTGCACCCCGACGTTGTCGATCGGACGCGGCGCCTTGTTGTCGGGCCCGACGCCGAACACGTAGTTCATGTAGTCCTGGATCGTGCAGCGCGTGCCGCTCGGGTTGGTGAGCGGGTCCCAGCGCCACGGCGGCGTGTTGGGCGGACCGGCACAGCCCGAGGCGCTGTTGGCGATCAGCTCGGCTGTGGTGAAGCCGATCTTCTGCGAGCACTTCGCATCGGGATTGGACGGGTTCGTGCCGTACACGAGCTGCCGCAAGGCGGCCGTGTTGAAGAGCGGATTGCCTCCTCCGCCCCAGCCGGCCGGTGCGCCGCCCAGCCCGAAGTAGCGAGACAGCAGCAGACAGTCGAACGAGTCGACGACCTGGAACCAGTGGTCCTCATAGAGCAGGCTCGTCATGAGGCCGTTCAGCAGCCCGGGGTAGGCGCCCGAGATCATGTGCTGCTGCATCGTCCCCGCGGAGCCGCCGTCGCCGATGGTGTACTGGATCGGCCCCCAGCGCTCGGTGATGATCTCCTTCGTCATCATGAGCGCTTCGGCGGAGATCACGTCGCTGCACTGGTTCCCGTAGGTGTTGAGGCCGGACGTGCCGACCGCGAACCCGAGTCCGAGTCGCGCCACGTTCCGCACGTCGCCCACGGTCGGCTGCTGGTAGTTGACACTGCAAGCGCCGCCGAACGTGTTCACGTACTTGCGGTTCCACGGCTGCTCGGTCGACCACGGCGTGATCGGCTTGGTCGGATCGACCAGGACCGCGATCTGGTAGATGCCGCGGTTCGCGCTTCCCGTCACTCGCTGGACGACGAACGGGACGGTCTTACCCTCGTCGGTCGTCGTCTGCTGGATCAGCTCCGCCGCCGGCGGGCTGCTCGGGTTGTAGGCCACCCACGCGGTACCGGCCGCGTTGCGGTAGAAGTGCTCGACCACCGGCGCGGCGACATTGCACTTGTCGTCGACAGCCGGGCCGATAGAGGGATTCGTCTGTGCGGTCGTGCGGCACAGCCACGGCTGAACCTGCTTGCCGGAGAAGACCGGGCCGCCGATCGAGTGGTTGGTGATCTCGATCCAGCGCCCGACGCCGTTCCCGGGACGCACACGCAGGATGTTCTTGCCCTCTCGGAGATCGGTGACGAGCCCTTCGAAGCGGCCGTTCTGACGCACGGCAAAGGTGCTCGTGATGTTCTTGCCGTTGAGCTCGACCCTGATCGCTTGCGGGTTCGCGCTCAGATCGACAGAGACGAGGGCGTCGCCGCCCGAGATCAGATCGGCACGGTTGGACACGACGGTGATGTCGTTGACACCGCCCTCCTCGCTCGATGCCGAGATTGCGCCTCCGCTCACGGTCAACGCCGTGATGGCACAGATGACGAGGCTGACTACGACTGTCAGGCGTCTGACACGCAACAGCTGCACGATGCCTCCCTCCTTGGAGCGCCCCGAACCTCGCGTTCACGAGCGCGACGGCCCTGACGAATCTATCAGCCCACCTGATACTGTCAAGGAAACCTGATACTGAGGGGGCGAGCATGTCCCGCGAAGGGGCGAGCGCCAGCTCCGGAGAGCACGTATGCGACGATGTCGCGGTTGACCCAGGATCGGACGAATCCAGCCGCCTCGGCGACCGTCGAGCCGCGGATCAGCTACGTCATCGCGCGCCTCGAGCGCGCGATCCGAACGCAGATCAACAAGCGTCTCGGACCCCATGGACTGACGACGTTGCAGTACACGACCCTCAGTGTGCTCGGTTCCCGCGGGCAGCCGCTTTCGAACGCGCAGCTCGCGCGGCGGGCGTATATGACGCCGCAGGCGATGATCGAGGTGCTGAACGCACTCGAGCACAAGGGACTCATTCGTCGAGACGCGCACCCGAATCACCGCCGCGTATACCCGGCCAGCCTGACGGACGACGGCCGTCGAGTTCTGGCGACGTGTGACACGCTGGTCGAGGCGATGGAAGAGGAGATGCTGGCAGAGCTGGACGCTGCTCAGCGGGAGCAGTTCGCCGAGTGGCTCAAGGAGTGCGTCCGCGCGTTGCACGCAGGGCTGCCGCCCGAGGGTGACCGGGGTGGGGCGCGCCCGTCGCAGAGGCGACCGCTTGAGGGTAATCAGGTAGCCTGATATAAGTAGCTCCGTTGCAATACCGCTTCGAGTCGAAGGAGGTTTGATGGAGCGACCGGTGACGGTGCTGCACGGGTGCGCCTCCCCCGGGCTTCCCTCTCGTCGAGGTTCGATTGCGCCAGAGGCATCGGCGCACAAGCATTCCCGGAGTGGCAGACGCCCGTGCCTCCGCAGGCACGGGCCACACGTCCTACAAGGAGGGCATCGATGAGAAGGCTGCTCGTACTCGGGACGGCAGTTGTTGCCGCGTGCTCGGCCGTGCTGTTCTCGTCCGCGTCCGCGACAGGACAGCAGGCACGGACCGTGTACATCGGCATGGACGCCCCCCTGACGGGGCCGCAGGCGATCGTCGGCCAAGGCGATCGCGAGGCGGTCGACGCGCTCGTGCGGTTCTGGAATCGAGGTGGCGCCTTCAAGAACCGACGGATCCAGGTCGACATCCTCGACAACGCTTCGAATCCCTCGCAGGCCGTCCAGAACGTGCAGCGTTTCGTGTCCGACTCGAAGTACGTCGCCATCCTCGGCTCGGGAAATGTCGCCGCTGCCATCGCGACGGCACCGTTGGCGACGGAGGGGCGCATCCCGTTCCTGCCGCTGTCACCCCCAACGCCGCTCGTCGTGCCGCCTCGGCCCTACGTCTACGTCGCCCTTCCGACTGCGCGGCTGTACGCGTACAGCATGGCCCAGTACCTGAAGAGCCTGAACATCCAGCGAATCGCGCTCATGGGTGACAACGGCGGTTTCGGTCGCGACGGTGTCGCTCAGGTCAAGGCCCTCGCGAGCGCTTACGGCTTCTCGATCACCGACGAGTTCATCTTCGCGCCGACGTCGACCAGCTTCGCGGCGGAGCTCACTCGTGTGAGGAACTCGAACGCGCAGGCGCTCTGGATGTGGACCGTGACTCCCGCCGGCAACACGATCGTCAAGGAGTTCCGTCAGCTCCAGCTTCCGCAGCGCCTCGTCCTGACGGGTGGAAACCTCTCGTCGCAGTTCCTCGAGGCCACATGCCCCGATGTCAACGGGGCGCTCGTGAACAGCTTCCTCGGAGTCGTGGGGGAGCAGCTCCCGCGCGGGAATCCCATCCGTGCTCGTGCGCAGATCGTGCAGCGTGCGATCGGCAAGCCCCTCTCGGTCTTCCATGTGGACGCATCGACGTCGTTGTTCGCCCTGAAGGCCGCGATGGAGCAAGGCGGATTCACGCGCCAAGGCATCAACACCGCTCTGGAGACGAAGATCCGCGGACTCGCGACTCCAGGTGGCCGACTGTTCTTCGGCCCGAGAAACCACAGCGGGATCCAGATGAACAGCATGTGGGCCGGGAGAATCGTCCAGTGCAAGCCTCGGGCGCTGTTCGGATCGGCATTCCGCCGATAGTCGAATCTGCTGACCCGACCGACGCCGCGGACCTCGCATGCGAGGTCCGCGGCGTCACCAAGTCGTTCGGCGCCGTCGCGGCAGTCGCCGACGTCGACGTCGACGTCGAGCGGGGCTCGCTGACATGCCTGATCGGTCCGAACGGCGCCGGTAAGTCGACCCTCCTCGGATGCATCTCGGGATTCCTGCGGGTCGATACGGGAAGCGTCCTCGTGGCGGGCCACGACGTCACGCGCTGGACCGCGCACCGTCGGGCGGAAGCGGGGCTCGCAACCGTCTTCCAAACCACCCGCCCCCTCGACCAGCTGGACGTTCTCGAGAACGCCATGGTCGGTTGCCATGCCTGGACGCGAGCAGGCTTCGTCGAGGCGATGTTCCGAGCCCCGTGGCAGCGTCGCGAGGAGCGGCAGATCGAGGAGCACGGCTACCACTGCCTCGAGCTCGTCGGTCTCGCCGACCGGGCGAACGTGCCCGCAGGCTCGCTGCCGCTGGGGCAGCTCCGTCTCCTCGCGGTGGCACGCGCGCTTGCGCAGCGTCCCAAGGTGCTGCTCCTGGACGAGCCCGCGGCCGGCCTCCGGAGCGGTGAGAAGACACGACTCGCCGAGACGCTGCTCGGCCTGAAGGGCAGGGGGCTCACCCAGATCCTCGTCGAGCACGACATGGGCTTCGTGGGATCGCTCGCCGAGCGAGTCGTCGTCCTCGACCGAGGTAGGGTCATCGCGGACGGCACACCCGCCGAGGTTCGCGAAGACACACGCGTCGTCGAGGCATACCTCGGGTCGGCGACGCTGTGACACTGCTCGAGCTCGACGACGTCACGGTGCGATACGGGGAGGCCGTCGCTGTCGACGGCGTGTCCCTCGCGGTTGCGCCTCGGGAGCGTGTCGCGCTGATCGGGCCGAATGGGGCTGGGAAGACCTCGCTGCTCAACGCCGCGTGCGGCCTGATTCGCCCGGCGTCCGGTCGCGTGCGCATCGAGGCCGACGACGTCACCGGAGCGACACCCGGTTCGATCGTGCGCCGCGGAGTCAGCCAGGTGCCCGAGGGGCGGCACGTCTTCGGGACGCTGCCCGTCGAGGCCAATCTGCTGCTGGGCGCGTACGGACGCGTCTTCCGGCTCGAGATCGTCTCGTCGACGTTGCGCTACCTCCGCTCGAGACGCGACGTGCGCGACCAGCTCGAGCGCGTCTACGACCTGCTCCCCAAGCTGCGCGAGCTGCGCGAGCGACCGGCTGGGCGGACGTCGGGAGGCGAGCAGCAGATGGTCGCGATCGGGCGTGCGCTCATGGCGAGCCCACGGCTGCTCGCGATCGACGAGCTCTCGCTCGGTCTTGCTCCGAGGCTCGTGCAGTCGCTGGCCGAGTTCCTGGTGCGCCTCAACGAGGAGGAGGGAGTCGCGATCCTGCTCGTGGATCAGAGCGCGTCGCTTGCATTCTCGCTGTGTGAGCGGGCATACGTTCTCGAGACCGGGCGCGTCACGCTCGAGGGTGCGAGCCGTGACCTCGTGGGTCGGCCCGAAGTGCGGAGCGCGTATCTCGGTGGAGGGCCGGACGCGCCCTCGTGACTACGTTCTTCCAGCTCGTCGTGGTGGGCATCTCGACCGGGTCCGTGTTTGCGATCGTCGGGATGTCACTCGTGCTCGTCTACCGGGCCACAGGCATCGTGAACTTCGCGCAAGGCGTGTTCGCAGTCCTGGGTGGGCTCGTGACCTACTCGCTGAGCCAGCACATGTCGCTCGTGCTCGCGGGGCTGCTGGCGGTACTCGTGACCGCGATCGTCGCCACAGTCGTCGCCGTCGTCGCCGTCGGCATCCGCGGCCGCACGACGCACCTTGCGAGCCTGATCATCACCGTGGGGATCGCGATCTTCGCCGAGGCGGTTCTCCTCGCGGCGTTCGGCGAGGTGCCGCGGTCCTACTCGGCCATCTCGGATCGCGCCTGGAACGTCGGCGGCGTGCTCGTACAGCCGCAATATGCAGCGCTGGCGCTCGTCGCGCTTCTCGCCGCCGTCGGACTCACGCTCTTTCTCCGCCGCACGATCGTCGGGCAAGCGCTCGTCGCCTCGGCCGACTCACCGCGCGCCGCGGAGCTCATCGGCCTCAATCTCCGCTCGATCGCCGTGATCGCGTTCGCGCTGGCGGGCGCGCTGACGGCGATCGGCGGTGTCCTGCTCGCTCCGACCGTGCCGGTGTCCTACAGCTCGGGCCTGACGATCACGATCAACGGATTCGCAGCCGCCGTGTTCGGAGGGCTCGTGTCGATCAGGCTGGCCCTTCTCGGCGGCTATGCGCTCGGCGTGGTCGAGCAGCTCGTCGTCGGCTACATCGACCCGCAGTACAACCTGATCATCGCGCTCGCGGTGATGCTCGTCCTGATCGGTTGGCGATCGCGGGGCGAGCTGGCGGTATGAGCACGCTCGACCAGCGCGCGCGGCGCAACCGACGCGACGCGATCGTCCGGGTCGTCGGGGTGGTCGCCGCCACCGCGTTCGCGTGCTGGCTCCCGTTCCAGTTGGAAGGCGGCGACATCGGCCTCTACGACCGGATGGGCCTCTACGCGCTCGTCGCGATCGGCCTCACGTTGCTGATGGGCTTCGCCGGCCAGGTCTCGCTCGGGCAGGGTGGCTTCTTCCTCATCGGGGCCTACACATCCGGGCTGCTGACGGTCGGGCTCGATCCCGACTCGCGACTCGTCGATCCGGATGCTGGTATCGACCCGGTACTCGCAGTCGTCGCAGCGCCGATCGTGAGCGCCGCCGTCGCCGTCGTCATCGGTGTGCCGCTCCTGCGTCTCCGCGGGCACTACCTCGCGTTCGCCACGCTGGCCTTCGCGCTGATCGCCTGGTCGCTGCTCTATGCCCAGGACCGTTTCACGGGCGGCCAGTACGGCGTCACCGTGACGAAGCGCCTCGAGCTCTTCGGCCATCAGATGTCGGGCGCGTCCCACGCCGCGCTGGTCTGGGGTCTCGTCGGCCTCGCGCTGCTGCTCTCGACGACCCTCGTCGCATCGCGCGTCGGCCGCGCGCTCCAGGCAATCGCCGTGAACGAGCCGGCCGCTGCGGCGTCAGGGGTCAACGTCGCCCGCTACAAGCTCCAGCTCTTCGTCTTCGCCGCAGCGCTCGCCGGGCTTGCGGGCGGGCTCTTCACCTTCTACGCCCAGTTCCTCGGCCCGGAGGACTTCGTGATCGTCCTCAGCCTGCTCTTCGTCGTCATGGTCTCGATCGGCGGCCTCGGAAGCTTCTACGGAGCGGTCATCGGCGCCGTGACCATCGTCTACGTCGAGCACGAGCTTCGGGAGCTGGGCACGCGCGGGTCACTGCTGGGTTGGGACCTTCCACCGCAGGCCCCCTCCATCCTCTCGCTCGGCGTCTTCGGCCTCATGCTCATCACGATCATGCTGTTCTTCCCGCACGGCCTCCTGCCCGGCCTGATCGGGGCGATCCGCTCGCTGCGCCGCCGGCTGGGTGCGAGTCGACGAAGCGGCTGACTGCCCGGTCAGCCCGACCAAGACGTCGCTTGCCTCGATCGCTGCGAGGTCGATCGTCACCGCAACTCTGTGCGCCCGTCCTTGATGACGACCGTGCCGTCCGACCCTGCGGCGTCGAAGCCGTAGATCCCGTCGCCGAGCGCCCAGACTCGCGTCGTCAGGGTGTCACCCGGAAAGAGCGGCGCCGAGAACCGCGCCGCGAGTCTGCGGATCGCTCGCCGATCATCGACGCCCGCGGCCTCGAGCACCGCACGACCACTGAAGGCCAGCGTGCAGAGCCCGTGCACGATCCTCTTCGGTAGACCGACGGACCGGGCGAACTCGTCGTCCAGGTGGATGGCGAAGTGGTCGCCCGACGCGTCGGCGTAGCGGACGGTCTGATCCTCGGCGATCTCGTACGCCACCTCGGCAAGCGGAGGCCTGCCGTCGACGTCGAGGCCGTGGTCGGGCGGGCGCTCTCCCACGCTCTGGGCTCCCTCGACGCCGCGGAAGAACTCGGTCACGTACTGCTCGTTCAGCAGCTCACCACGCTCGTTGCGCGTCACGACATGGATCACGAGCGACGTCCCGTTCGGGCGCGAAAGCAGCGCGATCGGCGTCGCCTGCACCGAGACCGTGGCCTCGGCCTCGAGCGGTGCATGGAGAACGAAGTCCTGCTCGTAGTGGACGACCCGTTCCCGTGCGTCGTCCGACGCGACCGACCGCGAGGCGTCGGCGATCGGGCCGGCCGCCGGGACGATTGCGAACACGGGCCCGCCCGGCACGTCGTCGGTCGCGTCCGCGTAGACACGCAGTGCCTGCTCGGTCACGAGATAGGTGCGCTCTTCGGTCGGACGGCCGATCGCAGCGGGATCAAGGCTCATACGGTCATCCCGGTCGTCTGGCCGCCGTTGACCGTCAGCACCTGGCCCTGCACGAAGTTCGACCAGGGTGAGCAGAGGAAGAAGATCGCACCTGCAGCCTCCTCGGGTGTCCCGGGCCGGCCCAGAGGGATGACCGACCCCGCAGCCTCGCGCATCTGGGCCGGTATGCCCAGCCGGATCTCGTGACCGGCGCGCTCGATCGTCGTGCCGTCCTCGGACGAAGCCGTGAGCCGCGTGTCGATGAAGCCGAAAGCGACGGCGTTCACGTTCACCTTGAAGGGGCCCCACTCGCGCGCGAAGCTCTTCGTCAGCCCGACGAGCCCGGCCTTTGCGGCGGAGTAGTTCGCCTGCCCGACGTTGCCCTGCGTGCCGGAGATGGAGGTGACGTTGACGACCTTCCGGAACGTCTCGCGCCCCTCCTCGCGATCACGCTTGCCCGCATCGCGAAGGTGGGGAGCTGCGGCCCGCAGAACCTTGAACGGCACGACGGTGTGGATCTCGAGCATCGCGCGAAACTGCTCGTCGCTCATCCTGTGCCCCATCCCGTCCCAGGTGTAGCCGGCGTTGTTCACGACGATGTCGAGGCGTCCGAACGAGTCGATCGCAGCCTGCACGAGGGCCTCGGGCATTCCGTCGGCGGTCAGGTCGCCCGCGAGCACCGCCGCTGCGTCACCGATCTCGGCGGCAGCCCCTTCCGCAGCTCCGGCGTCGACGTCGTTGACGAGAACCCGAGCCCCCTGCGCGACGAGGAGCTCTGCCGTTGCACGACCGATCCCGCGCCCCGAGCCCGTCACGATCGCCGACTTGCCCTCGAGAACGTTCGTCACACCACCTCCTTAGAATCAGGTTGCCTGATAATAACGCGCTGAGGCAAGACGAGGCGCTGATGAGTCCGCGAGCTGGACGAGCGTGTCTGGGAGAGCGACTTCCAGGCGTACCAGACGACCCCCGCCAGGCCGGGCGTCGCATCGACCTCGACGCATGGCCGAGGTCGCTGTCGCCGCGCGTCGCGCGGGATGTCGGATTCGTCGCCGCCCCGCGCGCGGGCAGCGGCTGACGAGACCGGCGACGTCGATGCGCTCGACTGCAATCGTGCTTCGGTGGCGACGAGATCGTGCATCGTCGACGGGAGCAGCGAGGTTCTTCTCGGACGAGAACGCGCAGGGCATGCTCGCCGCCGCGTAGCGACGAGACGGAGGACGCCTCGACGACCACGTCCGCGCGCCTCGATACACGACCCACGCGTCGCGGTCTCCGGTGGCTGCGCGCGTGACCGTTTCGGCCGGGGCCGCCATGCGCCCGAGCACACCTAGGCGCTGGTGGCGACGGCGGCCCCCATCACGTCGGCGGCGGCTTCGTCGTCGAGGCCCTCGCGCGCGAGGCGCTGCCAGGTCCAGAAATCGAGCGCGAGCCGAATCAGCCCGCGTAGCCGGTCGGCCCTCCGGCCGCGGACGGCGAACCCAGCCGCCAGCTCGAGGCCGAGCCCGTCCAGCATGCGATCGACGTTCTGCTCCAGGAACCGATCCAGCTCGGGCACGGAAGCACGATCGCTGAAGAGCTTGCCGTACATCGGCTCGGTCTCGCGATACCAGCCGTAGAGCCTGGCGAGCACGCCGTGCACGCGCTCGCCGGCGTCCTCCTGCGCGAGAACGCTGCCGAAGTCGGGCACCGGGTGCAGTCGCTCGTAGTGGGCGGCGCAGGCGGGCAACAGCTCGCTCAAGTCCGCGAAGTGGTTGTAGACCGTCGGACGCGTCACTCCCGCGCGCCGCGCGATCTCGGCCACGGTCGTGCGTGCGACGCCCTTCTCCTGGTGCAACTCGGCGGTCGCCTGCGCGATCCGGTCGCGAGTCTCGCGCTGGCTCTCGGCACGGGCCTTCAGCTCGTATTTTCTCATTTGGGTTGACATGGTGTTCATTCATGTTAGCATGGCCGAATCGATTGACACTATGTTAAACGAAAGGACTCCGAGATGCTGACCATCACATCCTTCGAGACGCTTTCCGCGCAGATGAACGGACGCGTCGTGACCCAGTCGGATCCCGACTGGGACGCGACACGGCAAGTGTTCAACCTCGCGACGGACGTGCGGCCCGCCGCCGTCGCGCTCCCCCGCGACGTGAGCGACGTGGTCGCCGCCGTCGGGTACGCCCGCAGAAACGGCCTTCGCGTGGCGCCTCAGGCCACCGGCCACAACGCCGACGCCCACGGCGCGCTCGAGGACACGCTCCTCGTCGACGTCCGCGAGCTCCAGGAGGTGTTCGTCGACGCGCGCGCGCGCCGTGTCAGGGTCGGGGCCGGCGTGAAATGGGGACGTGTCGCCCCGGGGCTCTCCGACCACGGGCTCGCCGCGCTCCACGGGTCGTCCCCCGACGTCGGAGTCGCCGGCTACTCGCTCGGCGGCGGCATGGGCTGGCTCGCCCGGAAGTACGGCCTCCAGACGAACAGCGTCACTGCGATCGAGCTCGTCACCGCGGAAGGGCGCGCGACCCGCGTCGACGCGGAGGACGAGGCGGATCTCTTCTGGGCGCTGCGCGGCGGCAACGGCAACTTCGGCGTGGTCACGGCGATCGAGTTCGCCGTCTACCCGGTCGAGCACCTGTACGCCGGGGTCATGTTCTTTCCCTTCGAGCGGGCGAGCGACGTTCTCCACGCATGGACGGAGCTCGTCCCGACGCTGCCGGACGAGATGATGTCGTGGGCGTCGCTGCTGCAGTTCCCCGACGCGCCGTTCGTGCCCGACCCGGTGCGCGGCGGCTCGTTCGCAGTCGTCTACGGCGCCTTCCTCGGGAGCGAGGCAGAGGGCCGAACCCTGCTCCGTCCGGTGCGCGATCTCGCTCCGGCGATGGATACGTTCGCGATGGTGCCGCCGGCGGCACTGGGCACCATGGCGATGGACCCGCCCGACCCGCTCCCCTTCGTGCCGACCACGGCGCTGCTGGACGATCTGCCCCACGCCGGCGTCGACGAGCTCGTGGCCGCGGTGGGACCGGAGTCGGGATCCAACCTCGCGATGGTGGAGCTCCGCCAGCTCGGCGGCGCGCTCGGACGACGGACGCCGGGGGCCGGTGCGCGGGCGACACTGCCGGGCGCGCTCAGCCTGATCGCGCTCGGGGTTCCGGAGGACGCAGAGTCCGAGGCGAAGGTGAGGGCGTACCTCGAGTCCCTCGATCGAGCCGTCCGCCCCTACCGCGTCGGCGACTACGCGAACTTCGTCATGGAGCCGACCGACGCGAGCCGGTTCTTCGACCCGGAGACCTGGGCGCGCCTGCGTCAGGTGAAGGCGCTCTACGACCCGGGCGACCTGTTCAAGGGCAACCACCACATCCCGCCCGCCTACTGAGCCGAACGAGGTCCACGCCGAGACGAACCCCGGGGCGCTCAGAACCCCCGGGGTTCGAACCACTCGTGCCGAGTCACCGCTGCATCCTTGGATCGTGCGCAGGGTCGGCATACATGCGAGGGCAACCCCGATCGACGGCTTCGGGGCGCAGTTCGTAGTGCCAGGGTTCGTTGCCGTAGATCTGGCACAGCCCGTGCCCGGAGCCGTGCTCGGACAGCCACGCCGCGGCGTCGGCGGGCCCGATGTCGACCGCGTTCCCCGCCACGTGAGCAGACGTCTCGGAGGTGGCCACCCAACGGGCCGCTTCTTGCTCCGAGCCGTACTCGAAGACCGCCTGGCGGAGCAGGTGCTCCTGGTACGCCGGGGAACGCCAGCCGCTCTCGACGACGAACACGACGCCGTCGTTCGCGGCCGCAGCCGCACCCTGGCGCAGGGCTTCGAGGAGCGCTGGATCCAGGTTGGCCACCCCCGGAACCTCGACGTCGAACACCGACGTGCCGCCGGGGACGGCACCATCGGCCACGCCGAACACACGATGCTGATCTCTGCGGGGGAGGGCACCGTAGCCCTCACCGGGCGCACCGCGGTGCACTGGGCGCGGGACGTCGATCCGTGGTGCGGCCGTCGAGGAGGAGGACGCCAGCGATTGGTAGCCGAGGGCCGAGGCCATCACCGCGATGACGACGAGCAGGCCGGCGGCACGGGTCCTGCGAATCCGAGCCCGACGGCTCGCGGTTCGTGCTGGCTTGCCGTGGGCGATGCCTCCATTCAAGGCAGCGTGGTGTTGCCAGCACGTATGCGGTTCTCGATACGCCGACGATATGCGCCGGCTCTAGCATCGGAGCGTGCGCGTGTTGATCGTCGAGGACGAGCCCTACATGGCGGAAGCCATTCGGGACGGCCTACGCCTGGAAGCGATCGCGGCGGACATCGCCGGTGACGGCGACACCGCCCTCGAGCTGCTGAGCTTCAATGCCTACGACATCGCCGTCCTCGACCGAGACATTCCCGGACCCTCCGGCGACGAGATCGCCGAACGCATCGTCGCCTCCGGCAGAGGCACGCCGATCATCATGCTCACCGCCGCCGACCGTCTCGACGACAAGGCCTCCGGGTTCGGGCTCGGCGCCGACGACTACCTCACGAAGCCGTTCGAGCTCCGAGAGCTCGTGCTCCGTCTCAGAGCGCTCGACCGTAGGCGCGCCCACAGCAGGCCGCCCGTACGGGAGATTGCGGGTCTCCGGCTGGATCCCTTTCGCCGCGAGGTCTACCGCGACGACCGCTACGTCGCGCTGACGAGAAAGCAGTTCGCCGTGCTCGAAGTCCTCGTCGCAGCCGAAGGCGGTGTCGTCAGCGCCGAAGAGCTCCTGGAACGGGCGTGGGACGAGAACGCCGACCCGTTCACGAACGCCGTGCGCATCACGGTCTCGGGACTGCGCAAACGCCTCGGCGAGCCCTGGATCATCGCCACCGTGCCCGGCGTCGGCTATCGCATCCACACAGGACCGGCGTGAAGGAGGAGAGCATCGTCAGGGCGTCCGGGTTGAGCGTTCGCCTCAAGCTCACCCTCAGCTACGCCGGCTTCCTCATGCTCGCAGGCGCCTTGCTGCTCGCCGCCGTGTGGCTGTTCCTCCTGCGCTACGTCCCCGAGAATGCGCTCATCAGCACCCCCGTTCCCGGTCCTTTTCCCATCCGGTCGAACCTCCTGCACGTCTTCGCTCCGCGGGCGGCTGCGGTGTTGGCTTTCCTGCTGGTGTTCGGTCTGCTCGGAGGATGGTTGCTCGCCGGTCGCATGCTCGCGCCGCTGACCCGCATCACGGACGCGACACGCATTGCCGCGAACGGGTCGCTCTCCCACCGGATCCGGTTGGAAGGCAGCAACGACGAATTCCGGGAGCTCGCCGACGCGTTCGACACCATGCTCGCGCGCCTCGAGGCGCACGTCGACGAGCAGCAGAGATTCGCAGCCAACGCCTCGCACGAGCTGCGCACCCCGCTGGCGATCACGCGGACGCTTCTCGATGTCGCAAGCAACGATCCGAACCGCGACACCGGCGAGCTCGTCGATCGCCTCCACGCCGTCAACACCCGAGCGATCGACCTCACCGAAGCATTGCTCCTGCTCAGCCGCGCCGACCAACGGTCATTCACGCGGGAACGCGTCGACCTGTCGCTCATAGCGGAGGAAGCCACCGAGACGCTCCTCCCCCTCGCAGAACAACGGGGTCTCACCGTCGAGACCTCCGGCGACATGACGCCCGCGATCGGCTCACACGCGCTCCTGCTGCAGTTGAGCACGAACCTCGTACACAACGCGATCGTCCACAACCTGCCCGAACAGGGCGCGGTGTGGGTCACGACCCGCACTCACCCCGAGAGTGTGGTGCTCACCGTCGAGAACACGGGCGAGAAGCTCGCCCCGCAGTCGGTGTCCACGCTTGCCGAGCCGTTTCTTCGCGGTGCCGAACGCATCCACACCGACCACGCAGGCGTCGGCCTCGGCCTGGCAATCGTCAAGAGCATCACCCAGGCACACGACGGAACCCTCACCCTCTCCCCCCGGGCCGCCGGCGGGCTCCGGGTCGCCGTGCAACTACCCCCCGCGCCACCGCACACCGGCCCGGAGCTGGAAAGCAGCCGGCGAGGCACGACCGAGCGGCTTGACCAAGCGAGAACTGCCTGACCAAGCCGCCCTTGCGGAGAATGCCCCCGGCAAGGAACTCGCGCACGCGGTCAGGAAGCGCGGGCTCTCCCGCTCGACCACGCGGCTCGGGCCAGTGGTGCGCCGGAGCGCGCGCCATCGACGTCGCCCAGGTGGTTCTGCGGCGGCAAGACGGTCCAGATCGCCGTCTTCCAGTCGTGCGCCTCTGCGTCGGCCGTGCCCCCTTACAGGGGCACGGCCCTTACGAAAAGCTCATGTCTGTGTCGCACCGTGCGTGAGATCACGAAGACGCGCGTAGCAAGACGCAGCGCTCGACGGAAGGGGAAGAGCGAGATGCGCAGGCTGACGTTCGCAGCAATTGCGCTGGTCGTGCTGGCGACGGCTGGGCTGGCCGTAGCGAAGGCAGTGGGGCCGACGAAGAGCATCTCGTCGGTCACCGGCACCTTCACGGCAGTGACCGTGCAGCAGATCGGCAAACCCACGAGTTGCACCACCTCCGACGGCAAGACCCTGGTCACCGCCAAGGCCCGCTACAGCGGTGTCGCCGCGGGAGACGGAAACCTTGCCGGTCCGATCACGCTGGACGCGCGGGTCGTCGCCAACGCGACCGACAACATCGGTGTGGTCGAAGGCAAGCTCCGCATCCACGTCGCCTCGGGAGAGACGGCCGCGCGGTTCACCGGCGTGTGGGCGAGCGGCAAGCTCGTCGGATTCGCGACGGGCCATACGGGGGACCCGCACGCCAAGCTGTTCGCCAATTTCTCGTCCGGCTTTGCCCCGGCGACGGGGTTCACCGGAGGCAAGATCGGTGCGGCGGACGGCGGCTCGGCAGTCGAGGTCCGGCCGGGGAAGTGTGCTCCCAAGCACCAACCGGTCGTTCCGGGCGCGAAGCCGAAGCCGAAGCACGAACCGGTCGCCCCGGGCGGGAGGAAGGATCACGACGAGAAGGCGGAGCACGACAGGAAAGGCAAGAACTAGAGCGCGTCGCGTCACTCTCGGGCACGCTCGGTATCAGGGACGCGCCGAGAGCCACCAAGCAGCAAGGCGACTTCGGCGGTGGAACGGAGCGCTCCCGTTCCACCGCCTCGCCGCGTGCGGAGGGTGTGCGTTAGGAAGCTCTCGCTCGGTCGCTCGACTCGCTTCGTCGTCTCGCACACCCGGGAGGCGCGCGATCGCCCACGGCGCGCCAGTCGCGCGCCAAGTGAGGGACTCGGATCCAATCGTCTCGAGGCCGTCTCGGGCGGTCTACGCAGGGAGATCGCCCGCAACGGTTCCGCGAGCCGCGAAGCGGCTCGACCAAGCGAAAACCGCCTGACCAAGCCGTCCTTGCGGAGAATGCCCCCGGCAAGAATCGAACTTGCGCACGCGGTTTAGGAAACCGCTGCTCTATCCACTGAGCTACGGGGGCGAAAAGCGGCGATTTGCAGGAGTTTCTTACCCGCCTCGCCGCTGATCCATTCTATCCACCGTGGCGTGGTCTCGCCGGTCGGGTGACGACGCCGATGTGACGAGGCCGGGCGCCGGCGCCTGATCAGCCGCCGTATGTGTCCAGGAACCGGCGCAGGTGGTCCGTGAAGGCTTGGCGATGGAGCCGCGCTTCGTGGATTCGGTGGCCGCAACCGGCGACGCGGTGCACCTCGACCCCCGGCTGGCTTTGCCGTAGGCGGATCGCGTCCTCGGTCGAGAACGCGGCACCGGCGGCATCGTCCCCGGCGAGGATGACGACCGGCGGGGTGACCGGCAGTCCCGTGTTGGTGGCGGCGAGCGTCGAGCCGTCGATCGCGCCGTCGATCACGCCGATGTCCAGCCTCCGGTACCCGAAGGCGAGGGCGGCGAGCGCGTCGTCGGTGAGGACCTCGCGGAGCGGCGGCGTCCCGGGCGGGCCCCACCGCATGGCACCGATACGCTCCGCCATCTCCTCGTCCGAGAGGCCGTGCTCGCCGCCGGCGAGGATGGTGGCCTTCACGGCGTGGAAGACGTCCCGGAACCGGCCTGCCTCGAGGTCCGGCGTCTCCCCCGCGAGGAGCGGAGGGTCTTCGAGCAGCGCCGCCGTGACGACCTCGGGATGGCTTTGCGCGAGCCACCACGCGACGACGCCGCCGAGCGAGTGCCCCACGAGCACCGCCGGCCGCGCGACCACCTCGCCGAGGACGGTGACGACGTCGGCGCCGTAGCGCGCGAGGGCGTAGGTGCCGGGCGCGTGGTCGGAGCGACCGTGACCGCGGAAGTCGATCCGGACGACCCGACGACCGCCCGTCACGGCATCGGCCAGAGGATCCCACGTTCGGCCGCTCGAGCCGACCCCGTGCAGGAACACGACCGGGACGGTGTTGTCCGGCCCCCCGACGTCGACGTGCAGACCGACGCCGGCGCTTTCGATGCGGAGCGGAGCGCCTACTTCGCTCCAGGCCACACGCGCCGCGCGACATCTCCGATCAGCCGGAGCTTCGCTTCCTGCTCGGCGGGCGTCATCACACCGACCACGCCGGACGCAAATCCGCACTGCGGGCTGACCGCCAGCCGCTCGAGCGGCACGTACCGGGTCGCCTCCTCGATGCGGGCCTCGAGATCGTCCGGGTCCTCGAGCGCGCCCTGCTTCGTCGTGACGAGCCCCAGCACGACCTCGTGGGTCGGAAGCACGTCCGCGAGCGGCTCGAACGTGCCCGCGCGGTCCGAGTCGTACTCGAGGAGCAGCCGATCGAGGTTCTTCAGGCGCGGAAAGACCTCCTTCGAGATCGCCTCGTAGCCCCCGGTCGCGGCCCACATCCCGCCGGGAGCATTGCCGCGGCACATGTGCATCGCGCGTGTGACGTCCGTGAGCCCGTCGAAGACCATGCTGTCGAACTCGGCGTCCGCGACGAGCTCGTGCGCCATGTCGTGCCCGTGCTCCTCGAAGGCCGCCCGGTTCGCCGGGTCGATATGCCACTGCGCGTAGTTCGGGGCGTCGATCTGCACGTAGTCGCAGCCGAGCTCGACGAGGCGGTCGACGACGTGCTCGCGGAGGATGCGCGCGACGTCGCGGATGAACTCGTCCGAGGTCGGATACGCGTCGGCCGAGTACTCGGGATGCCAGTAGATGCGGTGCCAGCTGGGCGCCGGGATCGTGTACTTCGTCCGCGCACGGGCATTTGCCTTCAGAAATGCGTACTCGTCCGTGACGATGTCGCGCTCGACCTCCAGCCGCCGCGTGACGAAGGGCTCTTCGGGCGGGAGACCCGACGTGTCGGCGGGCGTGCCCGAGCCCGTCTTCCACAGGTCGCGCCAGCCCGACTCCGCGTCGAGGAACTCGAACCCGCTCACGGGTGGGCGGAACAGCGGGTCGTCCATGATCGGGATGAACGCGATCCACCCGTTTCGGCGGTACTCCCCGTCGGTGATCGCCTCGATGCCGGCGCCCTCCTGGAGGGCGATCGCCTCGAGCACCGCGCGGTCCTCTGCTGCGCGGAGCTCGCCGGCGTCGATCGTGCCCGCGCGCGCCGCCTCCCTCGCCCGCTGCAGGTGCTCGGGTCGCAGCAGGCTGCCGACGACGTCTGCGCGCACCACCGTCGTCGCCGTCTCGGTCGCCATCAGCACGAGCCTCCTCGAGATGCTGGGCTGTCGAGAATCGAGCCTATAAGGTCCCGGGACCGATGCGGGACGTCGAAGGCAGAGTGGCCTTCATCACCGGCGGCGGGAGCGGTGTCGGGCTCGGCATGGCCAGGTCGTTCGTGGGCGCGGGGATGCGGGTCGCGATCGCCGACCTCCGCGCCGACCACCTCGAGGAGGCGACGGCGCAGCTCGGCGGTGACGTGCACGCGATCCGGCTGGACGTGACCGACCGCGCGGCGTTCGCGCATGCAGCGGACGAGGCGGAGCGCGTCCTCGGGAACGTGCACGTGCTCTGCCTGAACGCGGGGATCAATCTCTTCAACGACATCTCCGAGGCGACCTACCAGGACTGGGACTGGGTGCTCGGCGTCAACCTCGGAGGGGTCGTGAACGGCGTGGTGACGTTCGTGCCGCGGATCAAGGCGCACGCCGAGGGCGGTCACGTCGTCACCACGGCGTCGATGGCCGCGTTCGTCGCGGGGCCCGGCGCGGGGATCTACACCACCGCGAAGTACGCGGTGCACGGGCTGTCCGAGGCGCTGCGCTGGAGCCTGCTGCCACACGGGATCGGCGTCTCGATGGTCTGCCCCGGTCTCGTCAAGAGCAAGATCTACGAGAGCGACCTGATCCGGCCGGCGGAGCTCTCGACCGACGTCACTCCCGCCGACGAGGAGTTCATGCGCATCCTCCCGGGCCTTCACGAGGCGGGGATGGACCCGGACGAGGTCGGCGAGAAGGTCCTGCGCGCGATCCGGCAGAACGACTTCTACGTCTTCACCCACGCCGACCACCGCGACGAGCTGCGCGGGATCTTCGACGAGATCCTCGCCGCGTTCCCGGACGAGCCGGTGCCGGCCGAGCGGCTCGCGGTCGAGGAGGGCCGGCGCGCGGGGAAGGCCCGCGCCCTGGCCTCGTGGCCCGGCGACCGCTAGGGCGGATGGACGAGGTCGCCGGCAAGACCGCGTTCGTGACCGGCGGCGCGAGCGGGATCGGGCTCGGCATTGCCGAGGCGTTCGTCGAGGCGGGGATGAACGTCGTGATCGCCGACCTGCGGCCCGACCACATCGAGACCGCGCTCGGGCGCTTCGTCGAGAGCGGCGCGCGGGAGCACGTGCACCCGATCGAGCTGGACGTCACCGACCGCGAGGGCTTCGCCCGGGCCGCCGACGAGGCCGAAGGAGTCTTCGGCAGCGTGCACGTCCTCTGCAACAACGCGGGCATGGGCATCCTCGGGCCCGTCACGCTTGCCCGCTACGACGATTGGGACTGGGGACTGGGCGTGCTGCTGGGGGGCGTCGTCAACGGAGTCCAGACGTTCGTCCCGCGACTGCTCGCGCATGGCGAAGGTGGGCACATCGTGAACACCTCGTCGATGGCCGGCGTCGTCCCGATCGGCGGCGCCGCGATCTACATCACGGCCAAGGCCGCGGTGATCGGGCTCTCGGAGGCGCTGCGCAGCGAGCTGGCCGAAGCGGGAATCGGCGTCTCGGCCTTCTGCCCCGGCCCGGTGCAGACGAATATCCGCGAGGGCGGCAGGACGCGGCCCGAACGCTACGGCGACTCGGGGTACGCCGAGCTGGAGCGGGAGCTCGAGGCGCGCCCCAACTCACCGCTCTGGATGGACCCGCGCGAATGCGGGGAGCGCGTCCTCCGCGGCATCCGCCGCGACGACCTGTACATCTTCACCCACCGCGAGTTCCGGGAGGGCGCCGACGAGCGCTTCCGCGCGATGCTCGCCTCGTTCCCGGACGAGCCGCTCGACCGCGAGCGCGCGGACGCGATCGACTTCCTTCTCTCCAACCCGATCTTCCGCGAGGCGCTCGAGCGGCGCTCCGTGTGACGCCATGCGCACTCTTTGACAGTTTTGTTGACACTTTCGTCACAAGCGGGTTACGCTCGCCGGATCGTACGTGGGCCCAGTGAGCGGATGGATGCAGCGACGCCGCGAGCCGCTGAGACGTGCGCGGCATCGATGCGAGTGAGGCGCACGGGCACGCGCAGGAATTGCCGAGGAGCCAGAAGGAGGTAGCTATGCGTTCCGCAGGGATCGTCGATGCCGTGCGGGGGCGACGCGCGACCATCGTCCTCGCCGTGGCAGCTGCCCTCACGGCGACCGCCACGGCCGTCGCCGCAACGGGTGCGGCTCCGCGGCCGCAAGTTCTCGACTACCAGGTCTACGTCGGGGGCAAGGGGCGGGCGAACCCGCGCCTCGCGCCCGTCACGATCGGGTTCATCAACCAGCAGGGCGGGCCGCCGAACGTCAACCGGCCGCAGGCGACGAGCGTGATCCGTGCCGGAGTGAGGATGGTGAACGCCGAGCTGGGCGGCATCCACGGGCATCCGCTCCGGCTGACCGAGTGCTTCGTCGCGGAGGCGGAGGAAGAAGGGGTGCGCTGTGGCCAGCAGTTCGCCAACGACAGGAACGTGAAGGCCGTCCTCTTCGGTTTCCTCGTCAACGGCAACCAGTCCCTCTACGCGACCCTACGGGGCACGAAGCCGGTGATCGGCGGCGTCACGGCGACCGCGAGCGATCCGACGGCGCGGAACGCCTACTTCCTGAACGGCAGCCAGACGAGCGTGCTCGGGCCTTTCGGCACGTACACGCAGCGGGCCCTGCGGAACGTGAGGACCGTGGCCATCGTCTATCCGAACCAGCCCGGCGCAGACACCGCAGCGTTCGCGCTGCGAAGCGCGATGCAGCGGGTCGGGCGCCAGGTGACGATGGTCGCTACCCAGCCGCTCGCCACCGACCTGCTCGGCGCGGCGACCCAGGCGAGCTCGGCGGACATGATCGTCCCGGCGCTCGGCTTCACCGAGTGCGTGCCGTTCGCACGGGCGCTCGAGCAGATCCGCTACACGAAGCCGGTTCTGTCGACGCCGCTCTGCACGGCCATCCCCCGGGCGGCGTACGCGGGCGGCGACCTCCCGAAGTGGACGTACGGCATCGCCCAGACCCTCGTCAACCTGCCCGGCCCGCAGTCGAGCCTGTTCCTCCGGAAAGGGCTCCAGTACGGCACGACGGTGAACGACATGCTGTGGGTCTTCTCGGAGATCGCGTGGGAGGAGCTGCTCGCGACCGTGAAGATCATGAACCGGATCCCGTACGCGCAGCTGACCCCGGCACGGATCAGCGCCGGGTTCAAGGCCTTCCGTGGCCCGCTCGTGCTGGCGGCTCCGGAGGTGGCGTGCGGCAAGGTGTCCCCGAGAGAGCCGGCGGTCTGCGGCAACCAGACCCAGTTCTACACCTACCTCGGCCAAGGCAAGTGGAAGCTCGCCTCGGGCTGGCTGAAGCCGCCCACGGGCGGGTAGGCGAGACCGACGGAGCTGCGGGCCCGGCGTCGGCCGGGCCCGCAGGATCCGCGATCGACTGAGAGATGCGGGACATCCTCCTCTTCGCAGCCCTCGGGCTCGGCGCCGGGGCGCTCATCGCGAGCATCGCGCTCGCACTCGTCCTGATCTACCGCGGCTCGGGGATCATCAACATCGCGACCGGAGCGATCGCGATGACGGGCGCTTACAGCTTCTGGGCGTTCCGGACCGGAGAGTTCGGCTTCCAGCTCTCGTCGGCGGCGGCCTTCGTGCTCACGCTCGTCGCGATGGCCGTGTTCGGCGTCGTGATCGAGCTGGCGATCTTCCGGCCGCTCCGCAACACGGCGCCGCTCGCGAAGCTCGCGGCCTCGCTCGGCCTGCTGCTCGTGCTCCAGTCCGGCGTGGTCGTGATCTTCTCGAGCGAGCCGAAGTCGGCCCCGTCGATCCTGCCGTCCGACACGATCACGTTCTTCGGCCGCGTCGTGCCGATCGACCGCTTCATGCTCGCCGGGATCGTGATCGTCGTCGCCGCGGTGCTGGCGGCTCTGTACCGCTGGACGCCGTTCGGCCTCTCGACGCGCGCGGCCTCCGAGAACGAGGTCTCCGCGATGCTCGCGGGCCTGTCGCCCGCCCGCCTCTCGCTCGCGAACACCGTGCTCGCGAGCGTCGTCGCCGGCGGGCTCGGGGTGCTCGTCGCGCCCCTCGTCACGCTCGACTCGCGCACGATGGCGTTCCAGGTGGTACCCGCCCTCGGCGCCGCGCTGCTCGCGGGGTTCACGTCGTTCTTCATCGCGTGTTTCGCCGGCCTGGGGATCGGCATGTTCCAGTCGCTGCTCCAGTACTGGTCGACGCAGAGCTGGTTCCCGACCGACGAGGGGAGCGCGCCGCTGCGGGGGCTGCCCGAGCTGTTCGTCTTCCTCGTCATCGTGGTCGCGCTCTTCCTGCGAGGAGCCAGCCTTCCCGGGCGCGGCGAGATCGTCGAGAAGCGCCTCCCGGCCGTGCCTCGCCCGGAGCGGCTCGGCAGGTGGAGCGGGATCCTCCTGCTGGCCGGCGTCGTCTGCCTGATCGTGTTCCCGTACGACTTCCGCCAGGCGCTGATCAACTCGCTTCTCGGCATCCTCATCTGCCTCTCGCTCGTGGTCATCGTCGGCTTCGTCGGGCAGATCTCCGTCGTGCAACTCGCGCTCGCCGGCGTGGCGGGCTTCACGATGTCGCATCTGACGACGGATCTCGGCGGCATCTGGGCCGAGTTCCCCGTCTCGCTGCTGATCGGCGCCGCCACGGCGACCGTCATCGGGCTTCTGATCGCCGTCTCGGCGCTGCGGGTGCGCGGCGTCAGCCTGGTGGTCGTCACGCTCGCGGCCGCCCTCGCGCTCGAGCAGTTCGGCTTCCTCAACGCGCGCTGGGGCGGCGGGCCGACGGGCTCGCCGGTCACGCAGCCCGAGCTCGGAGGCGTCAACCTCGGCCCGGACGCGTCCTTCCGCGGCATCGACGACAACCTGCCGAGCCCCGTGTTCGGCTTCCTCGTCCTCGCCGCGGCGATCCTCCTCGCCCTCCTCGTCGCCAACGTGCGGCGCTCCAGCCTCGGGCAGAGGATGCTGGCCGTCCGCTCGAACGAGCGTGCCGCGGCGGCCTCGGGGATCAACGTCCGCAACACGAAGCTCGCCGGCTTCGGGATCGCGGCTTTCCTCGCGGGCATGGCCGGTGCCCTGTACGCCTACAACTTCGGCTCGGTCAGCTACACGCGGTTCGGCCCGCTGGCGGCGCTCGGCCTCATCGCGTTCACATACTTCGGGGGCATCACGATGATCTCCGGGGCGATCATCGCCGGCGTCGGCGCGACCGAGGGCCTCCTGCCCCGCGCCTTCGACGAGTGGCTCGGCCTGTCCGGGACGTGGGCCCTCCTCGTCGGCGGCATCGCGCTGATCGTGACCCTGCTCGTCCACCCGGAGGGCATCGCCGGGGCCGGCTACACGAGGAAGCAGCAGAAGGCGAAGCGGCTCGCGGCGGAGGCCGCGGCCTCCGAGCCGCGGCCTCGGGTCGCGCCGGTGCCGCGCCGGGAGCGACCGGCACGGCGGGAGCCGGGTCCGATCGTCCTCGAGGCGACCGGGGTCTCCGTGTCCTTCGGAGGCCTGCGCGCGCTCGACGAGGTCGATCTCGCGGTGTCCGAAGGCCAGCTCGTCGGGCTGATCGGCCCGAACGGCGCGGGCAAGACGACGTTCATCGACGCGATCACGGGCTTCGTGCCCTATCGCGGGGGGGCGGAGCTCGACGGCAAGCGGCTGGACGGGCTGCCGGCCCACGCGCGCGCAGATCGCGGGCTCGCCAGGACGTGGCAGTCGATCGAGCTGTTCGACGACCTGAGCGTGCGCGAGAACCTCGCCGTGGCGTCCTACCACCCGTCCACCTGGGCCACGGTCAGGGAGACCCTCTGGAGGCCGGTGACGAGCACGAAGGCCGCCGACGAGGCGCTCGAGCTCCTCGGGCTCCGGGAAGCGGCGGATGCAACGCCCGAGGACCTCTCGCAGGGGCAGCGCAAGCTCGTCGGGATCGCGCGCGCGCTCGCCTCGGAGCCGAGGCTCCTCTGCCTCGACGAGCCGGCGGCGGGCCTCGACGCCCGGGAAGGCGAGGCGCTCGCGTACCACCTCCGCGACGTGGTCGACCAAGGGACGGCGATGCTGCTCATCGATCACGACATGGGGCTCGTGCTCGGGATCTCCGACTACGTGGTCGTGCTCGAGTTCGGCAAGGTCATCGCGCACGGGCCGCCGGAGGTCGTTCGTCGCGACCCGCAGGTGATCGAGGCCTATCTGGGCGGCGCCGCGTCCGAGCTCGAGCCGGTGGTGGACGCACCATGAGCGAGGCCGTCCTGAGCATCGAGGGGCTGACCGCCGGGTACGACCGAGCGGCCGTGATCCGAGACCTGGACATCACGGTCGGCCCGGGCGAGGTGGTTGCGCTGCTCGGCTCGAACGGCGCCGGCAAGACCACCACGCTGCGGGTGATCTCGGGCCTCGTCCGGCCGATGAGCGGGCGCGTCGTCTTCGACGGCGAGGACGTCGCTCGGGTGTCCCCCACGCAACGCGCGCGGCGCGGGATCGCCCACGTGCCGGAAGGCCGTGGGATCTTCTACGGCCTGACCGTCGCCGAGCACTTCGGGCTCGGCTACCGCGGCGGGCGGCCGGACGAGGAGGCCGCCTACGAGTACTTCCCGAAGCTCGCCGAGCTTCGCACGCGACGGGTGGGGCTGCTCTCGGGCGGCGAGCAGCAGATGCTTGCGATCGCCCGCGGGCTCGCGCGCCGGCCACGGCTGCTGCTCCTCGACGAGCTCTCGCTCGGGCTCGCCCCCGTGATCGTGGAGGGCCTCCTACCGGTCGTGCACAAGTACGCGCTCGACTCGGGGTGCGGCGTGCTGCTCGTCGAGCAGCACATCCAGCTCGCGCTCGAGATCGCCGACCGCGGCTACGTGCTCTCGCACGGGGAGATCGTCCTCTCGGACCGCGCGGAGGTGCTGCAAGGCGACCGGGAGCTCCTGATCTCCAGCTACCTGGGCGAGCAGCAGGTCCCGATCGGGGAGACAAGCACGGGCCGGATAGCATCGCCAACGGACTCCGGGAGGCAGTGATGGCCAAGTTCAGGGTATTGAACCCCGAGGGGTACCCGCCGAAGGTCAACGCGCGCGGGATGGCGCCGAGCCTGGACGGGCTCGACGGGAAGAGGCTCTTCCTCGTCGACGTCGGCTTCGCGAACTCGGACAACTTCATGGCGCAGCTCCGCGGCTGGTTCGAGGAGCACCGGCCGTCGATCCGCACGGAGGTGGTCCGGTGGCGCAACCAGCACATCCCCGACCCCGAGCTGTGCGAGCGGATCCGGGCCGACGGCGACGCGGCCATCATCGGCGTCGGCACCTGACCCGGCTGCGCGCCGGAGGTCTCCGGCCACGTCGTCGATCTGGAGTCGAACTACGGAGTGCCCACCGTGGGCGTGCACCTGAACGTGTTCGCGCACCTCGTGCGCAACACGGTGAAGACGCACGGGATGCCGAGCGCGCGACAGGTGTTCGTCCCCACCCCGTTGATGAACTCGTCGCCCGCGGTGCTGCGCGGGTACGTCGAGGGCGACGACCCCGTCCACGAGCGGCCGTTCATGGTCGAGGTCTTCGACCAGCTCACGCGTCCCGTTCCCGACGACGAGCTGCGCGGCGAGGGCTGGGACCGCTCGACGCCCCGCTACGTCGAGGCCGACGGCGAGGAGGAGATGCACGCGCTCTTCCAGGTGCACCGCTACACGGACTTCCTCCCCGTCGTCCTGCCGACCGAGGAGCGCGTCGAGCGGATGCTGGCGGGAACGAGTCATCCGCCGGACGAGATGGTCGGAAAGCTCCGTCCGACGATCGGCATGGAGCACTGGCACTTCGACGTCGAGAGGGTGGCGGTGAACGCCGTGATGGCGGGCGCCGCGCCGGAGTACTTCCCGGTGATCCTCGCGCTCGCGTCGAGCGGCGACACCGGGCGCCAGAGCAGCATGTCCTCGATGGGCAACATGGTCGTCGTCAACGGCCCGATCCGGCACGAGATCGGGATGAACAGTGGGATCGGCGCGCTCGGGCCCTACAACCACGCGAACTCGACGATCGGACGCGCTTTCGGCCTGCTCTCGCAGAACCTCCAGGGCGGCTCGGTGCCGGGAGAGACGTACGCCGGCTCGCAGGGCTGCAACTTCTCCTACAACTGCATCACCTACGCCGAGAACGAGGAGGCGAGCCCCTGGGAGCCGTACCACCTCAAGTACGGCTACTCGGTGGACGAGAGCACGGTCACCGTCTCGTACATCTGGGGCAACGTCTGGGCCGAGTACCTGCGCACGTTCTGGGAGGAGAAGCTCGTCGCGATGATCTCCGGGCTCGAGCCCGGGATGGGGTGCACGCTCGTGCTCGACCCGATCGTTGCGCGCGAGTTCGTCGAGAAGGGGTTCGACACGAAGGAGAAGCTCGCCCGGTGGATTCACGAGAACGCGAAGATCCCGCAGAGGCGCTACTGGGACCACGTGATGCTCAACCTGATCCACGAGGAGGTCGAGTCGGGCGTGGAGCCGTTCGCGAGCTACTGGAACGCGCCGCCCGACGAGCTGATCCCCGTCTTCGAGCCTGACCGGATCAACGTCGTCGTCGCCGGCGGCGAGACGAACGGGCACTTCAGCATCTTCATGGGCTCGCCGATGCGCGCGAAGTTCCGGACGAACGCTGGGCAGAAGGCCGCCGTCTCGATCGACGCCTGGCGCTGAGGCTCGGGGTCACCAGGGGGGCGAGGCTGAAGCCACGCCCCTGAAGCCACGCCCCACGCCCCCCGCATCCCCACCACCCGGACGCGCCTCAGCGGACGCGCTGGGCGAGGTAGCGGTGTGCGGCGATCGCCGCCGTCGCCCCGTCGCCCGCGGCCGTGATCGCCTTGCCTCCGGCGTCCACCCGCACGTCGCCTGCGGCAAGGAGGCCCGGACGCTCGGTTCGCATCCACGTGTCCGTGGGCACGCGCCCGAGCTCGTCCAGCGCGAGGACTCCGTCCAGGAACGCGGTGTTCGGGACGCGGCCGGCGTGGACGAAGACCGCCTTGACGGGCACGACCGACGACTCGCCGCTCGCGAGCTCGCGCACCCGGACGCCCTCCACGTGGCCGTCGCCGAGGATCTCCTCGAGCACCGTGTTGTGCCTGACCTCGACCTGTGCGCTCTCGCGAACGCGGCCGGCGTACGTCTCCTGCCCGCTGAACGACGGATCCGCGTCGACGAGCACCACCTCGATCCCGTGCCCGACGAGCTCGAGCGTCTCCAGGAGCGCCCAGTCGCCGCCGCCGACCATCGCGACGACCTGACCCCGGTAGAGCGGGCCGTCACAGCCGGCGCAGTGGCTCAGGCCCTTGCCCTCGAGCTCGGCCTCGCCCGGCACGCCGAGCTTGCGGGGCCTCGTGCCGGTGGCTACGACGACGGCGGCAGCGAGGATCTCGCGCGCATCCGTGGCGACGACCCAGTCGTCGCCACGCTGCTCGACACTCGTCACGTCCCCCGGCTCCACGGCGGCGCCGGCGTCGGTGACCTGCTCGGAGATCCGAGGGACGAGCTCGAAGCCGGGCACGCCTTCCGGGAAGCCCGGGAAGTCCTCGACCCGCTCCGTGTTCAGGATCGCGCCGCCCGCCCCGAGTGGATCCAGCAGGATGGTGCTCCGGCCCTGACGCGCGGCGAACAGAGCCGCGGTCAGCCCGGCGATCCCTCCGCCCGCGACGGCGATCTCGTAGTCCGCAGCCATTCCCTCACGCTACAACCCCGCCCGTCGCGGGGGCACGGGCGAGCGGGAGACGGTGCCCCCGCTCGCTCGTTTCCGATTCACACCTCCGGGTTGCCGTTCGCAGAGGTCGGCGAGATCGCCGCGAGGACGTCCCAGTGCTCGACGATCTTCCCGTGCTCGTCGAGCCGGAAGATGTCGACCACCTTGCTGCCGAGCGCGGTGTAGACGGGCACGGCGCCCGTGGCCAGCGCGTGCGTCACGACGAGGTCGCATTCGGCGACGACACGCCGGATGTCGATGTGCACGTCGGGGAACGCCGTCGTGAAGCTGCGCACGAACTCGATGAACGCGGGAGCTCCGCTCCGCGCCAACGGGTTGTGCTGGATGTAGAGGTGCGGCTCGCCCGAGCCGTCGAGGTCCTGGCCGGGCTCGTCGAACCCGACGTACCTCTCCACGGCGTCCTCGGGCTCCTTGTCGTTGAACGCCCTCGTGTAGTACGCGACGACGTTCCTCTTGTTGCGCTCGAGCAGCGCCGTGCCGTGCACGCACGCCTTCCTGGCGGCCGCGGTGGGAGCGGCGCTCGCACCGGCGCCCGTGTAGGCGACGGTGAAGCCGAGCGCGGCCAGTGCGACGGCTGCGCCGGCGACGAGGCGGGACGGGGTCAGGAGCTTCATGGCTCCCCTCCTTGGGTCGCTTACCCTGTCGGCAGCGGCATTCTCGACGATTCCTGAAAGGAAAGCCCATGACCGTCGCGGTTACCGGAGCGTCCGGCCACCTCGGCCGGCAGGTGTCCGACCTGCTCCTCGAGCACCTCGACCCCGCCGACGTCGTGCTGCTGACGCGGACGCCGGAAACGCTCGCCGCGCTCGCCGAGCGTGGTGCGGTCGTGCGGCACGCGGACTTCACCGAGCCGTCCTCGCTCGCCGACGCGTTCGGCGGCGTCGACCGCGCGCTGCTGATCAGCGCGGTCGATCTCGAGCGCCGCGCCGAACAGCACCGAGCGGCGATCCAGGCCGCTGCGGCTGCCGGCGTGCGACAGCTGATCTACACGTCGGTCCCGGAGCCGAGCGAAGGCAATCCCGCCGCGGTCGTCCCCTCGCACCGCGCCACCGAGGAGGCGCTGCGGGGCAGTGGGCTGGCGTGGACGTTCCTGCGCAACAACCTCTACGCCGAGTTCCAGGTCCCGGTCGTCCGACAGGCGATCGCGTCGGGACGGCTCGTCACGAGCGCCGGCAGCGGGCGCACCGCCTACGTCTCCCGGGACGACTGCGCCGCGGCCGCGGCGGCGGTGCTCGTTCAGGACGGGCACGAGAATCGGGCCTACGACATCACCGGCCCCGATGCGATCTCGCCGCAGGACATCGCATCACTGGCGACCGAGCTGGCTCACCGGCCGGTGGAGGTCGTGCAGGTCGACGACGACGCCCTGATCGCGGGGCTGATCGCCGGCGGACTGCCGGAGGCGGCGGCCCGTGTCGTGGCCAGCTTCCCCGCCGCAGCGCGCGAGGGTTTCCTCGGCGGCGTCTCGACCGCCGTCGAGGAGCTCACCGGCGCCCCGCCCAGGTCGCTGCGCGACGTCCTCGCCGTCGGCCTCGAGGAGGCGGCTCGGTCCTGACCGGCCAGACGCGTCAGACGCCGAGGCAGATGCGCTGGACGTCCGGGTCGTTCAGCATCGACGACGCCGAGCCCGACCGCACGATCGTGCCGTCGCTCAGCAGGTGCCCGCGTTGCGAGATCGCAAGCGCGCGCGTCACGTTCTGCTCGACGAGCAGGACCGAGACACCGGAGGCGTGGATCGCCTGGAGCGCGTCGAACAGCGTGTCGACGACGACCGGAGCGAGGCCGAGCGACGGCTCGTCGAGGAGCAGGAGGCGCGGCCCCGCCATCAGCGCGCGGCCGAGCGCGAGCATCTGCTGCTCGCCGCCGCTCAGCGTCCCCGCTCGCTGCTCGGCGCGCTGCCGCAGGATCGGAAACAGGCCGTGGACGCGCGCGAGCCGCTCGCCGCGCTCGGCCCGCGCGCCGCGGCGGTAGGCGCCCAGCTCGAGGTTGTCGCGGACCGTCATCCCGGCGAACACGCGTCGCCCCTCGGGCACGATCGCGATTCCGTGCTCGCAGACCTCGTAGCTCCGTGGTCGCATCAGGTCGACGCCGTCGAAGACGATCTCGCCGCGCCGGTCCCTCAGCAGCCCGGCGATCGCGTTGACCAGCGTGCTCTTCCCTGCGCCGTTCGGTCCGACGACGCTCGCGATCTCGCCGTCGGCGATCTCGAGGTCGACGTCCCGGAGCGCCCGGGCCTCGCCGTAGTACGCGTTCAGCTTGCGGACGTCAAGCAACGGCCTCACGCCCCAGGTACGCCTCCCGCACGGCGGGATCGCCCATCACGGCGCCCGGCTCGCCGTCCGCCAGCTTGACGCCGCGGTCGAGCACGACGATGCGGGTCGCGATGCCGGTGACGACGCGCATCAGATGCTCCACGAGGATGATCGTGGCACCGCGCTCGTGGATCCTCCGCAGCACGCCGAGGGCCTCGTCGAGCTCCGCCGGGTTGAGCCCAGCGAGCACCTCGTCGAGCATGAGCAGGGTCGGCTCGCTGGCGAGCGCGCGGGCCAGCTCGAGCATCTGGCGCTCGTGCAGGTTCACCTCGCGCGGGCGCGCGTCGGCCCTCGCCGTGAGCCCGACCACGTCGAGATACTCCTCGGCGCGGAGGCGGGCCGCGTCCAGCCCGTCGCCTCGGCGGCCGAACATGCAGGCGAGGGCGACGTTGTCGCGTACGGTCATCGACTCGAACGGCTTCGGAATCTGGTGCGTGCGCGCCACGCCGAGGTGGGAGCGGACGTGCGGCGCCTCGCGATCGACCCTGCGCCCTTCGAGCCGCACCTGCCCCGCCGTCGGCGCGTGGACTCCGGCGAGCACGGAGATCAGCGTCGACTTCCCGGATCCGTTCGGCCCGACGAGCCCCACCACCTCGCCCCGCTCGACTGTGAGCGAGACGCCGGCCAGCGCGTGCACGCCGCCGAAGCGCTTGTGGACGTCCACGACCTCGAGCAGGGATTGGCTCATGGCGCCGCAGCGTCTCCCATCGTCGAGGCGGCGAGATCGCGCCGCTCCTCGAGGCTGCGTCGCCGTCCGCGTCTGCCGCCCACGAGCAGCACCAGGGTCGCGGCGGCCAGCCCGGTGCCGACCCAGTCGGTCACGATGCCCCACCCGGCGAAGGCGGCGACGAGCATCGTCACGACGAGCGTCACGCCTGCGAGAACGGCGCGTCGGGGGTCGTCACGCAGCCGCGCGTAGAGGCCCTCGGGCGCGAACAGGATCACGACGACGAGGATCCCGCCGAGGATCACCTGCCCCCACTCGCCGAACCCCGAGTTGGTCAGTTGCTCCTGGAGGCTGTAGATGACGAGCGCGCCGAGCACCGGCCCGAGCCAGTGCTGTCGCCCGCCCAGCACGCACATGACGACGACGAGCAGCGGCACGTTCAGGGAGAAGACGCCCTCCGGGGTCAGGTAGCCGATCTGCAAGGCCGCGACGGCCCCCGAGAGGCCGCCCAGGAAGCCGGTGATCGTGATCGCGAGCATCTTGTAGCGGAACGTGGGCACGCCGAGCTCCTCGGCGACGCCTTCCTCGTCGCGGATCGAGAACAGCCCCCAGCCGAACCGCGAGCCCTGGATCAGGAACGCCGTCACGACCGCCAGCGCGGCGACGGCCAGGCCGAGGCGGTAGATCAGGTCCTGGAACTCCCCCAGGAACGACGGGTAGTCAGGGATCGTGAGCGCGATGCCCTGGCCGCCGTCCACCCAGGTGCTCAGCGCTGCGACGGACGCGAGCGTGAACGTCACCGCGAGCGTGAGGAGCGCGAAGATCTCGCCGCGGAGCGAGCCGAGCCGGAACGCGAGCGCGCCGATCGCCGCGCCCAGTGCGGCCGCCAGGACGCCCGCGATCGGGATCGTCAGGAAGTAGTTGACGCCCTCACGGGTGACGAGGTCGCCCGCGGCGTAGACGCCCAGACCGTAGAACGCGCCCTGCCCGAAGCTGAAGTAGCCGGTGTAGCCCGAGAGGATGTTCCAGCTCGTCGCCTGGGCGATCCAGAAGAAGACGAAGTAGCCGTAGATGAGGTAGTAGGGCGCGAAGCCCGTCGCGTCCTGGAGGTTGGGCACGAAGGCGAGCGCCGCGACCACCGCCAGCACCGCCACGAGCTGCGCCACCTTCATGACGCGCCAAGCCGGCCGAAGAGCCCGTTGGGCCGGAACAGCAGAGCGAGGATGAGCAGCAGGAAGACGACGAGCGGCGCCCCCTGGGGGGTCCACGCGACGCCGACGAGCCCGGCCACGAGGCCGATCAGGATGCCCGCCCCGACCGCCCCGAGCAGGTTCCCGATCCCGCCGAGGATGACGACGGCGAAGATGAGACCGACCCACTCGAAGGCGAGCTGCGGGAAGATGGCCTGGTTGACGCCGATCAGCACCCCCGCCACGCCGGCCATCGCCGAGGCGAGGCCTGCGGCGAGCATGCCGATCCGGCGGGGGTTCACGCCGAATGCGGCGGCCATCTCGCGGTCGTACGCGAGCGCGCGGAGCGCCCTGCCGAAGTACGTCCGGCGCAGCACGACGAACGACGCGACGGCGAAGACGAGGGCGGCGCCGAGCGCCATCAGCTGCGGCACGGGGAACGCGATGTCGGCGACGAAGAGCGCCCGCGACGCGTACGGGTTCTCGTCCGCCTCGATCTGGCGGAAGTCGGCGCTCCAGATGTTGCTGATCAGGCGGATCGCGATGATGAAGAGCCCGAAGCTGAGCAGCAGCGAGTTGAACTCGTCGACCTGGAAGCGCTCGATCACCCACTGGATCGCAACGCCGAGGACGAACATCGAGGGCACGAGGACGAGCGCGGCGAGCAGGGGGTCGGCGCCGGTCGAGGTCGTCAGCTCGTACGTGACGTAGGCGCCGAGCAGGATCAGCGCGAAATGCGCCAGGTTGATGATCCTGAGCAGGCCCCAGGTCAGCGACAGGCCGAGCGCCATCACGGCGTAGAGCCCGCCGATCATCACGCCCGACACCCCGGCCTGCACGTACGTGTTCACCGCACTCCTCCGGCACCGCGGGTTCGGGCAGTGCGCCTGCTCCACGCCGTGGTGGCCCGCGGTCTGGACAACACTTGCCGTGATTCAACACAAGCTCGTGTCGGCCCGCCGGAGACCGCATGAGCGCCAGATCGCACGGCCGTGAGGAGCCTGTGTCGATCCGACACGAGCGGTGTCAGCGCGGCGCGGCCGCACCTCGAGCCGGGGCGCCGCCGCGGCGGCGCCCCCACTCGATCGGGAAGCTCCCTAGCCCCGGGGGCCCTGGAGCTTCGCAACCCTCAGGTTCGGCGGCCAGACGACGACCCAGCGCCGGTTCTGGATCTGCTTCACGAGGTTCCGGGCGACGGAGAAGTTGTTGAGGGCGGGGTTGAACTTGAGCTTCCCGACGAACGTCGTGTTCGCCCCGTTTGCCCGCAGGTAGTTGCAGATGCGATCCTGGTCGAGGCTGCGCGCCCCGTTGACGCCGGCGGCGAGCACCTCCCATGCCGTCCACGACGCGGTTGCCTGCGAGTCGAACACGCGGTAGTTGAGGCCGTTCGCCGCTGCCCGCTGCGCGAAGCGCGCGACGATGTCCTGGGCCTTCTTGCCCATCCGCTTCAGGAGCCTGCCGTTCGGCTCGAACAGCGTGATCGAGAGCACGCCGTCCGCCCGGTCACCGAGACCGAGCAGCGGCCCGGGGGCCGGGAAGAGCGTGAAGAACTGCGGCGGCCGGTAGTCGAGCTGGTCCATGGCCTGGATCAGGCCGACGGGATCGGTGGCGAGACCGCTGTTCCAGACGAGGTCGGGCTGCGCGGCCCGCACCTGCGCCGCGATCGAGCCCCAGTCGGAGACCGTGGGCGGGTACTTGAGGTCGAGCACGACGTTGAAGCCGGCCTTCCGGGCCTCCTCGACGGCACCGCCGCCGCTCGAGTTCGGCGCCCCGTACGAGATGAAGTTCGTCGAGCCGCCCGTGTTGGTCACGAACGCGATCCGCTGCGGCGGGCGCCGCTGGGTCTTGAGCGCCGTGAACACGGTGCGCGGCACGGTGAGATTCGGCTTGCCGCCCGTCGACCAGGTCGGGAACTGACACCGGTAGGTGAGCGCGTACGTGAGCACGGCCGTGTGGTTCGGCAGGACAAAGCCGTGCCGCTCGGCCACTGCCTGCGCCGCCACGATGTTCGGGGTCGCGTACGGGCCCATGATGAGATCGACGCGGTCCTGGCTGATCAGCCGCTCGTAGAGGGCGGTGACCTTGGCCGGGTCCGACTCGTCGTCGTAGAGCTTCCACTCGACCGGTCGCCCGCGCAGGCCGCCGTTCGAGTTGATCCAGCGGACGTACGCCTCGCCGGCGGCCTTGTGGATGACGCCGGTCGCCGCGAACGAGCCCGTCAGCGACAGCGTGCTGCCGACGACGATCGGGTCCTGGGCCGCCTTGCGTGCCGAAGCCTGCTGGACGCCACCGGCGATGCCGGCGAGGCCGAGCACGAGCAGGAGAACGGCCACGCGGCGACCGTTCCTTCCGATGAGAACGCGACGCTGCATGCAATCACCTCCCGAGCGGCATGGCCGCCCGCAGCCGTGACCTCACCCCGCCGTCGGGGCCTGTGTACCGTATTGCTGAACAGGAGCGTGTGTCAAGCATCGTTTCTGGTGCCGAGATGCGCGCGTTCATGCGGATCCCGGCGTAGTGGCTGTTCATGCAGCTTGCACAGCGAGACGGGGATCAGGCCACACCCGCCTTCGTGCGCCAGCCTTCGGCGTAGGACGTGCGCGCCACCTCGGAGTACGGAGCAGGGCTGACGATCGCGCGGATCTCGGTCTGCACGTGGCGCTCGACGACGGGCTTGGACGAGCCGCCGTCCTCCTCGCCCCAGACGAGCGTCACCTCGGTGCCGAGCTCGACGTCGACGTCGACGATCCCGAGGGAGAGGTACGAGCGCTCGTTGTAGCTGTAGCCGGAGAAGGTCGAGACACCGACCATCTCGCCGTCGCGCAGCAGCTTGTCGTACGGCCAGGTCGCGTAGTTCGAGAGCGGGATGTCGATGTACTTCGCGGGGTCGCCCTTCTCGAAGAGCGTGCCGACCGCGCGCGCGACGTCCTCCCCGTTCCAGGCAAGCGTGACCTTCTTCCGGCGCGGCTCGTCGGCGATCGCCTGGAGCGCCTCCCGCCCCACGAAGTCGTGGTCGAACTTCACGAACGGCCAGTACCCGAGGTCGTGCGGCGTCAGGTAGTAGCCGCTGATGTCGTCTGCGTAGAAGCTGCCGCCGAGCGAGCCGGTTCCCTCGTAGCCGTCGGCGGGGAGCCACTCCCGGTACGCCTTCAGGTCGTCGCCCGTGAAGACCGCCGGCAGCGGGCACGGGATCCAGCCGGACTCGAGCGTGTTGGTGGCGTAGACGCGTGAGCCGACCTGCCTGAGGCCGAAGTCCCGGCCGGCCTCGACGATCGCGCCCCTCACGTCCTCCCGCTCGTCCCACGGCCCCCACAGCTCGAGCCCCGGGACGCCCGACATGCCGTGGTGCAGGGCTCGCACCGTGTGGCCGCCGAGCGTGAGCTCGCCCATGTTGAAGAACTTGATCTCCGGCAGCGAGCCGCCGTTTGCCTTCCGGAGGACGTCGAGCGCCGTCGGCCCCTGCACCTGGAAGCGGTAGATCTGTCGCCGCCCCGTCGGGTTGACGGCGGTTCGCTCGTCGCGCGTCACCTCGACGTCGTAGTCCCCGGTCTCGGCGTGGTACTGCACCCAGTTGTGCGCCGAGGGGCGGCCGACGAGGCGCACGCGGTTCTCCTCGAGGTGGAAGAGGATCCCGTCGCCGATCACGTAGCCGTCGCTGTTGCACACGACGAGCTGCTTCGCCTTGTCGACGGCAAAGCTCGCGAACGAGTTCACGCCGAGGTCGGAAAGGAGCTCGACCGTGTCCGGGCCCTCGATCTGGAGATCCAGCATGTGATGCGACTGGTCGAACAGCGCGCTCGTCTCACGCCACGCGACCTGCTCCTCGCGCCAGTTCGAGAACTCGGCGGGCACCGCCGGGTAGACATACGGCCCGATCTGCGAGTCGCGGGCCATCTCCATCGCGCCGCCGGCGGCCTGCAGCTTCTCCTCGAGGTTTGCGTACGCCATCTCTACGAGCCTCCTCTCCCGATCGGGCGAAACCGCCCGCCGTGTCGATTATGACGCCGTCCCGGATCGACCCTCGCCGCCTGCCTGCTGCCGGGCGACGTGGTCGCGGTCCAGGAACGTGTTGGCCCAGGCGCTCGTCCCGGCGAGCGCGTTGTCCTGACCACGACGGGCCGTCGAGCATCGACTCCGCCTCCCCCGCATGCCTTCGGCCGCTCGTACGCCTGCGACCAGATGCACTCCGTGTCGTACACCTCGCACAGGCCCTCCCGGGCCCCGCCGCAGGGGCCGTTTGCGCTTGCTCTTCGCGCGCTGCGACTCGGGGCACACGTATGCGATCTCCAGAAGCCCGGTCTCCGGGTCTCGCTCGAAGAAGTAGAACTCCGGCACGAGCTCGCAAGAGAGCTCCAGTTCCCTGGCGTGTCCGCCCGGGGTGTCCGTGATCGGGAGGACGTGGACGCGCGCGTCGGCTGCCAGCTGCCGCGCCAGGCTCAGCACGCGCCCGCCTCCGTCGGCGGAGATCAGGCCGCGACTGGTGACGATCTCGGCGGCGACGACGAACGCACCGGGCTGCGCGAACCGGTCGCGGAGCGTCCGCACCGGCCCGGTCGTCACGGCGAGCTCGGTCGGTTGCGCCTCGATCGCGGATTGGGTGGCCATCGGATCTGGACGTCGCCCCCTTGTCGCCGCGAGATCTGCGAGCCGTGCCCGGTCGCTGCGACGCGAGGATCGTGAATCGCAACCTAGCGGAGAGTGAGCAGGATTGTTGACGATCTTCGCAACGTTCCGGCAGGATGCGGGAGACGTGTCGACGAATGCGAGCTACGAGTCCCTTCGGGCGGCGATCGTCAGCGGCGACATCGCCCCCGACGCCCGCCTCGTCGAGGCCGACATCAGCGCGACCTTCGGCATGTCGCGGGGTGCGGTGCGCACGGCGCTGATCCGGCTCGAGCAGGACGGCCTCGTCGTACGAGAGCCGCACCGAGGAGCGCGCGTGCGCAAGGTCTCGGACGAGGAGGCGGTCGAGATCCTCGAAGCCCGGGCGGTCCTCGAAGGGCTGGCCGTCCGCCAGACCGCCGAGCGAATCGACGACGAGGGCGCCGCCCGCGTGAAGGCGTGCCTCGCCCGCCACGGCGAGCTGCTCGAGGCCGGCGACCTGCTCGGCGCCTCGGACGCGAACGCCGACCTGCACGCCACCCTGCTCGAGCTGTCGGGGCACCGAACGGCCCTTCGCCTCATCCACGCCCTCAGCTCGCAGACCGTCCGCTACCAGTACCGCACGATCCTCATCCCCGGGCGCTCGGCGGCCTCCGTGGCGGAGCACCGGGCGATCGTGGACGCGGTCGTCGCCGGTCGACCGGACGAAGCCGAGGCGGCGATGCGGAGCCATCTCTTCAACGTGGCCGAGTCCGTGCGACGCGGGCTGCTCCCGGGGGGGATCGACAGGGCGAGCCGCGGTGTGCTCTGACGAGCCTCGCGGAGCAGTGCGTGCCGCCTCGAGGACGGGAGCGACCGACGAACGGTGTGGAACGTCCGCCGGGAATTGTTGACAACATTGGTGCTGATCTGGTTGATTCGAACCTGCGCGAGCCCGGGTGGCCATCCGAATCCCGATCCCGGTCGCGAGGACCATGTCTTGACGACCAGTTCACGTCTCACGTGGAAGGAGAGTCATGAATCGCTCAGCCCGTAGTGCCGCGCTCGCCGGTGCGGCGCTCGTCGCATTGGTGCTCGCGATCGCCGCCTCCGCGACGACGGCGAGGTCCGATCGCGCGACGGCGCCGACCGCCAGCGCCGCAGTGACGAACTACCTCACGTACGTCAAGGGGAAGCGCGGGAAGGCAAACCCCAGGCTGTCCAAGGTCTACATCGGCTGGGTGAACCAGCAGGGCGGCCAGGTCGTGATCGGCGGGCTCGCGACCGCCGGCGCGCAGCTGGCCGTGAGGTACGTCAACGATCAGCTCGGCGGCGTCGGCGGCCATCCGGTCGCGCTCGTCCAGTGCTTCATCAAGTCGAACGAGGAGGAAGGCACGACCTGCGGGCAGAAGCTCGTCAACGACAAGCGGATTGCCGTGATCGCGACGGGCGCCGTCGCCACGGGAGCCCAGTCGTTCCACGCGACGATCCGCGGCGCGAAGCCGGTCGTCACCGGTGTCGCCGTCACCCCGGTCGATGGAGCGCAGAGGAACGCCATCGTTCTCTTCGGCGACGCGGGGCACATCCTCCTGCCGTTCGGCACGTACGCGAGGAACGTCCTCAAGGCGAAGACAGCTGCGGTCGTCTATCCGCAGGCGACGGGCATCACGGAGGCGGCGCTGGTGATCGCGGCCGGCCTCAGGCAAGCAGGGATCTCGGTCAAGGCCGTCGGCTACACGCAGGGTCAGAGCGACCTGACCGCGCCGTTGACCGCCGCCGGAGCGACGACGGCGGACTTCGTCGCCCCGTACGGCTCGGCGGCGGACTGCGCGAACCAGGCGAACGCCCTCAAGCAGCTCGGCATCACCGACTCGCGCAAGATCATGACCGCGCCGCTCTGCCTCAGCCCACAGGTGAGCGCGGCGCTCGGCGACTGGCCGCTCTGGACGTACGCGATCGCGTCGTCGAACTACGGCGATCCGACCGACAAGGGCATGCCCGCCTATCAGCGGGTGATCAAGAGGTACAAGGCGGAGAAGAACGCGCCGGATCCGTGGCACATCGTCGCGTTCTCCGAGCTCCTGACGACCGTCAGGTTCCTCAACGAGGCAGCCGCGAACAACGTCAGCCGGATCACGCCGGCGCGGGTCCTGGCCCGGGCGAAGGTGTTCCGCGGCCCGCTCGCGCTCGGGTCGCCGAAGCTCCAGTGCGGCAAGTACAAGAACGCGCCGGGCATCTGCAACGACATGTTCCAGGCGTTCACCTACCAGGGCAAGTTCGCGTTCAAGCGGGCGTCCGGCTGGATCGGGCCGCCGGGCAAGTAGCAGTCGACGAGCGACGACCCTTCATCCGACGGGGCCGGTTCAACCCCGGCCCCGTCGGCTGATTCCCACGGGACGACGTGAGCGAGATACTCCTCTTCCTCCTGCTCGGCCTCGGGACCGGGGCCACGATCGCCGCCATCGCGGTCGGGGTCGTGATCACGTACCGGGGCTCCGGCTTCATCAACCTGGCCGCAGGCGCGATTGCCATGCTCGCGGGCTTCTCGTTCTGGGCGCTCCGGACCGGTGAACTCGGCTTCACGGTCGGCACTCCGCTCGCGGTCGCGCTCTCCTACGTCTTCGTCGTGCTCGTCACCGTGGTCATCGAGCTCGCGGTCTACCGGCCGCTCCGCACCGCCGCGCCGCTCGCCAAGCTCGTCGCCTCGCTCGGCGTCCTCCTGACAGCGCAGGCGGCGATGCTCCTCGCGTTCGGCACCTCGCAGCATCCCCAGCCGGCGATCATCCCGATCCGGGTCATCCGCATGCTCGATGCGGCCGTGCCGCTCTCCGCCTTCGTGCTCAGCGGCATGGTGGTGGGGATGACGCTCCTGCTCTGGGCGCTCTACCGCTGGACGCGCTTCGGGCTCGCCACGCGGGCGGCGTCGGAGAACGACGTCGCCGCCCGTCTCGCGGGCCTGTCGCCGAACGAGCTGTCGCTCGCGAACGCGATCCTCGCCGGCCTCGTGCTCGGCACCCTCGGGATCTTCGCCGGCTCGGTGGCGGCGCTCGACACGACCACGTTGCCGTTCCTCGTCGTGCCTGCTCTCGCCGCCGCCCTCTTCGCCCGGCTCACGTCGCTCACCATCGCGTGCGCGTGCGGGCTCGCGATCGGGATGGCCGAGTCGCTGATCGAGTACGCGTCGACGAAGACGTGGTTCCCGACCAGCGCGGGTGCGGCCTGGCCCGGCGTCAAGGAGCTGCTCGTCTTCGCGCTCATCGTGGCGGCGATGTTCCTGCGCGGCGCGTCGCTGCCGACGCGCGGCGAGCTGGTCGAGCAGCGCCTCCCCGACGTCCCCCGCCCGAAGCACGCGGGCAAGCTCGCGATCCCGTCGGCGCTCCTCTGCGCGATCGCGCTCGTCGTGCTGCCGTTCGACTTCCGCCAGGCGCTGACGAACTCGCTGATCGGGATCGTGATGGCACTCTCCCTGGTGGTCATCACCGGTTTCGTCGGTCAGATCTCGGTCGTCCAGCTCGCGCTCGCCGGCGTCGCCGGCTTCACCGTCTCGCATCTCGCCGTCGATGCAGGCATCGGCTTCCCGCTGGCGCCCCTCGCGGGCATCGCCGCTGCCGTGCTGCTCGGCCTCGTCACCGCGGTGTCGGCGCTGCGCGTGCGCGGCGTGGCCCTCGCGGTGGTGACGATCGCTGCCGCGGTGGCCGTCTTCAACTTCGGCTTCGTGAACTCCACCTGGGGCGGAGGGGCGACCGGCTCGCCGGTGCCCGATCCGAAGCTCTTCGGCATCAACCTCGGGCCGACGGCCTCGTTCCGCGGCCTCGACGGGAACCTGCCGAGCCCCGTGTTCGGCTGGGTGGCGCTTGCCGCCGCCGTCCTCCTCTCCCTCCTGGTCATCTCGGTCCGTCGTGGCATCCTGGGCCAGCGGATGCTGGCCGTCCGGTCAAACGAGCGCGCCGCGGCCGGGGCGGCGATCGACGTCCGCAACGTCAAGCTGATCGCCTTCGGCATCAGCGCGCTGATCGCGGGAGTGGCCGGCACGCTCTATGCGTACAACTTCGGCTCCGTGAGCGCCGACCGCTTCAGCGTCCCTCTCGCACTCAGCCTGATCGCCTTCGCCTACGCGGGTGGCATCACGCTGGTCTCCGGCGCGGTCTTCGCCGGGCTCATCGCCGCGCAGGGGATCATGCCGTACGCGCTCGACAAGTGGTTCGGCCTCTCCGGGAACTGGTTCCTGCTCTTCGGCGGCCTCGTGCTCATCTTCACGCTGATCCAGAATCCGGAGGGCGTGGCCGGCTCCTTCTACCGGACGTTGCAGGCGCGGGCGAAACGAAAGGCCGAGCTCGCGACGTCGGAGTCTGCCGAGGCCGCATGACGACCGTCCTCGCCACGACCGGCCTGTCGGTGCACTTCGGCGGCGTGCGCGCCGTCGACCAGGTCGACGTCGTCGTCGAGGAGGGTCAGCTGGTGGGGCTGATCGGACCGAACGGTGCCGGCAAGACGACGTTCGTCGACGCGATCACGGGCTTCGTGCGGTACACGGGGCACGCCGAGCTCGACGGCCGCGACCTCGAGGGGCTGCCGCCGCACGCCCGTGCCCGCCGCGGCCTCGCCCGCACATGGCAGAGCACCGAGCTGTTCGACGATCTCACGGTGCGCGAGAACCTCATGGTCGCCGCCGAGCGCCCTCCGTGGCTGTCACTCGCGGCCGAGCTCGTCGGCCGGCCCGCGGGCGACGACGCCGCGACGGACGAGGTGCTCGAGCTGCTCGAGCTCGGCTCGCTCGCCGACGCGATGCCGAGCGAGCTGACGCAGGGACAGCGCAAGCTCGTGGGCGTAGCCCGTGCGGTCGCCATGCAGCCGCGCCTCCTCTGCCTCGACGAGCCGGCGGCCGGCCTCGACACGCGCGAGAGCGGGGAGCTCGGCCGGCAGCTGCGGCAGATCGCGGATGCCGGCACCGCAACGCTCCTGATCGACCACGACATGGGATTGGTCCTCACGATCTGCGATCGCATCGTCGTGCTCGAGTTCGGGAAGGTGATCGCGTCCGGCCCGCCGGACGAGGTACGCCGCAACCCGCTCGTCGTCAAGGCGTACCTCGGCGGCGCGCAAGCGGTCGACCCGGGGACCGCATTCGAGGAGCGCCAGGCGGGCGAGGTCTCGGCGTGAGCGGCGTAGGCTCGACGGAGCCGCCCAGGAGCGGGGGTGCCGGCTTTGCCGGCGCCGGAGCGGGACGAGGCGCTCCGGTGCTGCAGATCGACGGCCTGACCGCCGGGTACGACAGCGCCCCCGTGATCCGCGGCCTCGACCTCGAGGTCGCTCCGGGCGAGGTCGTCGCGCTGCTCGGTGCCAACGGTGCCGGCAAGACGACCACGCTGCGCGCCGTGTCGGGTCTCGTGCATCCGCTCGAGGGGGCGATCCGTTTCGGCGGGACCGATCTGCGGCGCGTGTCGGCGAGCGGTCGCGCGCGCCTGGGCATCGCCCACGTCCCGGAGTCGCGCGGTCTCTTCTTCGGCCTCACGGTCTCCGAGCACCTGCGTCTGGGCTACCGCCGCGAGCGCCTCGACGCGGCAGTCGCGTACCGGTACTTCCCGGCCCTGGAGCCGCTTCGCGACCGCCGCTGCGGCTTGCTGTCCGGCGGCGAGCAGCAGATGCTCGCGGTGGGACGGGCGCTCGCGCGCCATCCCAAGCTTCTCCTCCTCGACGAGCTCAGCCTCGGCCTTGCGCCCGTGATCGTCGAGGGCCTGCTCCCGGTCGTCCGCGAGTACGCGGAGGAGAGCGGCTGCGGCGTCGTGCTCGTCGAGCAGCACATCGAGCTCGCGCTGACGATCGCCGATCGTGGCTACGTCCTCTCGCACGGCGAGCTGGCGCTCCACGGCGACGCCGAGCAGCTGCGGAGTAACCACGACCTGCTCATCTCGAGCTACTTCGGGGAGCACACCGAGCTGTTCGCGGGGAAGCGTCCCTGAGGCGCCACGCTGCTCGCGGAGGCGGTCATCGCCGCCGCGCCCCGCGAGCGGCTCGATCTAGACCTGCTCGAGCGCCCGCCGGACGAGCACCCGCGCGAGGTGCGCCCGGTACGCGGCGCTGCCGCTCACGTCGCTCGGCGGGTCGGTGCCCTCGGCGGCGCGTGCCGCCGCGTCCTCGGCGGAGGCCCCGCCCGCGAGCGCTTCCTCGACAGCGCGGGCGCGGAGCGGCGTCGGCCCCATGCTCGAGAGCCCCACCTGCACGCGTCCGTCGACGTGGGCTGCCGCCACGGCGACAGTGGCCCAGTCCTGCGCGCGGCGCGAGTGCTTCAGGTACACGCCCTCCCCGGCCTTCGGGACGCGGATCTCGACGAGCACCTCGTCGCGGGCGAGCGCGTTCTCGAACGGCCCCGTGAAGAACTCCGCCGCCGCGATCGTCCTTTCGCCAGCCGGCCCACGCGCGACGAGGTCGGCGTCGAGCGTGAGGAGCACGGTCGCGAGGTCGGATGCGGGGTCTGCGTGCGAGACCGAGCCCCCGATCGTCCCCCGGTGCCGGACCTGCGGATCGCCGACCTCGCCGGCCGCGCGGGCGAGCACGGCGCACGATCCGCCGAGCATCGCGTCGGCCTCGAGCGCCGCATGGCGCGTGAGCGCGCCGATCGCGATCCGGTCGCCGTCCTCGCGCACGTAGCGGAGATCGTCCAGCCGGCCGATGTCGACGAGCGCCGTGGGCCGCGCGATGCGGAGCTTCATGGCCGGGATCAGCGAGTGCCCGCCGGCGAGCAGCTTGGCGTCCTCGTCGGAGCCGAGGAGCTCGATCGCCTCCTCGACCGACCCCGCCCGGCGGTACTCGAGCGCGGCAGGGATCATGCTCCCGCCCTCGCCGCCGCCTCGACCGCGCGAACGATGTTGTGGTACCCGGTGCAGCGGCACAGGTTCCCTTCGAGCGCGTGCCTGATCTCGGCTTCGGACGGCCGCGGGTTGTCCTTCAGGAGGGAGACCGTCGCCATCACGAACCCCGGCGTGCAGTAGCCGCACTGGACACCGTGCTGCTCGTGGAACGCCTGCTGGACCGGATGGAGCTCGCCACCACCCCTTGCGAGGCCCTCGATCGTCGTCACCTCGCTGCCGTCGGCCTGCACCGCGAGCACGGTGCACGACTTCACGGACTCGCCGTCGAGGAGCACGGTGCACGCCCCGCACGAGGATGTGTCACAGCCGACGTTGGTTCCCGTGAGGCCGAGCTGCTCCCGCAGGAAGTACACGAGGAGCTGCCGCGCCTGGACCTCCGCCTCGCGGCCCTCCCCGTTGACCGTCAGCGCGATCCTCGTCATGCCGTCGCCTCCTGGAGGGCCTTCCAGACGTTCTCGCCGTTGCAGGGCAGGTCGACGTGGCGGACGCCGTAGGGCGCCAGCGCGTCGAGCACGGCGTTGTGAACCGCGGGCGTCGAGCCGACCGTCCCCGACTCGCCGATCCCCTTCACGCCGACGACATTGTTGGGCGTCGGGGTGACCATCTCGACGCGTTCCCAGGACGGGAGCTCCGCCGCGGAAGGGAACGCATAGCCGACGAACGTGCCGGTGAGCGGATACCCGTCCTCTCCGAACACGACCTCCTCGTAGAGCGCCTGGCCGACGCCGAACGCGATACCGCCGTGCACCTGGCCGTCGGCCACGAGCGGGTTGACGATCGTGCCGGCGTCGTCGACCGCGACGTGCCGCTTGACCTCCACCCTCCCGGTCTCCGTATCGACCTCGACCACCGAGAGGTGAATCCCGAACGGAAACGACGGCGGCGCCTGGAACTCGTGCGAGACCTTCAGCTCGCCGAGCCGGCCGTCCGCCGCGGCCCGGGACGCCAGGTCTGCCCAGCCGAGCGCCGGCTCCGGGGCTCCCGTGACGTGGAAGCGGCCCGTGTCGAGGTCGAGCACCATGTCCGCGGCGCTCGCCTCGAGGTAGTCGGCCGCCAGGGCCTTCGCCTGCTCGACGACCCCGTCCGCAGCGAGCCGTCCGGCGACCCCTCCGATCTGCGTCGACTTGGAGCCGAAGGTCCCGGCTCCGGTGGGCACCTCGTCGGTGTCGCCCTTGATCACCGTGACCAGCTCCACGGGAAGCCCCAGCCGCTCGGCGGCGAGCATCGCGAACGTCGTCTCGTGCCCCTGGCCGTGGGAGTGCGAGCCGGTGCGGAGGATGGCTTCGCCGTTGTCCGTGATCTCGACCTCTCCGAACTCGGCCTCCCCCACGGGGTTCGAGATCTCGACGTATGCGCCGAGGCCGATCCCGAGCTCGACGGGGCCGCCCTGCGCGCGACGCCGGCGCTGCTCCTCGCGCAACTCGTCGTATCCGGCCGAGCGGAGCAGGAGGTCGAGCGCGCCCTCGTAGTCGCCGGAGTCGTACGTGGCCCCGGTCGCGGTCGTGTACGGGAACGCGTCCTTGGGGACGAAGTTCCTGCGTCGGACCTCCGCCGGGTCGAGGCCGACCTCGGCCGCGAAGAGGTCGAGCGCCCGCTCCATCGCCTGCGCCGCCTCCGGCCGGCCGGCGCCGCGAATCGAGGTGGTCGGGGTCGTGTTCGTGACGACCGACCGGCCCTCCACCTCGACCCTCGGGATCTCGTACACCGCGCTCGCCATGAGGCAGGTCAGGTTCGGCAGGTACGCGCCGAGGATCGGATACGCGCCTGCGTCCGCGAGGACGTCGAGCCGGTAGGCGCGCACGTCGCCGTCGCGCGTTCCGCCGAGCGTGAACTCGAGCCGCTGCGCGCGACCGTGCAGCAGTCCGAGCATGTTCTCGGTCCGCGTCTCCGTCCAGCGGGCGGGCCGGCCGAGCTTGCGCGCGAGCCAGGCGACCAGGACGCCCTCGACCTCCAGCATCTTCGCCCCGAAGCCGCCGCCGAGGTCGGGGCTCACGACCCGGACCTGTCCGGGATCGAGCCCGAGCATCCCTGCGACGACCATCTTGCTCGTGTGCGGCGTCTGCGATGTCAGCCAGACCGTCAGTCGGCCGTCCTCGCCCAGCTCGGCGGCGGCGGAGCGCGGCTCGAGCGGGGCCGCCGCCATCCGCTGGCTCCAGACCGTGTCGGAGACGACCACCTCACAGCCGGAGAAGAGCTCCTCGTCGTGCTCCTCTGAGCCGGCACGTGCGGCGACGTTGGTTCCCTCGTCCGGGAAGAGCAGGGTCTCGTCCTCCGCCGCCTCCTCAACGGTCAGGACCACGGGCAGCGGGTCGTAGTCGATCGCGACGAGCTCGGCGGCGTCGATGCCCGCCGCTCGGTCGTCGCTGACCACGATCGCCACGATCTCTCCTGCGAAGCGGACGACGTCCTGGGCGACGAGCGGCCGCACCATCCCGGGATTGATGTTCCAGTACGGCGGCGGGCCGAACGGAGGCGCGTCGACGTCGGCGCCCGTGAGCACCTGGACGTCCGGGAGCGCCTCCGCTGCGGAGGTGTCGATCCCGTTCACGCGGGCGTGCGCGAGCGGCGAGCGGACGAACGTGACCCAGGCCGCGCGATGGAGCGGCATGTTCTCGATGTAGCGCCCCTCGCCCCGGAGGAACCGAGGGTCCTCCACTCTCAGGACACGATTGCCGAGGATGCTCATTCGGCGCGAGCCTAAACGACGTCCGGTCGACGAGACAACACGAGGAAGGACGCGGCTTCGAGCGACGCGCCACCCTCTTGATCGCCGCCGGAACCGCGCCCTTCGGCCTCAGCCTCTGTCGAGTTCTGCTTCACAGCGTGATTATCCCCCTTTACATCGGGCGTCGAGCGCGTAGTAGCCTCGGCTTGCCGGTCGAGAAGCGGGTCGGGCTCGCCCGGCGACCACTCGAGCTGGACAAGGGAGGACGAACGTGAGTCATCGGAGTCTCGAGGCAGTGCTCGCGGCGGCAGGGAGCCCCGTGGAGCTCCTGCGGAACTCGCAGGCCGGGCCCAACGTCTATCCGGGCGTCCCGGCCGAGTTCACGAACTGGCGCGACGAGCAGCGAGCCTGGCAGACGACCTGCGTCCTCTTCGATCAGTCGTTCCACATGAACGACCTGGGAATCTCGGGGCCCGACGCGTTGAGGCTCCTTTCCGAGCTCGCGGTCAACAGCTTCGAGGGCTTCGCCGTCGACCGGGCGAAGCACTTCGTGCCGTGCACTCCGGACGGGTTCGTGATCGGTGACGTGATCCTGTTTGCGCTGGCCGAGGATCGGTTCAACCTCGTCGGCCGCGCGCCCGCGCTGAACTGGGTGATGTACCACGCAGAGACCGGCGGCTACGACGTCGAGGTCGATCTGGACCTGAGGACGGCGCTCCGAACGGACGGGCGGCGGAGGTCCTACCGCTTCCAGGTGCAGGGACCGAACGCGATGGACCTGATCGAGAAGGTCCTCGGCCAGGCCGCCCCCGAGCTCAAGTTCTTCCACAAGACGAGGGTGACGATCGCAGGCCGGACCGTCAGCGCCCTGCGTCACGGGATGGTCGGCCAGCCCGGCTGGGAGCTGTTCGGACCATGGGACGAGCGGGAGCCGGTGCTCGAGACGCTCCTCGAGGCAGGTGAGGAGTTCGGCCTCCGGAGAGTCGGGGGCAGGGCGTACTCCTCCAACACGCTCGAGTCCGGCTGGATCCCCTCTCCGCTCCCCGCCGTGTACTCGGGCGAGCGGCTCGAGGCGTACCGCGAGTGGCTCCCGGCAACCGGGTACGAGGCCTCCGCGTCGATCGGCGGCAGCTTTCCCTCCGACGACATCGAGGACTACTACTTCACGCCGTGGGACCTCGGCTACGGCAACTACGTCAAGTTCGACCACGACTTCGTGGGGCGCGAGGCGCTCGAGCGGATCGCGGAGGACGAGCACCGTGTCAAGGTCACGCTCGCGCTCGACGACGAGGACGTGACCCGCACGATCGGGACGATGTTCCGGAAGACGGACCGGGCGAAGTTCATGGACTGGCCCTCCGCCGTGTACTGCATGCACCCCTTCGACCTGGTCACCGTGGACGCCGAACCCGTCGGCGTCTCGACCTGGATCGGCTACAGCGCCAACGAGGGCAAGATGCTGACCCTGGCCGTCCTGGACGCGGCGCAGGCAGAGCCCGGCACCGAGGTCGTCTTCCACTGGGGGGAGGAAGGCGGCGGCTCGACCAAGCCGACCGTCGAGGCCCACGTGCAGACCGAGATCCGGGCCATCGTCAGCCCCGCTCCGTACGTCGAGACCGTCCGCCGGGACTACGCACCCGGAGGCTGGCGAACCGCCCACGCCTGAAGGCTCCCTCCGGCGCGGACGCCGGCAGCGGCGCGGTCGGCTTCCGGTCGGCCGTGACTCAGGCGGGGACGGGCGAGAAGCCGACCGCCTGCTGCACGGCGGCTGCGATCTTCGTCTCGTCCGGGAGCAGGTACGCCTCCATCGGCTGGCTGTAGGGGATCGTCGCGTCGAGCGCGGTCACGAGGCCGATCGGGGCCTTCAGCGCGGAGAACCCCTCCGCTGCGACCTCCGCCGCGATCACCGCCGCAGCCGACGCGTGCCGGGTCGCCTGGTCGACGACGACGAGCCGCCCGGTCTTCTCCACCGACTGGACGATCGTCGCGGTGTCGAGCGGCGCCAGGGTGCGCGGATCGATGACCTCCGCCTCGATTCCCTCGCCCGCAAGCTGCTCGGCCGCCGCGAGCGCCTTCCCGACGGTCCAGCCGATGCCCACGATCGTGACGTCGCCGCCCTCGCGGACGACCGCCGCCTCTCCGAGCGGCACGACATGCTCGCCCTCGGGCACGTCGCCGTGCTCGAGCGTCAGCAGGTAGTTGTGGAAGAACACGACCGGGTTGTCGTCACGGATCGAGGCGGTCATCAGCCCCTTGGCGTCGGCGGGCGTCGACGGCACCACGACCTTCAGCCCGGGGACGCCGAGGAACATGCCGTAGATCGTCCCCGTGTGTTGTCCCGCCCAGCCCGCGGTGAACCCGTACCCCGCCTGGAGCACGATCGGCACCTTGACCTGGCCGCCGGTCATGCCGTGGAAGCGTGGCGCCTCGTTCACCACCTGGTTCATCGCGACGAGCATGAACTCCGCCATGTACAGCTGGACGACCGGCCGGTAGCCCGCGAAGGCCGCGCCGACCGCCATGCCGATCTCGGCCGTCTCGGAGATCGGCGTCACGCGGACACGGTCGCCGCCGAACGCCTTCACGAACGGGTCGTCCTCGCTGAGCGCCAGGTTCTGGCCGAAGTAGAGGATCGTCTCGTCGCGCTCCATCTCCTGGTGGACCGCCTCGCCGATCGCCTGGATGTAGGGAAGCTCGCGTGCCATGTCTTCGGTCCTCCTAGGCGTAGACGTAGTCGACGGCCTTCTCGGGCGCCGGGAACGAGCTGGAGAGCCCGAAGTCGACGGCCTCCTGCATCTCCTTCCGGGCCGCCTCGGCGATGGCGTCCGCGTCCTCGGCGGAGAGCACGCCGTCGGTCACGAGGCGCGCACGGAAGCGCGGAACCGGGTCGCCCCGCTTGGCGGCCTCGTACTCCTCGACGTTGCCGAAGATCGCGACCGCCTCGTGCTCGGGGTAGTGGAGCGGCACGCCGGGCGGCGCGATGATGTTGCCGTGGGCGCTCAGCCGGTAGACGCGCGACTCGACCAGCGTCGGCCCGTCGCCCGAGCGCGCGCGCTCCACGGCCGCGTGCATCGTCTGGTGGACGGCCACCGGGTCGCCGCCGTCCACGGTCACGCCCGGCATGCTGTGGGCCTTCGCCTTCACCGCGAGCGGCTCTCCCGCCGCCGCGTTCGCGTCCTCCTGCTCGACGGGCGTGTAGGCCTGGTAGTTGTTGTTCTCCATCACGAAGACGACCGGGAGCTTCCAGAGCGAGGCGATGTTGAGGGTCTCGTGGAACGCACCCTGCTTCGTCGCGCCGTCGCCGAAGAACGAGAGCACCACCTGGTTCTTCCCCCGGATCTGAGCCGCCCACGCGACACCCGCGGCGTGCGGGATGCCCTGTCCGACGATCCCGGAGGTGCCCAGGAACCCGCGGCCCACGTCGGTCAGGTGCATCGAGCCGCCGTAGCCCTTGCAGATCCCGGTCTCCTTGCCGTAGATCTCGGCCATCAGCGCCTTCGGGTCGGTGCCGAGCGCGAGCGGGTAGCCGTGGCAGCGATACGTCGCCGTGAGCTGGTCGTCCGGCCCGAGCGCGGCCAGCGAGCCGACGATCGAGGCCTCCGCGCCGTCGGCGAGGTGCGTGTGGCCGCGGATCACGCCCGGGTGCTCCTCGAACGTCCGCTTCACCCGTTCCTCGAACTCACGGATCCGCGCCATCTGCGTGTACATCCAGGTCAGCCGTTCCTTCGAGAGGCCGTTATCGGGCACCGAGGCTCTCCTTTCTCGCTATGGCGCCGGCGAAGCCGGCACCTCCGCTCCTTCGACGCCTCCGGCGAGCCGACGGGTGTCTCGTGAGAGCTCGAGCTGCGCCCTCGTCGTCTCGTAGGCCCGGTCGAAGATCTGCTCGATCGGGAGGTTGCGGAGCTCCTCGGAGAGGACCTCGACGCCCCACGGCCCCTGGTACCCGATCTCCCGGCACACGGCGACGTACTCGACGATCGGGAACTCGCCCTCGCCGGGAAGCCTGCGCCTGTTGATCACCTCGTCGAGCCGATCCTCCGCGTACTCGAACGGCCCGTCCGAGAGCTCGACCCAGGACAGGAACCGGGCCGGGAGGCGCCGAAGCTCCTCCGGCTCGAGCCGCAGCTTGCCCAGGTGCCAGGTGTCGAGCGCGAGGCCGCCGTTGGGCGCGTCAGCGCCCTCCACGACAGCGAGCGCCTTGTCGACGTCGTTCACGGTGACGTCGTAGGGCATGAACTCGTAGGCGACCGTCGCATCGGTGTGCCGGGCTGCGTCGGCACACAGCTCGCCGAACGCCTCGACGATCCGCGGCAGCTCGCACTCCGTGCCGACGATGTTCCCCACCTTGACGTGGTGGACCGGCAGGGCGCCGGCTGCCTCGAACAGCAGCGCGCGTCGCACGTCGGAGTCGCGCCGGCGCTCGTCGTGCGGGTCGAGGAACCAGTCCCCCAGGAACTCGAGCTCGAGCTGCTCCATGCCGTGGTCGTCCAGGACCTGACGCACCTCCCGGAGCGTCCGCTTCTCGAGCACGTGCTCGAGGTCGGCGTGCCAGAGCCCGATCCCCTTGAATCCGACCCGTGCGGCCTGCTCGCAACGCTCGCGCAGGTCGAAGAGGCTCCACTCCCGCCCGAAATGCACCTCGACCGGTCCGGAAGTCGTCCAGTAGAGGGCGATGAGGTCGTCGCTCGCGCCCATTCGAGGCGAGCCTAACCGGCGAGCGGACGTCTCGCCAACAATCTTGGTAACGGGATCGCGAGCCAATAAGCTCCGAGCCGTACCCCGAGTCAAGGAGTGCCCGATCGTGGCTGACTACGTGATCGTCGGAGCCGGCTCTGCCGGATGCGTGCTCGCCGCTCGCCTCAGCGAGGATCCGGACGTCTCGGTCCTCCTGCTGGAGGCAGGCGCGCCCGACACGGCGGCCGAGCTGCACGTCCCGGCGATGTTCCCCCTCGCGTTCAAGTCGAGCCTCGACTGGGACCTCTACGGCGAGCCGGAGCCCGGCCTCGGCGGGCGGCGGCTGTACTACCCGCGCGGCCGCGTGATCGGCGGCTCGAGCTCGATCAACGCGATGATCTACCTCCGCGGGAACCGCGCCGACTTCGACGAGTGGGCGGAGATGGGCTGCACCGGATGGTCGTACGACGAGGTGCTGCCCTACTTCAAGCGCTCGGAGGACAACGAGCGCGGCGAGAACGAGTTCCACGGTGTCGGCGGGCCGCTCGCGGTCTCGGACAGCCGGTCCATGAGCCCGCTCATCGACGCCCAGCTCGAGGCTGCGACGCAGGCCGGCTACGAGCTGATCGACGACCTGAACGTCGACCGGCCGGAGGGCGTCTCGCGCTTCCAGCTCACCCAGCGGAACGGCATGCGCTGCAGCGCTGCGGACGCGTTCCTGCACCCGGCGGAGGGACGCCCGAACCTCGAGGTGAGGTCAGGCGTCTTCGTGGAGCGGATCGTCTTCGAGGGCGAGTGCGCCGTGGGCGTCGAGCTCGCCCGTGACGGCGTGCGGGAGACCGTACGGGCGGAGCGCGAGGTGATCGTCTCCGCCGGCACGTACCAGTCCCCGGTGCTGCTGATGCTCTCGGGGATCGGCCCTGCCGATGACCTCGACGTGTTCGGGATCGCCGTGCGGGAGAACCTGCCGGTCGGGCACAACCTGCAGGACCACTGCATGGTCAACGTCAACTACCTCACGGACGAGCCGGGTCTCTTCGGAATCTTCACGCCCGAGAACTTCGGGCTCCTCGAGACAGAGGGCCGCGGCCCCCTCACCTCGAACTACCCGGAGGCCGGCGGCTTCTTCCGGACACGCTCGGACCTGCCGGCGCCGGACGTCGAGTTCCACTTCGCGGCCGCGCCCTTCTTCGACGAGGGCCTGACACCGCCGCCCGGCAACGGCTTCGCGTTCGGACCGGTGATCGTCAAGCCGACCTCGCGCGGCCGGGTCGGCCTGCGAACGCCGATGGCCGACTCCAAGCCGACGATCCTCTCCAACTTCCTCACGACCGACGAGGATCGGGCGAGCGTGCTCGAGGGCGTGCGGATCGCGCTCGAGATCGCCTCGCGGCCCGCGCTTCGCGCGATCCAGCGAGAGCCGCTGAGCGTCCCGGCCTCGGACTCCGAGGACGACATCTTCGACTGGGTCCGCCGCGCGAGCCAGACCGTGTACCACCCCACGTCGACCTGCGCGATGGGCGCCGTCGTCGACGCCGAGCTCCGCGTTCACGGCGTCGAGGGGCTTCGCGTGGTGGACGCCTCCGTGATGCCGAAGATCACCCGGGCGAACACGCACGCGGCGACGGTGATGATCGCGGAGAAGGCGGCGGACATGATCCTCGGGAAGGCGCCGCTCGCCCCGGCCACCGCTGCCGCGACCTGACCCGGCCCGACGATGGAGCGCAGGCCGCGAACAGGGTCGAGCGGGCGCAGGCCCCAGAACCCGGAGCTGAAGCCACGCCCCGGAAAACCGGGGCTGAAGCCACGCCCCGGAAACCGGGGCTGGAGCCACGCCCCTGAAACCAGAAGGGGCGGCGACGCTAGAGCTGGGCGCCGGAGACCACACCGCGGCCCAGCGCCGCGCCGAGCGCGTGGGCGAGCTCGCTCTCGGGGTGGGCGTGTGACGCTCTCGCTCGCCAGGCGATGAACCCGTCCGGCCGGACGAGCACGGCGCCTGCCGCGCCGGTCCCGTAGGACGTCTCGAGCCCGCCCGTCGTGTCGATCACGTCGTCCCCGACGCGATAGGCGTCGAGCGGCACTCCTGCCGACACCGCCGCCGCGCGTGAGGCGGCGCACCAGCTCTCGCCACCCGGCCCGGCGACAAGAGCGAAGTGGCGCCCGAAGAGGTCCAACGTCGACCGTTCGACGCCGTCGACGGTGATCGGGACGTGGGGCGCGCGGAACCCGGGACGGCCGGACGGCTTGCCGGGGTCCTCCCACATCGCGTCGTCGCCGTCCGCTCCGAGCACCACGGCGGCCGAGCGGTGACGGTAACCGAGCTCGATCGGGGCCTCCCCGACGATCGGCATCAGGTCGTCCTTGCCGAGCGAGGGATCGAGCCGTAGCACGTAGCGCGTGTAGGCCTGCTCTGTCGTGAATGCCCCGACCGGCTGGCGCTCGGCGTCGTAGGTGGCCAGCAGTGCTTCGTCCGCGCGGCCGTCCAGGACGTGCGCGAGCTTCCACGCCAGGTCGTACCCGTCCTGCACGCCGCAGTTGCCGCCGAACCCGCCGGTGGGGGGCATGACGTGCGCGGCGTCGCCGGCTATGAACACGCGGCCTTCCTGTAGCCGTGCGGCGTACTCGGCCGACGCCGACCAGCGCTGGACGTTCTCGATCTCGACCGGGATCTCCGGGTCGCCGAGCGCCTCGCGGACGTAGCGGATGCAACTCGGCGTGCTCATGTCCTCGCCGATCCGGACCGACCGCGTCCCGTCGTCGTCGACGGTCGAGTTCACGACGAGGAAGCCCGCCTGGAGATCGATCGAGAAACGGAAGAATCCCTGGAGGCGAGGGCCGAAGACGTAGACGACGCTCAGGTTGCGCTCGCCCATCAGCGCGCGCACGTCGGCCCTGAAGTAGATCGTGATGCTGTCCGAGAAGCTCCCGTGGCCGAGCTTCTGGATGCCGAGCCGCTCCCGGATCGGGCTGTGGGCGCCGTCCGCTGCGACGAGATAGGAGGCCCGCACGCTGCGTTCGGGCCCGGCGTCGCGCGGTCGGACGACGACGGTCACGCCCGAGTCGTCCTGCTCGACGGAGGCGGCTTCCGACGCGTACCGGATCTCCGCACCCAGACGTTCCGCGGCGCGGAGCAGGACGGGCTCGAGCCCGATCTGCGTGACGAAGACCCGCTTCGACGGGCTGAGGTCCTCCACCCCTTCGTTGATGAAGCGGAAGTACCAGTCGAGCTCCTTCCCGCCGAGGCTGTCGACGGACACGATCGCGCCGTTCTGGACGAACTCCCGCGCGGCCGCCTCCTCGATCTCCTCCTCCAGGCCGACAGCGCGATACGTCTCCATGGTGCGCTGGTTGACGAGCGCGGCCCGCGGGTGGATCGCGGTTCCGCGATGGCGCTCGAGGACGAGCGACGGGACGCCGTGATGTCCGAGGAAAACCGCTGTCGACAGCCCTACGAGGCTGCCGCCGACGATCAGGACGGGAACGTCTTCGTGGGCCATCTCCGCCTCCACCTGCTCGCTTGAGGCGTCAATCGTGGCACAAGGTCTCAGTGCCGGGGCGTGAGCAGCTTCCAGTGTCCCTCGGATACGACGTCGACGGTCCCGTCGACCACTTTGATGGCGGTCTCGTCGTTGATCGCGTACGCCGGACCCGACAAGCCGGCCGCCCAGCGTTCCGCGTTGGCCATCGTGTTGGACGGCAGGTCCTCGTTGTCCACGTGCGGAAAGATCGAGAAGTCGACGATTCCGAGTGTTTCGTCGCCGCCGGTGGGCGGCTTCCAGCCGACGAAGTCGGCCCCGATCCTGGGGGTCATCACCATGCTCCCGGCGCTCAGCCCCACCCAGACGGTCTCGTCCAGCGACGGCAGCAGGTCTGCCAGCCCGGACTGCCGCATCCAGTGGCACAGGTACAAGGCATCGCCGCCCGAGGCCAGCAGGACGTCGGTCTCCTGGACGAGGGGAACCCAGCGTTCTTCGTCGATGGTGGGGAGCGCGGTCAGCTCCAGCACTCCCAAGGACCTCCAGCCCAGCTCGCACATCGGGCAGCGGGGTTCTTGTCCACTGATGAACTGCCACACCTTCTCGCCGGGACCGACCCAGGGGTGCCCGTACATCGCAGTGGGGATGCAGAGGGCGCTGGACTCGCTGATCGGCTTGCCCAGCAGGTCGACCAGCGCGTCGTGGATGCTCGCGTTCTTGATGCCGGCGGACGTGAGAAGAAGCTTCAAGGTGCCTCCCGGATTCGTTGATGTAGGCGAGAGCGTTCTCGGGGCTTTGCGGGTCCGTACGCGAGACTGGCACGGCGGCGCAAACTCATCGGTTGCGGCCAGCTCCAGCGTCCTCTTCAGGGGACATTCCAGCCGGCGCAGGTGACTTCCCCGGCGCCCCCTCGAGCCAAGGTTCTACGATCGCTCGCGTGGCCGAGTTCGTCCCGCGCGACTTCGACGTCCCTCGGCTGCTCGAGACGCCGCAGTTCGTACTCGAGCCGCTCGACCCCGCGCACAACGACCAGGACTACGACGCGTGGACCTCGTCGCGGGAGCACATCCGTGCGACGCCCGGATGGGAGGACAGCAGCTGGCCGCGGGAGATGACGCCGGACGAGAACCGGGCAGACCTGCAGCGCCACGCCGACGACTTCCGCAACCGGACCGGGTTCACGTACACGGTGCTCGATCCGGTGAGCCGGGACGTGATCGGGTGCGTCTACATCTACCCGCAGCCCGACAGCGACCACGACGCCCGTGTGCTCTCCTGGGTGCGGGCGAGCCACGCGCAGCTGGACACGCCGCTCTGGCGCGTCGTGAGTAAGTGGCTCGGGTCCGACTGGCCGTTCCGGGGTGTCGAGTACGCGCCGCGCACCTAGATGATCGATGCCACGATCTCGCGCGCTCGGCTGCGCGGTCTGGCGCGTCTGGGCCGCTTCCGGGCGGGAAGGCCCGCGTGACGGGCCTTCCCGCCCCGTGCGCTTCGTGTGCCGAGCACCTCACCGATGCCACCAGCATCGCCGAGGCACGCGGCCCACGCGGCTGAAGCCACGCGAGGCCGGGAGCCACGCCTCAGGGGGTGGCCTCACCCCGGGCGTTACCCGACCGGCGCGCGGGTGCGGGCGAAGGCGGCGAACGGCTCGATCGAGGCCGGGTCGACGAGCGCGTCGCGCGCGGCGACTTCGGACACCTTCGCCCCGGTCAGGATGCGCTTGACCGGGACCTCGAGCTTCTTCCCCGTCAGCGTGCGCGGGATCGCGGGCACTGCCACGATCGTGTCCGGCGCGTGGCGTGGCGAGAGCGAGTTGCGCAGGGCGTCGTCGATGCGCGTCCGGAGCCCGTCGTCGAGCTCGACCCCGGGGCGGAGCACCACGAACAGGAGCAGCTCGTCCTCTTCCTCGAGGTGGACGACGAGGCTGTCCAGCACCTCGTCGTGCTCCTCGACGACCGAGTAGATCTCGCTCGAGCCGAGCCGGACTCCCCCGCGGTTGAGCGTCGCGTCGGAGCGGCCGGTGATCATCGAGCTTCCCCGCTCCGTGAACACGATCCAGTCGCCGAAGCGCCAGATACCCGGGTAGTGGTCGAAGTACGCGGCGCGATAGCGGGAGCCGTCGTCGTCGTTCCAGAACCCGACGGGCATCGACGGCATGGGCTGCCTGATCACGAGCTCGCCGAGCTCGCCGACGACCGGCTTGCCGTCGGGCCCGAACGCCTCGGCGTCGACGCCGAGCATGCGAGTCGACATCTCGCCCGCGTAGACGGGGAGCAGCGGGACACCCTGCACGATCCCCGTGCAGACGTCGGTGCCGCCGCTTCCGACGTTGACCATGACGTCCGGCCCGAACTGCTCGTAGAGCCATGCGTACCCCTCGAGCGGGAGCGGCGAGCCGGCCTCGCAGACCATCCGGACCGACGAGAGGTCGAAGAGGCGCCCCGGCTCCAGGCCCTCCTTGCGACAGGCCATCGTGAACGCCGGGCTGAGCCCGAAGAACGTCGGGCGCACCTTCTCCGCGAGCGCCCACTGGAAGGAGACGTCCGGGTAGACCGGATTGCCGTCGATCATCACGATCGACGCGCGGAGCAGGAGCACCGAGACCAGCGCGTTCCACATCATCCAGGCGGTCGTCGTGAACCACTGGAGCCGGTCACCGGGCTGCAGGTCCCAGCTGAAGCCGTGGTTCTTCAGGTGCTCGATCAGGATGCCGCCGTGACAGTGCACGATCGCCTTCGGCAACCCGGTCGTGCCGGAGGAGAAGAGGACGTAGAGCGGGTGCGCGAACGGCAGGGGGTCGAAGGCGAGCTCGCCCTGCTCGCGCAGGAGCTCGTCCCAGGAGACCGCGTCCGGGAGCGCGTCGTCGGGTCCGCCTGCGTAGGGGACGTGCACGAGGGCCTCGAGGCTCGGCAAGCCGGCTCGCACCGGCGCGACCTGCTCCCGACGATCGATGTGCTTGTCGCCCCAGCGGTAGCCGGCGACCGCGAGCAGCACCTTCGGCTCGAGCTGGCCGAGGCGGTCGAGCACGCTGCGCACGCCGAACTCCGGCGGGCAGGTCGCCCAGATCGCGCCCAGGCTCGCCGTCGCGAGGAACGCGACGAGCGTCTCGGGGATGTTGGGGAGGTAGGCGACGACGCGGTCGCCGGGCCCGACCCCGAGCCGCTGCAGGCCCGCACGCGCCCGCGCGACCTGCTCGCGCAGGTCGCCGAACGTGAGCTCGATCGGGTCGCGCGACTGCGAGTGCGCGACGACCGCGACGGAGTCGACGTCCTCGTCCCGCCCGACCATGTGCTCGGCGTAGTTCAACCGGGCGCCGGGAAACCACTCGGCGCCCGGCATCTCGCGCGACCCGAGAACCCGCTGGTACGGCTCGTGGGCGCGGATCTCGAAGAAGTCCCAGACCGCGGACCAGAACCCTTCGAGATCGGCGATCGACCAGCGCCGCAGCTCCTCGTAGTCGGAGAGGTCGAGACCGCGCTCGCTGCGCAGCCAGCCCATGAAGCGTCCCAGCAGGAAGCGCTCTCGCGCGTCCGCGGGCGGCGTCCACAGCACCTGGCCCTGCGTCAGCACCCGGCCATCGCCAACGGTCACGTGGCGATCCTAGACCCCGCGGGCGGCGGGGTTCGAGCCAACGACGGAGGAGGACGGGCATGGGAGTGCTGGAGGGGAGGGCCGCGATCGTCACCGGGTCGGCGCGGGGGATCGGGAGAGCGACGGCCGAGCTCCTCTGCTCCCACGGAGCCTGCGTCCTCGTGATTCCCGCTCGGCATCCCGGGGCAGATGCGCGAGGGCGCCGCGCGCGTCATCCCGCTGGGGCGCGGCGCGACCCCCGAGGAGGCGGCGGGGCCGATCCTCTTCCTCTGCTCGCCGTGGTCGAACTTCGTCCAGGGCCAGGTGCTCACCGTCAACGGCGGCCAGAGCACGGGGATGACGTAGCCCTCAGGCGGAGCCCGCGAGGACGAGCGTGCCGCCGTCGATCAGGTACGCGGCGCCCGTCATGAAGCTCGACGCGGGCGACGCGAGCAGCAGCACGAGCCCCTTCAGCTCCTCGGGCTCCGCCATGCGCCCGAGCGGGACGGTGGTCGCCCACATGCGCTCCTGCTCCGGATCGGGGTCGAGGGTCACGCCTCCTCCGATGCGCGTCCCCTTGAACGGCCCCGGGCAGATCGCGTTCACGAGCACGCCGTCCGGCGCGAGCTCGAGCGCGGCCTGCCGAACGACGTTGAGGACAGCTGCCTTGCTGGCGGTGTACCCGTAGCAGACGACCGGCTCGGGGCGCAGCCCCGCGTTCGACGACGTCACCACGATCCGGCCCGACCTCTGGCGCCTCATCACCGCCGCCGCGTGCTTGAGCGTGAAGAGGACGCCGTTCAGGTTCACGCCGAGCACCTTGTCCCAGTCCGAGCGCTCCACGGTGTCGAGGCGCTGCCCTCCCTCCACGGCGGGCCCCGGGACCGCCGCGATGCCCGCGTTCGCGAACACGACGTCGATCCCGCCCTCGGACGCGACGACGTCCTCGACGAGCCCCGCGACCTGCGCCTCGTCCGAGACGTCGACGACGAAGGAGCGCACGGTCCCTCCGCGCTCGGCAAGCTCGGTCGCGACGTCCGCGAGCCGCGCGTCGTCGACGTCGGCGAGGGTGACGTGAGCCCCGCAGTCGGCGAGCACCTCTGCCATCGCCAGGCCGAGCCCGCTCGCGGCGCCGGTGACGACCGCCCGCGTCCCCCGGACGTCGAAGATCCGCTCCTGGACACTGGTCAAGGCACCAGGACGGCGCGGCCCGTCACCTCTCCCTGGCGCAGCTTCTCGAGCACGTCGTTCACCTCCTCGAGTGGATGGCGCTCGCTCCGCAGCGTCACCGAGCCGCTCGCATGCAGCCGGAGAACCTCCCAGAGGTCGATCCAGTTGCCGACGAGGTTTCCGGTGACGACCGTCTCCCCGGTCACGAAGCCAACGGAGGGGTGCGACACGGTCCCGCCGTAGCCGACGATCGAGTAGATGCCCTGCCGCGCGAGCATTCCGAGCGCCGAGGAGTGCGTCTCGTCGGTGCCCACGAAGTCGACGACGACGTCGACGCCGGCTCCGTCGGTCAGCTCGCGTGCGGCACTCGCGACGTCCGCGTCCTCCCCGAGCACCTCGTCTGCGCCGAGCTCACGTGCCAGTGCGCGGCGGCGCTCGTCCGTGTCGATCGCGACCACCCTCGCGGCGCCGAGCACGCGGACGAGCTGCAGCCCGATGTGTCCGACCCCGCCGACGCCGATTACCGCGGCCGTGCTGCCCGGCTGGAGACGCGGTACGAGCTTCTTGACGGCGTGGTACGCGGTGATGCCGGCATCGGAGTGCGGCGCCACGTCCGCGGGCTCGACGCCCTCCGGCAGCGGGATGATCGAGCGCTCGTCGACGAGGACGTACTCCGCAAAGCCGCCGTCCCGCGTCAGCCCCGTGAACTCGTGGCGCTCGCAGAACACGTCCTGGCCGCGTCGGCAGGGAACGCAGAGCCCGCAGCTCCAGGCGGGATAGAGGAGGACCGGGTCGCCGACGGCGGCAGCCGTGACGCCGTCGCCGACCGAGTGCACCCAGCCCGCATTCTCGTGCCCGAGCACGACAGGCAGACGGACGCCCGCGGGCTCCATCAGGCCGTCGATCGCGTGGAGGTCGGTCGCGCAGACGCCCGCGCCGCCGATCCGGACGACGACGCTCCGTGGGCCGCTCGGCTCGGGCTCGGGGCGATCGACGAGCTCGAGCGGGCGGTGGTACTCGGCGAGGAGCGCCGCCCTCACGCGGGAACCGCCGTGGCCGCCCTCGGGCCGAGGTAGCCCCCCGGGTCGGCGTCGAGGTGCTCTGCGAGCCGTGTCGCCAGTGCCATGATCGTCAAGGACGGGTTCACCGACAGCGTGCGCGGGACGAGGGACGCGTCACCCACGAAGAGGCGCTTGACGTCGTGCGACTCGCCGTTCCGGTCGACCACCGACCGGGCTGGGTCGTCGCCCATCCGGCAGGTGCCCTGGACGTGGGTCGACGCGAGGCCGGTCCAGTAGACCTGCTTCGCTCCTGCGGCCTCGAGCACCTCCCTGCTGAACCGCAGCCCCGCGTCGACGCGCTCGAGCTCGTTCGGCCGGAGGTCGACGTCGAACCGCTCGGCGCCCGACTCGTCGACGACGACGGCGGAGTTGTTGTCGTCGTTCGCCAGCGAGAGCAGCCCGATCCAGCGCCGGAACCCGCGCACCGCCTCGACCAGGCGCGGGCCCCAGAGCGGCCCGCCGTCGTCGCAGAGCGTCGTCGCGAAGGAGATCGGGTCCTGGATCGTCGTCGCCTCGATCACGAAGCCGCCGTCCTCGTCGTGCTGGTGCTGCATGCAGTGCGCTGTGATCGGGTAGACCATGTGCGCGTCCTGCGGCTCGTCGAAGAGGCCGTACACGAGCCGGATGGGGTGGATCCCGAGATACCGCCCGATCGAGGCGTTCGGGACACCGGACCGGATCAGGAGCTGCGGGGTGTTGAGCGCGCCGGCGGCCACCACGACCGCGCCTGCGCGTGCCGTGTGCCGCTCGCCTGCACCGTCGACGTACTCGACCCCCGTCGCCACGGAGCCGTCGACCAGCACCCGCTCGACCTGGGCGTGCGCTCGCAGCTCGAGGATGCCGCGCGCGAGGGCGTCGGCGATGTACGTGTTCATGGTCGACTTGCCGGCGTTGGTCGGGCAGCCCTGGATGCAGGAGCCGCAGCTGGTGCAGTTCGCGTCCGTGTACGAGCTGACGGGCTCGAGCTCGGCGCCGAGGGCCCGGAAGCCGGCGTCCACGGTGAACACGCTCTTCTGCCAGTCGGCCCGCTCCCGCACGCCGAGCACACGCTCGACCCGGTCGTAGTACGGGCCGAGATCGGATGCGGCGAACGGCTCCTTCCCGTCGTTCGTCAGCCCCGTCGCCGGGTGCCACTTGGCGACGTCGCGCTCGTGCGCCCGCAGTGCGACCTTCGTGTTGATCGTCGTCGTCCCGCCGACGCAGCGCCCGGCGAGGAAGGCGACCATCTCACCGCGCGGCGCCGGGGCCAGTCGCAGCGGCCAGAAGAGATCGTGCGCCGCCTTCGCCTCCCAGCGCGTGAAGTCGGGAGCCCGCAGGTGCGGGCCGCACTCGAGCAGCAGGACGTCGCGCCCGCGGCCGGCGAGCTCCGCCGCGACGACGCCGCCGCCCGCTCCGGAGCCCACCACGACGACGTCGAACTCGGTCCTCACGCGATCCCCAGGTAGGACCAGTCCTTGTCGAGGCGCGTCGCGAGCGGCGAGTTGAAGTCGATCGCGGTCCACGCGCCGGGGCCTTCCTTTCCCGCGGCCACGAAGTCGCTGTAGTACGCCTCGATCGCGAGCGCGCGCACGAGGCCGAACTCCGGCGTGCGCTCGTGCCGGGCCAGCGCGTCGGCCCCCTGCGCCGCGGCGGGCGCGAGCGCGTCGATCGAGGCCAGCGCGCCGTCGCGGGCCTCGGGCGGCATGCCCGAGATCACGGCGTCGATGTAGACGGCGGGCCCGACGCGTCCCGAGCCGGGGACGATCAGCTCGCAGAGCATCTCGACCGCCTCGACGCGGCCCGCATCGAGAGTCCGGGGGGCCACCCGGCGACTCTAAGCGAGCCGCCCGGGACGCGTCAATCGCGGCCGGCGATCCGTGTGCTCCCGCGGCGTGAGATGATCGGCTGCGTGACCGATCCGGCCGACGGGGCGAGGACGCGGCGCGGTGACGGCGTCGAGGAGCGTGACCCGTGATCGACGTCGGGGCGGTCGTCGCGATCGACGTGCACGTCCACACCGAGCTCACGCGCGACGGGCACGATCCGATGCCGTCCGAGCTCCGGACGGCCGCGAGGGCGTACTTCCGAAGCGACCAACCGCTTCCGACCGTCGACGACGTCGCGACGCACTACCGGGAGCGGAGCATGGCCGCGGTCGTGTTCACCGTGGACTGGGAGTCCCGCAGCGGCATCGCGCCGATCCCGAACGAGGAGATCGCGGAGGCGGCCGCGGCCAACGCGGACGTGCTCGTGCCGTTCGCGAGCGTCGACCCGGCCCGACCCGACGCCGTCGAGCGGGCCCGGCGGCTGATCGCCGAGCACGGCGTCAAGGGGTTCAAGTTCCATCCCAACCTCCAGGCGTTCTTCCCGAACGACCGCAGCGCCTATCCGCTCTACGAGGCGATCGCGGAGGCCGGCCTGCCCGCGCTCTTCCACACGGGCCACAGCGGCATCGGCACCGGCGTCCCCGGGGGAGGCGGCTTCCGTCTCAAGTACTCGAACCCGATCTGCCTCGACGACGTCGCCGCCGACTTCCCCGAGCTGCAGATCGTGCTCGCGCACCCGTCGTTCCCCTGGCAGGACGAGGCGATCTCCGTCTGCCTGCACAAGCAGAACGTCTGGATCGACCTCTCCGGGTGGTCGCCGAGGTACTTCCCGCCGCAGCTCGTGCAGTACGCGAACTCGCAGCTCCGCACGAAAGTGCTCTTCGGCTCGGACTTTCCGTTGATCACGCCGGACCGGTGGCTTGCCGATTTCGCCGAGGCGCCGTTCAAGGACGAGGTCCGGCCCCTGATCCTCAAGGAGAACGCCGCGCGCCTTCTCGGCTTGAGCTGAACGCCGCGCTCCTCGTATGCTCGAGGCCGCCCGCTATCGACAGGAGGTGCCCGATGGCAACTGCGCTCACGTCCCACCTGTCGGAGGAGAGTCTCGCGCTCGCGCTCGATTCCTTCCGCTCGGCTCTCGGCTCCGAGGCGGTGATCGCGGGTGAGGACGAGCTTCGCGAGTTCCGCGACCCGTTCGCGTTCGCGGCATCGGACGACTACACGGCGTCGGCGGTGCTCATGCCGGAGACGGTCGACGAGATCCAGCAGATCGTGCGGATCGCGAACGAGCACAAGGTTCCGCTCTGGACACACGCGACGGGCATGAACAACGGCTATGGAGGCCCGGCGCCCCGCCTGAAGGGGTCCGTGATCGTGAGCCTTCGGAGGATGAACCGCGTGCTCGAGATCGACGAGGACAGCGCGTTTGCCGTGGTCGAGCCGGGCGTCCGCTGGTTCGACCTCTACGACGCGCTGCGCGCGGGCGGGCACAGGCTGATGGTCTCGGTCCCCGACCTCGGCTGGGGAAGCGTCGTGGGCAATGCCCTCGAGAACGGCGCGACGTATCTCCCGACGGGCTCCGACATGGCGGCCGCGTGCGGGATGGAGGTCGTGCTGCCGAGCGGAGAGGTGCTCAGGACCGGCATGGGAGCGATGCCGGGCAACCGGGCCTGGCACGTCTACAAGCGCAGCCTCGGGCCGTCCCTCGACACGCTCTTCATGCAGTCGAACTTCGGGATCGTCACCAAGATGGGTGTCTGGCTGATGCCCTACCCGGAGTGCTACATGCCGCTCTGGCTCAGGGTCTGGAACGACGACGACCTCCCGGCGCTGGTCGAGACGCTGCGTGCGCTCATGATCGAGCGCACGATCGAGAATGTGCCCCAGGTCTGGAACACGATCGCCTCCGCCTCGGTGCTGTCCTCGCGATCGGCCTGGTACGAGGGCGAGGAGCCGATCCCGGATGGACGGATCGACGAGATGGCGCGCGAGCTCGAGGTCGGCCGGTGGATGATGCGCTTCGCCCTCTACGGCGACGAGGCGGTCGTCGACCACCGGTTCCGCAAGGTGAAGGAGGCCTTCGGGCGGATCCCGGGAGCCGAGGTCTGGGGCGAGAAGCACTCGCCGGACGCGTTCGCGGAGCTCGAGAACCCGCACGAGCGCGTCCAGGCCGGCGTCCCGAACCTCGACATCAACCAGATGACCGGCTGGTACGGAGGCGAGGAGGGAGGGCACATCGGCTTCTCCCCGGTCGCGCGGCTGACGGGCCCGGATGCCGTCGCCCTGCGCGACCTCATCCGGGGGCTCGTCGAGCAGCGCGCGCGTCTCGACTATGCAGCCGTCCTCATCCCCACGAACGCGCGCAGCTTCATCCACGTCACGATGGTCATCTTCGACACGAAGAACGAGGCCGAGGTCCGGCGTGCGTACGACACGAGCCGGCTGCTCGTCAGCGAGTGCGCGAAGCACGGGTACGGCGAGTACCGGGCCCATCTCGACTTCATGGACCTCGCGGCAGAGCAGTACAGCTTCGGCGACCGCGCCTACATGCGGTTCGTGGAGACGATCAAGGACGCCGTCGACCCGAACGGAATCCTCTCGCCGGGCAAGCAGGGCATCTGGCCACGGTCGTTACGCGAGCCTGCGGAGGCGTAGGTCGCGCGCGATCCTGCGCTTCAGACCTCCAGGTCTCGGCCGTGGTGCACGGTCACATGCGCGTCCGCTCGGGGAAGACGATGACCGCCCGGCCGCGGAGGCCGCCCGCTTCCATCCGCCGCTGCGCGTCGGCCGCCCGCTCGGGTGGGTACGTGTCGGCCACCCGCGGCACGAGCACCCCGCGCACGGCCAGGTCGCGTACGTCCCGCAGCCAGTCCGTCCGGTCGAGCACCGTCCCCACCAGCACGCGCTCGATGCGGATGCCGTCCTCCACATCGTCGCCCTCGAAGCCTCTGACGACGGCGATCGCTCCGCCCTCGCGGATCGCGGGGAACATCCGGCGCGTCAGGAGCGCAGTGTCGAAGACTGCGTCGACGCCGTCGGGTACCGCGTCGCGCAGCGCGGCAACGAGCGCGTCGCCGCGCGGCAGGACGACGTCTGCGCCGAAGCCTCGGACGAGCTCCTCGTCGTCGGGGAACGCGTCGGCGAGGACCAGCAGCCCACGCTCCTTCGCGATCGGGATCACGTAGGACGCGAGCAGGCCGGCGCCTCCGGTGACCGCGAGCGTCTGCCCCTCGTCGAGGCCGAGCAGCTCGAGGCCGTGCAGCGCGGTCAGCCCGTTCATCGGCAACGTCGCCGCCTCCTCGAGGGTGGCGTCGTCCGGGACGGCGACCACCGACGCTGCCGGCACGACGACGAGCTCCGCCTGCCCGCCGCCTTCGGGACGTCGCGGCGAGAGCGCCGCCATCACCCCGTCCCCGACGGCGACGCGCTCCACCTCCGGTCCGACCGACTCGACGATGCCCGCCGCGTCCATCCCGGGCACCCACGGTGGCGGCAGCCCGTCGATGCCGCGCTCCCGTACCCCGATGTCCGTCGGGTTCACGGCCGCCGCCCTGACGGCGATCCGAGCCTCGCCCGGACCCGCCTCCCGGACGTCGCGCTCGATCACGTCGAGAACGTCCGGCCCGCCGGGTCGCGTGATCCCCACCGCCCGTGCCGTCGCGCTCCTCACAGCCACTCCAGCAGGTCGGCGACGCTGTCGACCGCGTGGTGCGGCCGGCGTTTCTGGGGCACGCGGCTCAGGTCGAGGGCGCGGCTGATCCCGCTTCGGACGAGGACCGTCGTTGAACGGCCCAGGTGGCCGAGGGCCACGTCGAGGAACAGGTCGTCGCCCACGACCGCCAGCTCCTCCGAGGGAACGCCGAGACGGTCTCGCATCGCGCGCACCGCTGCGTGCGAGGGCTTGCCGACGACGACGGGCCGGGCGCCGCTCGCCTTCGCGATCGCTGCCGTGGCCATGGCGCCGCGGCTGAGGATCGGGCCGTCGGCTCCCGCGTACGCCGCCACGTAGCTGCCGGTGAGAAGCCGGGCGCCCGCGATCACCGTGCGGGCGGCGAGCTCGAGCAGGTCGAAGTCCGCCCGGCCCGGTTGTGCGACGAAGACGGCGTCGACGGAGGCCCCGTTGCTCCCGTCGACGAGCCGAACGCCCGCTGCCTCGAGGTAGCGGTGGGCGGAGTCGGTGAGGAGCGGCAGCACGCGGGCGTTCCCGCGGAAGCGCTCGAGGTACGTCTGCACGGAGCAGAGCGGGGTCAACAGCTCCTCGTCGGCGATCGGGAGACCCGTCTCGCGGAGCTCGCCGGCGAGGGCGGCGGGCGGCACATGGCTTCCGTTCGTGAAGAGGGCGTACGGCCGCCCCGACGCGCGAACCCGCTCGAGAACCTCGCGCGCTCCGGGGATGACCCGCACCTCGGCGCCCGCACGGTGCACGAGCGTTCCGTCGACGTCGAAGACGAACCCGCGGACCTCGTCAAGACGCACGGCGCCACACCACCAGGTCGTCGCCCTTCTGCACCCGCAGGTAGGAGATCTGCCTGCGTCGCTCGATCTCGCGCAGGAGACGGACGAGCGGAGCGCGGTCTCCTGCGTCGACCGGCACAGAGCGCTCGGCGATCGCGGGCTCCGCCCGCATGGCATCGACCTGCTCCTCCGGCATCGTCAGCCGCAGCAGGAGCTCCTCGTCCGAGATCCGCCGACCGAAGCGCGCGCGGACGCCCTCGAGGCCGATCGGCTCCGCCTCGCGCAGCTTGCCGACCTTCGGCAGCGAGAGCACCCGGTCGGCCACGTCGGGATCCGGTGGTGCGGCGAAGTCCCCGTAGTGCCCCAGGAAGTAGCGAACGGTCTCGTCCGACACGTTCAGCCAGCGCTCGGAGTCGATCACGTTGCGCGTCGCCTGGTACGCGACGAGCTGCGACACCGGGGTGACGAGGATCGGATACCCCATCTCCGCCCGCACGCGGACGACCTCCGCGAGAACCGCGTCGAACAGCTCGGGGCGCCGGATCTCCTCCAGCATGCGCTGCGTCGTGGTCACCATCCCGCCCGGGAGCTGGTGGTGGTAGTAGGCGGCGTCGTACTCGCGCGGCTCGCCCGGCGGCAGGCGTTTCTCGCGCACCAGCTCGCGGAAGTACGTCGACACGCGCCCGAGGGCCTCGGGATCGAGGTCGTGCTCGTACCCCTCGGCCGCGAGGTTCCGGAGCGTCGACTCGGCGGTCGGCTGGGAGGTCCCGTTGCCGGCAGGCCCGACCGCGGTGTGGAGCACGTCGAAGCCCACCTTCAGGCCCTCCATGTACGCGAGGGGCGCGAGGCCGATGGTGCAGTGGCTGTGGAGCTCGACCGTTCGTCCGGTGGCGGCGAAGTGCGGGCCGAGCTCGCGCACGGCGTCCGTCGTCAGTAGGCCGCCCGGATCCTTCAGGTAGAAGCGGTCGATGTCCGGGCAGTCCGCGAGCGCCGCGACGCGCTCGGCGTAGTAGGCGTGCGTGTGCACGGGGCTGATCGAGTACGTCAGCCCGACGACGATCTCCTCGACGCCCTCCTCGCGGGCCATCCGCGCGACGCGTCGCAGCGCGCTCGGGTCGTTGGCCGGCTCCGCGAACTGAAAGCGGCGGATGCCGTTGCGGACGACGCATCGGAAGGCGAGGCGCATGACCTCCTCGTCGCAGGGCTGCCAGGCGATGAAGCGCATGCCGGTCGTGATGAAGTTGAGGAGCGTGCGCGGCATGGCAGCTCGCATCAGGCGGATGAGCTCCCACGGATCCTCCCGGTGGAAGCGAACCGAGACGGACATGTGCGTGCTCGAGGTGAAGTCGAGCGCGTGGAACCCCACCTGCTCCATCGTGGGGGCGATCGCGAGGATCTCGTTCGCCGTGAGCCCTGTGGCGCCCCAGAGGCTCTGGTTGCCGTCGCGCGTCGTGGTGTCGACCACGTCGACGAGCCTGCCCGATCCCGGCATCACACAGGCTCCACGCTGAACAGGGGCTGACCGTACTCGACGAGCGCCGCGTTCTCGGCGTGGATGTCGGCGATCGTGCCCGAGACCCCGGCGGGGACCGAGTTCATCATCTTCATCACCTCGATGATGCAGACGATCGTGTCCGACTCGACGCGCGTCCCGACGTCGACGAACGGCGGCGAGCCTGGGCTCGGCGACCGGTAGAAGACCCCCAGCATCGGCGCCTCGATCGTGAGCCCGTCGGCGCCCTCGGGGGCATGGGCGCGGTCCGCCGCGCCGGGACCGGGCTGTGCGCCTTCCGTGACGGGCTCGACGGCGGGAGCCCGGCCGCCCCTCACGAGGTGGAGCGAGAGGCCTTCCGTCTCGATGTGCAGCTCGTCGAGCTCCGCACCGTCGACGATGCGAAGGATCTCGCGAACGTCCTCGTCGCTCAGCGCCATGGAACCTACGCCTCGCGATCTCCGGCGCCGAACCTGCTCATCACGAGCGACATCGCCGACGTGCCCTGCGGAGCCTGCCGGCGCCTGGCCAACGCGGTCACCGGCCGCGACTGGACGACGAAGAGGCTCTCCGGGAGCCCGCGTCCCCTGGCGATCGCCCATTCGACGTCCTGGTGGGCACCGAAGCGCCGCTCGACACGGCGGCCGACGTCGACGAGCGCCTCGAGCGCAGGCCGGTCCAGGCAGGCGAGCGCTCTGCGCTCCTCCGGCACGTCGATCCTGACCGCGCCGCGTCCGCCGCCATCGGGGACGTACTCGACGTCCTTGGTGTGGACGTGCTCGCGGACGACCTCTCCCGTGACCTTGCTCACGAGGTAGTCGTCGGGTGTCACCTCGCCTCCCACCACCGCGAGCCCGAGCCCCCAGCTCGCGTTCACGGCGATCATGCTCGGGTCGCCGCTCACCGGGTTGCACGTGAACATGACGCCCGAGACCTCGGCGTCGACCATCAGCTGCACCGTGACGCCCATGGCGCGCTCCGCCTGACCGAGGCGCGCCCGATACGCGATCGCGGGCGGGCTGTAGAGGCTGACCCAGCAGTCGCGCACCGCGTCGCAGACGTGATCGGCGCCCCGCACCCAGAGGTACGTCTCCTGCTGCCCGGCGAACGTCGCGTCCTGGCTGTCCTCGCCCAGCGCACTGGAGCGCACCGCCACCGGCGGTTCCGCGACCCCCACTTCCTCCGACAGCTCGTCGTAGCGTCGGCCCAGCTCTGCACGCACGACGTCCGGCACGGGTGCGGAGCGCATCGCCTCGCTGATCGCGTGCGAGGCTGCGCCGAGGGAGTCGACGTCGTCAGGCGAGGTCCGAGACAGCTCGACCGCGATCTTCCCGGCGAGCCCGGCCTCCTCGACGAAAGCGCGAAAGGCGCCAATCGACAACGCGAAGCCCGGCGGGACCGGGATCGCCGCCGCGATGAGCTCGCCGAGCGACGAGCTCTTTCCTCCGAACTGCGCCCTGTCCTCGCCGCGCAACGCGGAGAGCGGGAGCGTGTGACCGTGTGCGCTCACTCGAGCATCGTGACGGTGCCGGCCGACCCGTCGACGCGGATGCGCTGCCCGGTGCGGATCTGCGAGGTGGCTCGGCCGGTGCCGACGACGGCGGGCAGCGCGTACTCACGGCACACGATCGCCGCATGCGACATCACACCGCCGATGTCGGTCACCGCGGCCTGGATCTTCGAGAAGATCGGCGCCCAGGCGGGTGACGTGATGCTGCACACGAGGATCTCGCCCTCGCGCACGTCGCCGATCTCCCGCGCCGTCTTGACGACGCGCGCGACGCCCTCGACGAGCCCCGGCGAGGCGGGCGTGCCGCTGAGCGTCGGGCCGCCCTCGGCTTCACGCGCCCAGGCATGCACGCGCTCCGTCGTGACGCCCCACAGCATGATCAGCGCGGGATCCAGGACCGCCTCGGGCACCGCGCCCACGGCGGGCGGCGGTGTCCACTCGGCGAGCCGCTCGAGCAGGTCCTTCCGCCTCGTCACGATCGGTGGCCAGTACGTCGGGCCGCGCGGTTTCCCGCCCGTCGCCCAGGTCAAGAGGAGCTCGTCGAGCGCGGCGTGGACCTCCAGGCGCGAGAGCTGGAAGACGTCCTCACGGTCCTCCAGGAACCCGTGCGCGGCGAGCAGGTCGCCGAACCCGCGGATCTTGTTCCACCAGCTGGTGAGGAACCAGTAGTCGCAGAAGAACTTGTGCTCCTCGACGTAGGGGAACACCGTCCGCGCGAGAGCGAGCAGCTCGTCGAAGGCCTTGCGCGTCTCGTCGTCGAGCAGCGCGCCGTACTCGTTCGCCAGCCGCTCGCGCTCCGTGGCGATGTGTTCGGCGGGCCGTTCGATGTCCTCCCCGGCCCTGAGCGCTCCGATGTGACCGATCAGCGACGCGTACGGGATCGTGGGGTCGTCGAGCCAGCTGCCGTAGTAGTGGTAGAGGCCGTCGCCCGTGGCCATGTGGAACCACGGGTGCTTGACCTCCTCCAGCTCCGCGAGCCACGCGCGTCCGGCGTCGCTCTCGCCCAGCTCCGCGTCGATCTCCCCGGGCGAGCGCCCCTCGACGAACGCCGGGTCCACGCCTGTCTCGATCGCGAGCCGGGCGAGCCGGCGAAGCTCCGCGTCGGGCCGGAACAGCAGCACGTCCAGCCCGGCGACCATCTGTGCGATGTGCTGATCGGGCATGTCCGGCAGGTTCGCCTTGCACAGCTCGGCGAAGGTGACGTAGGCGCCGTAGCCGAGGAGCAGGAACTCGAAGTGGTTCTGCCACATGAGGTCGGCCAGCCGGAGGACGCGGCGGTACGCGTCGAGCACGGCGCAGTAGCTCGTCTCCTGGTCGCCGAAGGCGACGTCCTCGGGCTCGTACTCGTGGAGCCGGGGCACCTCCAGCTGGTCGAGCTCCTCGATGAGCGCCTCCATCTTCGTGCGCCACGCCGCGTACAGCTCGTCCCAGTTCGCGAAGTAGTGGCCGGCTCGTTTCTGGAAGTGCTCGGCACGCTCCGCGATCTTCGCGGGATCGGTCACGGGGTTGCCCGAGATGTAGATGTAACCGTTGATGCAGCGGTAGTCGATCCCCATCGCGGGCGGGACGGCGAAGACGCGGTTCTGCCACGAGCCGAGGGCCTGGTAGGCGGTGTCGATGCAGATCGCGTCGAACGCCGGCATCGGCAGCGGGAAGTGCATCGAGTTCCAGAACCAGAAGCGCTGCTCGTCCGCCTCACGTCGTTCCTCGTCGAAGAGCGCGTAGTACGGGTACATCTCCTCCCAGCCCTCGCATCCAGGCGGTGTCTCCACCTCGTACGGGCTCGGGAAGGACCCAACAGGTGACGCCGTTGCCATCTGGTCTCCCTCCTCGCAGCCGGCTCCTCTCCGGAGCCCGGACGCCGTGTCCCGGCGCGGCTCGGCGCATTCATACCGAACGGCACGACCGTTTCCTAGCGCGAGCCGTGCGAGCCTCGCGGAACGCAGGGGCGGATCCGGGGCGGACGTATAGTGGCGCCATGGCCCGTCAGGCGAGCCGGCCCGTGGCGGCCTCGGTCGCGCGCGACGGGGACTCGTCTGCCGCGGACGTCACCGTGCCCGCCACGCTCGGCGTTCGCATCCGTCACGAGCGCCAGGCCGCGGGGCTCACGGTGCGGAAGCTCGCGGCGCGGATTCGCGTGTCGCCGAGCCTCATCTCGCAGATCGAGCGCGGGCGGGCCACACCGTCGGTCGCGACTCTGTGGGCGATCGCGACGGAGCTCGGCCTACCGATCGGCGACCTCTTCAGCGATGCGGAGGCGGCTCTCGGGACGGCCTCCTCCATGCCCGTCCAGTCACGGCAGACGCGAACCGCCATCACCCTGGCGGGAGGCGTTCGCTGGGAGCGCCTGACGCCCGGGCCCGACCACGACGTCGACTTCATCTACGTCGTCTACCCGGTCGGATCCGAGTCCTGCCCGTCGGACGCGCTCTCGCAGCACGGCGGCAAGGAGTACGGCTACGTCGTCGACGGCAGGCTCGGCGTCCAGATCGGCTTCGACGAGTACACGCTGCGGGCAGGTGACTCGATCAGCTTCGACTCGCAGCGACCGCATCGTCTGTGGGCGATCGGCAAGGAGCCCGCGGTCGCGGTCTGGACGGTCGTCAACCGCAGGGGCGACGACCGCTCGGTGTTGCTGCACGGCGAGCCGGCCGAGTAGCAGCCGCGACCCGCGGCACGAGGGACGCCGCGCCGCTCCTCCCGACCTGACTCACGTGGGCACGCGATGCGGCCGTGTCACATGCACATCCAGCCGCCGTCGACGGAGAGGTTGATGCCGTTGATCGCCTGGTTCTCGAGGAGGAAGCGCGATGCCTCGACGACCTCCGCCATGGTCACCAGGCGGCCGATCGGCGTCCGTTGCACGAGGGCCTCCCGTCGCTCCGGGGCCATGTCCACCCATTGCGGGCTGTCGCCGACGATCGCCGGGTGCAGCGCGTTCACCCGTGTCGGCGCGAGCTCGATCACGAGCGTGCGCACGAGGCTGGTGACGCCACCGTTGACGGTCGTGACGGTCGTCGACCCGGGATAGGGCCGGTCGCGCGCAAGACCGCCGAAGATCAGGATCGAGGACTCGCCGCCGAGCCGAGGCGTGAGGGCGTGGATCACCTCGGTGTAGCCGACGAGCTTGAGCGTCACGAGCCGAACGGCGCCGTCGACGTCGTACTCGCGGACCCTGTTCACGTCACGTTCGATCGCCGCGAGCACCAGGTGGTCGACGTCGCCCACGTCCTCGAGGTGCTTCCCGATCGTGTGCGGCTCCGCGAGGTCGAACCCGAGGCCACTGGTGCGACCGCCGATCTCTTTCGCGGCCGCGTCCGCGCGGGCCTGGTTCCGCCCGGTGACGATGACGTCGCGGCCGTCGTCGGCGTACGCCTTCGCGAGCTCGCGGCCCAGCCCCTGCGTGCCGCCGACGACGACGACGCTGCCTGCGGCCATGCTCAGACCGCCGCCGTCTGCTCCGCCCACTCCGGCAGGAGCCCCCCACCGGAGAGGATGTGGTCCCGCGACGCGTCGAGCCTTCGGAAGATGCTTGCGAGGTCGACGTCGAGAAGCTTGCCGTTGCGCTTCAGGGCACGCCCGGCGACGAACACCGAGTCGACGTTCGACGTGTCGGCGAAGACGACGATCGTCGCCGCGGGATCGACCATCGGGGCCGTGTTGATCGCGTTGGCGTTCAGCAGGACGATGTCCGCCTGCTTCCCCGGCTTGAGCGATCCGACCCGGTCGCCGAGCCCGCAGGTGCGGGCGCCGTCGATCGTCGCGAACTCGAGCACGTCCCGATGCGTCAGCGTCGGCGCGAACGGCTCGTCCGGCGTGTCGGTGAAGGCGCCAATCCGAGTGTGCACGAGAGCCGTACGCATCTGCGTGAACATCTCGCCCGGCACGCTGGAGACGACGTCGACGCTGAGCGACGGCCGAACGCCGCGCTCGACCAGCTTTCCCGTCGGCGGCGGCCCGTGCCCCATGAGCATCTCGACGTACGGCGCGACCGAGGCGGTCCCGCCGGTCTCGGCGATCAGGTCGAGCTCCTCGTCCGTCGAGTCCGTGCAGTGGATGTAGGTGGTGTCCGGGCCCATGATGCCCAGGTCGTGCATGTTCTTCACGTGGTTCACGTGCACCGACGCGAGCCGCATGCCGACGTGCACGGTGATCCGGATGTCGAGCTCGCGGGCGAGCCCCCAGTCGTGCTTGGCTACCTCGAAGTTCGAGTTGCCCGGCGCCCTGGCCGCGAGCGCGAGCGTCAGCAGCCCATCGTCGGAGGAGAAGTACGTCTCCTTGATCCGGCGGATGTCCGCCGGGTGCTCGAGCTCGCTGAAGCCCCACCAGTTCTCGCCCGTTCCCGTCGGGATGCCGTGCGCGTAGACCGCCCGAATCCCGGCGTCCTGGAGGCCCTGGATCGCGGCGTCCGAGTGCTCGGGCGTGTTCGAGATGTGCGACCAGTCGAGCAGCGTCGTCACGCCGCCATTCAGCGCCTCGAGGGCGCCGGCGTGGTTGGCGATGAGCACGTCCTCGGGCCGGTAGTGGCCGCCGACGTTGCCGAGCATCGCCGCGAAGTACTCGTCGAGCGTGCAACACGGCAGCACGCCGCGGACGGGCGTCTGCCAGGTGTGCCGGTGCGTGTCGACGAACCCGGGCATGACGATCATGCCCGCGGCGTCGATCTCCTCTGCTTCGGATGCCGCGAGGCCGCGTCCGATCTCGACGATCGTGCCGTCCTCGACGAGCAGATCCCCGTTCGGGATGTCGCCGACGTCGGGATCCATCGAGACGACGAAGCCGTTGCGGATCAAAAGGCGTTGCGCGCCCATGCCTCTCTTCTCCTTGGCTCGGCGTGAAATGGTGTGCGCGGTCGGCGCCGCAGCATGTGCAGCGAGCATAAACGGGCCTCGCGCGCAGAGTCAATTACGGGCCGAGGGCATCCTGCCGAGCGTTCAGCAGCGATGAACGGAAGGGCAACTTCGACCCGGTTCGTTCGGTGCTGGTTGACACTCCCGGCGGCACGTGCTCACAATGGGCCTCTGGTCGGGGCTAGGGCTGCAACGGGGCAGTGAGCGCAGACGGTCGCACCGAGGGCGGCGAACTCGGTCATGGACGTCGGCTCGCGCCGCTCGTCGCCGACGCGCTCCTCGCCGCGCGCTTCCTACCCGTCTGGATCGCAACCGCAGCGCTGATCGCCATCGCGGCGATCTTCTCGCCCGAGACGCTGCAGAACGCCTCGTGGGCGTTCGTCCTCCCCTACATGACGATCCTCGCCGTGGCGGCGCTGGGGCAGATGCTCGTGATCATGCACGCGGGAATCGACCTCTCGACCCCGGGGGTGATGTTCCTCGGAGGCAACCTGATCGTGGGGATCGGCGCCGAGTCGAACGACCGGCTGGCGCTCGCGATCGTCGCCTGTCTCGGCATGGGCGCGCTCGTCGGCCTGGCGAACGGGTTGCTCGTCGGAGTCCTGCGGCTGAACCCGCTCATCGTGACGCTCGCGGTCGGGCAGATCGTCCTCGCCTGGGGCCTTCAGTACTCGCGCGACGTCACCGCGGGCGCCAACGTGCCGGGAGCGCTCTCGTCCTGGGCCGCCGAGAAGCCCCTCGGCGTCAGCGCGGTCTTCTGGACGGGCGCCGCGATCACGATCGCCGTCACGCTCGTCCTGCGCTACACGGCTGCTGGTCGCCGTTTCCAGGCCGTGGGCGCGAACCCGCGAGCCGCCTGGATGGCCGGCGTCCACGTCCGGACGCATGTCGTGCTCGCGTACACCGCGGCGGGCCTCTTCTACGCGTTCGCGGCGGTCCTGCTGGCCGGTGTCCGGATCAGCGTCGACCCGGCCTTCGGCGCCGCCTACCTTCTCGCACCCATCGCGGCAGTCGTCATCGCCGGGGCGTCGCTCTCGGGCGGCCTCGCGAGCACGACCTCGACGTGGATCGCCGCGCTCGCGCTGACGCTGTTGACGCAGATGCTGCGGATCCTCGGACTGTCGACGGCGATGCAGTTCGTCGTGTTCGGTGCGGCGATCATCGTCGGGATGCTGGTGTCGGGGGACCGAGTGGCGGCGGTGATCAGCCGTCTCCTCCGACCACGTGCACGGAGCGGAGACCGCCACGTGGCGGTCGAAACCACGAGTTGAAACACGAAAGGAGGCAGTAATGCGGATACCGACCAAGTCGGGGTCGAGCGGCGTGCGGCTCCTCGTCGCCCCGGCGCTGGCCGCCGCGATGCTGGTTCTCGTCGCAAGCAGCCAAGGGGGCACCACCGCAGGCGGCTTCGGGGAGGTGTACGCGGCGAAGCAGGCGACCCTCAAGAAGACCCTCTTCGACGCCAAGCTCCTACCGACCAACAAGATGGCCCGCAACATCTCGCTCGCGGCCTTCGGCCGCGCCGAGAAGAGGGTGAACCAGAACCTGGCGCTCAAGTGCTGGAAGTCGAACGGCTGCAAGACCGGCACGAACGGCAAGCTCACGGTCGCCTACGTGGAAGGGTTCGGGGAGAACGTCTATCGCAACATCTCGAAGATGGAGTTCATCCTCCAGGCGCTGACCTACCCCGAGATCGGGGAGATCATCTACACGAGCGCCAAGTCGAACCCGCAGCAGGCGCTGACGGACTTCCGCGCTGCGATCGCGAAGGGCGTCGACGTCATCGTCACGTATCCGGACTTCGGAGACGCGATGTTGCCGGTCTTCAAGGAGGCGACCAGGAGAGGGATCCCGGTCGCGACGTACGCCTGGGGCTACGTGAGCAATCCCGGCAAGGACTACCTGACGGTCGTCGGCGAGGACACCTGTGCACTCGGCAAGGCCTATGCGAGGGTCATGAACACGCAGGTCAAGTCCGGGAAGATCGCCTTCCTCGGCGGCTTCCCGGGAAACCCGCTCTCGCTCGGCTGGCAGAACTGCGAGAAGCCGGCGCTCAACAAGAACATCGAGGTCGTCGCCACGGAGGCGACGAACTGGGATCCGTCCAAGGTCCAGGAGGTCGTCGCGGGCATCCTCGCGAGGCATCCCGACATCAAGGGGTGGAGCTACGAGTACGGCCTCGGCATGGCACAGGGCGCGTTCGCGGCGTACAAGGCCGCCGGTATCCCGTTCAACGCCGTCCTGACCCTGCGGACCGACGACGTGGGCATGGGCTGCGCGGCGAAGCAGCTCAAGAACCCGAACCTGAAGGTCTACTACTACACGGGAGGGAACTCGCAGATCCGGGTCGCCTTGACGGCGGCGATGATGAAGCTGAAGGGGGCGAAGATCCCGCCGAAGATCGTGTTCCCGATCCAGCTGCAGAACGAGACCAGGCGCTCCCAGTGCGTCACGGGCTATCCGCAGGAGGCCTCGGCGACGTCACTGGTGCCTCTCCCCCTGATCAAGCGGATGTACCCCTAGGAGGTAGCGCAGGTAGCAAGACCCATGTCGACTCCCGGGCCCGACGGCCCCATCGTGCTCTCCCTTCGCGGCGTGTCGAAGGCGTTCGGAGCCGTCCAGGCCCTCCGTGACGTCAGCTTCGACTGCCGCGCCGGCGAGATCCACGCGCTCGTCGGGGAGAACGGGTCCGGGAAGTCGACGCTGCTCGGGATCGCGAGCGGCTTCCTCGCTCCGGACGAGGGAATCCTCGAGATCGGCGGCCGCCGACGGCGTCGGGGCTCCCCGGCCGAGGCGCGCCGCTCCGGTCTCGGGATCGCCTACCAGACGTACTCCCACGTGCTCGACCTGTCGGTCGCAGAGAACCTCTATCTCGCACTGCCGAGAAACCTGCGGCCCGCCTTCGGCCGCATGCAGTCGTGGGCAGCGACCAAGCTCGACGCGTTCGGGCTCGATGTCTCGCCTGCGGTGGTCGTAGGGACGCTGTCGCTCGCGCAGCGCCAGCTCCTGGAGGTGGTCAAGGCCTTGCTCATCGAGCCCAGGGTGCTGCTCCTGGACGAGCCCACGACGGCGCTCGGCCCGGACGAGGTCGCCCAGCTGCACGCGCTCGTGCTCGAGCGTAGCCGGGCGGGGGTCGGCGTCGTCTACGTCAGCCACCGCCTGCCGGAGGTGCTCGGGATCGCCGACCGGATCACCGTGCTGCGCGACGGCGTCGGCCAGGGAACCTACGGCGCGGCAGGCATGTCGGAGGACTCCCTCGTCGCTCTCATGATCGGGCGGCCGCTCACGCTCGCGTTCCCCGAGCGCGACGCGGACGACCGCCCCGCCGAGATCCTCCTGCACGTCGCGGGGCTCAGCGGAGACCGCTTCGGCCCCATCGACCTCGCCGTCGCGAAGGGCGAGATCCTGGGGATCGCCGGCGCGGAGGGCAACGGCCAGACGCAGCTTCTCCGCGCGCTCGCCGGCGTCGAGCCCAAGACAGGGACGGCGTCCTGCAACGGCCACCGGCTCGACACCAGGTCCCCGCTCGCCGCGCTCCGCGCCGGCGTCGTGCTGCTCAGCGGGGACCGTGCCCGGGAGTCGCTCTTCCCCGTGCTGAGCGTCCGTGCCAACACGACCATCCAGGTCCTGGGTCGGTTCGGGCGGCTCGGGCTCCTGAGCAGGCGACACGAGCGGCGCACCGTCGACGACCTCGCGCGCCGCCTGCGTATCCGGATGGCCTCGAGGGAGCAGCCGGTGCAGTCGCTCTCGGGGGGCAACCAGCAGAAGGTGTCCCTGACCCGGCCCTTCCTGCGCGGCGACGTCAGGGTGATCCTCGCCGAGGAGCCCACACAGGGGGTCGACGTCGGCGCACGCTTCGACATCTACGAGGCGCTGCGTGCGAAGGCGAGCGAGGGCGTCGCCGTCGTCGTCAAGTCGAGCGACCCCATCGAGCTCGCCGGGCTGTGCGACCGCGTCGTCGTGATGTCGCGCGGGAGGATCGTCGACGAGATCCAGGGGGGCGACCTCGGCGAGCGGCGCATCGTCGAGGCGATCGTCGGCTCGGGCGTCGCACGGGCGCGCGCGTGAACGGCGTGCTCCGGTTTCGCGGGTGGATGCCCTTGGCGCTGCTGACGGCGCTGATCCTCGGGCTCGGCGCGTTCGCGACCGTGAGGCAGGACGCGTTCCTCACCGAGTACAACATCCAGAACCTCCTCCTCACGACGTTGCCGCTGGCGCTCGTCGCGATCGGTCAGACGAATGCGCTGCTCGTCGGCGGCTTCGACGTGTCGGTCGCGGCGCTGATGACGCTCTGCGTCGTCACCGCGTCGTACACCATGCAGGAGGGGGACACGTGGCCGATGCTGCTCGTCGGCGCGCTCGCGCTCCTCGGGCTGGGCCTCGCCACCGGTGTCTTCAACGCCACGCTGATCCACGTTCTCCGCCTGCCGTCGATCATCGCCACCCTCGGCACGCTCAGCATCCTCGCCGGCGCGTCGCTCCTCTTGCGCGATCACCCGGAGGGCTTCATCTCGAGCGACCTGATCGAGGTGCTGACGACCAGTGTCGGCTTCCTCCCGGTCGCGTTCGTCGGCGTCGTCGTGCTCGCAGTGCTCGCGGACGTGTGGCTGTACCGCACGCGCACGGGGCTCGCGTTGCGGTCGGTCGGCCTCGACGAGACGTCGTCGCGCCGGCTCGGGATGGGGACGGGACGCACGATCTTCCTGGCGTTCGTGGTCTGCTCGGTGATGGCCTCGATCGCGGGCTTCTACTCGGCAGCCCAGGTTCAGATCGGCTCGCCCATCATCGGCAACTACGCGCTCGAGAGCATCGCCGCGGCCGTCCTCGGCGGGGCGAGCCTCGCGGGCGGGCGGGGATCGTTCGTGGGGGCGTTGCTCGCCGCGCTGTTCCTCGCGCTGATCGGGAACGTCCTGCCGCTGTTCCAGCAGCCGACGGAGTACGCGCAGATGACGATCGGCGGTCTGATCCTGCTGGCGCTCGTCCTCTACCAGAGCCCGGAGCTCCTGTCCCGCCTCCGCTCGAGCTGGGGCGGGGTCGGGCGGCTCGGGACGCGTCGAGGAGACGCTCCCGCAGGCTGACGCCGCCTATTCCGGCTCGTCCTCCGAGGGCTCAGTCGTTCGCGCCCGTGGATCCGCGGCGCGGCCGATGACCACCCAGATCGCGCGGGCCGGCTCGTCGCCGATCGTCCACAGGCGATGCGGGGACGACGAGTCGAAGGCGATCGAGCCGCCGGGGCCCAGCTCGTACTCGTCGAAGCCGACCCGTACGCCGAGCGTCCCGCTGATCACGTAGCCGTACTCCTTGCCGCCGTGGGTCATCAGCGCGTCCTCGGGGCACGACTCGGCGTCGATCGGATAGGCGACGTGGAGGAACTCGACCTCGCGGTCCGAGTGCGCCGTCAGCCGCTCCCAGCGCACCCCGGACGCCAGGTTGATCACGCTGCGGGTCTCGGCTCGCTCTGCCAGTCCGTCGCCTCCGCCCAGAGGACGCACGACGCGCTCGCCCGCAGGCGAGTCCCCGAAGACGTCGCTCATCGTCATCCCGAGCTCGGTGACGAGGGAGTAGAGGGTGCTGACCGAGGGGTTGACGCGGTCGAGCTCGATCTGCGAGACGAGGCTCGGCGAGACGCCGACGCGCCGCGCCAGCTCGCGAAGGCTGATGCCGACGCGCTCCCGCTGCGCGCGCAGGCGGCTCCCGACCTTCGAGCCCTCGAAGCTGCGATCGGCGGGCGCGGACTGCGCAGTGTCGCTCATGGAGAGGTCTTCGACCGCACGCGTTGCAGGACCTCCGCCGCGATCCGCTTCGGCCCCGGCAGGTGGGCGTCCTCGAGCGGCGGGCTGTAGGGAATCGGCGTGTTCGGAGTCGCGATGCGCCAGGCGTCGTCGAGGTCGCTCAGGCCGTGCTCGGCGACCAACGCCAGCATCTCCCCGGCCCAGCCGCCGGTGAGCGGGCCCTCCTCGACGATCGCGACCCGGTTCGTCTTCGCGACCGAGCCCAGGACGGTCTCGAGGTCGATCGGGCGCAGCGTGCGCAGATCGACCACCTCCGCGTCGATGCCGTGGTCGGCGGCGAGCGTCTCGGCGGCGGCCTGGCAGTCGTGCACGCCCTTCATCGCCGTCACCAACGTGAGGTCCCGGCCCTCGCGCGCCACCCGGGCGCGACCGATGGGGACGACCTCGTCGCCCCCGACCTCGCCCTTGAGCGTGTACAGCCGCTTGTGCTCGAGAAACACGACGGGGTTCTCGTCCCGGATCGCCGCCTTCAGAAGCCCCTTCGCGTCCGCGGGGGTCGCGGGCGCGACGATCTTCAGGCCGGTGATGCCCGTCAGCCAGGAGACCGGCATCTGCGAGTGGATCGCGCCGAAGCGCCCTCCTGCGCCCACGACGGAGCGGATCACGAGCGGGACGCTCTGCCTGCCGCCGGTCAGGAACCAGTACTTCGTCGCCTGGTTGATGAGCGTGTCCATCGACAGCGCGAGAAAGTCCCCGAACATGATCTCGAGCACCGGTCGCTTGCCCGTGATCGCGGCCCCGTAGGCGGCGCCGGTCATCGCGAGCTCGGAGATCGGCGTGTCGAACACCCGGTCGGGCCCGTGCGTCTCCTGCAGGCCGGGCGTGACGGCGAACACGCCCCCGGCGACCGCGACGTCCTCTCCGAACAGGAACACGCGCTCGTCGGCAGCGAGCTCCTCGTCGAGGGCCTGGAGCACCGCCTCGCGGAACTCGAGCTCGACCGTCCCTTTGCCCTTCGCTCCCGACGAGGGGGTCTGGGCGGCACCGGCCGGGGCGGCAGGAGGGGGCGTCGGGGTCGCCCCGTGTGCCCCGTCGACACGGATCCGGGCGATCACTGCGCCGAGCGCGGCCGTGGCCCCCTCGTCGACGACGATCTCCTCGAGCACGCCCTCGATCTCGGACTCGTAGACCATCGTCGCCTTGTCGGTCTCGACCTCGACGAGCCCCTCACCGCGCGCGACGTCGTCCCCCGGCCGCTTGAGCCAGGAGAGGATCGTGGCCTCTTCCATCGAGTCGGACAGCCGGGGCATGCCGATCTCGACGACGCGCTCGGCGCTCGTGGACGTGCTCACGTCCGGCCGTCGTTGAACTCGGGGATCGACACGGCGGCCGGGAACGGCGCCGCGAGAGCTGCTGCCTCGATCCGGTCGAGCTCCGTCTCCACGCTCTCCGTGACCTCCTTCAGCTCGTCGGCGCCCATGCCGAGCTCGTCACGCAGGAACGACTCGGTGACGACGAGCGGGTCGCGCTCGCGCCAGCGGTCGAGCTCGCCCTCCGGCCGGTACTTGCCGGGGTCGCTGCGCGAGTGACCCACGAAGCGGTAGGTGCGGGCTTCGACGAACTCGGGCCCACCGCCGGCGCGGACGCGCTCGAGGATCTGGGCCCCAGCGGCCCGGACGGCCAGGACGTCCATGCCGTCGAGCTCCGTCGTCGGCAGCTGCAACGCCGCCGCCCGGGGAACGATGCCGCCGGGCGTGACGGCCTCGAACGGCGTGTACTCGCCGTAGCCGTTGTTCTCGCACACGAAGACGACCGGAAGCTCGAAGACCTTGGCGAAGTTGAGGCACTCGAAGAAGTAGGCCTGGTTCGTGGTCCCGTCGCCGAAGTACGCGACCGCGACCGCACCCGTCCCGCGGAGCGAGAGCCCGGCGCCGGTGGCTGCGGCGATGCTGCCGCCGACGATGCCGTAGCAGCCGAGGACGCCGTGCTCCGGGTCGACGACGTTCATGGAGCCGGCGAGACCGCCGTTGACGCCCGTCTCGCGGCCGAGCAGCTCTGCGAGCAGGGCCTCGGGGTCGGTACCCATCGCGAGCAGGTGGCCGTGGCCGCGATACGTGCACGCGACCCGGTCGTCCGGCCCGAGCAGGCTGGCGATGCCGACCGCGATCGCCTCCTGCCCCGAGTAGAGGTGCGTCGTCCCGTAGACCTCGCCGCGCAGGAACAGGCTCTGCACCCGGTCCTCGAAGCCGCGGATGAGGAGCATCCGACGGTAGAGCTGCGCGTACAGGCCGACGTCCTCGATGGCGCCGGCCACCCGTTCGTCGCTGACGCGGCTCACGTCGCGCCCACGCTCGTGTCGGAGGCCAGTCGTTCGGCGAGGTAGTCCCAGTCACGCTCGTGCCGGTAGGAGTGGCGCGCCGGCGGCCCGGGGGCCGACGTCTCCAGCCATCGCACCCGGCCGCCCCTCGTCTCGTAGAACGCATGCACGCAGCCGGTCCCCGTCCAGAAGGCATCGCCCGGACGAAGCGTGTACCGATCGCCGTTCGCGACGACGTCGACCTCACCGTCGAGCATGTAGTACGACTCCTCGAACGGGTGATCGTGGGGGTTTGCGCACGCTCCCGGCTGGTAGTCCACCATGAACATCGTGTGGAGCTGGGCGTCGAGGCGCTGGTCGACGAGCATCTTCACGGCGATCCCGCTGTAGGCGAGGACGGCGGTCGCCATGCTCCCCGACACGGTCGGCGCCCCCATCGCCTGGCCGGACTTGAGGCGGTCGAGGTCCATCTCTCCGTCCGTGAGCAGGAACAGGTTGTGGTTCCGGGGGTCGCGGGCGTCGAGAGGGATCGCCTCGGATTCGGGCGCGCGGCCGAGGAAGAAGGTGTCGCTCCGGTCGACGCGCGGCCGGGGCGCAGCCATCTCGATCCACAGTGCGCGCTCCTCGCAACGAAAGGCGTGGGGCGCCCCGACGGGTATCGAGCCGCATGCGGCCGGCCGGAGCCTCACGCCCCGCCCTTCCAGGTACAGCACCGGCTCCCCCTCGAGCACGTAGAAGCTCGTCTCGAATGAGTGCACGTGCTCGTCCACGTGGCCCGCGACGAGGGAGACGAGCGTCAGCGCCATATGGGTCGAGCCGAGCGTGCCGTCGACGAGTCGGCACGCGGTCAACCCCTCCGAGCGGCCCGGAAGCGCTTCGGCGAGCTCGACGTCCTCCCGGCGAACGAGCCGGTAGCCGGGCCGACCGTCCGCGAGCTCCCGCGTGCCGGTCTCGCCCGTCACCGGGAGACGCCGGCCGGCTCGACGACGGCGGAGGATGCGACAGCGGCGGCGATGCCCGGGGCGCCGTCCGTCCGGACGTCGCCGGCGCTCCCGACGAGATCCGCGCCGCGCACGTACGTCCGCCCTGCGACCAGCAGCTCCTCGGCGGGGAAGCGCGTGATCACGTCGCAGCCGGTCGCGGTCACGACCACCTCCTCCTCGATCCGCGCCGCGGACCGGCCGTCGGTCGCGGCGCAGTACGTCTCGAGCGCGAACACCATCCCCTCTTCGAGCTCCACCGGAGCGTCGAGGGAGTGGACGCGAGAGATCATCGGGGACTCGTAGAGGCCGACGCCGATTCCATGGCCGAATTGAAGGCCGAAGCAGGTCTCCTCGTCGGGGAAGCCGAGCTCCTCGGCGGTGGGCCAGACCGCCGCGATCCGGTCCGTGGTCATACCCGGCCGAACGAGCTCGATCGCCGCATCGAGCCACTCGCGGCACTGCTTGTACGCGTCGAGCTGCGCGTGATTGACACCGCCGACGTTGAACGTGCGGTAGTAGCACGTCCGGTAGCCCATGAACGAGTGGATGATGTCGAAGAAGGCCTGATCGCCCGGTCGCAGGAGCCGGTCGGAGAAGACGTGGGGGTGCGGGTTGCAGCGGTCGCCGGAGACGGCGTTCACCGCCTCGACCTGCTCCGATCCCATCTCGAACAGCAGCTGGTGCGCGCGAGCGACGATCTCGTGCTCGTAGACGCCGGGGCGCAGCATCCGGTAGATCTCCTCGTAGACGGCGTCGACGAGCCCGGCCGACTGGTCGAGGAGCGCGATCTCCTCCGCCGTCTTGATCCTGCGCGCGTCGAGGAGCACCTGCGAGCCGTCGGTGACGCGGAGACCGGCGCGCTGCAGCGCCTCGATCGTGACGAGGTCCGCCATGTCCACCCCGAGCGGCTCGTCGTGGAGGCCGAGCTCGCGCAGCTCGGCGGCGATCTTCGCTGCGAGCCGGTCCGGGATGCCCGTCTCGACGGGCATCGCCCCGCGCATCGGCGCAACACCGGCGCGGAAGCTCTCCTCCGGCAGCCACGGCGCGAAGAGCCGGTGATGGCGGGCCGCCGATCCGAAGTCCCACAGGATCGGGTCGGCGCCGCGCGAGAGCAGCGTGAATCGTGCGTTCTTGTCGCGCGCCCATTCGCCGATGTGCGTGCTCGTCACGTACCGGATGTTGTTCGGGTCGAACAGGAGCACCGCCCCGAGCTCGGAGCTCCCGAGCGACGCCTTCGCACGGTCGAGGCGCTCCTTGCGCAGCCGCGGAAAATCGATGCGCTGCTCCCAGTCCACCGCGCGTGTCGCATCGGGGGAGCCGACGGTCCTCGCTTGCGTGCTCACCGCACCACCTCCTGTTCGGGCTGCTCGCTCACGCTCGCGGGCGGCGCCGCCACCTCGTCCAGGCCGGAGGCCTTTCGCAGGTGGAGGAAGAGCGCGATGAAATCGTCGTCTGCGTAACCGGCCTCGATCGCCGCTCGAAGGTGTCGCTTCATCTCCCTGGCGATCGGAAGAGCCACACCTGCCTCGTCGGCCGCGTCGAGCACGAGGTCGATGTCCTTCTCCATCAGCGCCGTGGTGAACGTCGCGGAGAAGTCGTCGCGCAGGAGCGGCTCCGTCTTGTACTTGACGAACGGCGCGCCTGCCGCCGAGCTCCCCATCACGTCGAGGAGCGCCGCGCGTGAGACGCCGGCGCTCTCTCCGAGCACGAGGGCCTCCGCCATCAGCTGAGCCAGCCCGGCGATCATCGAGTTGATCGCGAGCTTCACGATCCGGGCCTGCTCTCCGTCCCCGACGTGGTGGACGGTCGGTCCGATCGCCCGTAGGACGGGCTCGACTCGCTCGAGCGTCTCCTGTGCGCCCGAGACGATGAAGGTCAGGTTCCCCGCTCGCACGACTGCCGGATTGCCGCTCACGGGTGCGCGCAGGTACTCGACGGCCGCCGCTCCCGCGAGCGATCCGACCCGGGCCGACACGCCCGGCGAGACGGTGCTCACGTCGACCAGGACGCTGCGCGGCCGCGCCGAGGCGACCACGTCCGCCGCAACGGCTTCCAACGCGTCGTCGTCGGCGAGTGAGGTGAGGATCACGTCGACCTGCCCGGCGAGGTCGCGGGGTGTCGACGCTACGACAGCACCCCGCACCTCGAGAGCCGCCGACTTCCCTCGCGTCCGATTGGTCACGAGGAGGGGATACCCGGCCTCGAGGAGGCGCTCCGCGATCGCGGTGCCCATGTTGCCGAGACCGATCAACCCCACGGTGAGGCGAGGGTCGTGAGAGGCGCGCACTGTCCAGTAGGAATAAACGAAGCGCCGCGGCGGGTCAAGCGATCTCGGAGCAGTGACCGGCTCGGCCGCGGACATACAGCCTCTCTGTACAGCCGTACGACACGCATCGGGCGGTGGCGGCCCCTCGCAGTCCCGCCGGGTTCCACCCGTCAGCCCGCGAGCACGGACAGCTTGGCCGTCACCGCCTGGGCGACGCCGTCGACCAGCCCGGCCCCGAGCTCGAGGAGGCGGAGGCCGTCGCGCGCGCCAGGCAGCCCTGCTTCCAGCTGCGCCAGGTAGCGCTCGCGTAGCTCGGTGTTCACGTTGACCTTGCAGACGCCGAGCGAGATGGCACGGCGGACGTCGACGTCCGGGATCCCGGAGGCGCCGTGGAGAGAGAGCGGGACGTCGACGCGGTCGTCGACGGCGCGCAGTCGGTCCCAGTCGAGCTCCGGTGGGCGCGCGTACTTCCCGTGGACGTTCCCGATGGAGACCGCCAGGCAGTCGCAACCCGTCTCGGCGACGAAGCGGGCCGCTTCGTCGGGGTCCGTCAGCGCGCCCGCCTCGGCCGCCGCCGCGACGTCCTCGCCTCCCTCGATGTGGCCGAGCTCGGCCTCGACGCCTGCCTCCGGGGCACGCGCGCGAACCCCGGCGACGAACGCGGCGTTGTCGCTCGTCGGGAGCTTCGATCCGTCCGCCATCACGGCGCCGGCCCCCGCCGCGAGTGCCGCGTCGATCAGCTCGACATCGTCGACGTGGTCGAGCTGGACCAGTGCGGGGACGCGCGCCTCGTCGGCGACGGCCACGAGGGCCGGGAGGAGCAGCCGGCCCCAGGAGGACCGGAACGAGCCCTCGGAGGCGAGCAGCAGCACCGGGTCTCCGCGCGCCTCGGCCGCACGGACGACGGCGATCGCCGTCGTCACGTCGTAACACGTGAACGCCCCTACCGCCGCCCCGGCGGCGCGACGCTCCTCGAGGATCTCGCGAAAGGGCGTCAGCACGCGGCGGATCCTGACACGGCGTCGACGAGCCGCGCGAGCTGGTCGTCGCCGCCGACGTTCCCCGGCACGACCAGGTAGTCGAGCTCGCCGCCGTCGGGCCGACGGGCGCTCCAGAGCGAGACGCCCGGCGCGACCGGGCCGACGACGTCGGCCTCCGCGGCCCCGACGCCGTCGCGCAGCGTCACCGCCGCGGTGATCCCGCCCTTCGCCACGACCGTCGACGGGATGGGGCTGACTGCGGCTACGACCCGGGCGAGGCCGGCGGCGATCCGCTCCCCCGCGTCGAGGCCCGTCGTCCCTGCCGGTCGCTCGCGGGGGGTCGCAAGCACTGCGAGCCGATCCGCAGCCAGGCGACGCGAGACCTCCTTCGCCAGCACGGCGACCTCGGAGGACGGCTCGTCACCCGCGAGCGCGACGACGTCCGCCTCGACGAGCGATCCCGGCCGGGCGGCGAGCAGCTGCGAGAGCTGCCGGGTCGACTGCGGCACGTACGAGCCACAGACGACGAGGACGCCGTCCCGGGCCGAAGGCGGCGGGACGAGCCCCGGCGCGGTGGATCCGGCGAGCACCCCGACGAAGGTCGGGGCGCAGCGCACGATCACCAGGGCTCGGTCGGCGGTCGCGGCTCGGTACCCCTCGGCGACGATCTCGAGGTCGTCCGGCGTCTCGGCGTCGGGCGCGAGCACCGCCGGGGCGCCAGAGGCGGAGAGAGCGAGCAGCGCGTCCGTCACCGCGGCAGGGCCACGCGAGCGCAGCACGTCGAGGTGCAGCTCCCGCCCGGCGACTGCCCGGAAGAGCCCATCCGACCGCTCCTCCGCCCACTCGAGCAGCCGCGCGCTCGAGTACGCGAACACGCCGTCGCGCGCGTACTCGGTCTGGTGCAGCGGCGTGCGCCGCCCGTCCCGGTCGAAGAGGTGGACGCCGCCGATCGTCACCCGCCCGGCCGAGGGGAGCGCGGGCACGAGCAGGAGCACGGGCCGACCGGAGGGCGCTACGACGTCGCGGACGCCGAGGTACTCCTCCAGCAGGTGACCGCGCAGGGTGCTGTCGCCCCGCAGCACGACTGTGGCGTCGGGTGCTCCCTCCAGCGCGGCACGGGCGGCGTCGGCGACGAACGGGCGGACGCGCTCCGCGGGCAGGGCGCGCGTGTTCGTGATCAGGTGGACGGACGGTCGGCCCGCGAGCGCCGCCCGGACACGTTCCGGATCCCACGCGAGCAGCACGCGGATCCCGGCCAGCGTCTGCACGCCGGTGGGGTCGTCGTCGAGGACGACGAGCGGCTCGCGCGCGGCGCTCGGCACCGCGCCATCCTACTGTCATACAGGTTAGGCTCCCTCCCCACGCACGGACGGAAGGAGAGGCATGCGCATCGTGCAGTACGAGAGCCGGGGCGTCCTCGGCTGCGGCGTCGAGGCCGGCGGGCAGGTTCACCCGACCGGCTACCCCGACACGCTGGCGCTGATCCGCGACGGCGAGCGCGGCCTCGAGGCCGCAGCCACGGCCGTCCAGAGCGCCGAGCCCGTGGCGGTCGACCGCCTCCTCGCCCCGCTCACGAGCCCGGGGAAGATCTTCGGCTCCGGCGTCAACTACGCGAGCCATGGTGACGAGGAGCCGGGCTTCGTGTTCCCCGACGAGAAGGTGATCGTCGGCTTCATCAAGCTCGCGAGCTCGATCGTCGGGCCGGGCGCGGAGATCGTGATTCCCCCCAACGACGACGTGATCCGCCGCGTCCCGGGCGATACGGCGGGGCCGCTGCGCGAGCACGGCTTTGCGGTCGACTACGAGGTCGAGCTCGGCGTGATCCTCGGTACGCGGGCGAAGAACGTCACCGCCGAGGACGCGCTCGACCACGTGTTCGGCTACACCGTCATCAACGACGTGGGCTCCCGCTCCGTGCAGTTCCACAACGGACAGGTCGACCTCGGCAAGAACTTCGACACCTTCTGCCCGATGGGCCCGTGCATCGTCACCCGCGACGAGCTGCCGCACTGGGAGGCGATCCGGATCCAGTCCCATGTCAACGGAGAGCTGCGCCAGGACACGCTGGCCGGCGAGCAGCTGGGCCCGCCGCCCGCCGCGATCGAGTGGCTCTCCTCCGTGATCACGCTCGAGCCCGGCGACATTCTCTCCACCGGCACGCCCGCCGGCTGCGGGACGTTCATGGACCCGCCGCGGTTCCTCCAGCCCGGCGACACGGTCACCGTGTCGGCGAGCGGGATCGGCGAGCTCACGAACCCCGTCGTGCTGGGCACCGCGCGGACCCGCGCGTGACCGACGTGGGATGAGCGGCCGGGAAGGGCACGTCGCGCTCGTCACCGGGGCCGGGACGGGCATCGGGGCCGCGACCGCGCGCCTGCTCGCCGAGCGCGGGATGCACGTCGCGCTCGCCGGACGAAGGCGTGAGCTCCTGGACGAGACGGCGCGCGCGGTGGAGGCGGCCGGCACGAGGGCGCTCGTCCTCGCCGGTGACCTCGGCGACTCTGCCGTTCCGAAGCGGCTCGTCGAGGAGACCGTGCAGGCGCTCGGCCGCCTCGACGTGTTGGTCAACAACGCCGCGACGATCGCCGTCGGGCCGCTGGACGCGTTCACTCTGGAGCAGATCGACCGCCACCTGGCGGTCAACACGCGCGCCCCTCTGTTGCTCACGCAGGAGGCGGTGCCGCCGCTCGCAGCCTCTCCCGACGGGGCGATCGTCAACGTCTCGTCGTCCGTCGGCAGCATCGTCAAGCCGGGCAACGGCCTCTACGGGATGACGAAGGCGGCGGTGGAGTACCTCACGCGCGCCTCGGCCTACGAGCTCGCCGACCGGCGGATCCGGGTCAACGCCATCGCACCCGGGCCGGTGGAGACGCCCATCCACGAGGTGTGGGCCGACGACCTCGCAGCGGCCTACGCCGACCTCTCGCGGCGCATCCCACTCGGCCGGATGGCGGTCTCGGAGGAGATCGCCGTCTGGGTCTGGACGCTCGTCGACCCCGACACCGCGTGGACCACCGGCAACGTGATCCACGTCGACGGCGGCCAGGTGCTCGGGCTGCCGCCCGACGCGGGAGGCTGATCGCGGCCGGCCCTCTCCTCGTCGGCCTCGCCGTCGGTGCCATCGCCGTCGCGCTCCTCGGGACGGGATGTGATCACGGCGAGGACGACGTACCGGCGCCACCGCCGGCGAGCGGCCCGGTGATCGAGACGGAGCGCGGCACAGCCACGCCGTACGGGACGGGCGCCGAGCAGGTATGGGTGCTCCGTCCGACGGCCGGGGAGGCGAAGAGCGTCGTCGTCTACTTGCACGGCTATGGGGCCTACCTGCCCTTCGCATGGCACCTGCGCTGGATGGACCACCTGCTCGAGAAGGGGAGCATCGTGCTCTTCCCCCGCTACCAGCCCGGGCTCGACGACCCGTTCGTCCTGACCCCCTTCGATCTCGCGGAGGGCCTCCGCACCGGATTCGACGCGATCGAATACGAGGGTGAGCCCGTCGTCGCAGCGGGATTCTCGCTCGGCGCGGCGCTGGCCGTGATCTACGCCGCCCGCGCGGAGGAGTGGGGCGTCCCGCCGCCACGAAGCGTCTACTCGATCTTCCCGGTCGACCCGGTGCTCGTCGACATCGAGCTCGACCTGTCGACGATCGAGGAGACGAGCGTGCTGCTGCTGGTCGGCGACCACGACGAGGTCGTCGGCCAGGACGGGGCGCGCGAGATCCTGAGGGGGCTGGTACGCCTTCCACCGTCGTCGAAGCGCATCCGCGTCATCCGCACGACCGGCGACCTCTTCGCCGACCACGAGGCGCCGACGGCAATCCACGACCCCATCGTGCGCGAGACGTTCTGGACGCCGCTCGACCGGCTCGTCGAGGCGTCACGCGAGGACTGACCCGGCAGCGGCCGCTCAGCGGGCGAGCCAGCCGGGTGCGCCCTCGACGTCGAGCGCCCGGTCGAACTCCGTGCACTCGATGCGGACGCCGTTCCCGCCGCTCGTCGCCACGAACCCCGACACGCGGCCGCGTCCGGTCCCGAGCATCCCCGCGCTCCCGTCGTCGCTCAGCGCCGCGACGGCGTCGGCGACGTCGTCGACGCCGAAGCAGATGTGGTGCAGGCCCTCGCCGTGCTCCTGGAGCCACTTCGCGAGGTCGGAGCCTTCCTCGAGCGGCTCGACGAGCTGGACGAACGCGTTGCCCGCGTCGAGGTACGTCAGCCGGACGTGCGGAGACGGGATCTCCTCGCTCGAGTGGACGGCGAGACCGAGGTGGTCACGGTAGAAGCGCAGAGCGTCGTCCGTGCTGTGCACCAGCACCGCCACGTGGTCCAGGCGGCGAAGCACGCTCACTCGGCGCCGGCGCCTTCTTCCGGAGCCAGGTTCTCGCGCCACCAGGCGGCGACCCCCTCCAGGTGGGCGGCCATCGCCACACGCGCGGTCGCCGGGTCGCCCGCGCCGACGGCGTCCAGGATCGCCTGGTGCTGGGAGAGCGTCATCGGCGTCGAGCCGGAGCCCAGGTTGAGCCGGCGGATGTCGATCAGGGCCGAGCCGATCGAGTCCATCAGCACCAGGAAGAGCACGTTGTGGGTCGCGAGCGCGATCCTGCGGTGGAACTCGAGGTCGTCGCGCGCCGCCGACTCGACGTCGCCGGACTCCTCGACCATCTGCGCGTGGATCTCGGCCAGGCGCGCCACGTCCTCGGGCGTGGCACGCTCGGCCGCCAGGCCGGCGAGGTGCACCTCGAGCAGCGAGCGCACCTCGTGCACCTTCTCGAAGTCGATGTCGCCCCCACGCAGGAACAGGGACATGGACTCGCGCACCGAATCGGCGTCCACCGCAGCGACACGGAGCCCGCTGCCGGAGCGCACCTCGATCACGCCCTTCGCGACGAGTGCCCGCACCGCCTCGCGCACGACGGTCCGCGAGACGCCGAACTGCTCGCCGAGCTCGCGCTCGGAGGGGAGGCGGTCGCCGACGTTGAGCCTGTTCGAGAGGATCGTCTCGAGCATCATCTCGGCGACCTTGTCGGAGAGCCGAGGCTCCCGCGCGACCGCCGCGAACAGCGCTGGATCGTCCGCAGACGGTGCAGTGCCGGCCCCGCTCATGTTCCGATCATACGGCATGCCGCTCGACCTGGACGACTGGTACGCCGTCGTATAGGTTCGGGTCCGTGGCCCGGGTCAGCTTCGATCAGGTCCGCAAGGTCTACGGCGACGACACGGTCGCGGTGCAGGACCTCTCCCTCGAGATCCCCGACGGGGAGCTGATCGTGCTCGTGGGCCCCTCCGGGTGCGGCAAGACGACCGCGCTTCGCATGGTGGCGGGGCTCGAGGTGATCACGGAGGGCGAGATCCGGATCGGCGACAGGGTCGTCAACGGCCTCCCGCCGCGGGACCGCGACGTGGCCATGGTCTTCCAGAACTACGCGCTCTACCCCCACAAGACGGTGTACGAGAACCTCTCGTTCCCGCTCAAGCTGCGCAAGCTGAGCCGGAGGGACATCGACGACCGCGTGCGGCGGATCGCCAGGGTGCTCGAGCTCGAAGAGCAGCTCCCGCGCAAGCCCGGCCAGCTCTCGGGCGGGCAGCGCCAGCGGGTGGCGATGGGCCGGGCGATGATCCGCGAGCCGTACGCGTACCTGATGGACGAGCCCCTCTCGAACCTCGATGCGAAGCTGCGGACGCAGATGCGCGCCGAGATCGGGCTGCTCCACAAGGAGCTCGGCGTGACGACGATCTACGTCACCCACGACCAGGTCGAGGCGATGACGCTCGGCGAGCGCGTCGCGGTGATGCGCAGGGGCGAGCTGCAGCAGGTCGCGGCGCCCCAGGAGCTCTACAACCGCCCGGCGAACCTCTTCGTGGCCGGGTTCATCGGCAGCCCGGCGATGAACTTCTTCCTCGGCCGGGTGTCGGAGGAGGCCGACGGGATCTGGGTGTCGTTCGGCGACGGGCAGCGGCTCGAGGTCGACGAGCACGAGCGCTCGCTCGCCCCCGCGCTCTCCGGGATGGACGGCAAGGGGCTGATCGTCGGCGTTCGTCCGGAGCACCTCCAGGACGCGGCGCTCGTCTCCGGCGCTCCGGCGAACCGGCGCCTCAAGGGACTCGTCAAGCTGCGCGAGCTGCTCGGCTCCGAGGTGGTCGTGCACTTCGAGGTGCAGGCGGCCCCCGTCGTCACCGACGCGGTGCTCGAGATCGCCGAGGACGTCGACGAGAGCGCGTTGAGCGAGCTCGACCACCGCCGGCAGGAGCGGCGCACGCATTTCGTCGGCCGTTTCGGTGTCGACTCGCCCTCGAAGGACGGAGAGACCGCGGAGATCGCCGTCGCGGCCGGCGCGCTCCGGTTCTTCGACCTCGAATCGGGGGCCCGGCTCGCCGCCTGACCCCCAACCGAACGGGCCCGGGTCACGTCCCAATCGACGAGGTCGGGCTTCCCGACGGCGCCGTTCGGGAGCGCCGGCGGGCGACTTGACGAGGCAGCAGCGAGGCGCCATGATCGACAAATTGGTCATACAGCAGGCCATCGGAAGGATCGGAGGGCACAGTGACTGAGCACATCGACGGGCTCGACGACGAGGGTGCATCCGTCTTCGACCACCGCGTGGGCCGCAAGGACTTCCTCTTCGACAGCGCGAAGCTCCTCGCCGCAGCCGCTGCCGCCGGGCCGTTCTTCATGGCGGAGGAGCAGGCCGAAGCCGCGATCCAGGCGTCGACGAGCAGCGACGCCGCGATCGCAGACCCGATCGCCAAGCGCGCGGTGGACGCGGCCAAGCAGTTCTCCGGGGCCACGCTCACCAAGACGAACGAGTCCGGCCTGCAGGCACTCGACGACAAGAACTTCACCGGCCCGCTGTGGGAGAGGCTGACCGGCGTCAAGCTGAGGGTGATCGAGAAGCCGTTCGCCGAGATCTACTCGACGGTGATCGCCGAGCACATCGCCAGGTCAGGCGCGATCGACTCGGTCGACGGCTCGCCGGTGTGGGTCCCGGACTTCGCGGAGCGCCAGGTGCTCGCGCCGATCGACAGCTTCATCAGGAAGCACAGGGCGCAGGCGACGATGAACGACTACCACCCGCTCTTCCGCCCGATGATGAAGTACAAGGGCAAGCAGTACGGGTTCTTCGACGACGGCGACGTCTGGATCCTCTACTACCGCAAGGACGTCTTCAACAATGCGAAGCTGAAGAACGCGTACCGCGCGAAGTACGGCAGGGCGTTGCGCGTGCCGCGCGGCTGGGACGAGTTCAGCCTGGTCGCGCAGTTCATCACCGACCAGATGGCACCGCGCGTCTACGGCACCGGCCTCGGCCGCACCGTCGGCAATCCGGGCAACCAGTTCTACTTCTACCAGCAGTTCCGCTCGAACGGCGGTGAGTTCTTCAACCCGCGGACGATGAAGGCGCTGATCAACAACGCGATCGGCGTGCGGACGATGAACCAGATCCTCGCGCAGAACAAGGCGTCGCCCCCGGGCGTGGAGAAGCTGGACGTCGTCTCGGCGTGGGTGCAGTGGCTCGAGGGCAAGACGGCGATGATCTTCTCCTGGCCGCCGACGGGGCGGATGTCGGAGAACTACGCGCAGCGCGACAAGGCGTTCGCGTTCATCCCGAGGTCGAAGATCGCGGGCAAGGTCGGCTACGCGGTCGTGCCCGGCCAGAACGGCGAGCACGCCGGCTCGTTCATCAAGGGCGTCATGGCGACGTCGAAGCAGCAGGAGCTGGCGTACCTCTTCAACCAGTGGGCGACGAGCCCGTCGGTGTCGCTGCAGCGGGTGCAGCTGCCCTACACGTTGCGTGACCCGTACCGGATCTCCCACTACCGCTCCAAGCAGTTCGCGCGCCGTTGGCCCGCGGCCAGCCAGTACCTGGCGAAGCTGGCCGAGGGCGCGAACTTCTCCGTGCTCGACCCGATCTACACCGGCTCCCAGGACTACGCCAACGCGCTCGACCGCGGCATGTCCAAGATCTACGCGGGCGGGAACGTGCAGCAGACCCTCAACGACGTCGCGAAGGAGTGGGACACGATCACGGAAAGGCTCGGCGTCGACAAGCAGCGCGCCGGGTACCAGAACTTCCTCAACAACTACCTCGGCTCGACCAAGAACAACACGCCTGCGCGGAAGGGCCAGGCAGTCAAGATCTGACGCAAGCCGTCTCGGTGGCGTCGACGACTGCCGCACAGACCACGAGGAGGCGGCCACGGGCCGCCTCCTCCTGGGTGGACCGGAACATCAAGTGGATCCTCGTCGCGCCCGCGATCTTCGTGATCCTCGCGCTGACCGTCTTCCCGCTCGTGTTCTCGATCTGGACGAGCTTCGTCCAGTACGACTTCTCGCTCGGCGAGGAGCATCCGTGGGTCGGCCTCGACAACTTCCGGATCAACTGGGAGGATCCGGTCTGGCGCCGCTCCCTCTACATCACGGGGGCTCTCGCAGCCGGTGCGACCCTGATCGAGCTCGCCCTCGGCCTGATCCTGGCCCTCGCGATGCTGCGGCCGTTCCGCGGACGGCGTGTGCTGATGGTGCTGTTCGTGATCCCGTTGTTCGTGAGCCCGGTCATCGTCGGGATGTTCTTCGACCTCTTCCTGCGCAGGCCGCAGGGACCCGCCAACCAGATCGTCAGCTGGCTCGTCCCGGGCCAGACCTCGATCGACTTCACCTTCGACTCGCCATGGACCTACGTCTCGATCCTCGTCGCGGACGCGTGGCAGTGGACGCCGTTCATGTTCGTGATCCTCCTCGCAGGCCTCGCCTCGATCCCGGACGAGATGTACGAGGCCGCCGACCTCGACGGTGCCAGGCCGCGGCAGGCCTTCTTCTTCGTGACGCTGCCCCTGCTGGCGCCGATCATCCTCGTGGCGGTCACCTTCCGCTTCATCGACGCCGCCAAGCTGTTCGACATCATCTTCACGCTGACGCGGGGCGGGCCGGGGACGGACACGTACACGACGACGTACTACCTGTATCAACAGGGGTTCCAGCTGTTCCACCTCAGCCAGGGCACCGCCGGCTCGTGGATGTTCATGCTGATGCTGACGTTCATTGCGTTCTGGCTCGTCAGGCGCCTGCTCAAGCCGGTGACGGCGTGAGCTCGCAAGCATCGACCAGGCGGTCGGACGACTCGGCGAAGGTCATCCTCGGCTGGAGGCTGCGGGTCGGGTGGCTCCGCTTCCTGGTCATCGGGGTCTGGCTCGTCTTCCTGCTCGTGCCGCTCTACTGGGTGGCCGTCGCGTCGATCAAGCCCCAGGGCGACCTGCTCGCGTCGCCGCCGGTGTGGTGGCCGGACGAGCCGACCGACCTGCACTACGCCGAGGCGCTCAACAAGTTCAACGGCTGGAAGGGGCTCAAGAACTCGCTGATCATCGCGAGCGTCACCACCGTGCTCGCCGTTCTGATCGGGACGGCGGCCGCGTACTCGATGGCCCGCTTCCGGACCGGCGGGAAGCACCTCGCCTTCTGGTTCCTGTCCGGCCGCATGCTGCCGCCGATCGCGATCATCATCCCGATCTTCCTCCTCTACAGCCGCTACTCGGAGGAGTGGCTCGGGTACGCGCTGATCGACACGCGCACCGGACTCGTCCTCCTCTACACGGTCTTCGCGCTGCCCTTCACCGTCTGGATGATGTACACGTACTTCCGGCAGATGCCCCCCTCGCTGGAGGAGGCAGCGCTCGTCGACGGGTGCACGCGCATCCAGGCGCTGCGCAAGATCGCCTGGCCGCTCGCGGCGCCCGGCGTCGTCTCCGCGGCCGCCTTCGCCTTCATCTTCTCCTGGACGGAGTTCCTGTTCGCGGTCGTGCTCGGACGCGACAACGCGGTGACGCTCCCGGTCGCCCTCGCGGGGATGGCGACGTCCTTCCAGGGCAACCTCTACGGCGAGGCGAGCGCGCTGACGATGGTGTCGCTGATCCCGGCCCTGCTGCTCGGGATCCTCCTGCAGCGGCACCTCGTGCGCGGGCTCACCCTCGGGGCCGTCCAGGGCTGATCCAGACGAGGAGGGCCGGATGAGCGAGAACCGCTACCAGCAGGGCATGGGCAGGCCGGAGATCGACATCGGCGCCCGCGGCGCGGAGCGCAAGCCGGTCGGCGAGCGGACCACGCTCGTCACGGGCGGCGCCGGCTTCATCGGCGGAAACCTCGTGCGCGCGCTGCTCGACACGGGACGGAAAGTCGTGGTGCTCGACGTGCGCGACTTCATCCCGGAGGCGCGCTTCACGATCGGGGACACCGCCGCCGACGTGCCCTTCGAGCTCGCCTCGATCGGCGACCAGGCGCGGGTGCTCGACGTGTTCCGCGTCCACCGTCCGGACGAGGTGGTGCACGCGGGGATGATCCTCGACCCCGCGTACCTGGCCACGAACCGGACGACCGCGTTCCAGGTCAACGTCGGAGGCGTGATCAACCTCGTCGAGGCGATGATCGCCTTCGGTGTCCCCCGCATCGTCAACTTCTCGTCGATCGGCGTGCTCCCCCGGGTCATGTACGAGCCGATCGACGCCAACCACCCGATCCTGCTCGCAGACGCCGGGCCGGGAACCGACTTCTACGGATCGACGAAGGTCGCCGCCGAGGCGATGCTCTTCGCGTACAACCAGGCGCTCGGGCTCGACTTCCGCACGATCCGGCCCTCGGCGGTGTACGGGCTCGGCATGAACCAGTTCGTGGGGCCGATCAAGGCGATGGTGGAGAACGCGGTGCGCGGCGAGCCGGCGCACTTCGAGTTCGGCGGCGCCCACCCGCGCGCGTACACCCACGCCCGGGACATCGCGGGCCTCGTGGTCGCGATGCTCGACGCCCCCGGGGACGCGGACCGGATCTTCTACGGCTCCACGGGCGGGGAGATGGTGACCACGACGGAGGTGGCGCAGATCGTGCGCGAGCTCGTCCCCGGCGCCGACGTCGAGATCGGCGAGGAGCTCTCCGAGGCGGAGAAGCCGGTCGTCGCGCTGCGGGCGGAGCTCTCGATCGAGAACGCGCGGGCGCAGCTCGGCTGGGAGCCGCAGTACGCCTCGATCCGCGACGGCATCGCCCAGTACGTCGAGGACTATCGGGCCTTCGTCGAAGCGACCGGATGACGTTCGACATCGCCGTTCTCCCGGGCGACGGGATCGGCCCTGAGGTCGTCGGAGAGGCCGTACGGGTGCTCGAGCGCGTGGCAGAGCTCTCGGGCGGCGAGGTCGACCTCCGCCTCGAGGCGTTCACCGTCGGCGCGGGCGCATGGCGGCGCAGCGGCGAGGCGATCGCGGACGACGTCTACGCCTCCTGCGACGCGGCGGACGCGATCCTGATGGGCGCGGCGGGTCTCCCGGATGCGCGCCACCCGGACGGCAGGGAGGCCGGCACCGACGTCATCTTCCGGCTTCGCTTCGGACTCGACCTCTATGCGGGGATCCGGCCGGTGCGCCTCTACCCGGGCGCCCCCACGCCGCTGCGTGACGCGGGCGTCGGGATCGACTACGTGATCGTGCGCGAGAACGTCGAAGGGCTCTACGCCGGCAGGCACGGAGGCAGCCGCGTGGAGGGCGAGGTCGCCGCCGACACGAGCATCGTCACGCGGGCCGGCACGCGCCGGATCGCGGAGACGGCCTTCGGGCTCGCCGAGGCCCGCGCGGAGGACGGACGGGGGCGGCCGCCGCTGGTCACGTGCGTCGACAAGGCCAACGTGCTCGCTTCGTACGCCTTCTTCCGCGAGGTCGCGTCCGAGGTCGCCGCGCGGCACCCGGAGGTCGCCTTCGAGGCCGTCTACGTCGACGCGGCCGCCCTGTATCTGGTGCAGCGCCCCGCGACGTTCGACGTCCTCGTCGCCGAGAACATGTTCGGCGACATCCTCTCCGACCTCGGTGCGGGCACCGTCGGAGGGCTCGGCCTCGCGCCCTCCGCGGACGTCGGCGACGCACACGGGCTCTTCCAGGCCGCCCACGGCTCCGCCCCCGACATCGCCGGGAAGGGGATCGCGAACCCGCTCGCCACGATCCTCTCGGCCGGGATGATGCTCGACTGGCTCGGGCGGCGACGGGAGGACCATGCTGCCCTTCGCGCGTCGGTCTGGATCGAGGACGCGGTCGGAGCCGCGCTGCGTGACGGCTCGGGGCTGACGGGCGACCTCGGCGGCACGGCGGGCACGGTGGAGGCCGGGGACGCCGTCCTGCGCGCGCTCGACGCCGTCTCAGCGGCCGCATGACCGACGACGAGATCCGGGCGCTCGTCGACGACCCCGAGCTGCGGCCGGGCGTGCCGGCAGTCGAGCTCGCCGCGGCGTGCCTGGGCCGGCTCGAGGAAGCGCACTCCATGCACGCGATGATCACGATCACTCCGGAGCTCGCGCTCGCGCAGGCTCGGGAGGCGGACGACCGGCGCAGCCGTGGAGACCCGCTACCCCTCGACGGCATGCCGATCGTGCTCAAGGACAACATCGACGTCGCCGGCGTACCCACGACGGTCGGCTCCCGGCTGTTCGCCGACCGGGTGGCGACGGAGGACGCCGGGGTCACCCGCCGCCTGCGCGCCGCCGGCGCAGTGATCCTCGGCAAGGCGAACATGCACGAGCTCGCGTTCGGCGCGACGTCCGCGAACGAGGCGTTCGGCCCGGTCGTCAACCCCGCTGCGCCGGACCGGATCCCCGGCGGCTCGAGCGGCGGGTCGGGCGCGGCGGTCGCCGCGGACCTCTGCGTCGGCGCGATCGGGACGGACACGGGCGGCTCCGTCCGGCTGCCGGCGTCGCTCTGCGGGGTGTCCGGAATTCGGCCGACCTACGGCGCCGTCTCGAACCGGGGCGTGCAGCCGATGGCGGCCTCGCTCGACACGGTGGGACCGCTGGCGCGCGCGGTCACGGACGTACGCTCGTTGCTGGCCGTCGTTGCCGGATTCGATCCCGAGGAGCCGGCGTCGAGCGACCGTCCGCTCGCGCTCGACGGCACCGCCGAGCTGAGCGGCGTGCGCGTCGGCGTCGTCGAGGCGTTTCTCGCGGCGGCCGACCCGGGGGTGGCGTCGTGCGTCCGGTCGCTCGCCGTGGTGCTCGAGGAGCTCGGCGCGTCGCTCTCCGAGGTCGAGCTCCCGGGCTGGGAGGACGCGGTCGACGCCTGCTCCCGTCTGATCCGGGGCGAGGCGCTGACCCTCTACGGAGAGGCGCTTGCGAGCCGTCCGGAGGCGCTCGAGGGAGGCACCAGGCGGCGCCTCGCGCTGGCGGCCGACCTGAGGAGCGCAGACCTCGAGCGACTACGCGACGCCCAGGTGCGCTGGACAGACCATCTCGACGACGTCTTCTGCGCGGTCGACCTGCTCCTGACGCCGACGATCCCGGTCGAGGCGCCTTTCGCCGCCGGCGCGGACACGGTGGAGACGACCAACGCCGTCGTCCCCTACACCTTCGTCTTCGCGTTCGCGCACGTCCCGGCGCTGTCGCTCCCGTGCGGGACGAGCGCGGGTGGGGCGCCCGTCGGCGCCCAGCTCGCCGCGGCGCGCGGGCGCGACGGGCTCGTCCTGCGGGCGGGGGCCGCCGTGCAGGCGGTGACGGACTGGCATCGCAGCCGTGCGCCGTGGCCGTTCGCCGGGGTCACAGTGGCCGACTGAGGTGGAAGACGGCGACGGGAGCTACGCCGGGTCGACCCGGACGACCTCGTACGGGGCGAGCGTGAGCTCGAGCTCCCCTGCCGCCTCGACGCTCTCGGCGGGGCGCCTGAACGCCGCCGGGTCGGACGAGGCCTCTGCCGCGGTCGACTCGTTCAGCCTTCGTAGCGCCAGCCTCCCCTCGGTGGGGGCGACGACGACCTCCTGCTCGCGGGGCTGCAGGTTGGCGACGAGCAGGCGCGTGCCGCCGTCCTCCGGCCGGACCGCGAGGCCCACGGCCGCGAGCACGTCGCTCGACTCGCACGCCAGCACCTCGGCGCCCTCCCACTCGGTTGCGTCGGCGAGGGGGTGGTAGAGCGGGAACACCTCGCCCGGGGCCGATCGGAACGCGTCGGGCAGCTCGGTGCCGACAGCGCGCTCGAGCACGCCGCGCCAACCGGTGGTCTCGTAGTAGGTCACCGACGACGCCCCCGCCTCGGCGACGTACTTGATGCTCCCCGCCGTCCATGCCGCGCCGAGGAGCGAGGACTGACGGACGTCGACGGAGTCGGGAAGCTCGCCGGGGACGTCCGGCGGCGGGGCGCCCGCCGCGTGGAAGTTGAGGCGGCGGCGCATGGTGATCGGCGAGACGACGACCGCCTTGTCGCCTGCGATGGCACGCGCGCTTCGCACGGTCTCCGCCTGCGCGTCGAGGTTCTCGACGATGTCGACGTCGGTGAAGGCATGGATCTGCGGCGTCAGCGAGTAGCAGATCCCGTCCCACGTCCCGTGCCGGGGCCGCGTGCGGTTGATCTCGGTGAAGTAGATCTCCGTGCCGCCGACGAACGCGGCGTCCGGAAGCGCCTCGCCGAGCGCGGCTCTGACCGTGTCCATCAGGGCAGGGCGCGTGGTCTCTGCGGGCGTCGCCGTGCGCGAGTCTGCGTTGATCACGAGCACCCGCGCCACCGGCGGCCCGCCGTCGAGCGCGCCCGTCAGAGCCTGGAGCTCGGCCGAGTGCGTTTCGAGCGCGTGCAGCGAGACCTCGAGCCTGGATCCGGTCGCCGCAGCGGTCTCCTGTGCGGCCGCGAGCGCGTCTCCCCAGTCGCCGCGGTCGAGATGCACCTCCGCACGCACGTGTGCCGGCGCCAGCGCGCCCAGGAGCTCCCGCTCACCGGCGTCGGGCCGGTGGTGATCCCGGTCCTGGCCGAGGCCGATCGCGGGGACGCGGGTGCCGGTCGGCTCGCCGACCGACAGCCGGACGGGGCCTTCGCTGCCCGCGCCCGCGGGGACGTCGACGGGGGTGATCACGAGGCGCTGACGCCGCTGCTGGCCGGCCTCGAGCGGTGCGGGCCGGCCCAGGGCGATCGGCGTCGAGTACGTCTTGAAGTTCGCATCGGTCCAGTTGCGGTGGTCCTCCGTCTCCCACAGGTCGCCCTCGAGCTCGAGCAGGAGCCGCCCGCCCCCCGGGAGCTCCATCTCGAGCCGGTCGTAGGCGGGGAAGAGCGCGCGGTAGGCGCCGTCCACGAACGCCTGCGCGCCGATCTCGTCGGGGAAGGCCCCGTCGAGCTCGCCGTCCGGGGTCCTGGCGCGAAAGCGGGCGCCCTTCGTCTCGCGCCACGGGTGATGGACGCAGATCCCGATCCGGTTGTACGGGAGAACCTTCTCGGCGCGCCCGTCGAAGACGACCTCGACGCGGCCGTTCTCGTCGCCGGTGATCCTCCCGTGCCAGCTGAAGTCGATCTCCCGACGTGCATGGCGGGCGTCGAACTCGACGCGGAAGCTCGCGTCGGCCTGCTCCACCTCGAGGCCCGAGACGGCGGCCGGCACGGTGTCCCAGTCGACGTCGCGCACCGCTGCGTAGACGCGGCGCACGAGCTCGGTGTCGCCGATGCGCAGGTAGCGGAGGTCGATGCCGTCGAGCAGCGCGGTCACGGGCCCGGCGTGCAAGGTGCGCATCTCGGCGATCGGGGCGGCGGAGCCGTGCAGGAGCCTGAGGCGCTCGGCGGTCGTGGTCATGGCTGTCCTCCTCGGGCGTCGAATCGGGCGAGCTTCTCGATGAAGAGCGGGTTGTCGACGACGGCCGGGTTGGCGAGGTCGGCGGGAACGCGCCCGGCCGCGGCGGAGAGGAGCGCCGCGCAGGCGGACTCGACGCAGCCGCGGACGAGCTGGTCGGTGTACCCGAGCGAGTGCGGCGCCCCGACGACGTTCGGCAGCTCGAGCAGCGGGTCCTCCGCGGGCAGCGGCTCGGGGTCGACGACGTCGAGGCCCGCGCCCGCGAGGCGTCCTTCGCGAAGCGCCTCGACGAGGGCGCGCTGGTCGACGATCGCGCCGCGCGCGACGTTGACGAGGAACGCGGTCGGCTTCATCAGTCCGAGCCGCCGCGCGTCGAGCAGGCCGCGTGTCTCCTCGGTCAACGGGCAGGCGACGACGACCACGTCGGACTCGGCCAGCAGGGTCTCGAGCGGAACCTGCCGCACGCCTTCCTCCACCACCGGCGTCCGCTGCGTGACGAGGACGTCCATCTCCCACGGCGCCATCAGGCGCACGACCTCGCGCCCGATCCGTCCGTAGCCGATCACGCCGAGCGCCCGGCCGGTGAGGCCGAAGCCCTGCGGGAGGAAGCGCCCGGGGCCCCAGTCACCCTCGTGCAGCGTCCGGTCGCGCTCGTGCAGGCGGTGGCTGCACGCGAGCACGAGCGCGACGGCAGCGGAGGCCATGGGCCGGGTGGTGCCCTGCGGGGTGATCGTGACGGCGATGCCTCTCCTCGTGCACGCCTGGAGGTCGACGAAGTCGAGGCCGACGCCGTGGCGCGCGAGCAGCACGAGCCGGTCGACCCCGTCGAGGCTGCCCTCGGTCACCGGCGCGGAGTAGTGGTAGAGGCCGTCGAGCCCCTCGAGGAGACCCGGCGTCAGCGGACGGGCGTCCTCGGCGAGGAACGCCCAGCGGATGCCGTCGACCTCGAGCGGGGACAGGTCGTACGGTGCGAAGACGAAGCTGCCGTCGGGCGTGCGGGTGCCGCGCTCGACCCCGATCAGGAACGTGCTCCGGTCGTCAGGCATGCCGTATGATCGATTCTCGCAAAACGACCAGGAGGTGCGTGGAATGACCGGGCGTGTCGTCGTCGGCGAGCTCCCCGTCGGCGGTTCGGAGCCGCTCATCTCGAGCGCGGTCAGGTGGGGCGACCTCCTCTTCCTGTCCGGCCGCGCCCCGATCGACACGACCACGATGGAGGTCGTCTCCACGGACTTCGGCGTTCAGGCGCGGAACGTGATGGACCAGATCATGGATTCCCTCGCCGAGGCGGGCACGGGGCCCGAGCACGTGCTGCGCGTGCAGTGCTACCTCCTCGACCCGGCTCACTTCGACGAGTGGAACACCGTCTGGGCCGAGTACTTCGCGGCCCCGCGGCCCGTGCGGACGACGATCGTCACCGGCTTCACGGTCCCGGGGATGCTGATCGAGGTCGAGGCGACCGCCGGCATCCCGTGAAGGCGGTCGTCATCGGAGGCGGGATCTCCGGGCTCTGCTGCGCCTACTACCTGCGCCGACGCGACGTCGACGTCACGGTCGTCGACCGTGCGCGGGTCGGGGCGCGCACAGCCTCCTCATGGGGCAACGGCGGCTGGATCGCGCCCGCGCAGGCGGGCCCGCTGCCGGAGCCGGGGCTCACGGTCTACGGCCTGCGGGCCCTCGTGCGGGCCGACTCGGCCCTCTACTTCCGGCCGAGCTACCTGCCCCGGCTCACACCGTGGCTGCTCCGCTTCTGGACGTACTGCAACGAGCGTGACTACGACCGCGGCACGGCCGCCCTGGCCGCCCTCGGCCAGCCCTGCTTCGAGCTCGTCGACGGGATGGTCGCCGACGGCATCGAGTTCGAGCTCTGGAAGCTCGGCATGGTCTGCGCCACGGAGAAGGAGGAGGACGCCCGGAAGGTGCTGCGCAGCCTCGAGGGGATGCGGCGCTACGGCTACGACCTCCCGGACGACGTGCTCGGCGAGGACGAGATCCACGAGCTCGAGCCGTCCCTCAACGACCGCGTGAAGGCGGGCTTCCACCTGGCCGAGCAGTGGAACGTGAAGGCGGACACGCTCGTGGAGGGGCTCGCGACGCGGCTGCGGGAGATGGGCGTCGAGTTCCTGGAGGGCGCCGAGGTGATCGAGTTCGACGGCACGGGCACCGTCGTCCGCTCGGTGCGCACGGGCGCGGGCGACGTCGGCGGTGACCAGTTCGTGCTCGCCGCGGGCTCGTGGACGACACCGCTCGCCGCCAGGCTCGGGGTGAAGATCCCGATGGAGCCCGGCAAGGGCTACTCCTTCCTGCTCGCCCCGAAGCAGATGCCCAGGCACGGGATCCTCTTCGCGGACATCCACGCGGGGGTGACGCCGCTCGGCGACCGCGTCCGCATCGGGGGCACGATGGAGTTCTCCGGATACGACCTCGCGATCGACGAGCGGCGCATCTCGAACCTGTTCGACCTCGCCCGGGGCTACATCGACCTCGAGAAGCCCGACTACGAGGAGCCGTGGGCCGGTCTCCGCCCGATGACCGTCGACGGGTTGCCGATCCTCGACTGGGCGCAGCCGTACCGGAACGCCTACCTTGCGACGGGCTACTCGATGCTCGGCATGACGGTCTCGGCGCCCGCGGGCGAGGCGATGGCCGAGATGATCGTCACCGGAGCGCGGCCCGGGGTCTTCGAGCCGTTCCGGGTCGACCGCTTTCCGCGCGCGATCGCTCGCCGCCCCGGCGGCTGACGGCGCGCTCAGGCTCCGGGCGGGCCGAGGATCCGGCCGCCGTCGACCGTGAGCACCGTGCCCGTTACCCAGTCGGCGTCGCGGTCGACGAGATGACCGACCCAGCGGGCGATCTCGTCGGGTTGGCCCACGCGCCCCAGCGGGACGAGCTTCTCGAGCTCGCGCAGCCTCGCCTCGGGGTCCGAGACGGCGGTGTGGATCTCGGTCGCGACCGGGCCCGGCCGCACGCAGACGACGCGGACGCGGTCGGGCGCGAGCTCCGCCGCCATGTTCATCGTCATGTGCTCGAGGGCCGCCTTCGTGAGCCCGTACACGGTCTGTCCGCGCCGGTACATGCCGGCTGCCGCGGAGGAGACGTTGACGACCACCGCGGCGGGTGACGAGCGCAGCGCCGGGAGTGCGGCCCGGACGAGGAAGTACGGCGCGCGCACGTTGACCGCGACGTGGTCGTCGAACTCCTCGAGCGTGAACTCGTCGACGGTCTTGAGCCGGAAGCTCGCCGCGTTGTTGACGATCACGTCGACGCGCCCGCGCTCCGCCAGCACGCGCTCCACGAGCTCCTGCGGCGCCTCGGGGCGTGCGAGGTCGGCCGGGAGGGGGAACGAGCGCCCGCCGGCCTCGGCGATCGCGGCCGCCACGTCGTCGAGACGGTTGCGCCGCCTGCCGACGAGCCCGACGTCGAGCCCCCGCTCCGCCAGGTGCCGGGCCGTGGACTCGCCGATGCCGGAGCCCGCTCCCGTGACGATGGCGACGCGCTCGTCCAAGCTGTACGACGATACTACGACCCGTGCGCGTGGCGATCGTCGGTGCGGGCCTGATGGGAGCCCAGATCGGGTGCGAGTACGCGCTCGGGGGTCACGAGGTGCGGCTGCACGCGCGGGATCTCCGGCGCGCGCAGCAGCGCGTCGACGAGGGATTCGCGCTGGTCGACAGGCACGCGCTCTTCACCGCGGACGAGGTGCGCGCCGCCGCCGCTCGCGTCTCGACCGCCGCCGACCCGGGCGACGCGGCTAGCGGCGCGGACCTCCTGGTCGAGTCGCTCCCGGAGGACCTCGAGCTGAAAACGGCTGTCCTCCGCGCAGCGCTCGCAGAGGCGCCGGAGGCCCACGTCGCGACGAACACCTCGTCGCTCTCGATCGCGGCGATCGGCGAGGCGATCGGCTCGCCCGAGCGCACGGTCGGGACGCACTACCTCAACCCGCCGCTCCTGATGCCGCCCGTGGAGGTGATCGGCGGGGAGCGAACCGCCCCGGAGACGGTCGAGCTGGCACGGAAGACCCTGATCGCGCTCGGCAAGCTGCCGGTCGTCGTGCGGCGGGACGTGCCCGGGTTCGTGTGGAACCGGCTGCAGTTCGCGCTCGTGCGCGAGTGCGCGTGGCTCGTCGAGCACGGGGTGGCGAGCGCCGAGGACGTGGACGTGGTGATGCGCGAAGGGCTCGCGCGGCGCTGGCGCCGCGTGGGTCCGCTCCGAGCGGTGGCGCTCGGGGGCATCGACACCTGGAACCGCTCGGGCCGAGGCATCGTCCCCGACCTCTCGAACGCACGAGAGCTGCCGGATCTCGCGACCGTGGCGATCACCGAGGGGAACGTCTCCGACGATGCCGGCGCGCGAGACGCCGCCCTCGCGCGAGAGCTGCGCGAGGAGCGCGCCCTGGGAGCGGCGCGATGAACGCCGACCATCCCGCGGGCGTCGTCACCGACGTCCGCTGCCGGCTCTTCGAGGCGCCGACCGAGGGCGCGGGCGTCCGCTACGCGAACCCCCTGCGGGGATGGGACGCCGCCCGGGACGAGCGCAGCTTCGCGTTCCCCCGCTGGCTCGTCGTCGAGGTCGAGACGTCGACGGGGATCGTCGGCATCGGCGACGCCGCGCTCGCCGCCGACCTCGTCCCGCCGATCGTCGAGACGCGGCTGGCGCCGCTGATCCGCGGCCGGGCGGTGGCGGAGATCCAGGAGACGTGGCAGCTGATGTACCGCGCGACCATGGCCTGGGGCCGCAAGGGGCTCGGCATGGTGGCGATCAGCGCCGTCGACCTCGCGCTCTGGGACGCACTCGGCAAGGCGCTCGCCGCGCCCGTTCACGACCTGCTCGGCGGACGCCGCGCCGAGACGATCCGCGTCTACGCGAGCCGCCTCTACGGCTCGGACTCGCTCGACGACCTCGCCGCGGAGGCGCAGCGCTACGTCGACGAAGGCTTCACCGCCTTCAAGCAACGGTTCCTCTGGGGCCCACCGGACGGACGGCGCGGGATGCGTGCCAACGTCGACCTCGTGCGCACGGTGCGCGAGGTCGTCGGCGACGACGCCGACCTCATGGCGGACGCGTACATGGGCTGGAACCTCGACTACGCCCGCGCCATGGTGCGCCTGCTCGAGCCCTACGACCTACGGTGGCTCGAGGAGGCCCTGATCCCCGACGACCTCGACGGATACGCGGCGCTCACCCGCGAGAGCCCCATCCCGATCGCCCACGGCGAGCACGAGTTCACGCTCGCCGGCTTCGCGGAGATCGCGCGGCGCGGCGCGGCGCGCGTCCTGCAGTTCGACACGAACCGGGTGGGGGGGATCACCCAGGCGGTGAAGGTCTGCGCGCTCGCGGAGGCGTTCGGGCTGGAGGTCGTCCCTCACGCCGGCCAGGCGCACAACTACCACGTCGTCGCCAGCCAGCCCGCATGCCCGATGGCGGAGTACTTCCCGCCCCACGCGATCGAGGTCGGCAACGAGCTCCCGCACTGGCTCTTCGCGGGCGAGCCCCTCGCAGAGGGAGGCCGCGTGCGGCTGAACGGCAAGCCCGGCCTCGGGATCGAGGTGCAGCCGCGTAGCCCGGTCCGCGAGATCACCCGTTAGCCGGGTCCGGCGCGTCCGGGCGGACGAGGCCCTCCGCCTTCAGCTCCGCCCAGAGGCTCCCCGGGATCGGCGCCTCGAGCCGCTCGACGTTCTCGTGCACCTGCTCCGGCCGCACGGCGCCGGGGATCACCGAAGCGACGAGCGGGTGGCCGAGCGGGAACCGCAGCGCGGCCGTGCCCAGCGGCACTCCGTGACGCCCGCACACCGCCCGCAGCCTCTCGACGCGCTCGGCGACCTCCGGCGGGGGGACGTCGTAGCCGTACGTCGCTCCGGCGAGGGGCGGCGCCGCGAGGATTCCCGACGCGAAGACCGCCCCCACGATCACGCCGACGCCCCGGTCGCCGCAGAGCGGCAGCTCCTCGTCCAACGCCTCCTGGTCGAGCAGCGTGTACGGCATGGCCAGGATCACGTAGTCGAGCTCCACGCGATCGAGCAGGACGGGGACCATCCCGAGCTCGTTGACACCGGCGCCGACGGCCCTGATCGCGCCCGCGGCTCGGAGCGCGTCGAGCGCCTTGGCGCCGCCCGTCGCGAGGTCGTCGAGATGACGGGCCAGCACCGGCGGGTCGGGGTGGTGGCGGAGGTCGAGGTCGTGGATCGCGACGAGCTCGACCCGCGAGCGGCCGAGCCGTTGCAGCGAGCCCTCGAGGGCGCGGTGGACGCCGTCGTAGCCGTAGTCGAACTCCTGCTCGAAGGGGAGCCCTCCCACGAAGGGGCCGCGCCCTGCGGGATCGGGCGCGTCCGAGGGCCGCAGCACCCGCCCGACCTTCGTCGAGACGATCACGTCGCCGGGAGGCACGCCACGCAGAGCGCGCCCGAGACGGTGCTCGCTGAGCCCGGCGCCGTAGTGCGGCGCCGTGTCGAAGAAGCGGATCCCCGACTCCCACGCCGCGCGGAGGGTGGCGTCCGCGACGTCCTCGCACAGCTTCTCGAAGAGGTCGCCGAGCGGAGCGCAGCCGAGCCCGAGCTCGGGGAGCTCCACGTCGGTTCGGCCGAGGCGCCGCGTCAACCCTCGACCCGCCGGTAGTCCCCCCGTACCGGTCGGATGAGCGCGCGCATCCTCACTCCGCGCGCGAGCGCGTTGCTCCCTCCGACGCGCACAGCACGACGACCCGCCCCGCGCTCAGGCGTCATCGCCGATCTCCGCGAGCAGCGCCTCGTACTCCACGTCGTCCATCGCGAAGCTGTGCTCCGCGGACGGGAAGACGCCGTCGCGGACCTCCTGTTGAAACTCGCGGAGCGCACCGTCGATCGTCTCGCCGACGTTCACGTAGCGCTTGGCGAAGCGGGGGAGGAAGCGGTCGAACAGGCCGACGAGGTCGTGCAGCACGAGGTTCTGGCCGTCGCAGCCCGGCCCGGCCCCGATCCCGATCGTGGGGATCTGCAGCCGCTCGGTGATAAGCGTGGCGACCCGGTCGGGGATGGCCTCGAGCACCACCGCGAAGCAGCCGGCCCGCTCGAGCGCGTCGGCGTCGCGGACGAGCTGCGCTCCCGCCGCCGCGCTCTTCCCCTGCACCCGCCAGCCGCCGAGCTTCGAGATCAGCTGCGGGGTGAGCCCCATGTGGCCCATCACCGGGATCCCGGCCCGCACCACCGCCTCGATCATCGGCACGACGTCCTCGCCGCCCTCCATCTTCACGACGTCCGCCCCGCCCTCCTTCACCATCCGCATGGCGCTCGTCACCGCGTCCGCAGTCGACGCGTGGTAGGCGCCGAGCGGAAGGTCGCCGACCAGGATCGACCGCTTCGCAGCCCGGCTGATCGCCTTCGCGTGGTGGATCATCTCGTCCATCGTCACCGGCACGGTGCTCGGGTAGCCGAGTGCGGTCATGCCGAGCGAGTCGCCGATGAGGATGAAGTCGATCCCGGCGCGGTCGACGAGCAGCGCCGTCGGGAAGTCGGTCGCCGTGACCTGGAAGACCTTCTCGCCCGCGGCCACCGTCGCCTGGACGTCGAAGATCGTGAGCTTCTTCGGTTCGCCTGCCATGGCCTTCCTTTCACTCTGTGGTCGTCGCCCAGCGCTCTCGGAGCGCCGCGAGCTTCGCCCGGAACCCGGGCCGGTCGAGGACGCCCGGGTTGGCAACGTGGCGCGGCACCTCGCCGCGCAGCACGGCGAGAGCGCTCTCGCACGCGCCGGAGCCGTTCAGCGCCACGAGCTCGTCGGTCCACGCGATCGCGTGCGGCGAGAGCACGACGTTCCCGAGACCGCTGAGCGGCGAGCCCGCGGGCAGGGGCTCCTCCTCGAACACGTCGAGCGCCGCACCGGCGATGCTCCCCTCGGCGAGCGCGCGGGCGAGCGCCGCCTCGTCGACGATCGGCCCGCGGGCCGTGTTGACGAGGTAGGCGGTCGGCTTCATGAGGCCGAGCTCGGCGGAGCCGATCAGGTGGCGAGTCTCCGGTGTGAGGGGGCAGTTGACGCACACGAAGTCCGCCTCGCGGAGGAGCTCGACGAGGTCGACGTGCTCGATGCCGAGCCGCGCCGCCTCGTCCTCCCCCACGTACGGGTCGAAGGCGAGGATCCGCGCGAAGCCGAGCGGCCGCACGAGCTCCACCAGCTCCGCGCCGATGTTCCCGACCCCGATCGTCCCGAGCACCTTCCCGCGCAGCCCGAGGCGGGGCGCATCCTTCTCGTCCCATCGCCCGGTGCGCACCAGCCGGTCGCCGACCAGCACGCGCTTCGCGAGCACGAGCACGTACGTGAGGATCGCCTCGGCCACCGGCCGCCGCACCGCGTCGCGTGTGATGGACACCAGCACGTCGCGCTCGGTGCAGGCGTCGAGGTCGATCATGTCGACGCCCACGCCCCAGCGGGCGATCGTCGCCAGCCGCTCGACGGACGCGAGCGTCCGCGGCGTGACGGGCTGCCACAGCGTGATCGCGGCGTCGCAGTCGCCCACGTCCGAGGCGGTCAGCTCGGCCCGCGGCTCGCCGATGGTCGTGAGCTCGAGGCCCGGCACCGGCTCGAGCAGGTCGCGCACCGCCTCGGCAAGCACCGAGGAGCCGTCGGCCTCGGTGAGATCGCTGCCGATGCCGACGCGGAAGCGAGGGCTCAAGCCCCTCGGGCGCGGCGCACGGCGCCCCGCGTGACAGGCGTCACGCAGCCGCCTCCTCGAGCGTCCAGTCCGACCCGTCGACCACGAGGGTCTGGCCGACCTCGGGCGCGACCACCTGGCGCCGGCCGGTCGTGTCGTACTTCGGCACGAGCTCGAGGAAGCGGTCGACCTCCGCGTCCTTTGCCAGGTAGTGGCACGCGACCGCGATCTCGAGGCCGAGCATCTCGGCGGTCCGCGCGGCCTCGTCGGCGTCCATCTCGCCGGTCAGGAACGTCGCCGGGCCGGGGATCAGATGCGAGAGCTCGCGCGGGAGGGTGCAGCCGAGCAGGCCCACGGTCGGCCGGTACAGCTCCCCGATCAGCCGCATGTCGAAGATGCACGTGTCGCCGTAGTGGTAGATGCGCACGCCCGGCTCGGTCTCGACGATGAACGCGATCGGGTTGCCGACGACCTGGCGGCCGTCCGACAGCGTCCCCGACGACCAGTGGTGGCACTCCACGGGCCGGATCGGCAGGCCCGCCGCCTCGACGACGATCCCCCAGGTCGTCGCCGAGACCTGGTCGGGCGAGACACCCTCGTCGATCAGCATCGCGCGTACAGCCGCGTCGCACACGACGGGCGCGCCGGTCCGCTTCGCGATCGCCGCAGTGTCGCCGTAGTGGTCGAAGGCGGCATGGCTGACGAGGATCACGTCGGGTGTCTCGAGCTCGTCGGGCGCGCAGGGGGCCAGCGGGTTCTGCGAGAGGAACGGGTCGATCAGGATGCGGTGCGTCGGGCCGACGATCTCGAAGCTGGCCGCGCCGTGGTAGGTCAGCCGCGTGCTCACTCGAGGCCCCGCAGGGACTCCCAGCCCTTCACGAGTTGCACGAACGCGCGGTTCAACGGCACCTCGATGCCCTGCTCGTCGGCCGCGCGCACCACGGCGCCGTTGATCACGTCGATCTCCGTCTTTCGCCCCGCCTCGAAGTCCTGCAGCATCGACGCCTTGGAAGGCCCCGCCTTCTCGAGCAGCGCGTGGATCGAGTCGACGCGCTCCTGCGCGTCGATGTCGTAGCCCAGGCCGCGCGCGACGCCCACCGCCTCGCGCGCCGTGTCGCTGACGAGGTCGTGCATCGGGGCGTGCGCGGTGAGCGCGCCCGCGTGCATCCCCGTCAGCGCGGCGGTCGGCAGCGTCGCGGCGTTGAGGATCAGCTTCTTCCAGATCTCGGGCCGCACCGGCGCCGCAACGCTCACCTCGAGCCCACCGTCGGCGAGCGCCTCCGCCAGCCTGGCGGGCCGGGCGTCGTCGGCCTGGCCGTCCGCGAAGGAGCCCACGATCGTCGGCTGGTCGGCCGGGTGCACGACCCGGGCCGGGGCCTGCACGAGGCCGCTGTTGTAGGTGACGCCGACGACGATCTGCTCCTCCGGGTAGACGCCTGCCAGCACGTCGCCGTTGCCCCATCCGTTCTGGAGCGACGCGACGACCGTGTCGGGACCGACGAGCGGCCGGGCGGACTCGGCCGCGGCCGCTGTGTGGTAGCACTTCGTGAAGAAGACAACGAGGTCGACGGCTCCGACGGAGGCCGGGTCGGTGGTCGCCGGCACGCGCGTCGTCGTCTCCTCCTCGCCGCGGACGACGGTGACGCCGTCGGCGTTGATCGTCTCGACGAGCGGGGCGACCACGTCCACGAGCACGGTGTCGTGGCCGCCGCGCGCGAACCGGGCTCCCAGGATCGAGCCCATCGCGCCCGCGCCGACGACGGCGATCTTCATGGAACCTCCTCTGCTGCCAGACCGGTGGAATGCGATCCTACAGGTCTACCGATCGGGGTGGAACCAGCGCCCGCCCGCGCTCGCGCCGCCGTCCACGTGCAGCGTCTGCCCGGTGAGGAACGAGCCGGCGTCGGAGGCGAGGAGGAGGCAGGCGCCGACGAGCTCGCGCGGGAGCCCCGGCCGCTCGGCAGGGACGCGGTTCAGGATCCAGCGGCGCATGTCGTCGTCCGCCCAGACGGGGGCCGCCAGCGGCGTGTCCATGAACCCGGGCGCGATCGCGTTCGCGCGGATCCCGTGCTCGGCCCACTCGAGCGCCATCACCTTCGTCAGCTGGCTGAGCCCCGCCTTCGCCGGCCCGTAGACGGAGATCTGCTCGAGCGCATACAGGGCGTTCAGGGAGGAGATCGACACGATCGAGCCGCCCTCGCCCTGCGCGATCATCCGTCGGGCGGCGGCCTGCGAGAGGAAGTACGGCAGGCGCAGGTCGATGCGGGTGATCCAGTCCCAGCTGTCGCGGTCCATCTCGAGCATCGGCATGCGCCGGTTGACCGCCGCGTTGTTCACCAGCACGTGCACCCCACCGAGCTCGTCGACCGCCGCCGCGACGAGCCGTTCGGGGGCGTCCTCGTCGGCGAGGTCGACCTCGACTCCCGCCGCCTCGACCCCGGCTCCGGCGAGGAGCGTCACCAGCTCGTCGACGGGCTCCTGCTCGAGGTCGGTCACGAGCACCCGCGCCCCCGCGGCACCGAGTCCCGCGGCGAACCACCGGCCTAGCCCGCCCGCCGCCCCCGTCACGATCGCCACGCGGCCGGCGAGCGAGTACAGCTCGCCCGGGGCGAGCGCGCGGACGGCGTCGGCGTCGAGCGGCGCGCTCATCCCCCTGCGCACGACATGCCGCTCACGAGGCGACCCTACAACACGCGGACCGGCGGATTCGCGCCTCGTATCATCACCGCATGGCGCCGACGATCCACTCCCTCGTCCCCGCCGTGGCCGGGTGGCACGCGCTGTACCGCGGCGAGTACGAGGAGGACGCGGAGAGCGCGCGGGTGGTCGCCTGGGCGCTGGTGGACGGGGAGGACGGCGGGCACGAGGTCGTGGGCCTCGTCGTCGCGCCCGACGACCCCACGAAGATCGTCCCGGCCCCCGAGGCCGCGTCCGCGATCGCGCCCGAGTTCGACCGCTACGGCTTCCGGCGCGAGTGAGCCGGGCGGCGCGCCTTCCGTCGCCGCCGGGCTGAGCGCGCGCGAGGCTCTGGCCCTCGCGCCGACTGGTCGGAGACATCCGGGCGGGCACGAGTGTCGTATGCTCGAACGTCCACTCGTTGGCGTCCCCCAGGAGAGGAGGGAACGGTGTACCCGCCGCGCTTCGACTACCTCGCACCGTCGTCGGTCGAGGAGGTGGTTGCGGCTCTCGGCGAGCACGAGGGGGCGAAGGTGATGGCCGGCGGCCAGAGCCTGATCCCGGTGCTCAAGCTCCGGATCGCCTCCGTCGACACCGTCGTCGACATCAACGGCGTCCCGGGACTGGACGGCATCGAGGAGGAGGCCGGAGAGCTGCGGATCGGGGCTCTCGTGCGGCATGCGGATGCGGAGCGCTCGCCGCTGCTCGCGAGCAGATACGGCCTGCTCGGCAGCACCGCGCCCCTCGTCTCCGACCCGCTCGTCCGCAACCGCGGCACGATCTGCGGATCGCTCGCGCACGCCGATCCGCAGGGCGACTGGGGCTCGGCGATGATCGCCGCCCGTGCGACCGTCGTGGCGCGCGGCCCGAGCGGTGAGCGGACGATCCCGGTCGAGGAGCTCGCGGTCGGCCCGTTCATGACGACGCTCGCCCCCGACGAAGTGATCACCGAGGTACGCGTGCCCGACCCGGGGCCACGGACGGGCGGTACCTACCTGAAGCTCGAGCGCAGGGTCGGCGACTACGCGACTGCGGCCGTCGCGGTGCAGGTGACGCTCGAGAACGGGCACGTCCGCGAGGCAGGGATCGCGCTGACAGGCGTCGGCGCGACCAACCTGCGCGCGGCAGCCGCCGAGGACGCCTTGCGGGGCAGCGAGCCGGGCGAGGCGGCGATCCGGGAAGCGGCCTCGCTCGCCGCCGCGGCGGCGGACCCGCAATCCGACCACCGGGGAAGCGCGGAATACAAGAGGAACGTCGTGCGCGTCTTCTGCGAGCGCGGCCTTCGCACTGCGATCTCGGCCGCGCAGGCCGGCCAGGAGTGACGGACATGACCCAGCTCGAATCAACCACCACCCCCGGGCTCCACCCGGTCGAGGTCACGGTCAACGGCCAGGCGCGCGAGGCCGAGGTCGAGGCGCGCCTCCTGCTCGTGCACTTCCTCCGTCAGACCCTCGGGCTCACCGGGACGCACCTCGGCTGCGACACCACGAGCTGCGGCGCGTGCGCCGTGCTCGTCGACGGGACGCCGGTGAAGTCCTGCACGATGCTCGCAGTCCAGGCGACGGGCAACGAGATCACCACCGTCGAGGGGCTCGCGCAGGGCGGCCAGCTGCACCCCGTGCAGCAGGCGTTCCACGAGGAGCACGGCCTGCAGTGCGGGTTCTGCACGCCGGGGATGATGCTCACCTCGGTCGCGCTCCTCGAGGCGAACCCGAGCCCGACGGACGAGGAGATCCGCTGGGCGCTCTCCGGGCAGATCTGCCGGTGCACGGGCTACCAGAACATCGTCCACGCCGTGCAGAGCGCGGCCACGACCATGAGGGAGGCGTAGGCGATGTCGGCAACGCACGAGGTCCGCGGCGTCGGCCACTCCGTCAGGCGCAAGGAGGACGCGCGCTTCCTCCGCGGCAGGGGCCAGTACTTCGACGACATCACCCTTCCCGGGATGCTCCACATGGAGATCCTCCGCAGCCCGTACGCCCACGCGCGCCTGGGCTCGATCGACACCTCCGCCGCCGAGGCGCTGCCGGGCGTCGTCGCCGTCGTGACGGGCGAGCTGATGGCGCAGCACAACCTCGCCTGGATGCCGACGCTGTCGGGCGACACGCAGGCCGTGCTCGTCACCGACAAGGTGCGCTACCAGGGGCAGGAGGTCGCGTGCGTGATCGCCGAGTCGGCGTACGTCGCGAAGGACGCACTCGAGCTGATCGAGGTGGAGTACGAGCCACTGTCCGCGGTCACCAGCCCGCAGCAGTCCTCGTCGAGCGATGCGCCCCTGATCCGCGACGAGAAGGAGGGGCAGGACTCCAACCACGTCTACCACTGGGAGGCCGGCGACAAGGACGCGACCGACCATGCCTTCGCCGAGGCCGATCATGTCGTCAGCCTGGACACCTTCTATCCGCGCTCGCATCCGGCGCCGCTCGAGTGCTGCGGCTGCATCGCCGACGTCGACCCGGCGACCGGCAAGGCGACGATCTACCTCACGTCGCAGGCGCCGCACGCACACCGGACGCTGTTCGCGATCGTGGCGGGGCTGCCGGAGCAGTCGATACGGATCATCAGCCCCGACCTCGGCGGCGGCTTCGGCAACAAGGTGCCGATCTACCCCGGGTACGTCGTGGCGACGGCGGCGTCGCTCCTGATCGGCCGTCCGGTGAAGTGGGTCGAGGACCGCACCGGGAACCTGATCTCGACCGGCTTCGCACGCGACTACCACATGCGCGGCGAGCTGGCGGTGAAGGGCGGCAGGATGACCGGGCTGCGAGCGTCGCTTCTCTCCGACCAGGGCGCCTTCTACGCGGACGCGCAGCCGACGAAGTTCCGCGCGGGGCTGTTCCACATCGTCACCGGCTCGTACGACATCCCGGCGGCGCACGTCGTCGCCGACGGGTGGTACACGAACAAGGCGCCCGGCGGCGTCGCGTACCGCTGCTCGTTCCGCGTCACCGAGGCCTCGTACCTGATCGAGCGACTCGTCGACAACGCCGCCCACGAGCTGGGCGTCGACCCCACGCGGTTCCGGCTCGACAACTTCATCCAGCCGGAGCAGTTCCCGTACCACTCTGCGACCGGGTTCGTCTACGACTCCGGCAACTACCCCGAGGCGATGCGGATCGCGCTCGAGAAGCTCGGCTACGAGGAGCTGCGCCGCGAGCAGGTGGAGGCCAGGGCCCAGGGGCGGCTGCTCGGCATCGGGATCGCGTCGTTCACCGAGGTGGTCGGGGCGGGGCACGGCAAGGAGTACGACATCGCCGGCCTGAGGATGTTCGACTCGGCCGAGCTGAGGGTGCACCCGACCGGGAAGGCGATCCTCAAGCTCGGCGTCAAGTCGCAGGGCCAGGGACACGAGACGACCTTCGGCCAGATCGTCGCGCAGGAGCTCGGGATCCCGACCGAGGACATCGAGGTGCAGGAGGGCGACACCGACAACACGCCGTACGGTCTCGGCACCTACGCGAGCCGCTCCACGCCGGTGGCGGGCGCGGCGACGACGGTCATCGCGCGCAAGCTGCGCGACAAGGGGAGGGAGATCGCCGCGCACCTGCTGGAGGCCTCCGCCGACGACATCGAGTTCGACGCCGGCCGCTTCTTCGTGAAGGGCTCCCCGGAGCGGTCGAAGACCATCCAGGACGTCGCCTTCGCCGCGTACACGGATCTCCCCGACGGCATGGAGCCGGGCCTGGAGGGCGTCACCTACTACGACCCGCCGAACATGACCTTTCCGTTCGGCACGTACCTCGTCGTTGTGGAGGTCGACCGCGGGACGGGCCAGTGGAAGCCGCTGAAGGTCGTCGCGGTGGACGACTGCGGCGTGCGGATCAACCCGATGATCGTCGCGGGGCAGATCATGGGCGGCCTCACGGAGGGGTACGCGACGGCCGCGATGCAGAAGATCGACTTCGACGAGGACGGCAACTGCATCGGCTCGAACTTCACGGACTACCTGATCCCGACCGCTTGGGAGACGCCGGAGTTCGACCTCGGCGAGCTCACGACGCCATCGCCGCACCACCCTCTCGGCGCGAAGGGCGTCGGCGAGTCGGCCACGGTGGGGTCGCCCGCGGCGTACGTGAACGCGGTGATCGACGCGCTCTGGCATGCGGGGGTGCGGAACATCGACATGCCGCTCACGCCGGACAAGGTGTGGGAGGCGATGAGCGAGGCGGGCATCGCGGAGTGAGCGACCCGCGCCCGGGAGCGGATCGCGGGACGGTGCTCGTCGAGGCGGGACGGCTCGCCGCGGAGGGCACGCCGTTCGCGCTCGCGACGGTCGTCTCCGTCAGGCGACCGGCCTCGGCCCGGCGCGGCGACCGCGGCATCGTGACGGCGGACGGTCGGCTGGTCGGCTGGGTCGGGGGCGCCTGCTCCGAGCCGGCGGTCGTGCGCGAGGCTCTCCACGCGCTCGCGGAGGGCACCACGCGCCTGCTCCGGATCTGCCCGCCCGGCAGCTCCGAGGGAGAGGAGGGCGTGGTCGTGGCGGAGAGCTCCTGCGCATCCGAGGGGACGGTCGAGGTGCTGATCGAACCGCAGTTGCCGCAGCCCCTGCTCGCGGTCGTCGGGGACAGCCCGGCGGCCGTGACCCTGCGTGAGCTGGCCGCCGCGATCGGCTGGAGGGTGACCGCGGACCTCGGCGCCGGAGCCGAGGCGATCGTCGTCGCGACGATGGGCCGGGGCGACACCGAGGCGCTCGACGCCGCCCTCGCCACGCCTGCCGGCTACGTCGGGCTGGTGGCGAGCGCCAGGCGGGCGGGCGTCGAGCTCGCCGCCCTGCGAGACCGAGGGCTCGACGAGGCGACGCTCGCACGGGTGCGGAGCCCGGCCGGGCTCGATCTCGGCCCGCTGACCCAGCCGGAGATCGCGGTAGCCGTGCTCGCGGAGCTGGTCGCGTGGCACCACGACCGCGGGCCGCTCGGCGAGCTGCCGGTCGAGGCTGTCGACCCGGTGTGCGGGATGACGGTCGCGGTGGGCGCCGACACGCCCTCGGCCGAGCACGAGGGATCGACCTACTGGTTCTGCTGCCCCGGCTGCCGGGGCCGGTTCGCACGGAACCCGGCGAAGTACCTCGCCTCCGCCTGAGATCCTTGACGGCGATGACCGCCGTCGAGCACCCGGAAGCATCGACGGCCGCCACGGGGCTGACGGCGGAGGAGGCCGCGCGGCGGCTGGCCGAGCGCGGCCCGCTCGCGCCCCCGAGGTCGAGCCGCTCCTACGCGAGCATCGTCCGGGCCAACGTCTTCACGGTCTTCAACCTGATCCTGGCCGTGTTCGGCGTCCTGATGCTCTCCTTCGGGTCCTGGCAGGACGCGCTCTTCCTCGGCGTCCTCGTCTCGAACTCGTCGATCGGGATCGTGCAGGAGGTGCGGGCGAAGCGTGCGCTCGACCGCCTGTCGGCCCTCGTCGTCCCCACCGCGACCGTGCTGCGTGACGGCGAGCCCGTCAACCTGCCCCGCGGGGACGTGGTCGTCGGGGACCTCGTCGTGCTGCAGCCCGGCGACCAGCTGGTCGCGGACGGCCACCTCGAGACGAGCGAAAGCCTCCTCCTCGACGAGTCGATCCTGACCGGTGAGTCCGACCCCGTCGCCCGTGTGCCCGGAGACGAGCTGCGTTCGGGGGCGTTCGTCGCCGAGGGCACCGGCCGCTACACCGTGACCGCGGTGGGAGACGCGAGCTACGCCGCACGCGTCACCGGCGAGGCTCGCACGTTCCGGCATCCGCGCTCGCCGCTCGAGCGGGCGATGAACCGTCTCCTCTACCTTCTCGTGGCCGCGATGATCCCGCTCGGCGCGCTCCTGGGCTACGCGCTCTGGGAGCGGCAGGAGCCGGTCTCCGACGCGGTCACGACCGCTGTCGCAGCGGTCGTGACGCTCGTGCCCGAGGGCCTGATTCTGCTCGTCAGCCTGACGTTCGCCGTCGCGGCGATACGCATGGCGCGCCGGGGCGCTCTGACCCAGCAGCTGAACGCGCTCGAGTCGCTCGCCTCGGTCGATGTTGTCTGTTTGGACAAGACAGGGACGCTGACCGAGGCCGACCTGCGGGTGGTGGAGGTCGTTCCGGCCGGCGCCGACCCGGACCCGGGCAAGGCGCTGGCGATGTTCGCAGCGAGCGCCGGCGTGAGGAACACGACGCTGCGCGCGATCGCCGCCGGGCTTCCCGGGGAGTCGCGCTCTCCCGAGCAGGAGGTCTCGTTCTCGTCGCGCCGGCGCTGGAGCGCCCTGCGTCTCGACGGGACGTCCTATGTCCTGGGCGCGCCGGAGATCCTGCCGCTCGGCGACCTCGTGGCCCGCGCCGAGGAGGAGTCCCGGGCGGGTAGACGTGTCCTGGCGTTCGCGCGGACGACCGAGCGGCTCGCGGACGGCCCAACGGAGCGCGTGCTCCCCTCGCGCCTCGAGCCCGTCGCGCTGGTCGTCCTCGCCGAGCGGCTGCGGCCCCACGCGGTGGAGACGGTCGAGTTCTTCCGCTCTGAAGGTGTGAGGCTCAAGGTGCTCTCGGGCGACCGTCCCGAGACCGTCGCCGCGATCGCAGCGGACGTCGGTATCCCCGTTGGCGAGGGCGCGCTCGACGGCCGGGAGCTTCCCGCAGACGCGGTCGAGCTGCAGGCGCTCCTGCGGGAGCGGAACGTGATCGGCCGCATCTCGCCAGACGGCAAGCGCCGCGTGATCGAGGCGCTCCGTGACGACGGGCACTACGTCGCGATGGTCGGCGACGGCGTCAACGACGTGCCGGGCCTGAAGGCCGCCCGGCTCGCGATCGCGCAGGGGAGCGGTGTGCAGATGGCGCGCAGCGTCGCCGACCTGGTGCTCGTCGAGAGCGACTTCGAGGCAGTTCCTTCGCTCGTCGCCGAGGGCCGGCGGATCCTCCGGAACCTGCAGCGGGTGACGAAGCTGTTCGTCGCGAAGGCCGCGTTCGCGGCGTTCCTGATCCTCTCGATCGGGATCACGCCGACGGCGTATCCGCTGCTCCCGCGGCATCTGACCCTGGGGGCGTCACTCGCGGTGGGCATCCCCGGCTTCTTCCTCGCGCTGGCGCCGAGCACGGGGCCGTTCACCCTTCGCGGCTTCCTGCGCGGTGTCTTCCAGTTCGCGGCGCCCGCCGGAGCCGCCGTCGGCTTCGGCGTCCTGTCGAGCTACCTGGCCGCGCTCGAGGTGTTCGACCTCGAGTTGATCGAGGCGCGGACGGTCGCGACCACCGTGATGGTGGTGGTTGGCTGGTACCTCATCCTCGCGCTCGAGGGGTCGGGCACGCTCCGCGGCGCGGCGGTCGTGACCCTGTGCCTCGTGCTCGCGGGCCTCTATGTCGCAGTGCTGCTCGTCCCGTTCGCGCGCGACTTCTTCGCGCTCGCGCAGCCAACGCTTGGAATCGTCCTGATCGCTTCCGGCGGCGTCTTCGTCGCAATCGGGGGGCTCGTCATGACCTCGGACGACTTCATCCCGGGCCGTGGGACGGATCGACCCCTCGTGGCTCGCGGGTGACGAGGACCGAGCAGGGCGCCTCGTGCGCGACCTGCTCCGAGACGCTTCCGAGCGCGCGGGCACCGTGCAGCCCGCGGCTGCCGACCACGAGCAGGTCGAGTCCGCTCGCAGCCTCGACGAGCGCTCGCGCCGGCCGGCGGTGGTCGACGGTCAGGACCGTGAGCGTGGCCTCGAATCGCGCCTCCAGCGCGCGCGCCGCCTCGAGCGCAGCGTCGGCCTCGGGCGAGCCGTCGACCCCGACGAGTATCGACCGCGGCGCCCACGTGCCGGACGAGGGCGCTCGGGCGACCAGCACCGAGCAGGGGGCCCGGTGGAGCACGAGCGTCGCGACGCTGCCCAGGACGATGCCCGCCATCCGGCCGACGCCGTGCGTGCCGACCGCGACGACGCCCGCCGCCTGGGTGGCCGCGGTCTCGAGCAGGCTGGTGGCCGGGGCGCCGGACACCTCGAGCACCGCGACGTCGGCGGCGTGGGTCACCCCGGTCCGGGCGTGCTCGAGCGCGCCCGACGCTCCCCGGTCGAGCTCCTCCACTTCCTCCAGCGCGCGCCGCGCGGCGTGAACCGGGGTTCTGGCGATCTGGAAGTGGATCGCGTCGGTCAGGTCGACGGCGGCGACCAGCACCAGCCTCCCGCCTGCCTCGAGCAGCACGTCGGCCTGGCGCACGGCCTCGACGCTCTCGGGCGATCCGTCGACCCCGCAGACGATCCGCTCGAACATCTCGCGTCGACTGTAGTACGCCGAGAGGGTGGGGATGTGTCGCGCGTGGCGTGCCGTCGTCCGCGGTCAGCGTGCTGCGGCAGGTGGCCCGGCTCGCGCCCGAGCGTCCCGCCCGACACGCCCCGCCTCCTCCTCGTCCCGTGACAGCTGCTCGTGCCGCCACGGCACCACCACCTCGCGGATCACGATGTCGAGGACCGCCACCGCGGGGACCGCGACGAACGCGCCGGCAGGCCCGGCGAGTGACGCGCCCACGAGGACGCCGAGGAACACCAGGAGCGGGTGGATGTCGAGCTGGTCGCCCTCGACGACCGGCGAGATCACGTACCCCTTGGCGTTCTGGATCACGATCGAGGCGACGAAGGTGAGGATCAGGGCACGCGGCCCCTCGAGCGCCGCGATCGAGAGAAGCGGGACGCGCGCGAGCCACGGGCCGATGCGGGGGATGAGCTCGCCGAACGCGACGACCAGCGCGAGCGGGACCGCGAAGGGCACGCCGATCGCGAGGAGCGAGGCGTACGTGAGCGACCCCACGATCGCCATCACGATGAGCTTCGCGCGCAGGTAGACGCCCATCCGCTCCCAGCTGCGGTCGAGCACCATGGCGACTCTGCCCCGATGATCCACGGAGACGAGGGAGAGGATGAAGCGGCGGATCCTCGCGCGGCTGGTCACGAGCAGCAGCGAGATGACGAACACGCTCACGAGGTCGAGGAGGATCGAGAAGAGGTTGCCGGGCAGCGCGGTCGCGCGCTCCCCGGCGCGCTCGAGGATCACGTTCCCCAGCCGCGACATCTGCTCCTCGAAGGGCGGCAGGGCCGGGTAGTCGTTGCGGAGCTCGGCGTACGCCTCCTTGACGCCCTCGAACCGGTCGGCGTACTCGGGTGCCCTGTCCGCGAACTCGGCCACCTGTCCGAGGAGCGGAGGCACGACGAGCCACCCCACCCCGATCAGCACGCCGAACGAGACGAGGTAGATGAGCGCCGCCGCGAGCCCGCGCGGCACGCGGAGCCGGTCGTGGAGCCATTCGCTGGGACCGCTGAGCGTGGCCGCGAAGAGCATGCTCACGAACAGGATGAGCAGCACGTGCCGCAGCCAGAAGAGCAGGAGGATCCCGACGGCAGTGAGGAGGGCGAACAGGAGGCCGAGGTAGATCGGCATCGCCCGCCTCACGAGCGACTCCCCGGAGCCGGCGTGCGTGGCCATGCCGTGGGCTACCCGTCTTGCGCGATGCCGAAAACGACGGCGACGGCAACGTGCGCGATTACGGGATTTCCCCGATGCAGGCGACCCGCGCGGGCGCTGGACTGTGAGTGTGGCCGACGGCAACGGACCGTTGACGACGAGGGCGGCGGGGGTCTCGACTCTCGCCGCCGGCCTGTGGCTGATCGGCGTCGGAATCTGGGCTCGACGCGACGTGAGGCACGGGCTGGAGCGCGAGCGGATCAAGAGCACGTCGGACGCGACTCCCGGCGGCGCGCCCGTCGCCGATGCGGCGGCCGCGCGGTCGATGGCCGAGGTGATCAGGGACAACACGCTCGCGTCGACCGGCGGCAAGACCTACGGCGAGACCGCGGCGTACGTGGACGCCGAGGGGCACCCGACGGACGATCGGGAGTCGGCGGCCAAGGACCTGTTGACCGGGGCGCCGCGCGAGAACCCGGAGCACGCGCTCTGGATCCAGTCGACGGCGTTGCAGACGGCCCTCATGGAGGCGTACCTCGCGCAGCGGCTCGCCGAGCTGACGGTCGGCCTCGGCGCCGTGTTCGTCGGTGTCGGCGCAGGGCTCGCCGCCGCCGCGCGCCGCTGAAGGCTCTCCGGCGCCGGGGCGGACGGGACGGCGCCTGCGGTGCACGCCTGCGTGCGGCCGTCCGGGGAGGTAGGCGCCGGTGCCCGACGGAGGTCGGGCACCGGCAGTCATTCGCTCAGGTGAGCACGCCGCCGCGCCGGCGTCCGGCGAGCATGGACGCGACCCACAGGATCGCGACGGCACCGATGATCGCTGCCGCCCAGGTGCTCAGGTCGAAGAACTCGTCGATCGGGTCACCCACGCCGAGGGCCCACGCCAGCAGGCCGCCGAGCATTGCGCCGCCGATGCCGAGAATCGTGGTCATGATCACGCCGAGACTCTCTCCGCCCGGCACGATCTTCTTCGCGACGATCCCTGCGAGCAGGCCGAGCACGATCCAGCCGATGATCCCCATTCCGTCCTCCGTTTTCGAGATTGTCAGGCGGTCTGCGTGTTGCCGTCGCCCGTCGCCCGTCGCACGACGAAGGCACCGGCGACGACGGCAAGGCCCGCTGCCAACCCGGCCCTCACGGCGAATCGACGCCGCCGGCCTCCGCGGTGCCCGGCCAGTGCGTTCAACCGCCGCTCGAGGCGCTTGCGTGCGATCCGGGTGGCGACCCATCCGATCAACGCGTTTCGCTTGGTGAAGATGTGCATGGCCCGGGGATACCCCGGAGCCGGTCGGGAGAAACCGCGCGACTGACCGTCGGGGCGGCCGGGAGCCTCCGGCCTGGCCCCGACCCCCGTGATTGACTGGCCGGCGTGAAGGGCACGTCGGGGCTGGAGCGGCGCCGGTCCCGCGAGGGGCAGCTCGCGATCCTGGGCGCCGCCGTCGCATGGTCGACGGCGGGGCTGGCCCAGCGCGAGCTCGACGCCGACCCCGCGACGCAGGTCGCGGGGCGCTCCGTCTTCGCGGCGATCGCACTGTTCGCGCTCGTCCTCGCGACGGAGCGGCGCGGCACCGTTCGTGCCTTCCACTCGATGGGGCGGTGGGGGCTCGCGATGGCGGTCTTCCTCGCGATCTCGTCGGGCACGTTCCTGCTCGCGCTGAACTACACGACGGTCGCGAACGTCCTCTTCATGCAGGCGGCAGCGCCCATGATCGCCGCTCTCCTCGGCTGGGTCTTCCTCTCGGAGAAGGTCGACCGGAGGACCGCGATCGCGCTCGCCCTCGCGGGTGTGGGTGTCCTCCTGATGGCGGCGGGCTCGTTCGACGCGGGGGTCGCGGCTGTGCTGCTCCCGTTCGTGATGACCGCGTCGTTCGCGGTGGTGATCGTGATCGCACGCCACCGACGCGAGGTGTCGATGATGCCGGCCACGGCCACGTCGCAGGTTCTCGTCGTGCTCGCGTGCGCCCCTTTCGCCGCGTTCGGCTCCGTGAGCCGGGGCGACTGGGCGATTCTCGCCGCGCTGGGGGTCGGCCAGATGGGCCTCGGCCTCGCGCTCCTGACGATCGGCGCGCGCCTGATCCCCCCGGCCCAGGTCGCCGTGATCTCGCTGCTCGAGATCGTCCTCGGGCCGCTCTGGGTCTGGCTGGCCTACGAGGAACGTCCGACGACGGCGACGCTGATCGGCGGGCTCGTGGTGGTCGGCGCGGTGGTCGTGCAGTCATGGGGCCCGTCCACGAAGGGGGCCGCCTCCCGCGACGGCGCCGAGGCCCGCGAGCGTCGCAGGGAGCAGACCCCGGCGGAGTCAGTCCCCGAGGCTCACGTCTAGATGCGGCAGCACCTTGCCGGGGTTCATGATCCCGTTCGGGTCGAAGACCTGCTTGATGCCCCGCATCAGCGGGACGAGGTCGCCGTGCTCCTGCTCCAGCGCGTGCACCTTGCCGAGCCCGATCCCGTGCTCGCCGGTGCACGTGCCTCCCCGGGCGAGGGCGTCCGTCACGAGCAGCTCGATCAGCTCGTCGGACGAGCGGACCTCGTCGGCGTCGTCGGGGTCGACGTGGAGCGAGAGGTGGACGTTGCCGTCCCCCGCGTGGCCGACGATGCCCGCCACCAGGCCCCGACGCTCGAGCTCCTCGCGTGCGAACGAGACGGCCCCGGCGAGCTCGGAGAGCGGCACGCAGATGTCCGTCGAGCGGGACTGCTTCCCCGGTGCCGCGGCCGCGGCCGCGTAGGCGGAGGAGTGGCGGGCGGCCCACAGCCGGGTGCGCGCGGTGGGGTCGCGCTCCGAGACGACGTCGGTCGCCCCCTCGGACAGAGCGATCTCGCGCACGAGCTCCAGGTCGGAGGCAACCGTCGCCTCGCTCCCCGTCGCCTCGACGTAGAGCGACGGGCCGACGGGGAGCCCGGTCCCCTGGTGGGCGTTGATCGCCCGGATCGTCCAGGCGTCGAGCAGCTCGACCCGCGTGACGCCCGTCCCCGCCGCGACGGTGGTCGTCGCCGCGCGGCAGGCCGCCTCGACGTCGGGGAACGCGAGCCGGAGCACGACCGCGTGCTCGGGGATCCCGTGCAGGCGCACGGTCAGCTCGGTGATCACGCCGAGCGTGCCCTCGGAGCCGATCAGCAGGCCGAGCAGGTCGTACCCGGCCGAGGTCTTGGGCGCGCGGCTCCCGGCGCGGACGACGCGGCCGCCGGCGAGCACCGCCTCGAGCGCGAGCACGTTCGCCCGGATCTTCCCGTACCGCACGGTCGTCGTCCCGGCTGCGTTGGTCGCCGCCATCCCGCCGAGCGTCGCGTCTGCCCCGGGGTCGACGGGGAAGAAGAGGCCGTGCTCCGCCGTCGCGCGCTCCAGCGCGCTCCGCGTGACCCCGGCCTGCACCGTCGCGGTGAGGTCGGCCGGGGAGACGTCGAGGACGCGGTCCATGCGGGTCAGGTCGAGCGAGATCCCGCCCTCGACCGGGATCACGTGACCCTCGAGGCTCGATCCCGCGCCGAACGGCGTCACGGCGATCCGGCGCTCGTCGGCCAGCGCGAGAACGGCGGAGACATCCTCGGTCGTGGTCGCGTAGACGACGACGTCCGGCCGGCGTGGCCGGTGGAACGTGATGTCCCCCGCGTGGAGGTCGCGCTCGGACTCGCCGTCGGAGACCCTCCCCGGGTCGCCGAGCGCCTCGACGAGCGCGTCGCGGAGCTCGAGGACCGTCATGCGCTCTCCGTCTCCGACCGCAGAAGTGGGCCGACGCGGTCGACTGCCCACCCGATGCTCGCCTGCACGGCCTGCTCTGCCGCGACGGGGTCTCGAGCCTCGCACGCCTCGAGGAACGTCGCGTAGCGCGCGACGGACTCCCGGAAGCGCTCGGGGGTGGAGAGCACGAGGCGGTTGTACCGCTCGGAGCGCCTGAAGAGCCGTTCGACCTCGTCGACGAGGCGCTTGCGGCCGCTGGCCCGATAGCAGGTGGCGTAGAGCTCCCATCGCTTCTCGAGGTACTCGTCGACGTCCCGGGCGCGGGCGAGCCGGCGCAACTCGGTGAGGAGTCGGCGCATGGTCGCGATGTGCGCGTCGGTGAGCGCGACTGCGCCGACGCGTGCCGCGAGCCCTTCGAGCCCGGAGCGAGCAGCGTAGATCTCCTCGAAGTCCTCGCGGCTGACGCGGCTCACCGACGCCCGGCCGGTCGGGCCGACCTCGACGAGCCCTTCGCGCTCGAGCTGGGTGAGGGCGACCCGCACCGGCGTCGGCGAGACGCCGAGGCGCTGGGCCAGGTCGCGATGGACGAGCGGCGTCCCCTCGGGGAGCTGCCCGCTGACGATCAGCCGGCGGAGCGTCTGCGCGACGCGCTGCTCGACCGACTCGCGTTCCCGCAGGGAGGGGATCACCGCCATCTCTTCCATCGGGCTTCAGTTTGGTCTAGGCTCGGCCCCGACGCAATATGAAATTTCAAATTGCGAAGGACGCGGGAGGGGTCGTGGAGGCTCGATCGGCCTCGTCTCGGGTCGGCGTCGACGTCGGCGGGACCTTCACCGACGTGATCCTCCACACCTCCGACGGGCGGGCCGTCGTCCGCAAGCTGCTCTCGACGCCCCCCGACTACGACGTGGCCGTCGTCCGTGCGGTCGGCGACCTGACCGGGAGCGCGTCCCGTCCGCCGAGCGAGGTCGTGCACGGCACGACCGTCGCGACGAACGCCGTCCTCGAGCGGCTCGGCAGCCTCACGGCGCTCGTGACGACGAAGGGCTTCCGCGACGTGCTCGAGCTCCGGCGCCTGCGCGTCCCGCACATGTACGACCTCTTCTGGCGCAAGCCCGCGCCGCTCGTCGAGCGGCGGCTCCGGTTCGAGATCGACGAGCGCGTGCTGGCCGACGGGACCGTGCTCCGGGCGCTCGACGAGGGCGAGGCGCGGGCCCTCGCCGGCCGGCTGCGCGACGCGGGCATCGAGTCGATCGCGGTCTGCCTGCTCCATTCCTACGCCCACCCCGGGCACGAGCAAGCGCTCGGGCGGGTGCTCGGCGAGGAGCTCCCGGGGGTCACGCTCTCGCTGTCGAGCGACATCCTTCGCGACCAGCGCGAGTACGAGCGAAGCGCGACCACCGTCGTCAACGCATACGTACGGCCGCTGATGTCGTCGTACATCGACCGGATCCGCACGGGGCTCGACGAGCTCGGGCTCGAGAAGGCCCCTCTCTCGATCATGCAGAGCTCGGGCGGTGTGATGACGTCGGACGACGCGCGCGCGCGCCCGGTGCTGGCGCTCGAGTCGGGCCCGGCCGCGGGGGTCGTCGCCGCCGCGGGGCTCGCGCGACGACTCGGGCTCGAGGATGTGATCGCGTTCGACATGGGCGGGACGACGGCCAAGGCCTCGCTCGTCGAGGGAGGCGCGGTCTCGCGCGCCCGCGAGTACGAGGTCGGAGGCTCGCTCTCCGCGGGCAGCCGGCTGATCCGCGGCTCCGGCGAGCTGCTGCGCATCCCGACGATCGACATCGCCGAGGTCGGGGCCGGCGGCGGCAGTCTCGCCTGGCTCGACGCGGGCGGCGGGCTGCAGGTCGGCCCGCGCAGCGCGGGCGCGGACCCGGGACCGGCGTGCTACGGACGCGGCGGCGAGGAGCCGACGGTGACCGACGCCGACGTCGCGCTCGGCCTCCTTCCACCGGGCTCGGTCGCGGACGGGCAGATCGTCCTCTCCCCGCAGCTCGCGGCAGCCGCCCTCGAACGCATCGCGGCCCCGCTCGGGCTCGGCCTGCTCGAGGCGGCCGGCGGCATCCATCGCATCGCGAACGCGCGGATGACCCGTGCGCTGCGGTCGGTGTCGTCGGAGAAGGGACGCGATCCGAGGGAGTTCGCGCTCGTGGCGTACGGCGGCTCCGGCCCCGTGCACGCGGCGGGCCTGGCGGACGACCTCGGCGTGCGCACGGTCGTCGTGCCGGCCGTCGCGGGGCTCTTCAGCGCGGTCGGGCTGCTGTTCGCGCGGCCCGAGTTCCACGACGTGCGGACGTGCCACCTCGACGTGGACACGGTCGACCCGGCCCGCGTCGCGGCCCTTCTCGCCGAGCTGCGGGCGGGGCTCGTGGCGTCGTTTCCCGGCGTCCCCACCGAGTGGGCCGCGACCGCCGACCTACGCTACGGCGGCCAGAGCTGGGAGGTGGAGGTGCCCCTCACGGACAACGGTCGTGGTGATTCGACACATGAGCCGCTCGACCTCGTGGCGCTCCGCGCCCGGTTCGAGGACGAGCACGAGCGCCTCTACGGTGTCCGCGGGCAGGCCGGGTCGCCCGTCGAGCTTCGCGCACTCCGCCTCGCTGCTCTGGGGGACGCCCCGCGTGCCGACGGGTTCACCCCGGTCGGCGAGACGACGGGTGAGCGCTTTGCGAGCAGGGTGATCCACGTCGAGGGTGACCCGCTCGAGGCGCCGGTCCGGCCGCGGTCGTCCGTCGACACCTCGCCCCAGCCGGGGCCGCTGCTCGTCGACGAGTACGACACGACGGTCGTCGTCCCCCCGGGCTGGTCGGTGCGCCGGGACGAGGCAACAGCGAGCCTGATCCTGGAGCGGCGGTGAGCGCGTCGACGGAGCAGCGGGTCGATCCCGTCACCCTGCAGATCGTCGCGAACGCGCTCGCGTCGATCGCAGACGAGATGGCGACGACGATCTTCCGCACGGCGCACTCGACCGTCGTCCGCGACGGGATGGACTTCTCGGCCGCGATCCTCGACGCACGCGGCGAGACCGTCGCGCAGGCGGTCACCGTGCCGTTCCACCTCGGCTCGCTGCCCGCTGCGATCGAGCGCCTCCTGGAGCACTACGACGGCCGGATGGAGCCGGGCGACGTGTTCCTGATGAACGACCCGTTCGACGGCGGGATCCATCTGCAGGACATGTTCCTGTTCAAGCCCGTCTACCACGAAGGCGAGCTGATCGGGTTCACGACGACGACGGCTCACCACGGCGACGTCGGGGGCCGCCTCCCCGGCTCGAGCGCCTGCGACAACACCGAGATCTTCCAGGAGGGGATCCGGCTGCCGTGGCTCCGGCTGTACGCGGGAGGCAAGCCCGTGGAGGACGTCTTCAAGATCGTCGAGGCGAATGTCCGCATCCCGCGGATGACGCTCGGCGACCTGGGCGCGCAGGTCGCGGCGTGCGCTGTCGCCGAGCGCGCGCTCGTGGCGCTGGCCGAGCGGCACGGGCGCGAGGGCCTCGCGGCGCTGGCGGCCGAGCTGGTGGATCACACCGAGCGCGTCGTCCGGGCCGAGATCGCGTCCTGGCCCGACGGGACCGCGACGTTCACGGACTACCTCGGCTCCGACGGGATCGACGCGGTCGACGTACCGATCACCGCCACCGTCACGATCTCGGGCGACGAGATCACCGCCGACCTGCGCGAGTCGGCGCCGATGGTGCGAGGCTCGCTCAACTCGACGCGCTCGTTCGTCCAGGCCTGCGTCTACCAGGCCGTCCGCTGCGCGCTCGAGGCCGACGTGCCGAACACGTCGGGCGCCTTCCGGCCGATCCACGTGCTGACGAAGCCGGGCACGGTCTGCGAGGTGACGCTGCCCGGCGCGTCGTCGATGCGTGGCGTCACGGGCTTTCGGGTGCTCGACGCCGTCAACGGCGCGCTGGCGCAGCTCGTCCCCGACCGGGTGCCGGCGGCGGGGGAGGGCGGCAACACGCTCGCGATCTTCGGCGCCGAGCGGCCGGAGGGCGGCCGGTTCGTCTTCTACGAGCTCGTCGTGGGAACCTGGGGCGCGACGCCCGGCGACGACGGCAACGACGGCGTCACGAACCCCGCGAGCCTCGCGGCCAACATCCCGGTCGAGGTCGGGGAATCGGAGTTCCCGATCGTGGTGGAGCGCTACGGCCTCGTTCCCGACTCCGGCGGGCCGGGGCGCCGCAGAGGCGGGCTCGCGGTCGAGCGCGCGTGGCGCTGCCTGACGAGCGACACGTCGCTGATCGTCCGCTCCGACCGCGCCGTGCACCCGCCGTACGGGCTCGCGGGAGGCCTGCCCGGGGCGCCCTCGGAGAACGTGCTCGTGCGTCCCGACGGGACGGAGGAGGTACTGCCCGCGATGTTCTCCACCACGATCCAGGCGGGGGACACGTACGTCCACCGGATCGCGGGAGGCGGCGGCTTCGGCGATCCGCTCGAGCGCGAGCCCGAGCTCGTCGCCGCCGACGTCGCGAACGACAAGGTCAGCGTGCCCGCTGCGCGCGAGCGCTACGGGGTGGTGGTCGACGAGGACGGGGTGCTCGATCGCACGGCGACGGCGAATCTGAGAGCCCGGACCCGGCGGGAGGAGACCGGATGATCGCGAGGGCGGATGCGGTCGTGATCGGCGGTGGGATCATGGGCGTGAGCGTCGCCCACTTCCTGACGAAGCTCGGCTACGGCGACGTCGTGCTCGTCGAGAAGCGCCGCCTCGCGGGCGGATCCACCCAGTACTCGGCGGCCCACGTCCGGCAGCACTACACGAACGAGGTCGCGATCCGACTCGCGGTGCGGGCGGCGGCGATGTTCGGGAACGCCGAGGAGGATCTCGGCGGCGAGGTGGGCTTCGTCCGCGACGGCTACATGGTGCTGGCGACCGCCGAGGAGGCGCAGGCGATCCGAGACGTCGTCCCGCTCCAGCAACGTCTGGGAGTCGAGACGGCGCTCGTCGACCCCGACGAGGTAGTCGAGCGCTGGCCGGAGCTTTCGCTCGACGGAGTCGAGCTCGCGTGCTACGAGGAGACGTCCGGATATGCCGACCCGGTGCGGACCGTCGAGGCGCTGGCCGGGTCCGCCGCCCGGCTCGGGCTCGAGGTGCGCGAGGGCTGCGAGGTTCTCGGCATCTCCGTGTCGAGCGGACGGGTCACGGGTGTGGTCACCGGGGACGGGGAGATAGCGACCGGCGTCGTCGTGAACGCGACGGGGCCCTGGGGGAACACGATCGGGCGCATGGTCGGCATCGAGTATCCGCTCACCTGGAGCCGTGAGCACGAGGCGATCTTCGAGGCCCCGGAGGGCTTTCGCGGGCTCCCGGTGATGTCCGACTCCACCCAGCGGCTGTACTTCCGCTCGGTCGGGGGCGACAAGGTGCTCGTCGGCGAAGGCTGGCCCAAGGCTGTTGAGCCCGCCGATCCCGAGCGCTACGACGACGGCACAGATGCCGAGCACCTGGACCGCATGGTGCCGAGGCTCGTCCGCCGGGTGCCGGCGCTCGCAGCGAACCTCTCGCAGCCGGGCTACGGCGGCGCCTTCGTGACCGGCTACTCCGGCGTCTACGACATCACCGAGGACTGGTATCCGATCGTCGGAGCCGAGGCCGTCGAGGGGTACTACTCCGCCTTCGGCGGCTCGGGGCACTGCTTCAAGCTCGGTCCGACGATCGGCGAATCGCTCGCGCACCTGATTGCCGGCTCGGAGCCGCCAGTCGAGATCGCGGGCCTGTCCGGCTCACGGTTCGCCGCGGGCCGCTCCTTCACGTCCGTCTGGGGGCCGGGAAACCGCGCATGAGGATCACCGCCGTCACGACCACGCCGCTCGCGATCCCGTTCGAGCGGCCGTTCCACTGGCGCTCGGGTGTCCAGCGGGGGGCGAACCTCGTCCTCTTCGCGGTGGAGACGGACGAGGGCGTGACCGGCTTCGGCGAGTCGATCTGCGAGGATCCCGCCGCCGTCGAGGCGTACGGCCGCCTGATCGCCCGCTCGTTCGTCGGCCGCTCCCCCGGCGACGTCGAGGCGATCCTCGGCGACCTGTGGCGGGACGGCCGCTGGCGATTCCACCCCCGCTTCTCGCTCCAGATCGTCTCCGGGATCGAGGTCGCGTGCTGGGACGCGCTCGGCAAGGGCCTCGGCGTCCCCGCCTCGACGTTCCTCGGCGGCCGCGTGCGCGAGGACGTCGACGTGATGGGCTTCCCGCAGGGCGACACCGCCGAGGAGCTCGCGCGGGAGTCGGCCGCGCTCGCGGCGGCGGGCCACCGCGTGATCTACGTCAAGATCGGCCGGCCCGGACGCGCGGACGTGGAGGTCGTCGGCGCCGTTCGCGACGCGATCGGGCCGGATCCCCTGCTGCGGGTCGACGCGAACGAGGCGTGGGATGTCCCCGCCGCCGTGGACGCGATCCGCTCGCTCGAGGCGTTCACGCTCGACTGGGTGGAGCAGCCGGTGGCCGCCGACAACGTCGCGGGCCTGGCGCGCGTCCGCCGGTCGGTCGACGTGAAGGTCGCCGCCGACCAGGCCGTGCACACCGCCCCTGAGCTCCGCAACGTGCTGGAGCAGGAGGCGGCGGACGCGATCGTGGTCGGGAGCCACGAGGCGGGAGGGCTCTGGCGCTGGCGCCAGCTCGCCCACCTGGCGGAGGTGCACGGGATCCCGGTCAACCGGCACGCCTGTGTCGAGAGCGAGATCTCCACCTTCGCGGCCCTCCAGGCGCTCTCGAGCATCCCGAACCTCACACTCGGGAACCAGGTCATGCACCAGCTTCTCGCGGAGCCGCTCGTGACGACCCCGCTCGCCCAGGACGGCGGCACGGTGCGCGTGCCGGAGGGCCCGGGGCTCGGCTTCGAGCTCGACGACGACGCGGTCGCGCGCGCCCGTGAGCGGCACGCGAGCCAGGGCCCGTACCTGTCGGTGGACCGGTGAGCTTCGACCCGATCACGTTCGAGGTCGTCCGGAACGCCCTCGTCGCGGCCACCGACGAGATGGTGCTCGCGCTCCGCCGCAGCGCGTACTCGACGAACGTCAAGACGCGCGCGGACTTCTCGTGCGCGTTCTTCGACGCCGAGCTGCGTGCCGTCGCGCAGGGTTTCAACCAGCCCGTGCACCTCGGTTCGATGGTCGAGCAGGTGCCGCGAGCGGTGCTCGACTACGGCGCGGAGAACCTCGTCTCGGGGGACGTGGTCGTCACCAACGATCCCTACCCGAGCGGCGTGCACCTGAACGACGTCACCCTCGTGTCCCCCGTCCACGCGGACGGCGAGCTGATCGGCTACGTCGCGAACCTGGCGCACCACGTGGACGTCGGGGGAGGGGCGCCGGCGTCGATCGGCGCGTTCCGCGAGGTCTTCCAGGAGGGCGTGATCATCCCGCCCGTGAAGCTCGTGGAGCGCGGTGAGCTCGTCGAAGACGTGTTCGCGCTGGTGCTCGCGCAGATCCGCTCGAAGCACGAGACAGCGGGAGACCTTCGCGCCCAGGTTGCCGCCAACGCGACCGGCGCCCGGCGCGTTCAGGCACTCGTCGCGCGGCACGGTCGTGAGACGGTCGTCGGCGTGATGGGCGAGGTGCTCGCGTACACGGAGCGGCGCTCGCGGGCCGAGCTGGCCACGCTGCCGCACGGCCGGTTCGAGGCCGAGGGCCAGGTCGACACCGACGGGTACTCCGCCGACCCGGTGCGCCTTCGTGCACGCGTGGAGATCACGGGCGACGGCGTCGCCTTCGACCTCGAGGGCTGCGACCGCCAGCGCCGCGCCCCGGTCAACTCGACGTTCGCGCAGACGTTCTCGGCGTGTGCCTACGCGCTGAAGTGCCTCGTCGACCCGGACCTGCCGGTCAACGACGGCTTCTACCGCCTGCTCCGGGTCGACGCTCCGCGGGGCACGGTGGTCAACTGCACCTGGCCGTCGCCGGTGGTCGGAGGCTGGGAGACGCAGACGCGGCTCGTCGACGTGATCTTCCGTGCGCTCCTGCCTGCGCTGCCCGACCGGCTGCCCGCGGGGACGAAGGCGATGATGTGCCATGCCGGCTTCGGAGGCGTCGATCCGGCGACGGGGAACTACACCTGCTTCCTCGAGACGTTCGGCGGCGGCTACGGTGGCCGCGCGGGAAGCGACGGCCCGGACGCGGTTCAGGCACACGGCCAGAACACCGAGAACGCGCCCGTCGAGGAGACCGAGCTCGGCTACCCGGTGCGGATCGACCGGCTGGCGCTCGTCGACGACTCCGACGGCGCGGGGCGCTTCCGCGGTGGGCTCGGTCTGCGGAAGGACTACCGCTTCGACCGGCCGATGACGTTCACGGTGCTCGCCGACCGGACGAAGGAAGGCCCGTGGGGCGTCCTCGGCGGCCACCCGGGCGCGACCGCGCGCTTCGTGCTCGTCCGCGACGGCGAGGAGCGAGACCTCGATCCGAAGAGCACCGTCGACCTCCTCGCCGGGGACGTCGTGAGCTACCGGACCTGCGGCGGCGGCGGCTACGGCCCTCCCGAGGAACGCGACCCGCACCGCGTGCTGCGGGACGTGATGGAGGGCAAGGTGGGCGTCGAGCGCGCCCGCGACGTCTATCGCGTCGCGGTCGACGCGTCGAGGGGTGTGATCGACGACCGCGCCACGGCCGCCCTGCGTCGCGGCGTCGGGGGCGAGAGGGGATGAACGGTGTCAGACACCGGTTTTCGTCAAGGGCGAACGGGTGCCGATCTCGTGCCGATCCGTCCACAGGCGGCGCGACGAGAACCACGCACGATCGACGGACGGCAAAGCCGGGTTGTCCGCCGGGGACCCGACCGCGAGCCCGCGAGCTGTGGAGGAGCTGGCACAGAGTTGTGACAGCGGAAGGCTCGACAGAGAACGGTGTCTGACACCGCCCGCACGCCCACAGTCGACCCGATCACCTTCGAGGTGATCCGCAACGCGCTCGTCGCGGCGACCGACGAGATGGTGCTCTCGCTCAAGCGGAGCGCCTACTCCACGAACATCAAGACCCGCTCGGACTTCTCCTGCGCGTTCTTCGACGCGGGCCTGCGGCCCATCGCACAGGGCTTCGCGCAGCCGGTGCACCTGGGGTCGATGGTGCAACAGATCCCCCAGGCGATCCGGCGGTACGGGCCGGAGCGGCTCGAGCGCGGCGACATGCTGATCACCAACGACCCCTACCCGAGCGGCGTGCACCTCAACGACATGAGCCTGATCGCACCGGTGCACGTCGACGACGAGCTGATCGGCTACGTCGCGAACCTGGCGCACCACGTGGACGTCGGGGGAGGCGCGCCGGCGTCGATCGGGGCGTTCCGCGAGGTGTTCCAGGAGGGCGTGATCGTCCCGCCCGTGCGGCTCGTCCGCGACGGGTCGATCGTGGACGACGTGTTCCGGCTGCTGCTCGGGCAGATCCGCTCGAAGCACGAGACCGCTGGCGACCTGCGTGCCCAGGTCGCGGCGAACACGACGGGCGTGAGGCGCATCCAGTCGCTCGTCGGGAGGCACGGCCGCGGAACGGTGCTCCGGACGATGGACGAGCTGGTCGACTACACCGAGCGACGGGCGCGGGCAGAGCTCGAGGCGCTCCCGCACGGCACGTACGGGTCCGAGGGCTCGGTCGACACGGACGGCTACACGGACGAGCGGGTGCAGCTCCGGGCACGCGTCACGATCTCCCCCGAGGGAGTGCACTTCGACCTGGCCGGCTGCGACCCGCAGCGGCGCGCGCCGGTCAACTCGACCTACGCGCAGACGTTCTCGGCGTGCGCGTACGTCGTGAAGTGCCTGATCGACCCCGATCTGCCGGTCAACGAGGGCTTCTACCGGCTCGTGACCCTCGACGCGCCCGCGGGCACGGTCGTCAACTGCGCCTGGCCGGCCCCCGTGGTCGGCGGATGGGAGACGCAGACGCGCCTCACCGACGTCATGTTCCACGCGCTCCTGCCTGCCTTCCCGGACCGCCTGCCCGCGGGGACGAAGGCGATGATGGCGCAGGCGGGCTTCGGGAGCCTCGACGAGGTTGCCGGGAAGTACGTCTGCTTCTACGACACGTTCGCCGGCGGCTACGGCGGCCGCGCGGCGAGCGACGGCCCCGACGCCGTGCAGGCGCACGGGCAGAACACCGAGAACGCGCCGATCGAGGAGACGGAGCTCAACTACCCCGTGCGCATCCCGCGCCTCTCGCTCGTCGAGGACTCCGACGGCGCCGGGCGCCACCGCGGCGGCCTCGGTCTCCGGAAGGACTACCGCTTCGATCGCCCCACGACGTTCACGATCCTCGCCGACCGTGACAAGAGCGGCCCGCACGGGGTCTTCGGCGGCCTGGCAGGGCGGGAGGCCGAGTACGTCCTGATCCGTGGCGGGCAGGAGACGCGGCTCGGCTCGAAGGTGACCGTCGAGCTCGAGCCCGGCGACGTCGTCAGCTGCCGCACGTGCGGCGGCGGCGGCTACGGGCCGCCCGAGGAGCGCGATCCCGAGCTGGTGGCTCGCGACGTGCGCGAGGGCAAGGTCGGCGCGGAGCGCGCGCGGGACGTCTACCGGGTCGCCGTCGTCGCGGGCGCGGTGGACGAGGCGGAGACGAGCGTCCTCCGGGGATCCTCGTGAGCAGCCGCCTTGCGATCGACATCGGCGGCACGTTCACGGACGCGACGCTGATCGACGAGGAGACCGGCGCCGTCGCCATCGCCAAGGTCTCGTCCACGCCCGCCGACCCGTCGCTCGGGTTCATGGAAGCCGCGCAGCGGATCCTCGCGGAGTCGGGCGTCGCGGCGTCCGACGTCCGCTTCGTCGTCCACGGGACGACCGTCGCGACGAACGCGATCATCGAGGGGAACGTCGCCCGCAGCGGGTTCGTGACCACCGAGGGCTTCCGCGACCTGCTCGAGATCGCACGCCAGACCCGCCCCACCCTGTACGACACGCGCTTCGAGAAGCCCCCGCCGCTCGTCCCCCGGGACCGCGCGTTCGGCGTGCGGGAGCGGCTCGGCCCCGAGGGCGACGTGGTGACGCCGCTCGACGACGACTCGGTGCGTGCGGTCGGGGCAGCTCTCAGGGACGCCTCCGTCGAGTCGGTGGCCGTGTGCCTGCTCCACGCGTACGTCAACCCCGCGCACGAGCTGCGGGTCGGCGAGATCCTCGCGGAGATGCTGCCGGGCGTCCCGATCTCGCTCTCGTCGGAGGTGGCGCCCGAGTTCCGCGAGTACCTCCGCGCCTCCACGACCGTGATCAACGCAGCGATCCGCCCGGTGGTCGCTCGCTACCTGGAGAACATCGAGCGCCGCCTCGCCGATGCGGGCGTCTCGGCCGAGCTGCTGGTGATGCAGTCGAGCGGCGGCGTGTTCGGCTCCGGGGCAGCGGCCCGCAGGCCCGTCTTCATGGTGGAGTCCGGCCCCGCAGCGGGGGTGATCGCCTCGGCCAACCTCGGGAGCGTGCTCGGCCACGCGGACGTGCTCTCCTTCGACATGGGCGGCACGACGGCGAAGGTGGGGCTGATCCAGGACGGGGCGCCGTCGGTGACCAAGGACTACTCGGTCGGCTCGCACGCCGCACCCGGCCTCGGGGGGCAGTCGCTCTCCGGCTACCCGGTGCGCACACCCGTGATCGACCTCGTCGAGATCGGCGCGGGGGGAGGCTCGATCGCGTGGGTCGACTCCGGCGGGATGCTGCGGGTCGGGCCGCGGAGCGCGGGCGCCGATCCCGGGCCGGTCTGCTACCGGCGTGGGGGCGCGGAGCCGACCGTCACGGACGCGAACCTCGTCCTCGGCCGCCTCAATCCCGGCTACTTCCTCGGAGGCGAGATCGCGCTCGACGTCGACGGCGCGCGGGAGGCGATCGAGGAGCGGTGTGCGAAGCCCCTCGGCCTCGACCTCGTCGCAGCCGCCAACGGGATCGTCGAGATCGCGAACGCGGCGATGGTGAACGCACTCCACCTGATCTCCGTGCAGCGGGGCTACGACCCCCGGAACTTCGTTCTCGTCGGCTTCGGCGGCGCCGGGCCGCTGCACGCGAACGCGCTCGCGCGGGACACCGAGATGCCCACGCTTGTCGTCCCGGTCGCGCCCGGGATCTTCTCCGCCACCGGCCTCCTCGGGACCGACCTCGAGCGCGACTCGAGCATCACGCTCCTCCGTCCGCTCGACGAGCTCGACGAGAACGAGGTCGAGCGGGCCTTCGCCGAGCTCGAGGCCGGAGGCGCCGCGGAGCTCGCGCGCGAGGGAATCGCCGGAGAGCGCGTCACGTTCGTGCGCAGGATCGACATGCGCTACGTCGGCCAGAGCTTCGAGTTGACGATCCCCCTGCCTGAGGGCGCCGTGGACGCCGGCCGGGCGGAGGCGCTCCGCGGGCGCTTCCACGCCGAGCACGAGCGCGTGTACGGCTTCAGCGCCCCCGGCGAGCCGGCCGAGGTCGTCAGCCTCCGTCTCACGACCGTGGGACGCATCGACAAGCCGCCGCTGCGGCCGCTCGAGCGCGCCGCGGGCACGCCGGAGCCGAAGGAGCGCCGACAGGTCTTCTTCGCGGAGGCCGAGGGCTTCGTGGACTGCCCGATCCACGATCGCTACGCGCTCGGCGCGGGTGCGACGCTCGCAGGCCCCGTCGTGGTCGAGGAGCTCGACTCCACCGTCGTCGTCCACCCGGGCTACGGCCTCCGTGTCGACGACGTCGGCAACCTCGTCATCCGAAGGGAGAGCGCGTGAGCACGGCGTACGGGATCCTCCTCGCGAAGGACGTGATGGTCGCGATGCGGGACGGGATCAGGCTCGCCACCGATGTCTACCGTCCGGCGCGGGACGGCGAGCCCGTCGCCGGCCGGTTCCCGACGATCCTGCTCCGCACCCCGTACGACAAGACCGACCGCCGCTACAGCGAGATCGCGGACTTCTTCACGCCTCGTGGGTATGCCGTCGTCCTCCAGGACATGCGTGACCGGTACCGCTCGGAGGGGACGGGTGACTACTTCCACACGGTCACCGCCCACACGGGCGAGGACGGCTACGACACCGTCGAGTGGATCGCCGCGCAGCCGTGGTCGAACGGCCGCGTCGGCACGGTGGGGAGCTCGTACGCGGCGATCACTCAGGTGCGTGCCGCGCTCGAGCGGCCGCCGCACCTGACGGCGATCTGGCCGGACGTCGTGCCCACGAACAGCTTTCGGAACCAGTCGCGCGAGGGCGGCGCGATGCAGCAGCACATGTTCTGGGCGCTCTTCATCCACGCGCAGGACGCGCAGGAGATCGCCGACGACCCGGCCAGGCAGGCCGAGGTCTGGAGCGACCTCCGCGACCTGCGGCAGCTGTTTCGCTCGGGCCCACCGTGGGAGCGGGGACAGACCTCCCTCAGGCACGTGCCGCCGCTCGAGCAGGCGCTGATCGACTACTCGACCCGCGGGACCTACGACGAGTACTGGCAGCGGATCGAGAACGACTTCACCCGGTACTGGGACCGCCATGCGGACATCCCCGGCACGTTCTCGACGGGGTGGTACGACCCGTTCCCCGCCGCCGACTCGGAGTACTACGCCGCGATGGCGCGGCAGAGCACGGCTCCGCAGCGGCTCGTGATCGGGCCGTGGAGCCATGTCGGCATGCGCGGCGACGCCACGTTCTGCCACGACGTCGACTTCGGGCCCGACAGCGCGTGGGGCGTGCAGCGCTACTTCGAGGAGCAGCTCGCCTTCTTCTCCCGCTGGCTGCCCGACGACGCGGCGGGGCAGCCCGACGGCGAGGCGCCGGTGCGGATCTTCGTGATGGGGGGTGGCAGCGGCCGGAAGACGGCGGAGGGGAAGCTCGACCACGGGGGCCTTTGGCGCGAGGAACGGGAGTGGCCGCTCGCCCGTGCGGTCGCCACGCCGTACTTCCTCCAGCCCGACGGGTCACTGTCCGCCGAGCCTCCCCCGGGCGAGACCGAGCCGCGCCGCTTCACGTTCGACCCGGAGCGTCCCGTACCCACGATCGGCGGGCTCTACTGCTCGATCGGCGAGCTGCCGGCCGAGGGGGCCGGCATGGAGCAGGCCTGGGCGAGGCTCCTGAACCCGGTCCTGCGGCTGCGCGACCTCCTCACGCCCGGCCCCGCCGACCAGAAGGAGTCGCCGGCCTACTTCGGCTCGGCCGAGCCGTACCCACGGCTCTCGGAGCGGCAGGACGTCCTCGTCTTCCAGACCGAGCCGCTGGCCGATGCCGTCGAGGTGACGGGGCCGATGGAGGTCCGCCTGTGGGTCTCCACGAGCGCGCTCGACACCGACTTCACGGCCAAGCTCGTCGACGTGCACCCCGCGAACGACGACTACCCCGACGGCTACGACATGCTCCTCAACGACTCGGTCATCCGCTGCCGCTACAGGGAGGGCTTCGATCGCGAGGTGCCGATGGAGCCGGGTCGCGTCGTCCCGGTCACGATCACGCTGCCGCCGACGAGCAACCTCTTCGACGTGGGTCACCGGATCAGGCTCGACGTCTCCTCCTCGAACTGGCCCCGCCTCGACGTGAACCCGAACACGGGCGAGCCGATCGGGCGGCACACGCACACGGTCGTCGCCGAGCAGTCCGTCTACGCGGACGCCGAGCACCCGTCCCACGTCGTCCTGCCGGTGATCCCGCGCTGACCGGGGCGCCGCTCGCCCTCGACTGGCGGCTCGTCCCCGCGGGGCCGTTCACCATGGGGAGCGACCCCGCCGCCGAGCACGCTCCCGACGCCGACGAGGCGCCCCGGCACACGGTCTACCTCGACACGTTCCGGCTGGGCCGCACGCCGGTGACGAACGCGCAGTACCGGTCGTTCGTCGCTGCGACGGGCCGTCGACCGCCCGCCTGCTGGCCCGACGGCGTCGTTCCGAAGGGGCGCGAGCTCCATCCGGTGACCTACGTCTCGTGGCACGACGCAGATGCCTTCTGCGGCTGGGCGGGCGGCGCGCTGCCGACCGAGGCGCAGTGGGAGCGCGCGGCGCGCGGCGATGACGCGCGGACTTGGCCGTGGGGCGATCGGCCGCCGACGTCGGGCCACGCCGTGACCGGCGTGGAAGACACACGGCCGGTCGGCGGCCGTCGGGAGGGAGCGGGGCCGTTCGGCCACCTGGACCTCGCCGGCAACGCGTGGGAGTGGACGTCGAGCCTCCGCCACGCCTACCCGTACGACTCGAACGACGGCCGCGAGGCTGAGGGGGACGCTGCGCGCGTCCTGCGCGGCGGCGCATTCATCCACGGGCCGGGAGACGTGCGCTCCTCCTCGCGCTTCGGGATGCTGCCCGGCGCGATCGACCACTACGTCGGCTTCCGTCTCGCGGCGCCGGCCGGGCTCGACGTCGACGGGATCGACCTGCTCGACGTGCCCGCCGGACGGGTCGTGCTGGGGAACGATCCGCGCCCGGCGGGCGGCCCGACACGTCCCGACGAAGCTCCACAGGCCGCCGTCGACGTCGCGGCCTTCGAGTTGACGGCGACGCCGGTCACGAACGAGCAGTACGGCGCGTTCGTCCGCGCGACGGGCGGCGCTGCGCCGACCCACTGGAACGGGGGCGGCGTCCCGGACGGCCTCGCGCACCACCCCGTCACCCATGTCGATCGCGACGAGGCGGCTGCCTTCTGCGCCTGGGCCGGGGGGCGCCTGCCCACGGAGGCCGAGTGGGAGAAGGGCGCGCGCGGCCTCGACGCCCGGCGCTACCCGTGGGGCGAGGACGAGCCGGGCGCCGGCCGGGCGAACGCAGGAAGGGGCGCCAGGCATGGAGGGACGGCGCCGGTCGGCGCCTCGCCCTCGGGCGCGTCCCCGTACGGTCTCCTCGACATGGCCGGGAACGTCTGGGAATGGGTCTCCACCGCATACCGGCCGTACCCGTACCGCTCCGACGACGGGCGTGAGGACGGGTCGGCCGCCGAGCCGGGCGTGCTGCGCGGCGGATCCTTCGCCAGCCTGACTGCCTCCCACCTGCGCTGCGCGCGCCGAAGCGCGAGCTGGCCGGGCCGGCGAAGCGCCCACATCGGCTTCCGGGTCGCGAGAGATGCGACACGACGAGAGAAGATCGCCGCATGACCGCCCGCGTGGACCCCGACCGCCTCCGCGACCTGACGCTCGAGCTCGTCGAGATCGAGAGCCCCACCGGCGACACCGCGGCCGTCGCGCGGCGGTACGCCGAGCGCCTGCGCGAGTTCGGCCTCGAGGTCGAGGTGCTGGACGAGCGGTTCCCCGAGACCCCGATCGTGATCGGCACGCTCCGCGGCGGCGCGCCGGGGCCGACGATCGTCCTCAACGGCCACCTCGACACCGTCCCGATCCCGCACGAGCCACCCCGTGTCGAGGCCGGTCGCGTCTGGGGCCGGGGCAGCGCGGACATGAAGGGCCCCGTGGCGGCGGCCACCGAGGCTGTCCGGGCCGTCGCCGAGTCCGGCCGCAGGTTCCCGGGAGAGCTCGTGCTCGTGGCGATCGGCCTCCACGAGGCCCCCGGCGGGCGCGGCGAGGACCTCACGTGGCTCCTCGGCGAGCACGGCCTCGAAGCGGACTACGCGATCGTCTGCGAGCTGGCCGGCGACCGGCTCGTCGTGGCGCACATGGGCCAGGCGACGGTCGAGATCGAGATCGCACGGGAGGGGATGGCGACGCACGAGCTCCAGACCCCCACCGGCACGCCGCACCCGATCCTCGTCGCCGCGCGCGTGATCGAGGCGATCCGCGAGCGGAACGAGGAGCTCGCGGCGACCGAGCACCCGTGGGTCGGCGCCGAGACGTACTTCCTGGGCGAGGTGCACGGCGGCGACTTCTACAACCGCCATCCGGCGACGTGCCGCCTGGTGGGGACGCGGCGCTGGGCGCCAGGCAACACCCTCGAGGCCGTGCAGGCCGAGTACGACGCGCTGGTCGAGCCGATCGCCGCCGCGACGGGCTGCGCGATCGACGTGCGGCTGAAGCTGGTTCGCGACGCGTACTCGATCGACCCCGGGCACCCGCTGGCGCTCGCCCTGCGCGGCGGGTACGAGGAGGTGACCGGCGAGGCGCTGGCGGCCACCGGTGTCAAGGTCGTGGCCGACGCGGCGATCTTCCAGGCGGTCGGCGCGATCCCGACCGTGTACCACGGCCCGCGGGGCGAGGGCGCCCACGCGGACATCGAGTCGATCGCGGTCGACGAGCTCGTCCGCTCCGCGCGGATCTACCTCGCGACCCTCGAGCGCCTGTGGGCGACGTGAGCACGCCGTCGTACGAAGAGCTTCGGTCGACCTTCCACTGGGAGCTGCCCGCCGCCTTCAACCTCGGCGTCCAGGCGTGCGAGCGGCACCCGCGGGCCGATCCGGCGATCCTCGTGACCGACGGGCGCATCGTCACGCGGACGGTGTCCTTCGGCGACCTCTCGGACGACTCGAACCGGCTCGCGAATGTCCTGCGCGGGCTCGGCGTGGTCGAGCGCGACCGCGTCGGGATCGTCCTCCCGCAGCGACCGGAGACGGCCGTCGCCCACATCGCGATCGCCAAGCTGGGCGCGATCGCCCTGCCGCTCAGCATCCTCTTCGGGCCGGATGCGCTCGAGACGAGGCTCCGCGACGCCGACGTGCGCGCCGTGCTCGGGGAGGGCGATCCTCTCGAACGCATCGGCGCGCTCGGGGTCGACGCGCCTCTCGTCGACGTCGACCGCGACCTGCCACGGCTGCTGGAGTCTGCCTCGCCGAGCTTCGTGCCCGTCGAGACCGGCCCGGACACGCCCGCGCTGCTCGTCTACACGTCGGGCACGACAGGGCCGCCGAAGGGCGCCCTCCACGGCCATCGCGTGCTCGCGGGCCATCTGCCCGGGTTCGAGCTCTCGCACGACTTCTTCCCGCGGCCCGACGACCGCATCTGGACGCCCGCGGACTGGGCCTGGATCGGCGGTCTCTACGACGTGCTGATGCCCTCGCTCCACCACGGCCGCCCGGTCGTCGCCTACAGCGGCGGCAAGTTCGACCCCGAGCGCGCGTTCGACCTGATCGGGCGTCTCGACATACGGAACGTCTTCATGCCTGCGACCGCGCTCCGGCTGATGCGACGCCACGACGGCGGCGCGCCCGTGGAGCTGAGGACGGTCGGGAGCGGCGGCGAGACGGTCGGAGCCGAGACGGCGTCCTGGTGCGAGGAGCGTCTCGGCGCGCGCCTGAACGAGTTCTACGGCCAGACCGAGGCGAACCTCCTCGTCGGCAACTCGTGTGCCTGGGAGGCCAGGCAGGGCTCGATGGGGCTGCCCTACCCGGGTCACGACGTTCGGCTGATCGACGGCGAGGTGTGCGTGCGGGTCGAGGGCGACCCCGTGGTCTTCCTCGGCTACTGGCGCGACGAGGAGGCCACCGCCGGCAAGGTGCGGGACGGGTGGCTGCACACCGGCGACCAGGCCGTCGAGGACGGCGACGGCTACCTCTTCTTCGTGGGGCGGGACGACGACGTGATCTCGAGCGCCGGCCATCGCATCGGGCCGGGAGAGGTCGAGGAGTGCCTGATCCGCCACCCGGCAGTCGCGTTGGCGGCCGTGATCGGCTCCCCCGACGCCGAGCGCGGGGAGGTCGTGAAGGCGTTCGTCGTCACGACGCCGGGCGTCGAGCGCGGCGAGGCGCTCGCGACCGAGCTGCAGGCCTTCGTGCGCGAGCGGCTCGCCGCGTACGAGTACCCACGGTCGGTCGCCTTCGTCGACGCGCTCCCGATGACGGTGACCGGGAAGATCCGAAGGGGCGAGCTGCGGCGGCTGGACCGCGCCGACCAGGGCTAGCGCACCACGCCGCCGGGGCGAGCGCCTGTCGGAGCGCCGTCCTTCCACACGCGCTCACCCGCGACCCAGACGCCGACGACGCCGTCCGGCGCGCGGCACGGATCGTCGTACGTCGCCGTGTCGACGAAGCGCTCCGGGTCGAGCAGCACGAGGTCTGCGCGCAGTCCCTCCGCGATCCGGCCGCGGTCGCCGAGCCCGAGCAGGGCGGCGGGACGGGAGGTCAGCCGCGCGATCCCCTCCTCGGCGGTCAGCACCCCTTCGAGGAGCGAGAGCCTGCCGAGGAACCGCGCGGCGGTGCCCCAGAGCCGCGGGTGGGGACGGCCGCCGAAGATGCCGTCCGACCCGACGAGCTGCCGTGGATGCCGTGCGATCTCCCGGACGGCCGCCTCGCCCGCGTAGTGCAGCACCATCGTCACGTCGAGGCCCGTGCCGCCGAGGAGGTCGAGCGCGACGTCGACCGCCGCGCCGAGGGAGCGGTCGCCCGCGAGGTCGGCGAGCGTCCGCCCGATCGCCTCCTCGTGCGGCGGCGCCGCGTCCGCGATCGTGATCCGCCCGGGGCCGAGCGTTCCCAGGAGGTTCTCCCAGCCCGGAAGCCCGTCGGCGACGTCGCGCGCGATCCGCGTCCGCTCCTCGGTCCGGGCGAGCCTCGCGAGTGTCGCGTCCGCGCCGCCCTCCTGCGCCCAGCGCGGGAGGATGCTCGCGAGCAACGTGCTGCCCGCTCCGTACGGGTACTGGTCGAAGCTCAGCGAGACGTCGTCGCCCGCCTCGTCGAGGAGCTCCAGGAGCGGACCGATCATCCGCTCGTCCGCCATCGCCTTCAGGTGAGAGACGTGCAGGGCCGCGCCCGATGCCCGGGCGACGTCGACCATCTCCTCGACCGCCTCGAGCAGGCCGAGCCCCTCGTTGCGGACGTGCGGGACGATCGGAATCCCCGCGGCCGCCGCCTCCTCCGCCAGCGCGACGAGCTCCTCCCTCGCGGCGTGAGCACCGGGCAGGTAGACGAGGCCGAAGGAGAGCATGCGCGCTCCCGCCTCGATCCCGGCCCGCACCTCCGCGCGCATCGCCCGGAGCTCGCCCCCGGTCGGTCGCCTGTCGGCAGGCCCGATGACGAGGTCGCGCACCGCTCCGTGGCCGACCGACGGCACGAGCGACGTCGCGGGCCGGGTCTCGTCGAGCGCGTCCAGGAAGCCGGCGAAGGTCGTCCACTCCCAGACCTCCGGGCCGTTCCCCTCGAGCGGCCGCAGGTAGTCGCGTCGCCGGCGCCAGTGCTCCGACGCCACGGGCGCGGGGGCGAGCCCATCGGGGCAGATCACCTCGGTGGTGAAGCCCTGCGCGAGCTTCGGGCACTGCAGCGGGTCGTCGAACGGTGCGAGCGCAGAGTGCGCATGGAGGTCGACGAAGCCGGGGCAGAGCATCAGCCCGCTCCCGTCGACGACCTCCCGCGCAGCCGCCGCCTCGTCTCTGTGCCGATCCGACCGGAGCGGCCCGAGCGCCACGATGCGGCCGTCGGCGACGGCCACGTCGGCGTGACCCGGCGGCCCGTCTCCCGGATAGACCATCGCCCCGCGGATCAGGAGGTCGATGGTCACGTGGCGAAGAGCCGTCGGGTCTCCGCCCAGCGGCCGAGCGCGGCAGCGAGAGCGTCCGCCGCCGCCGACGCCCCGCCGAACGGGACACGGGCCCAGGAGGGCGCCTGAAAGTGCCGCCCGTCGACGGCCCGGATCCCGGCCACGACGAGCTCGTCGGCGAGCCCTTCACGTCCAGCCGAGACGAAGAGGAACGGCCCGCCGTCCGGCGGCACGAGCCTGAGACCGCCAGACGCCTCGACGGCCGCGACGGCGGCGTCGCGATCCGCGGCAAGCTGTGCGTACACCGCCTCCAGCCAGTCGCGCGGCCCGTCGAGCGCGGCGAGCGCCGCGGCCTGCGGCGCGATCCCGACGCGCAGCACGTCCCACTCGAGCGCGGCGGCCACACCGTCGACGAGGGCCGCGGGCCCCGCGACGAGCCCGAGGCGCAGGTGGGGGAGCAGGAGGCTCTTGCCGAGGCTGCGGATCAGCACCACGCGCTCGGCGCCGGGGAACGCCGACGCGAGGCCGACGCCCCAGAGGGCCGCCTCGTACGCCTCGTCGGTGACGACCACGAGGCCGTGGCGGTCTGCGACCGTGAGGACGGCCGCGACCTCGTCGGCCGACGGGACCCGTCCGGTCGGGTTGACCGGGTTGCAGAGGAGCAGCGCCCGCGTCCTCGGCCCGACCGCGCGCGCAAGCGCCTCCGCGTCCCAGGCCCACCCGTCCTCCGGCGAGCCCAGGACGTACACCGGGACACCGCCCGCGGAGCGGATCGGCCCCTCGAAGAAGAAGCAGGGGGCCGGGACGACCACCTCGTCGCCCGGGCCGAGCAGGCTGCGGAAGCACAGCCCGAGTGCGTGCATCGCGCCGTTGGTGACGACGAGCTCGCGCTCGGGGTCGACGGGGCGTCCCGTGGCGGCGACGACACTCGCGAGCCGCTCGCGCAGCCGCGGCAGCCCGCGGGGGTGCGGCGCCGGCGACGCCGCCCCGAGCGCGGCCGCGACCGCCTCGACGACGTGCGGAGGAAGCGCGGGAGCCGGTGTCCCGTGCAGCGGCACGACCTCGTTGCCCGAGGCGGCGACCGCGCTCAGCCGTTCGTCGGCCTCGTTCGTCGGGAAGCGGCCGCCGTTCACGCCGGCACGACGGGGAGCAGCACGTGCGAGGGATACCGGGCGGTGTGGAGGACGCTCTGACGCGCGACCTTCATGCGCGTCCCGGTGGCGACGTCCTCGCCCGTGTTGAGGTTGCGCGAGAAGCGCGGGAAGCTCGAGCTCGTGACGTCGACCCGGATGCGGTGCCCGCGCCCGAAGACGTTCGCGACGGGGTAGAGGCGGATCCGGTACTCGGCGACCTCGCCCGGCTCCAGGAGCTCCACGGACTCCCCCTCCAGGCTGTCGCGATACCGCGCGCGGATGACCCCCTCCGTGAGGACGATCGACCGGCCGTCCGGGTACACGTCGCAGAGCCGAACGAGGAAGTCCGTGTCCCTCGCCGACGAGGCTGCGTAGAGCGTCATCTCGACGGGGCCGATCACCTCGAGCTGGTCGTGGAGCGGCGCGGTCGTGTAGGTGAGCACGTCGTCGCGTCCCTCGAGCACGCGCTGGTCGAGGGGCCCCGGGCGGACCGGCGTCTCGGCCCCCTGGGTCATCGTCAGCACCGAGTTGACGCCGCCGATCGTGGGCACCGGGTCGGCGGGGTCGTACTCGTACCGGTCCGCGGGCTCGTCAGACCGAGGCTCGTCGATCGAGAGCTCGCCGCCCCGACGGAGGTGGAAGCGCGTGAACGACGTCCGCGCGAGCGGCCACTCGCGCTCGCCTCGCCACTCGTCGGCCCCGAGGACGTAGAGCTCGGCCGGGGGCCGCTCGTCCCAGCCATTCGACTCCTCGCGGAGGAACCGGTCGTAGAAGACGAGCTCGTGGTCGCGGATCACCGTCAACGCCGGTGAGAGGTCGATGTCGCCCGTGAAGGCCTCGACCTCCTCCTCGTGCGACCACGGCCCCATCAGCACCCGGTTCGGCAGACGGTCGCCGATCGCCGCGAACGAGCGCATGTGCGAGCCGGAGTACGGGTCGAACCAGCCGCCCTGCTGGAAGATCGGGACGTCCACCTTCTCCGGCCGGTGGCGGAACGACTGCCAGTACTCGTCGTTCACCTGGTGCTCCCACCACAGGCGCCAGTAGTCGACCCTGCGCCCGATCGTCACCTCGTCGAGCTCGACCAGCGGGAGGTGGCCGAGGATCCGGTCGCTGAGCACGAGGTCACGCGCGCCGGAGCCCGTGATCAGCGAGAGCGCGCTCGACCAGAGCGCCGCCGCGCCGAGGGTCAGCGCCAGCTGGAACGCGCCGCCCGTCCAGTAGCCGTCCCAGAAGTAGTCGTCGTGGATCACCTGCGGCGCGATGCACTCGAGGTTGGGATGGCCGAGATGGGCGAGCTGCCACTGGACGAGCCCGCCGTAGCTCCGGCCCCACGTGCCGATCCGCCCGTTCGACCACTGTTCCGCGGCGGCCCAGGTCAGCGTGTCGTGGGCATCCCGCCCGTCGTGCTCCCATGCGGTGAAGCGGCCCTCCGACTCGTAGCGGCCGCGGACGTCCACCACGACCGCCGCGTACCCATGCCGCGCGAACCAGACCCCCCACGAGACGAACCGCTCCCGCGTCGACTCGTAGGGCGTCCACTGCACGATCGTGGGCAGGCCCTGCGCGCGGAGCGGCAGGTACACGTCCGCCGAGAGCGAGATCCCGTCCCGCATCGGCACCCGGCGGTCGTGGAGGAGCCGGACCTCCCGGAAGCGCTCGGCTGGTCGTTCGCTCACGCCGCCGTCGAGGGGGCGGGCGCGCCGATCGGCGTGCCGGCGAAGTGGCAGGCGGCCAGGTGCGCTCCACCGTGCTCGACGAGCGGGGGCTCGACCTCGGCGCAGATCTCCTGCGCCAGCGGGCAGCGTGTGCGGAACCGGCAGCCGGAGGGCGGGTCGATCGGGCTGGGCACGTCTCCGGTGAGGACGATTCGGCGCTGCTTGCGGCCGGGGATCGGCTCGGGATTGGCGGAGAGCAGCGCCTGGGTGTACGGGTGCAGGGGCCGCTCGAAGAGATCCTCGGACGTGGCGAGCTCGACGACCTTGCCGAGGTACATCACCGCGATCCGGTCCGAGATGTAGCCGACGACCGCGAGATCGTGGGCGACGAACAGGTACGTCAGGTCGAACTCCTGCTTGAGCTCGACGAGGAGATTCAGCACCTGGGACTGGATCGACACGTCGAGGGCCGAGACGGGCTCGTCGGCCACGATGAACTTCGGCTGCAGGACGAGCGACCGGGCGAGACCGATCCGCTGACGCTGGCCGCCGGAGAACTGGTGCGGATAGCGGTCGGCCGCCTCGGGCGCGAGCCCGACCCGCTCGAGCATGTCGAGCACGGCCGCCTCGCGCGCCTGCCGGTTCCCGAGCCCGTGGATCTTGAGCCCTTCGCCCACGAGCTGCTTGACGGTCATGCGCGGATCCAGCGATCCGACGGAGTCCTGGAACACGATCTGCATGTGACGGCGCGCCGCCTTGAGATCGGCTCCGGACAGGCTCGTCACGTCGACCCCGTCGAAGCGGACCGTGCCGGCCGTCGGCTCGAGGAGGCGCAGGAGCGTCCGCCCGAGCGTGGACTTGCCGCACCCGGACTCGCCCACGAGGCCCACCGTCTCGCCGCGGTAGACGTCGAGATCGACCCCGTCGACGGCCTTCAGGTGGCCCACCGTTCGCTTGAGGATGCCCTTGCGGACGGGGAAGTGCTTCACGACGCCGCGTGCCTCGAGGAGCACCTCCGACGCGACGCGGCCGGGCACCGTGGCGTCCTCCAACGCGGTCACCCGGCCACCTGCGCGGCACCGGGGACGCGCCTGCCGCTCTCGCACAGCCAGCACGCCGACTCCTGCGGCGGGACCGCGAGGAGGGGCGGATCCTCTGTCACGCACCGGTCGAAGGCATACTCGCAGCGCGGCGCGAAACGGCAGCCCGTCGGCCAGTCGAGCGGGCTCGGCACCATCCCCTTGATCGCCTCGAGCGGCTGGGAGTACCGCATCCCGACGATCGGGATCGAGCGCAGCAGCGCCTCGGTGTAGGGGTGCTGCGGGCTCTCGAAGACCTCCGCCACGGGCCCGCGCTCCACGATGCGGCCGGCGTACATCACGGCCACCTCGTCGACCATCTCCGCGACCACGCCGAGGTCGTGCGTGATCAGGAGGATCGCCATCCCGAGCCTCTCCCTCAGGTCCTTCATCAGCTCGAGGATCTGCGCCTGCACGGTCACGTCGAGCGCGGTGGTCGGCTCGTCGGCGATCAGAAGCTTGGGATTGCAGGAGAGAGCCATCGCGATCATCACGCGCTGGCGCATCCCACCCGAGAGCTGGTGCGGGTAGTCCTCGACGCGCTTCTCGGCCGAGGGGATGCCGACGAGGCGCATCATCTCGACCGCGCGCGCGATCGCGTTCCGCTTGTTCAGCCCCTGGTGGAGCTGCACGGCCTCGGCGATCTGGTCGCCCACCGTGAACACCGGGTTGAGGGAGGTCATCGGCTCCTGGAAGATCATCGACATCTCGTTGCCGCGGATGTCGGACATGCGACGCTCGTCGAGCGAGGCCAGGTCCCGCCCCTCGAACACGATCCTCGACCCGGGGTCGACCCGTCCGGGCCGGTCGACGAGCTTCATGATCGACAGCGCGGTGACGGACTTGCCGCTGCCCGACTCGCCGACGATGCCGAGCGTCCGGCCGGGCTCGAGCACGAAGTCGACCCCGTCGACGGCCCGGAGGACGCCGCGCGGGGTCCGGAAGGAGGTGCGCAGGCGCTCGACGCGGAGGAGCTCGGCCATTCAGTCCGACGCGCGGCGCGCCTTCGCCTTCCCCTTCTCGCCCCGCGGGCGCCGCGTCGCCGGCGCCTCGGGTGCCGGCGTCCGCACGACGATGTGCTTCTCCAGCATGCCCAGGACGAGCCTCGGGTCGCGCGTCTGGAGCGCGTCGAGCAGCTCGCGATGCTCCTCGACCATCACCTCCAGGCTGGCGCCCCGCCCGTACCGGAAGAAGTACGCGCGGATCCTGGGCCAGATCGTCCGCCAGATCTGGGCCGTGTGGAGCTGGCCCGCGCTCGTGATCACGATGTCGTGGAAGCGCAGGTCCGCCTCGACCACCTTCGGCAGGTCGTTCGCTCGGGCCGCCCGCTCCATCACCCAGATCTGCTTGCCGAGCTCCGCGAAGTCCGCTTCGGTCATGCGCTCCAGCGCACGCGCGAAGCTGTACCGCTCCAGCACGAGCCGGATCGGGATCAGGACCTCCTGCACCTCGTCGTCGGAGACGCCGAGCACGACCGCGCCCTTGTAGGGCTCGGAGACCACGAGGCCCTCGTTCTCGAGCTGCCGGAGCGCCTCCCGGACCGGGCCGCGACTCGTGCCGAGCTCCTGTGAGAGGGTCGCCTCGATCAGCCGCTCGCCGGGCTCGAACCGGCCGGTGATGATCTCGTTGCGGAGGACGTCGACGACCTGCTGGCCGCGAGGCCCGGTCCTCTCGCGCTTCGGGTCGGGGGCGACGGGCACGGCGTCGGAGCTCACGCGAACCTCTTTCACGACAATGTCGACACTAGCATTGATTGTCGACAATCCCGGAATAGTTGACAATCGATCATCCTCGCGCGTACCCTAGACCACTCCGGTGGAGATCACCAACGTCACGACGACTGCGGTCCGGACGCCGATGCGCGAGCCGCTCAAGTGGCCCGGAGGCGTGCGCCAGTCCGCGTCCGGGCTCATCGTCGAGATCCACACCGACGAGGGTATCTCGGGGATCGGGGAGGCGCCCGGGCCGACGCTGCCGACGATCCAGACGATCATCGAGCGCGAGCTCAGCCAGTTCCTCGTCGGTCAGGACCCGCTCCGCGGCGAGTGGCTGGTGCACCGGCTGGAGGAGTTCTCGCGCAACTGGGCCGCGATCGCCGCGTACGCGATCTCCGGGCTCGAGATCGCGCTCCTCGACATCAAGGGGAAGGCGCTCGGCGCCCCCGTCGCCGAGCTGCTCGGCGGCTATTGCCGCGATCGGGTGCCGGTGGTCGGCTACCTCTTCATCGACGAGCCCGAGGCGAACGCCAAGAAGGCGAAGGCGTTCGTCGACGCGGGCTACACGGAGCTGAAGCTCAAGGTCGGCCGCGACTTCCAGCAGGACCACGACTCGATCGCCGCGATCCGCGACGCGGTCGGCCCGGACGTGAAGCTGCGGATCGACGCGAACATGATCTGGAGCGTCCCGGCGGCGATCAAGTGGATCCGCGGGCTCGAGCAGTTCGACCTGCAGTACGTCGAGCAGCCGGTTCCCGACTTCGACGTCCAGGGGCTCGCGCAGGTGCGCCGCTCGGTCTCGGTGCCGATCGCGGCGGACGAGGCCTGCACCGACGTCCGCTCCGCGCTCGAGCTCGTCAAGCACGACGCGTGCGACGTCTTCGTCGTCTACCCGTCCGAGGCGGGTGGGCTCGTCCACGCGCGCCAGATCGCCGGGATCGCCGAGGCGGCGGGCAAGTGGTGCGCGGTCGGGAGCTGGGCCGAGCTCGGCCCCGCGACGATCGCGAACGCGCACCTGGCCGCGGCGACGAGCAGCTTCGTGTTCGCAAGCGACACGCACTACCCGCTTCAGGTCGAGGACGTGCTCTCGCAGCCGCTCGACCTCTCGGACGGGCTCCTCGCCGTGCCGCGCGCACCCGGGCTCGGAGTCGAGCTCGACCGCGAGGCAATCGAGCGGCTCGCCAACCTTCAGGTACGCGAAGCCGTCTTCTACGACGACGTCGATGCAGAGGCACCGAGGGTCGGTCAGATCCTCTGACGACCGCACGGAAGGAGGGAAGGCACGTGTCAGACACTCCGACACCAGAAGGAACGGGTGGAGCCGGCGAGCTCAGTCGCCGAGACCTGATCGTCAAGGCCGGCGTGGTCGGTGCCGGCGCCGTCGCTGCCGGCTCGATCGCGGGCAAGGCGACTGCTGCCCCGAAGAGGGTCGGCGCGACACCGAGGAAGGGCGGCAAGATCACGTTCGCCCTCGAGCAGGATCCGGTGCACATCGCGCCGTTCGGGGCGATCCTGACCTCGAACCACTGGGGCAAGGAGCCGATGTACGAGTCCCTCATCGAGTGGGACGCGAAGCTCAACCGACGGCCGGCGCTCGCCGAGAGCTGGAAGGTCGTCGACCCGAGGACGGTGGACTTCACGCTCCGCCGCGGTGTCCGGTTCCACAACGGCAAGGAGGTCACCGCCGCCGACGTCAAGTACTCGGTCGAGGGGTGGCTCAACCCTCCGCTCCCGGGCAGCGTCGCGACGCTCGGCCAGATCCCGTCGATCACGTCCGCCGAGGTGCGGAGCAAGTACGTCGTGCGCTTCAAGCTGGCCAAGCCCGACGCGCGGCTGTTCGGGTTCCTCGCCTGGAACCGGTACTCGCCGATCGTGCCCGAGGGCATGTACCAGCAGGTGAACGCCGGACGCGAGGGGATCGGCACCGGGCCGTTCCGGCTGGTCAGCTACGTGCCGGGACAGGGAGTCGAGTACGCCGCGTACGCGAACTACCGCAAGCGCGGCCTGCCGTACCTGAACCAGCTCTCCCTGCCGACGCTGCCCGATGAGCAGGCGCGGATCGCCGCCCTCCGCGCCGGTGCGATCGACGGGGCGACGCTGTCCGCGGACGGGGCCCGGTCGTTCCAGGGGAACAGCAACTTCACGGTCCTGCGTGGCCTCACGGCGGCGTTCCGCGAGCTGCAGATGACGCAGAAGATCGGCGAGAACAAGCCGTGGACCGACAAGCGCGTGCGGCAGGCGGTCAACTTCGCGATCAACCGCCAGGAGATCCTCGACCGGGTCTACAACGGGTTCGGCGAGTACTCGGGCCACGTGCCGCCCGGCTACGGGCCGTGGCCCCTGACCCGCGCCGAGCTCCGCAACAAGTACCTCAAGTTCGACCTGGCGAAGGCGCGGACGCTCATGCGGCAAGCGGGCTTCGCCAACGGCTTCGAGGTGACGATGACGACGTTCTCGACACCGCTCGACTTCGGGCAGGTGGCCGCGGTCATCAAGGCGCAGCTCGACCGGATCGGCATCGAGGTCAACATCAAGGCCGAGGAGCCCGGCACGTTCGCGGCAAACAACGGCCCCGGCCGGTTCGAGTGGGATCTGACGGCACGCGGCATGCGCGGCGACGTCGACGGCTACACGGCCGAGTTCAACCCCGTCAACACCTCGTACAAGGCCTGGTACCCCGCGTACCGGAACGTCAGGATGTGGCGACTGGTGGGCAACGGCTTCATCCAGCTCGACGAGAAGAAGCGGCTGCCGATGTACAAGGAGCTCCAGCGGCTCCTGCTCGAAGAGCAGCTCCAGGTGCCGCTCGTCGCCGTGACGAAGTTCCAGGTCGTCCGCAGGCGCGTCAAGAACATGTACGTCGCCTTCAGCGACTTCAACACCGGTCTCAAGACCGCCTGGGTGGAGTGAACTCGAGGCTCGACCCTGCGACCGTGGGGGCCTGGACGGCCAGGCCCCCACGAGAGCCTCGCTGACGCTGTGCTCGGGTTCATCGGCCGCCGCGTCCTGCTCACGATCCCGACGATCATCGGGATCTCGATCATCATCTTCCTGATGGTGCGCCTGATGCCCGGCGACATCATCGACGTCCTCTTCTCGGGCGACGTGACCGCGACGGAGGAGGTGAAGCAGCAGGCGCGCGAGGACCTCGGGCTCTCGGGCTCGTATCCCGAGCAATACTGGAACTGGGCCTCCGGTGTCGTCCAGGGCGACCTCGGCGACTCGTACCGGAACACCGAGCCCGTCAGCGACGTCCTGCTGCGGGCGCTCCCCATCACGCTCGAGCTGATGATCCTCGCCCTGCTCATCGCGGTGCTGATCGGCGTCCCGCTCGGCGTGATCTCCGCCGTCCGGCGCGACTCCGCCGGAGATTACGCCTCGCGTGTCGGTGGGCTGATCGGGATCAGCATCCCCAACTTCTGGCTTGCGACCCTCCTGCTCCTCTTCACCTCACGCGTGTTCGGCTGGGTGCCGCCGCTCGGGCACATCTCCTTCTTCGACGACCCGATCGGCAACCTCAGCCAGTTCGTCCTGCCGGCGATCTCGATCTCGGTCTTCACGCTCGCGATCGTGATGCGGATGGTCCGCGCGACGATGCTCGAGGTGATGAGCCAGGACTACGTCCGCACCGCGCGGGCGAAGGGCGTCCGTCGGCGGCTCGTCGTGTACCGCCACGCGCTCCGGAACGCGCTCGTTCCCGTCGTGACGGTGATCGGATTCGAGGTGGGGATCCTGATGGGCGGCGCGGCGATCGTCGAGCTGATCTTCGGCCTGCCCGGAGTCGGCTACGTGCTCCTCCAGGCGATCTTCAACCGGGACTACCCGCTCGTGCAGGGGGCGACACTGCTGATCGCAGTCATCTTCGTCCTCGCCAACCTGCTGGTCGACATCGTCTACGGCTGGCTCGACCCGAGGATCGTGCAGGAATGACGCCGAGCGACCCGCGTCCGACACCGGTCCCCGCGCTCGCCGGCGACATGCCGGCCGACCTCGTCGCGTGGGACGCGATCCCGCGCCAGCGGTTCGGTTTCCTCGGCAAGTGGCGCAACCCGATCGGGCTCGTCGGCGCGGTGATCATCGGCTTCAACGTCCTCGTCGCCGTCTTCGGCCCCTACGTGTACACCGTTGACCCGGACGCGCAGGAGTCCGACCGACTGCTACCGCCCAGCTGGGACAACCCGATGGGGACGGACGAGCTCGGCCGCGACGTCCTCGCACGGATCATCCACGGCGCCCAGGTCTCTCTCCAGGTCGGGGCGATCGCCGTCGGCATCGCGCTCGTCGCCGGAACCCTGCTGGGGCTCCTGGCCGGATACCACAGGGGCATCGTCGACGGCATCCTGATGCGCGTCGTCGACCTGATGTTCGCGCTTCCGGGCCTCGTGTTCGCGATCGTGATCGCCGGCCTGCTCGGCCCGAGCCGGCGCAACGCGATGATCGCGATCGGGATCGTGATCACCCCGGCGTTCGCGCGCGTCGTCCGAGGGGCGGTGCTCGAGGTGATGGGGTTCCCGTACATCGAGTCGACCCGCGCGCTCGGCGCAAGCGGGTACCGCGTGATGATCCGCCACCTGCTGCCGAACATCGTCGCGCCCCTGACGGTGCTCGTCACCGTCTACCTGGGAACGGCGATCCTGAGCGAGGCTGCGCTGAGCTTCCTCGGCCTCGGCACGCAGCCGCCGGAGGCGTCGTGGGGCGGGATGCTCAACACCGCACGCTCGTACATCGATCTGGCCTGGTGGCTGTCGGTCTTCCCCGGGGCCGCGATCATGCTGGTCGTCCTCGGCTTCAACTTCCTCGGCGACGGGTTGCGCGACATCCTCGATCCGAGGCTCGGGCCGACCGTCGGGGAGGTCCCGGCGGCCAAGAAGGAGTGACCCTCGACGTCCTGATCCGCGGCGGCCGGGTCGCCGACGGCACCGGCAGCCCGCTGTTCCTCGGCGACGTCGCGATCGCGGACGGGAGGATCGAGGAGGTCGGCCGCCTCGCGCCCGAGGCCACGGCCGCGCGGGTGATCGACGCGACGGGGAAGGTCGTCTGCCCGGGCTTCGTCGACCCTCACAGCCACAGCGACTTCTCGCTGCTCGCGAACCCCACCGCCGAGAGCACGATCCGGCAGGGCGTGACGACGGAGGTCGTGGGGAACTGCGGCACCAGCCACGCTCCCGTGACCGATCACTCGCGGGAGGTGGTCAGCGGCTGGCTCCACACCTTCGGCTACGACGGGCCCGTGATCCCGTGGACGACGTTCGGCGAGTATCTCCAGTTCGTCTCGGACGTGGGGCACACGCCGAACCTCGCCTGGTTCGTCGGGCACAACACGCTCCGGGCCGCGGCCGGCGTCTCCGGGTCGGAGCCGACCGAGGAGCAGTTCCTCGCGATGGAGGGGTTCGTGCGCGAGGCGCTCTCCGCCGGAGCCCTCGGCATGTCGACCGGCCTCGAGTTCGACCCGGGTCGCGAGGCGACGCTCGAGGAGCTCGTGCGCCTGAACGCCGTCGCGGGCGAGGCGGGCGGCATGTACACGAGCCACGTCCGCAACCGCGATACCGGCCTCCTCCCTGCGATCGAGGAGTTCCTCGCCATCGCCCGCGCCGGCGGCGGCAAGGCGGAGATCTCGCACCTGAACGTCCGTCACGACACGGGGGCGCCCGACCGCGGCTGGGAGAGGGCCGTGGAGCTGATGGCGAGCGCGCGCGAGGAGGGGCTCGACGTGCTCGCAGACACGACGCCCTTCCGCGAGGGGCTCGGCCAGCTGGCCGGGATCCTGCCGCACTGGGTCTCGGCCGACGGGCCGGAGGCAGCGCTCCGTCATCTCGCCGACCCGGACACGCGCGCCCGCCTCCGCGGCGAGTGCGACCGCTACTGGCGCTTCATCCACAAGGGGCAGTGGGAGCGCGTGCGGCTCCAGGCGAGCGAGGCCCATCCCGAGCTCGAGGGCCTCACGTTCGCGCAGATCGCCGAGGCGCGCGGCCTCGACCCGTGGGACTGCTACTTCGACGTGCTCCTCGACGCGGGCACGGCGTTCCAGTCGGTCCTGGTCGTCGGGACGCTGTTCACCGACGAGCACCTCGCCGAGATGATCTCGCACCCGCTCTTCTCGCTCGGCGTCGACGCCTTCACGGTGACCCTCGAGGGGCCGCTCGCCGAGGTGATGCGGCACCCGCTCGGCTATGCCGGCCACGTCCACTACCTCACCCACCACGTGCGCGAGCGCGGCACGCTCCGGCTCGAGGAGGCGATCCGCAAGATGACGAGCATGCCGGCGGCTCACTTCGGCCTCCAGGACCGCGGTCTGCTCCGCCCGGGGTACGCGGCAGACGTCGTCGTCTTCGACTTCGACGAGCTGGAGGACGTGTCGACCACCGACGCGCCGCACGCGTATGCCCGCGGTGTCGAGCACGTGCTCGTGAACGGCGTCCAGGTGATCGACGCGGGCGAGCACACGGGCGCGCGACCGGGGCGGCAGTTGCAGCGGGCCTGACGTGGCCCGGGCGACGGCGATCGACCTCCGCTCGGACCTGTGCACGGTCCCGACGGCGGAGATGTGGGACGCGATGCGCGCCGCCGAGCTCGGCCTGGCCGCCTTCGGCGAGGACGCCTCGGTCAACGAGCTGTGCGGGCGGGTCGCGGAGCTGCTCGGCAAGCCCGCGGCGTTGTGGGTGCCGACCTGCGGGATGGCGAACCTCGTGGCGCTGCTGACGTTCTGCGAGCCCGGCGACGCCGTCGTGCTCGAGTCGAGCTCACACGTCCTCACCTCGGAGGCGATGGGGATCGTCGAGATCGCCGGCCTCGAGCCGCGGTCGCTCTGGGCGGCGGACGGGCGGATCGCCCCCGACGCGGTCGACGAGCTCGTGGCCGAGAGCCGCGCGCCGCTGCTCGTGCTCGAGAACACCCACACCCGCGCGGGCGGCACCGTCCTCTCCGTCGAGCAGGTCGCGGCGCTCGCCGATGCGGCGAACCGTCACGACTGCCGGGTGCACGTCGACGGCGCGCGGCTCGTGAACGCCTCCGTCGCCCTGGGAGTGCCGCTCGCCGCCCTGGCGCAGCGGGCCAACTCGGTCGCGCTCTCGCTGAACAAGGGACTGTCAGCTCCGCTGGGAACGGTGCTCGCCGGGAGCGAGGCGGTCGTCGCGCGTGCGCACGTGATGCTCCGGAGGCTGGGCGGCGCCACGGTGCACAGGGCAGGCATCGCGGCGGCCGCGGGCCTCGTCGCGCTCGACACGATGATCGACCGGATCGGAGACGACCATCGCCGGGCCCGCGAGCTGGCGGCCCGGCTCGCGTCGGTCCCCGGGCTGCGGCTCGACCCGGAGGTCGTCGAGACGAACATCGTGCTCGTCGACGTCGCGGCCACGGGGCTCCCGCCCGAGGAGCTCCTCGGGCTGCTCGAGCAGGTGGGCGTCCGCGCCATGGAGCGCGACGCGAGCCGCATTCGCTTCGTCACCCACCGGCTGATCGGCGACGACGACGTCGAGGAGGCTGCCCGGGTCGTCGCAGACGTCGTCGAGCGGCACTCCGTGCCGCCGTTCGAGCTGCCGGAGGTCGAGGGTCTCGCCGAGCTCGAGGAAGCGGAGCCGGAGGAACCGGAGCACGAGGAACGCGGGGCCGGTTGACGACCTCGACGTTGTCCCTCCGATAAATGTCTGACATTATCGCCGGATGGATGCGCTGCTCCGCAAGCTCGCTGCGGCGCGCACGTTCCTGATCTTCCCGGGAGACGAGGAGCGGAAGCGCGAGCGGGCGCTCACGAGCGCGGCCGACGCCGCCGTGCTCGACCTCGAAGACGGTGTCGCGCCGGACGCGAAGGAGGAGGCCCGTGCCGCGGTCGGCCCATTCGCAGAGGCTCCCGGCGGGCCGGCGAGGCTCGTCCGGGTCAACGACCCCCTTGGCGAGGACGGGGCGCGAGACCTCGCCGCCGTCGCCCGCCTCGAGGCGCCGGTCGGCGTTCTCGTCCCGAAGGCGACCGTGCATGCCGTCGAGCGGGCGGCCGAGCTGGAGCGTCCGCTGGTGGCGCTCGTGGAGGACGCAGCGGGGATCCGCGACGCCTACGCGCTCGCCGAGCATCCGGCGGTCTTCGCCCTCGCGCTCGGCAGCGCCGACCTGACCGCGTCCCTCGGCCTCCTCCCCGACGGCTCGGGCTCGGAGCTTCTCTTCGCGCGCTCTCAGCTCGTCGTCGCCTCCGGCGCCGCGCGCATCCGGCCGCCGATCGACGGGCCCTGCCTGGACGTGCACGACCCGGCTGCGCTCGAGCGCGAGGTCGCTGCTGCCCGCACGCTCGGACTACTGGGGAAGGTCTGCATCCATCCCGACCAGGTCGAGGGCGTGCGGCGCGGCTTCGCCCCGACCCGAGCAGAGCTGGAGCAGGCGCGTCGCGTCGTCGCGGCATGGGCGGCGATCGTCGCCCATGGGGGCGCCGTCGGCGTCGTCGACGGGTTGCTCGTCGACCCGCCGGTCGCCGAGCGGGCGAGGGCAGTCATCGAAGCGAGCGAAGGGAGTGGGACGGCATGAGCGCGACGGAGCCGCCGGCGGCGCCGAAGGAGTGGCGCGGCAGGTTCTTCGAGGACTTCGACGTGGGGGACGTCTTCCGCAGCCGGCTCGGGCGGACGATCTCCGAGACGGACAACACCTGGTTCACGAACCTGACGCTGAACACGAACCAGGTGCACTTCAACGCGCCGTATGCAGAGGCGACCCGCTTCGGGCAGATCCTCGTCAACAGCTGCTTCACCCTCTCCCTCGTCGCGGGCCTGACCGTGCCCGACACGAGCGAGAACGCTGTCGCCAACCTGGGCTGGACGGACATCCGCCTCCCGAAGCCGGTCTTCGTCGGCGACACGTTGTGGGCGGAGAGCGAGATCGTCGAGCTGCGGCCCTCCGAGTCCCGGCCGACCGTCGGGATCGTCTCGATGCGCTGTCGTGGGATCAACCAGCGCGGGGAGGTCGTGATCGAGTACCTGCGGACGTTCATGGTGCTGCGCCGGAGCGCGCCGGAGGCCCGGTCGTCGTTCCCCGCCACGGACACACCGTGGGGGGTGGGCTGATCGTGCACGCCCAGACGCAGGAGCAGCGCGAGATCGTCGCTCTGGTGCGGGAGTTCGTCGACCGCGAGGTGATCCCGCAGGCCTCGGCCTTCGACCACGACGACGTCTTCCCCGAGCCGCTCGTCGAGCGGATGCGCGAGCTCGGCCTGTTCGGGATCACGATCCCCGAGGAGCACGGCGGCCTCGGCCTCGACGTGACGACGTACGCGCTCGTCCAGGCCGAGCTCTCGCGCGGCTGGATGTCGCTCTCGGGCGTCCTCAACACGCATCTGATCACCGCGCGGATGATCGCGACGCGGGGCACCGGTGAGCAGCGTCAGCGCCTGCTCCCACGCATGGCCACCGGCGAATGGCGGGCCGCCTACTCGATGACGGAGCCGCACGCGGGCTCTGACGTCCAGGCGATCCGCACGACCGCACGCCGAGACGGTGACGACTGGGTGATCGACGGCCAGAAGATGTGGGTCACGAACGGCCTGCGCTCCTCGCTCGTCTGCCTGCTCGTCCGCACCGACCCGGAGGCAGACCCACCGCACCGGGGGATGACGGCGTTCGTCGTCGAGAAGCCCGCGGGCGCGGCCGACGTCCCCGGCCTCACGATCGCCAAGCTCGAGAAGCTCGGGTACAAGGGAGTCGAGTCGACGGAGCTCGCCTTCGACGGCTTCCGGACCCCGGCGTCGTCCGTCCTCGGCGGCGAGGAGGGGCTCGGTCGGGGGTTCGCCTGGTTCATGGAGGGGATCGAGCTCGGCCGCATCAACGTCGCGGCGCGCGGCGTCGGGATCGCGACCGCGGCGCTCGAGGCTTCCCTGCGGTACGCCCGCGAGCGCGAGACCTTCGGCAAGCCGATCGCGGCGCACCAGGCGATCCAGATGAAGCTCGCCGACATGGCGACGAGGATCGAGGCCGCGAGGATGCTCATGCTCTCGGCCGCGGCGAAGAAGGACCGTGGCGAGCGCGTCGACCTCGAGGCGGGCATGGCGAAGCTGTTCGCCACCGAGACCGCCCAGGAGGCCGCCCTCGAGGCGATGCGGATCCACGGCGGCTACGGCTACTCGCCGGAGTTCGTCGTCGAACGCCTCTACCGCGATGCGCCGGTGCTCGTCATCGGCGAGGGCACGAACGAGATCCAGCGGCTCCTCATCGCCCGCCGTCTGCTCGAGCGGGCCGAGGAGAGCGATCCCGGGCCGGAGGCACGCGGACGGTGACCGGCCCCCGGTCGGACGGCGGCGCTGCGGTCGAGTCGCCTGCATGACGGCGGTGCCCGCCAGGCAGGACGAGCGGGCCGCCCTCGAGGGGTTGCGCCGCGCGCTCGCGGGCGACCCCGTCGGCACCGAGGCTCCCGGGCCGCCGGCCCGCAAGGCGTACCAGCACGTGGCGGAGCAGCTCCGCCAGCTGATCCTGACCGGCGCCCTCCAGCACGGCGAGCGCCTGCCGACCGAGTCGACCCTGGCGGCGGAGTTCGGCGTCAGCCGCGCGACGGTGCGCGAGGCGCTTCGCATGCTCGCTGCGCAGGGCCTCGTGGTGGCGACGAAGGGGGCAAAAGGAGGCACGTACGTGACCCGGCCCAGCCTCGACTACGCCTCGAGCCTGCTGCGGGCCAACGTCGCCCTGCTCGCGGAGATGGACGACATCACGCTCGAGCAGCTGTTGGAGGCCCGGCGGGTGATCGAGGTCCCCGCCGCCCGGCTGGCGGCACGACGACGGGTCGACGGCGACCTCCGGCGGCTCGAGGCCTCGATCGCGGACGACGCGCGACCGCACGGCACGGACGAGCGCTACCGGGCGAACACCGGGTTCCACACGAGCCTGATGGCGGCCTCGGGCAACGCGCTGCTCGAGGTGGCGGCGCTGCCCGTGTTCGCCGTGCTCCAGACGAGCCTGGCTCGCTCGGGGCTCGGCGCGCGCTTCGCGCGGCGGATCGAGGCGGACCACCGGGCGATCACCGATGCGATCGTGCGGGGCGACGAGGACGGCGCAGAGCAGGCGATGGGCGCCCACCTCGACTATCTCCAGCCGCACTACCGGCGTGTCTGGCGCCTCGCACGCGACCCGGCGCCGCGGCGCTGACCGCGTTCAGGGCGAGCGCGGCTCGACCCGGCGCGGCGGCGCGGTCCTGACGAGCGCCGCCGCCCCGAGCGCGGCGACGAGGATCGCGATCGCCCCCGCGCTCGTGAAGGCGAGCTTCGTGCCGCCGAGCGAGGTCAGCGCCCCGGCGATCAGCCCTCCCACCGGCGCGCCTCCCTGGAAGCCGAAGAAGTAGAGGCTGGCGGCCCGGCCGCGGAGGTGCTCGGGTGCCGCGAGCTGGAGCACGGCCAGGGCTGAGGATCCCCAGAGGATGTAGAAGATGCCGATCACGAAGAGCAACGCGCACACGACCGGCAGGGAGCTCTGCGGGGCAAGCGCGAGCTGGAAGGCTCCGAAGCCCGCCGCGCCGCCGAGCACCAGCACGAGGCGGGCACGTCCGACGGTGGCGAGGATCAGCGCCCCACAGAGCGCTCCCGCGCCGAACACCGAGGCGATCAGCCCGAACACCGCGGCCCCCTCGTCGAGCGTCCGGCGCGCGACGAGCGGAAGCAGCACGTCGAAGTTGAAGGCGAACGTGCTCACCAGGAGCACCGTGAGGAACGTCACCGTCACCCGGCGAACGCTGAACGCGAAGCGGAACGTCTCGGCGATCCCGGCCAGCAGGGGGCCGGCCGCCGCCCCGAGTCGCTGCCGGGAGAGGCGCATCGCGAGCAACGCGACGATCGAGACGATGTAGCTCCCCGCGTTCACCGCGAATGCGACGCCCGGGCCCGCGGCGGCGACCACCAGGCCGCCGAGCGCAGGGCCGACGATCCGCGCGGTCGTGCCGAGGCCCGAGCTCAACGCGACGGCGTTCGGCAGGTCGTCGCGCCCGACGATCCGGAACACGAGCGTGTGGCGCGAGGGCGCGCCGAGCGCGACCACGACGCCGTACACGAGCCCCAGGGCGTAGAAGTGCCAGACCGCGATCGCGCCGGACAGGGCCAGCGCCGCCAGCGTCGCCGCCACGACGGTCAGCACCGCGTCGCAGGCGACGAGCATCCGACGGACGTCCACGCGGTCGGCCAGCGAGCCGCCGACGAGGCTGAGCACGGTCACGGGCAGCGTCTGCACGAGCGCGAGCGCGCCGACGGCGACCGGCGAGTGGGTCAGGTCGAGCACGAGCCAGAACGCCGCGATCTGCTGCATCCAGGTCCCGATGAAGGAGACGGCGCTCCCGGCGAAGTACAGCCGGTAGTCCCGGTGGCGCAGGCTCGCGAACGTCCGTCCGCCGAGCCGCGCGCTGCCCATCGAGGCCGCTTAGAGGAGCTCGGAGCGGTCGAGCGGCTGGCCGAGCACGAACACGCAGTCGCCCTGCTCGACGACGGGGATCGCCTTCGTCACGGCGACATGGCCGCCGAGAGGCGCCTCCAGCTCGAGCGGCGGGCGCGTCGGGGTGTCGACGAACCACAGCCGGCCGACGGGCTGGCCGACCGAGACGGGCTCCCCGGGCTCGAGCAGCGCCTCGAACAGCCCGTCCTCGGGCGAGACGACGATGTTGGCCGGGTTCCGCCCGTCGAGGATCACGGCGGGGGGAAGACCGAGCGAGGCGCGCGTCTGCACCTCACCCTCGAGCACGCCCACGTGGCGGAGGACGTTGGTGAGCCCGCTCCACGCGAGCTGGTGGACCGGTGCGGGAACCCTGCCGCCGCCACCGAGCTCGGTCGTGATCACGAGCTTGCCCTGGTTCTCGGCCTCGACGGGGAGGAGGCCCGAGCCGTTCACGTCGATGTAGAGGTAGTGCCAGTCGGAGTTCCAGGCCTCCATGCCCTCGAGCATCGCCCTGCGCTGCGCCGGGTCCTCGACGACGTGCATGTGCGAGCAGGGGATGAACCACGCGCTGCGGCCTCCGGAGTGCATGTCGATCACCACGTCGGCCATGGGGAACAGCACGCGCGTGAGGTAGTCCGCGAGCTGCTCGTTCGGGGGACCGTCCGGGCGGCCGGGGAACGAGCGGTTGAAGTTCGCGCCCGACGGCCAGTTCCGCGTGTTGGCCTTCGCCGCGGCCTTCGACAGCACCGGGATCACGATCACGCGGCCGGAGACCTGCCCGGGCTCGAGCTCCTGGAGCAGGCGGAGCGCCGCGACCTGCCCCTCGTACTCGTCGCCGTGGTTGCCTGCCAGCACGAGCACGGTCGGGCCGTCGCCGTTCGCGATCTGCGCGAGCTGCACGAAGGTGCTCGCCCAGCCGGCCGTGTTGGTGATCTTCTGGAGCGAGAGGTGGCCGACCTGCTTGCCCTGGCGCGTGTAGTCGATCGTGCAGCCGACGGGCGACTCGATCATGCGCGCGTCCCGAGGTAGCGCGTCACGGCGACCTCGGTCGCCTCGAGCAGCCGGTCGACGTCGTCGTCCGTGTGGGCGTAGGAGACGTGCGAGCGCTTGAGGTTGAGCGGGAGCTCGAAGATGCCTTCCCTCATCAGCTCGCGCCTGTACCCGACGAAGAGATCGACGTCGTTTCGCAGCAGGTCGTCGTACGAGACGACGGGACCCTCGAGGAAGTACGTGACGAACACCGAGCCGAAGCCGCTCACGACGGCCGGGACGCCGAGCCGTGCGTAGAGCGCCTCGAGCCCGGTGCGCGCACGTTCCCCCAGCCGGAACACATGCTCGTGCACGGGCTCCCGACGGAGCTTCTCGACCGTCGCCAGCGCCGCGGCCGTCGTCGCCGGATGGCCGTTGAAGGTCCCCGCGAAGAAGGCGGGGCGACCCGGCGTCGTCGAGAAGAGGTCCATCAGCTCCGCCTTGCCCCCGAGCGCGGAGACGGGCCAGCCGTTCGCCATCGCCTTGCCGAGCGTCGTCAGGTCGGGCGTGACCCCGCAGACGGCCTGATAGCCGCCGAGCCCGTGGCGGAACCCGGTGATCACCTCGTCGAACACGAGCACCGTGCCGTGCTCCGTCGCGAGAGACCGCAGCCGCTCGAGGAAGCCGGGGACGGGAAGCACCGCGCCGATGTTGTGGGGGATCGGCTCGAGGATGATCGCCGCGACGTCGTGCTCGGAGAGAGCGCGCTCGACCGCGTCGGCGTCGTTGAAGGGCACCACGATCGTCGCGTCGAGCACCTCGGGGAGGATCCCGGCCGAGAGAGGGTCCTTCGACCCGACCTTCTCCGCGGGCGAGATCACGTTCATCGCGACGGCGTCGTGCCAGCCGTGGTAGCAACCCTGGAACTTGATCACGTGCCGCCTTCCCGTCACCGTGCGCGCGACGCGCAGGGCGTGGAAGGTCGCCTCGGTCCCCGTCGCCGTCAGGAGCACCTTCTCCACCGAGGGGACCGCCTCGACGAGCCGCTCGGCGAGCTCGATCTCGACCGGCGTCACGCCCACGCCCATCAGGTCGACGGAGCGGCCCGTCGCGGCCACGGCCGCGTCCACGTCGGGGTCGTTGTGACCGAGGAGCGGAGGCCCGAACGCGGCGTGGTAGTCGGTGTACACGCGCCCCTCCGCGTCGGTGAAGGTGGCACCGCTCGTCGCGGTGATCACGAGCTCCTCGAGCCCGGGCACGCGCCGCTGGCCGCTGTTCACCCCGCCGGGGATGACGGCTGCCGCCCGCGCGGCGAGCGCGGCGGCGAGCTCCGATGCCGTGAGGCTGCTCATCGCGCTTCCCCCACGGGGGCGAGCCGAAGGCGAGCGACGCTCATGCGTCCACCCGCAGGGACGCGAGGACGTCCTCGTCGAGCTCGACGCCCAGCCCCGGCGCGGTCGGGACCGCCACGCAGCCGTCGGCCTCGAGCGGCAGCCGCTGCACGGTCAGCGTCGTGTTGATGGGCGTCTCGGCGACGCAGTACTCCTGGTAGCGGGCTTCGGGCAGCACGGCGTTCACGTGGAGCGAGGCGGCCTTGATGATGCCGCTCTTCCACGCGTGCGGCACCGTCTCCACGCCGCGCTCGTCGGCCAGCTCCCAGATCCGGAGCGTCTCCGTGATCCCCCCGCAGCGGGTCACGTCCGGCTGGACGACGTCGACGTGTCCGCGCTCGATCAGCTCCCGAATGCCCCAGCGCGTGACGTCCTGCTCGCCCGCCGCGATCGGGATGTCGACCTCGTCCGCAAGCTCTGCGTAGGCCTCGTAGGCGTCCGGCAGGAACGGCTCCTCGAGCCACCCGATGCCGAGCGCCTCCAGCTCGCGCGCGACGCCGATCGCGGTCCTCGCGTCGTCCCCGTACCCGAGGCCCGCGTCGATCAGCACGTCCACGTCGGGCCCGGCCGCCTCCTTCGCCGCCGTCGCGAGCTGGACATCGTGCGCCGAGTCCTCGCCGAGCGGCCCCCAGCCGAGCTTGATCGCGGTGAAGCCCTGCTCCCGCAGGCCGGTGACGCGCTCGCTCGTCTCCTCCACCGTGTCGGGCATCAGGAGCGACGCATACGCGCGCACGCGGTCGCGGCGGACGGTGCCGAGGAGCTCGCAGACGGGCTTCCCGAGCGCCTTGCCCTTGATGTCCCACAGCGCGATGTCGATCCCGCTGATCGCGTGGATCGCGATCCCGCGCCGACCCACGTAGATCAGCCCGCGGTACATCGCGTCCCACAGCCCCTCGACGTCGAGCGGGTCGCGGCCGATCAACGTCCCGCGAAGGCTCTGCGCGACCGCGTGCGAGGCAGGCTGGCGGACGAGCGCCGCCACGACGTCCGGCGCCGAGTCGACCTCGCCGATCCCCGTGATCCCCTCGTCCGTCGAGACGAGGATGACGAGGTCGTCCTGGCTCCCGTCCGCGATCCCCTCGTCGACGGCCGCCTGGCGTAGGACGATGGCCTCGACGTCGGTGATCTTCACGCTTCCTCCCGGGGTCTGGACGGGTGTGGCCCCGAGCCGCCCCCGGCACCGATTGTCGACTATAGCGAAATTGTCAACAATCCACTAACCTCCCGGCGGAGCTCATGACCGACTCTCCGATCCGCTGCACGATCGACCTGGACGCCCCCGGGAAGCAGATCGGACGGCTGCAGGTCCCTCGCTCCTCGAACACGAGCGGCTGGTCGAGCCTCTTCGTCCCGATCGTCTCCGTCGCGCGGGGCGAGGGCCCGTCGGCGCTCGTGATCGGCGGCGTGCACGGCGACGAGCCCGAGGGCCAGGTCGCCGCCCTGAACCTCGCGCGCGATTTGCGGCCGGATCAGGTGACCGGCCGGGTGACCGTGATCCCCTGCCTCTCGCCGGACGCGTCCCGCGCCTACACGCGCCTCTGGCCGTCGGGGGCCAACCTCAATCGCTCGTTCCCCGGCCGGCCCGACGGGCCGGCCGACGAGCAGCTCGCGCACTTTCTCTCGACGGAGCTGTTCCCGCGTGCGGACGTCGTGGTGGACATCCACTCCGGCGGCCGAACCGCGCTCTGCCTGCCCTGGTCGGAGATGCACTGGGTCGAGGACGCGGACCAGCGCCGACGGATGGTCGAGGGCATGCTGGCCTGGAACACCGACTGGTGCTGCGTGTACATCGACGTGGCAGGGACGGGGCTCCTCGTCGGCGAGGCGGAGCGCCAGGGGAAGACGGTGATCTCGACCGAGCTCGGCGGCGGAGGGCACGTCACGGCGGAGATCCATCGCCTCGCGGCGAGCGGCCTCGCCAACGTGCTGCGCCACGAGGGTGTCCTCGCAGGAGAACCGATCACGCGGGCGGCGCTCGGCAAGCCCGACCCCACGCTGCTGATGGCGACGGACGTCGACGACTACGTGCTCGCTCCGGAGACGGGGCTCTTCGAGACCCTCGTCTCGCTCGGCCAGCACGTCGACCCGGGCCAGCCGGTCGGCCGGATCCACTTCCTCGAGCGCCCCGAGCGGCCGCCCGAGGTGGTCGGGGCCTCGAACGGCGGCATCGTCTGCGTGATCAGGGCGATCGCGTCCACGAGCCAGGGGGACAACGTCGTCGTGACCGCTCGCGTCGCCGAGCGCTCGGAGCTCGACTGACGTGGAGCGCTGTCGCGTCGCAGCGACGCAGGTCGACGTCCGGCACCTCGACGTCGAGCACAACCTCGAGACGCACCTGCGGCTGATCGGCGAGACAGCGGACGCGGGCTGCGACCTCGTCGTCTTCCCCGAGTGCTCGGTCACGGGCCACAACGGCAGCCCCGAGGTGACCCGCCTTGCCGAGCCGCGCGACGGCCGGATCTTCGAGACCCTGGCCGCGCGCGCGAGGGAGTGCCGCATCGTCGTCGGCTACGGCTTCTGCGAGCTCGACCGCGGCACGCACTACAACTCGTTCGCACTCGTCGGCCCCGACGGCATGCTCGGCGTGCAGCGCAAGGTGCACGCGTCGGACGACGAGTTCAACCGCTTCCGGCAGGCGTACGAGTGGGGCGTGGTCGACCTCGGCTTCTGCCGGGTGGGGACGGCGATCTGCCACGACAGCGACTTCTTCGAGAGCTGGCGCATCCTGGCGCTCAGGGGCGCGGAGCTCGTCCTGCTGCCGCACGCGAACAGGACGATGCCCGCCGGCGGCGGTGAGCTGACGTTCGACGGCCGCGGGCGCGAGGCGGCGAACGAGGAGCTCGTCCGAGCCCAGCGCGAGCTGCTCGCGGGGTCACCCGGCCCGCCGCGCCTGCACGACGTCCTGGCGCGAGACAACGCGGTCTTCGCCGCGTTCTCGGACCAGGTCGGGTTCGACGGCCATTCCACGCACATCGGCGGCGCCTACGTCCTCGGGCCCGACGGCTCGCAGCTCGCAAGCTCCGATGCGGGCACCGACACGTGCTGGATCGCCGCCGAGCTCGACCCCGAGGCGCTCGGCCGGGCAAGAGAGAACCCCTGGTTCGCGCTGCGCAAGCGGCGCCCCGAGGCCTACGACGAGCTCGTCGCGCGCCGATGAGCGGGGAGGGCACATCATGAGCACGCTCACTGCAGGCGTCGCCCGCGTCGACGTGACGCCGCCGTGCGGGCTGCCGCACGGCTGCTGGGCGGCCAGGACCGGCCTCGCGGAGGGCGTCCACGACCCCATGCTCGGCCAGGCCCTCGTGCTCGACGACGGCCGCACGCAGCTCGCGATCGTCGCCGTCGACCTCGTCTTCGTCGGCTCCGGGCTGACCGCGGACGTGCGACGGATCGCCGGGGAGCTCACCGGGATCCGCCCCTCGGCGGTGCTCGTCAATGCGGCCCACAACCACAGCGCGCCGAGCCTCTCCCGCGGCTCGACGGTCGCCGGTCTCGCGGACACGCCCGCGTTCGCCCGTTACGCGGACGGCCTCGCGGAGCGCCTGGCGGGCGCGGTGTACGCGGCCTGGCGCGGTCGGGTGCCCGCGCGGGTCGGCTGGGGAGTGGGAAGAGCGGGGGGCGTCTCGGTCAACCGCGTGCGGCACGAGCGGCCGGTCGACGACAGCGTCCCGGTGCTGCGCGTCGACAGGGCCGACGGAGCGCCCCTGGCCGTGGTCGCCTCGTTCGCCTGCCACGCGACGCTGATGGGTGGGCAGACACTCCTCTGGAACGCCGACTTCCCCGGTCCGCTGCGCACGGCGGTCGAGGAGGGGCTTGCCGGAGCCGAGTGCCTCTTTCTCTCGGGCTGCGGCGGCGACGTCGCTGCCTGGGACTTCTGGTTCGGCAACCGAGACGCCCGCCCGCACTCCTACGAGGGTCGCGACGAGCTCGGCGGCGCCCTCGCCGCGGCGGTGCTCGCGGCCGCCGCCGCCGTCGAGCCCCAGGACGAGGCGCCCCTCGGCGCGGCCTCGGAGAGGCTGGCGCTGCGGCGCAGGCGCATCCCGTGGGAGCTCGACGAGCTGGAGTCGAGGCTGGCCGAGCTCGAGGCCACGCGCGCGGTCGCCTACCCCGAGCGATGGCCGGACGGGATGCACACCGCGACGTCCGCGCAGGACGAGCCTGCGATGTACCAGCGCTCCGCGCTCGCGATGTACGCGGACATGGTCAGGCGAAGAGACGAACCGGTGGAGGCGGAGATCCAGGCGCTGCGCATCGGGGACCTGGGTTTCGCCGCCAACCCCTTCGAGCTGTTCAACGAGTGCGGGTCGCGGATCCGGTCGGCGAGCCCCTTCGCGACCACGTTCACCCTCGGGTACTGCAACGACTACGCCGGATACCTCCCCGCGAGCGAGGACCTCGCGCTCCTGGACGGCGTCCCCCTCGACGACCTGCTCGACCAGGACCGTCACCGGTGGGCCTACGGGATCACGAACTCGAACGTGGACGCGGGCGGGGTCGACCGGCTGATCGACCGGAGCGTCGCGGTGCTCGACCGGGTGCGCGAACGCCCGTGACCCGGCCGCTGCGCAGCGCGCGCTGGTTCGGCGGACACGACCTCGCGGGCTTCATCCACCGGGCAACCCTCCACGCAGAAGGCATCTCCCGGACGGCGCTCGCCGGGCGCCCCGTGATCGGGATCTGCAACTCGTGGTCGGAGCTCGTCAACTGCAACCTGCACTTCCGCGGTCTCGCGGAGTCCGTCAAGCGCGGTGTCCTGCTGGCGGGGGGCGTGCCGCTCGAGTTCCCGACGATCTCGCTCGGCGAGAACCTGATGAAGCCGACCTCGATGCTGTTCCGGAACCTGATGGCGATGGACGTCGAGGAGTCGATCCGGGCATACCCCCTCGACGCCGTCGTCCTGCTCGGGGGGTGCGACAAGACCGTGCCGGCGCAGCTGATGGGCGCGGCCAGTGCGGACGTCCCCGCGATCATGGTCACGGGCGGGCCTGCCGAGCCCGCCGTCTTCCGCGGGCGGCAGCTGGGGGCGGGAACCGACCTCTGGCACTACGCGGACGAGCTCCGCGCCGGCCGGATGACACGCTCCGAGTTCGACGAGCTCGAGGCCGCTGCGACCCCGACCGTCGGCCACTGCAACGAGATGGGAACGGCGTCCTCGATGACCTCGGTGGTCGAGGCGCTCGGGATGTGCCTCTCCGGGACGGCCTCCATCCCCGCGGTCGACGCCGCACGCCACCGCGCCGCAGAGGCGACGGGGCGGCGGGCCGTCGAGCTCGCAGTCGACGGCCCTCGTCCCTCCGAGGTGCTCACCCCGGCCGCGTTCGACAACGCGATCACGCTGCTGATGGCGCTCGGCGGCGCGACGAACGTCGTCCTGCACCTCCTCGCGCTCGCAGGCCGCGTGGGGGTGCCGCTCTCGCTCGTCCGCTTCGACGAGCTCTCGCGGCGGACACCCGTGATCGCGAACGTGCGCCCCTCGGGAGAGCACCTCGTCGAGCAGCTGCACCATGCCGGGGGAGTCGCCGCCTTGCTGAAGGAGCTCGCGCCGCTGCTCGACCTCACCGCGCCGACGGTTGAGGGTCAGGCTCTGGGAGAGCTCGTCGAGCGGGCGAGCGTGCACGACCGCGACGTGATCCTGCCCCTCGAGAGCCCGCTCGCCGCAGAGGGCGGCATTGCCGTGCTCCGCGGCAGCCTCGCGCCGGACGGGGCGATCGTCAAGCAGAGCGCCGCGACCCCGGCGCTGATGCGCCATCGGGGGCCGGCGCTCGTGTTCGAGGACGTCTACGACGTCCAGGCCAGGATCGACGAGCCTGCGCTTCCCGTCACGCCGGAGACGGTGCTCGTCCTGCGGAACTCCGGCCCCCGGGGCGGGCCCGGGATGCCGGAGTGGGGGGCGATCCCGGTTCCGAAGAAGCTGCTCCGGGCGGGCGTGACCGACGTCGTCCGCGTCTCGGACGCGCGCATGAGCGGTACGGCGTCCGGCACCGTCGTCCTCCATGTGGCACCGGAGGCCTACGCGGGCGGGCCGCTCCGGGCGGTGAGGGACGGCGACCCGATCCTGCTCGACGTCGCCGCGCGGAGGCTCGACCTCGACGTGCCCGAGCCGGAGGTTCGCCGCCGCCTCGAGGAAGTGGGTCCTCCGACGCCGCGGTACGCGCGGGGCTGGGGCGCGCTGTACGCGGACCACGTGCTCCAGGCCGACACCGGGTGCGACCTCGACTTCCTCCGTGCCCGTCCCGGGGAGCCCGCCGAGACGGAGCCGTACGGCCTCCTGAGCGGCTGGGTCGGCGGCTGGTAGCCAGAGGTCAGCGCTCGCGCGGCTGCCAGCCGAAGCGGCGGACCGCCACGGCGAGGCCGGCGAGCCCCCAGGCGACGACGACCGCCACGGCCCCCATGTCGTGCGCCAGCGACTCGCCGTGGAGGTACGCGGCTTGCACGAGGCGGATCAGGTACGTCAGCGGCAGCACGTCGGCGATTGCCTGGAGGACGTCCGGGTAGTCGGCTGTCGGCCCGAACGAGCCCGAAAGGAACGCCATGGGCAGGACGACGAGGTTGACGACCGCCGACGCGCCCTCGTCCGAGCGGATCAGCGCCGCGAGTCCGATGCCCATCCCCGCGAAGGCCGCGGCGCCGAGCAGCAGGACAGGGACGAGCGCCGCCCAGCTCTCGGCTCCGTGCGCGCCGTAGAGGAGCATCCCCAGGGCGATCGTGACCGCCATCTGGAGGCAGAAGACGATCAGCGTCGAGACGAGCACGGCGGTGAGGTAGGTCGCCGGCGGGAGCGGCGTCGCTCGCAGCCGCTTGAGGATGCCGCCCTCGCGTCGGACGACGAGCGTGATCGCGAGCCCCGCCAGCGCCGTGTTCGCGCAGCCGTACCCCATGATCCCGACGAGCAGCCGGTCGACCGCGGGCTCGCCGTCGATCTCTCCGTCGTACACGGCGCCGAGCAGCAGGAACAGCATCGGCGGGAAGACGAAGATGAAGACGGCGGACTCCCTGTTCCGCCAGAACAGGAGCTGCTGGTTCCGCAGCTCGTGCCAGAGCAGCGTCACGTTCCCGCCGCCGCTCGCGGCACGCTGCTCTCCGGGCCCGTGCCCGCGCACTGCGCCCTCCGGCATCGCACCACGAGCGACGACCCGGCAACGTCACGGAACGTCACTCGTCGCCGTCCACGAGCTCGAGGTACACGTCCTCGAGCGTCGGCCGCCGCACCTCCAGCGCCTCGAGCTCGCGCCCCTCCGCGATCGCGCGGCTGGTCAGCTCGGCGAGGACGCGTGTCGGCTCGCCCGTCGTGACGACCATCTCCCGGCCGTGCGCGCGGTAGCGGATCTCGACCTTGGGCGTCGCGCCGATCAGCTCCGAGGGCGTACCGATGCGGACGAGGCTCCCTTCGCGGATCACGGCGACGCGGTCGGCGAGCTGCTGCGCCTCGTCGAGGTAGTGGGTCGTGAGGACGATGGTCTTGCCGAGCGACCGGAGCGAGCGGACGAGGTCCCAGGCCGTGCGCCGCGCGGCGGGGTCGAAGCCGGTGGTCGGCTCGTCGAGGAAGACGAGCTCTGGATCGCCGACGAGCGCCACGCCGAGGTCGAGACGGCGCTTCTGGCCCCCGGACAGCGTCTTGACGCGCTCCTCGGTCTTGTCGGCGAGCCCGACGAGCTCGATCACCTCGTCGATGTCGCGCGGATGGAGGTAGTACCCCGCGAACATCCGGTGCACCTCGCGGACGGACAGCGCCGGCGGCAGCTCCGAGTGCTGCAACACCACGCCGATTCGCTCGCGGTGGGATCCATCGCTCCGCCACGGGTCGACGCCGAGCACGCGCACCTCGCCGGCGTCGCGCTGCCGGTAGCCCTCGAGGATCTCCACGGTCGTGGTCTTGCCGGCACCGTTGGGCCCGAGGAGGCCGAAGACCTCGCCGGGGAGGACGTCGAAGTCGATCCCGCGGACAGCCTCGTTGCCGTCGTAGGACTTCCGCAGCCCGCGGACGAGGATCGCGGGAGCCCCGCTCACGCGTCGAGGTCGAGCTCGGCCATCGCCCCGGGGGAGAATCCCGGGTCGGCGCCCGTCGCGGCGAGCGCGATCTCCGAGCAGTCGGGCTGGTGGCCGACGGTGGCGACCGGCCCCTCGAGGCCGGCGAGCGAGTCGCGCAGGTCGCCGACCGTCGCCCCCGGCGCGAGCCGTGAATCGGTCCTGATCGACGCGCCCGTCGCGGCCGCGATCGCCTCGGCCGTCTGGCGCGCCCGGACGAGCGGGCTGGCCACGACGAGCCTGGGGGGCTCGGGGAGCGCCGCCAGGCGCTCGCCGAGCTCCTGCGCCTGCTTGCGGCCCTTGCCCGTCAGCTCGCGCAGCTCGTCCGGGTCGCCGGGCGCCGCCTTCGCATGTCTGCACAGGTAGACGCGCACCGGCGCGAGCATAGTCGCGCTCCGGGCAGGGGGATGGAGAGCCGGGTCACGATCACCGGCGGAGCCATCGAGCCACGGGTGGCCGCCGGAGGTACCACCACAGCAGCGCCCAGCCGACGAGAGTGAACGGGAGCAGGGCCGCGAGATCCAGGGACGATGCAGACGCGACCGCGCACACGATGGGCAGCGCCGCCGTGCAGGCGAGCAGCGCGCGTCGCGACAGCGAGCCCGACCAGAGCCCGAAGGCCGCGAGCCCGAGCGCGGCCGCCACACCGAGACCCGCCAGCAGGGGCACGGGGTCGCTCGACGTGTCGCTCGCGCCGCAACAGCCCGAGACCGTGGTGGCGATCAGGCCCACCCCGACCGAGAGCAACGCCACCGCGAGCATCGCGACCGAGACGACCGATGCGCTGCGAGGCCGCGCTTCGCCGGTGACGCCCGCATCGACCACGTCCCGGGATTCCCGCCCCGAGATCTAAGACCTGCGTAAGGAGCCCGCGGTACAAGGAAGGGATGCACGACCGCACGATCGGGCGCGCGGCCTTCCTCGGCATCCTCGGGGCCGGTGCGGCGGGGCTCTTCTTCGGCCGGGACGCGCTGCGGCTCGCCGGCAGCGTCGTGCCGGACTCGGTCGAGGCGGTCGTGCCGGCCTCGGGCTGGCGGATCTACACGATCGGGAGCTCCATCCCGAGCATCGACCCACAGGCCTACCGCCTGACGATCGCCGGTGCGGTCGAGCGGCCCGTCACGTACACGCTGGCCGACCTCCGCGCTCTGCCGCGCGTGCAGCAGGTGTCCGACTTCCACTGCGTCACGGGATGGAGCGTGAGCGACGTCCGCTGGGCTGGTGTCCGGTTCCGCGATCTGCTGGACGAGGCGGGCGTGCGACCGTCCGCCAAGGCGCTCAGGTTCGTCTCGGACGAGGTTCCGTACGACGACACGCTCTCGCTGCCGCAGGCCTTCGCCGCCGACGCGCTGCTCGCGCTCGACATGGACGGCAAGCCGCTCTCGGAGGCGCACGGCTTCCCCGCTCGGGTGGTGATGCCGCGGATGTACGGATACAAGAGCGTCAAGTGGGTCACGCGGGTCGAGGTGCAGACGCACCTCGACCACGTGGGGTACTGGGAGCTCCGCGGCTACGACGAGGACGCGTGGATCGGTGACTCGAACGGGCTCTGAGCGGCTCGTCCCCCGCTTCGGCGCGACGGAGCGCGCGCTGCACTGGGTGCACGCGAGCGGCTTCCTCGCGATGCTCGCGACCGGGCTCGTGCTCTACCTGCCCGCCCTCTCGGAGCTCGTCGCCCGGAGGAACCTCGTCAAGAACGTCCACCTCTTCAGCGCGCTCGGCTGGGCCGTCGCAATCGTGCTGGTCGTAGCGCTCGGCGACCGACGGCGCCTCGCCGCCGACTGGCGCGAGATCGAGGCGATCGACGCAGACGACCGCAGGTTCCTGCGTGGCCGCAGAGCGCCGCAGGGCCGCTTCAACGGAGGGCAGAAGCTGAACGTGCTCGTCACCGCCGCGTTCGCGCTCCTGTTCGCGCTGTCCGGGTTCTTCCTCTGGCTCGGCGAGCGCGACCACCGCTTCCTGTTCGACGGGACTGGGACGGTGCACGAGACCCTGACGCTGGTCGCTCTCGGGCTGCTCGTCGGTCACCTCTACCTCGCGGTTATCCACCCCTCGACGCGGCACGCGCTGCGCGGGATGACGCGGGGCGACGTGCGCGAGGCCTGGGCGCGCGAGCACCACCGCAAGTGGGTCGAGGAGCTCGAGCGCGGGTTATAACCCGCCCGTGCCCTCGCATCGCTACGTCGTCGCCGACGTCTTCACCGACACGCCGCTGACCGGCAACCAGCTCGCGGTCTTCACGGACGCCCGTGCGCTGGACGACGCGACGATGCAGGCGCTCGCGCTCGAGATCGGCTTCTCCGAGACGGTCTTCGTCCTTCCGGCCGAGGCGGGCGGCACGGCCCGGATCCGCATCTTCAACCCGCTCGCCGAGATGGCGTTCGCAGGACACCCGATCCTCGGCGCGGCGTTCGTCCTCGGCGCGCCGCTCCAGCTCGGCGTCGTCGAGCTCGAGACGGGCGCCGGCATCGTGCCCGTGGCGCTCGAGCGCGATGAGTCCGGTCGCCTCGTGTTCGGCCGGATGCGCCAGCCCGTGCCGCGCGTCGAGCCGGTCTCCGCCCCCGAGTCGCTGCTCGCCATCCTTGGGACGCAGCGCTCGCTCTTGCCGATCGAGCTCTACGACAACGGCGCGCGCCACATCGTCGTGACGCTCGCCGCGGAGAGCGAGGTCGCGGCGCTCCGGCCCGACGGGCCCGCGCTGGGCCGGCTCGAGGTCACCGGCGTGAACTGCGTCGCCGGCTCAGGGACGAGCTGGCGCAGCAGGATGTTCTGGGCGAACGGCGAGGACCCGGCCACCGGCTCCGCCGCAGGGCCGATCGCGTGCCACCTCGCACGTCACGGCCTCGTCGGCTGGGGCGAGGAGATCGTGATCCGCCAGGGTGTCGAGATCGGCCGCCCCTCCACCCTCCACGCGCGCGCGGAGGGCGGGGGCGGCCTGATCGACGCAGTCGAGGTCGGGGGCGCGGCTGTCGTCGTCGCCCGCGGCGAGTTCCGGCTCTAGCCCGCGAACTTCGCGACGAGCTGGTCGACCTCGTCGTCGGACGGGAGCTGGCCGTTGGGGGTGAGCCCGTTGACGAGTTGCGGGACGATCTGCGCGAGGGCGCCTGCGGCCTCGTCCTCGGGGACGCCTGCCTCCTGCGCAAGCTCGCGGACGGTGTCGTCGCCGACCACGCCGCGGATCTCCTGGGGGCCGATCGGTGCGTTCTCGCCGGGGCTGACCCACGAGTCCGCCTGCGCGGACAGGCCGCTCGCCCGGGCACCCTGCATCATCTTCTGAAGGCCGCCCTCCTTGAGCAGCTTGATGAGGAGCGGCCCGATCACGGTCGCCAGAGCCGCGACGTTCATGCCGCCCCCGCCCCCGCCTCCGCCGGACTGCGTGCCCATGCCGCCTCCGCCGCTCGACCCCGACCCCCCACCGAGCAGCCCGCCGAGGATGTCCTGAAGGCCGCCTCCGCCGCCTCCGCCGCTTCCCCCGAGCAGCCCTCCGAGAAGGTCTTCGATGCCGCCCCCGCCCTGCCCTCCGCTCTCCTTGCCCTTGGTCAGGCTGCCGAGTAGGTCGTCGAGCCCGCTCATCGTCCTCCTCCGATCGTCGGGAGCCGCGATCCTCGCACACCGGAAGTCACCGGACGAACGCGACCGAGGTGATCCCGGGCAGCTCCACGGTGAGCGCCGTCCAGAACCGCCCGCCGTCGTGCGAGACATGGAGGCGCTCCGCGGTGGCGTACACCATCAGGTCGGGGTGATCCGGCGAGATCGCGATCGCCACCCCGGGGGCGAGTCCGGCGCCGGCCTCGCGCCAGGTCGAGCCCCCGTCGTTCGAGACGACGAGCGGTGGCCGGCGGTCGACGACGGCCACGACCGTCGAGCCGTGCGCGGCCGCCGTGACGACCAACGGCAGGTCGACCGACGGCTCCGGGGCGGGCGCGATCTCCACGCCGTCTACCTCGACGATCTCCTCCTCGTCGAGGTCGACCTCGACCGTGCCGACCGCGCAGGCGACCAGGACGTTCGTCATCGGACGCTGATCAGCTCCGCGACGGCGTTGGCGGCGCGCTCGGCGGCGGCGACGGGGCCCAGGCCCTGCGCCCGTCCGTCGACGTAGACGAGGGAGAACGCGTCGCCGGCGCCAGTGGGGTCGACCGTCCCGGACACCGTCTGCGCGTCGACGCGCGTCGCGCCCTCGGAGGTGACCACGAGCGCCCCCTGTGAGCCCAGCGTGAGCACGATCTCGGGAACGCCGAGCGCGCGCAGCGCCCGGGGCTCCAGGTCTCCGGCGAGGATCCGTCCCTCGTCCTCGTTCAGCTTCAGCACTGCGAGGTGGCGCAGCGCCTCGCGGTCGAACGCCCCGTCCCGGGTGAGCGGCCCCGTGCGGGCGAGACGCACGAGCCCCTGCGCGTCGAGCAGCAGTCGCCTTCCCCCCCGCGCGAGCGCCTCGATCGTGGGTGCGGGGAAGTGCGAGCGCAGGAGCCCTGCCACGAGCACCCACCCCGCCCCGTCGAGCGCGGCCGAGGCCCATCCTTCGACGTCCTCCGGCGTCCACGGCTCGCCGACGGCGTCGACGGCCATCACCCGGTGGTCGCCCTCGTAGTGGAAGCTGAACGCCGTTGTCTCGGTCGCGTCTGCGCACGTCACCGGCAGGCCGAGGGACTCGAGCGGCGCGAGGGCGGTCGCGCGGTCGCCGGGTGCGCACCGCGTGACCGCGACCGCGTCCGCCCGCACGTGTGCCGCGGCCCGGGCGGCGTGGAAGACGCCGCCGCCGGCGCGCGGAGGCGCGCCGGCGATGCGGTCGACGGCGAGGTTCCCGATCGTCGCGATCGTGCTCATGCGCGGGCCGGCCGCGCGCCCACGCGGCCGGTGGCGACCGCGACCGCGAGTGCGAGGACGAACGAGACGAGGAAGCTCGGCAGCGTCGCCCCGATCCCCCAGGCGGGCGGATCGAGGCGCCGGACCTGCTCGACCCACCAGTCGGGGCCCGTCGGCGAGAGCCACTGGTACGCGACGAAGCCCGCAATCCAGGCGACGACGAGCCCCGCGCGCACCGGCTCCGCGCCGAACACGTCGTCCCGGTCGTACAGGCGTCCCGATGCGAGCCAGTCGGCGAGCAGCACCGCGAACAGCGGCACGAAGCAGGAGCCCAGCAGGAAGAGGAACGACTGGAAGCTCGTCAGCTCGAGCGCGAGCGCCCCGATCGTCCCGAGGGTCGTCGTGAGGGCGACGAGGAGCCGCTGTGGCGCCCGAGGCAGGAGATTCTGCAGCGAGACCGCGCCCGAGTACGCGTTCGCGAACGCCTCGTCGGTCTCGGCGACCGTCAGGGCGAGCAGCGCCAGGAGCGCGACGAGCCCGCCGGCGGCGACCGCGGCGGGAAGCGCCGCCGCGTCCGCGATGTCCCGCGTCAGCAGGACGACCGCGCCGAGCGCGAGCAGCAGCGCGTCGGGCACCAGGTAGCCGACGCCTGTCCCCCAGAACGCCGCCCTCGGGGTGCGGGCGAACCGCGTGTAGTCGGCCGCAAGCGGGATCCAGGAGACCGTGACCCCGACGACGATGTCGATCCCCTGCCACGTCGAGAGACCTCCCTCGCCGCGACGGTTCCATGCCTCCTCCAGCCCGCCGCCCGTCAACGCCCACCAGGCAAGGTAGGCGACCGCGAGCGGGACGACCCACACGGCGACGCGCCGGATGACCGTCCTGACGACGCCGATCGGGCCGAGCAGCCCGAGAAGGAGCGCGGCCGCGCCGAACACGAGCGTCCAGGCCCAGCGCGCCTCGAACCCGAAGAGCTCGTCGGAGAGGGCGGCCGCGGCGGTCGCGATCACGAGCAGCTCGAAGACCGTCCAGCCGAGGCACTGCACGACGTTGATCGCGGTCGGCAGGTACGAGCCCCGTACTCCCAGCGGCGCGCGCATCAGCACCATCGACGGCACGCGCGCCTGCGCGCCGATCGCACCGGCGGTCGCGAGCATCAGGTTGCCGACGAGGCACCCCACGAGGATCGCGACGAGCGCGGCGGGGAGGGACAGCGCCGGCACGAGGATCGCCCCCGCCACGACCACCAGCAGCGACACACCGAGGTTGCCCCAGAGCAGGCCTAGGTCGAGCCCGCCGAGGACGCGCAACCGCTCGGGCACCGGCTCGATCCCCCAGGAGGTGTCGCGCTCGCTCACGGCTGTCGAGGGTATCGCCCTGTCTCACGCACGGCATCGGCGCGCATCGACCGGGGTGTCAGCTTCGGTCGTATCTGCGTGCCTGGCGCCTGGACATGTCCCGGTCGGCCGTGTCTTCGTGCCTGGCACGAGGCACGTCTCAGGCCGCGGTGTACGCGCCGCGGACGCGGACGAGCGCGGGGGCGTCGCTGAAGTGCTCGACGCGCCGGACGTCGCAGACGAAGAGCGTGTGCGTGCCGACCTCGACCTCCTCGCGGAGTGCGCACTCGAGCCAGCCGAGCGCGCCGACGAGCAGCGGTGCACCGCTCGCGCCGGCCTCGGTCGCGATCCCGTGCCACATTCCGATCGGCGGCACGCCGCGTGCGAAGTGCTCGGCGAGCCAGTCCTGCCCTGCCGCGAGCAGCGAGATCGCGCAGCCTCCGGCCTCGCGCAGGAGCTCGTGCAGCGCGGCCTGGCGCGAGATCGAGAAGCCGATCAGCGGCGGGTCGAGCGAGAGCGCGACCAGCGAGCCGACGGTCAGCCCCAGCCGCTGGCCGCCGGCGTCGACCGTGACGACCGCGACGCCCGCGGGGAAGCGGCCGAGGAGCGCGCGAAGCTCGTCGGAGTTCGACATCGCCGGATCGTGCCAGGCCGAGGGGACTGACCCCGCCGGGGGCGTGTCCCCGGCGACGCGCCGAGTCCCAGGAACCCTGCGGGCTCGTGCGCCGGGCGGCCGGGCGAAAGGTGTGCGAGGCGCGTGAGCGTCACTGGGGTCTTCCCCCTGGGGACAGACCCCTTGCTACGCGGCGAGGAGCTTGCGCAGCACGTACTGCAGGATGCCGCCGTGCCGCAGGTACTCGCGCTCTCGCGGGGTGTCGAGCCGCAGGATCACGCGGAACTCGCGATCGTCGGCCCTCACGGTGACCTCCCGCGCCTCGCCGTTGGAGACCCCGGTGACGGAGAACGTCTCGCGCCCGGTCAGGCCGAGCGTCTCGCGCGTCTCGCCTGGGAGGTACTGGAGCGGGAGGATCCCCATCATCAGGAGGTTCGAGCGGTGGATCCGCTCGTAGCTCTCGGCGATCACGGCCTTCACCCCGAGGAGGCCCGGGCCCTTCGCCGCCCAGTCACGTGACGAGCCGGAGCCGTACTCCTTGCCGGCCAGCACGATGGTCGGGACTCCCTCGGCGATGTAGCGCTCGGCGGCTTCGAAGATCGTCGTCTCGTCGCCGGAGGGAAGGTGCACGGTCCACGTGCCCTCCGACTCGGGGACGAGGAGGTTCCGCAGCCTGACGTTGGCAAACGTGCCCCGCACCATCACCTCGTGGTTCCCGCGGCGAGAGCCGTAGGAGTTGAAGTCGGCCCGCTCGACACCGTGCTCGATCAGGTAGCGCCCGGCGGGGCCGTCCGGCTTGATCGCGCCGGCCGGCGAGATGTGGTCGGTCGTGACCGAGTCTCCGAGCGAGACGAGGCAGCGGGCGTCGAGCACGTCCTCGACCTGCCCGGGCTCGCGGGACATGCCGTCGAAGTAGGGTGGCTTCCGGACGTAGGTGGAAGCCTCGTCCCAGGCGAACACCGAGCCCTCGGGCACGGGCAGCTCGCGCCACTCGGGGTCGCCCGTGTAGACGTCACCGTAGGTGCGCTCGAACATCTCGCGCCCGATCGCGTCCTCGACCGTCGTGCGCACCTCCTCGGGCGAGGGCCAGACGTCGGAGAGATACACCGGCTCGCCGCTGGACGTGTGGCCGAGCGGCTCCGTCACGAGGTCGACGTCCATTCTCCCTGCCAGCGCGTAGGCGACGACGAGGGGCGGGCTCGCGAGGTAGTTGGCCTTCACCTCCGGATGGATCCGCGCCTCGAAGTTCCGGTTCCCGGAGAGCACGGCGCAAGCGACGAGCTCGCCCTCCGCGATCGCCTTCGACACGGGCTCGGGCAGCGGCCCGGAGTTCCCGATGCAGGTCGTGCAGCCGTAGCCGACCGTGTGGAAGCCGAGCGCCTCGAGATACGGCGTCAGCCCGGCCCGCTCGAAGTACTCGCTGACGACCTTCGAACCCGGCGCGAGGCTCGACTTCACCCACGGGCGCCGGTCGAGCCCCAGCTCGACGGCCTTCTTCGCGAGCAGCCCGGCGGCGACCATCACGGACGGGTTCGAGGTGTTGGTGCACGACGTGATCGCGGCGATCACGACGGCGCCGTGGCCCAGGTGGACGATCTCGCCGTCGAGCTCGCACGGGATCCCCTCCGTCCACACCGGCGCGAGCGCGACCGGCGCCGCCCGTACGGACTGGTCGCCCTGCGGCGTGTCCGAGCCGGGCTCGACGTGGGCCGGGGCGTCGCTGGCCGGGAACGACTCGGCGACGGCCTCGTCGAGGGCGTTGCCGTAGTCGACGCCGAAGGTGCCGAGCACCTCGAGGAAGGAGCTCTTCGCCGCCGCGAGCGGGATCCGGTCCTGCGGCCGGCGGGGCCCCGCGAGCGACGGCTCGACCGAGGAGAGGTCGAGCTCTACGACCTGCGTGTACGTGGCCGGCTCAGCCGGGTCGTGCCAGAGCATGTTCTCCTTGCAGTAGGCCTCGACGAGCGCGACCCGCTCCTCGGCGCGTCCCGTGAGGCGGAGGTAGCGGAGCGTCTCGTCGTCGACCGGGAAGAAGCCGCAGGTCGCCCCGTACTCGGGCGACATGTTCCCGATCGTGGCGCGGTCGGCGATCGGCAGCCCGGCCAGGCCCTCACCGAAGTACTCGACGAACTTCCCGACGACGCCCGTCTGGCGGAGGATCTGGGTGACCGTCAGCACGAGGTCGGTCGCCGTCGCCCCCTCGGGCAGCTGGCCGTGGAGGCGGAACCCGACGACCTGCGGCACGAGCATCGAGATGGACTCGCCGAGCATCGCCGCCTCGGCCTCGATCCCGCCCACGCCCCAGCCGAGGACGCCCAGGCCGTTGATCATCGTCGTGTGCGAGTCGGTGCCGACAAGGGTGTCGGGGAACGCCCGCCCCTCGCGCGACTCGACCACGCGCCCGAGGTACTCGAGGTTGACCTGGTGGCAGATGCCCGTGTTGGGCGGCACGACCTTGAGCGCGTCGAACGCGCCCTGGCCCCAGCGCAGGAATGCGTAGCGCTCGCGGTTGCGCTTGAACTCGAGCTCGGCGTTCCGCCGGATCGCGAGCCGGCTCGCGTAGTCGTCGACCTGTACCGAGTGGTCGATCACCAGCTCGGCGGGGATGAGTGGGTCGATGAGGCTCGGGTCGCCGTCGAACGAGGCCATCGCGTCGCGCATCGCGGCGAGGTCGACCACCGCCGGCACGCCGGTGAAGTCCTGCAGGAGCACGCGGGCGGGGGCGAAGGTGATCTCGCTCGACGGGTCGGCCGCCGCGTCCCAGGCCGCCACGGCCTCGACGTCGGCGCCCGTGACGGTGTCACCGTCCTCACGGCGCAGCAGGTTCTCGAGCAGGATCCGGAGCGTGTACGGCAGCCGCGCGACGTCGTAGCGCGACTGCAGTGCATCGAGGCGGAAGACCTCGTGCTCGGTGCCTCCGACCGCGAGGGTGGAGCGGGCGCGGAAGGTATCGGGATGGGTCATGTCGGTCTCCTCGATGCTCGCTGGGGCAAGGAAGCGTTCACGGCTCGAGGGTGAAGCCGAGGACGCGGAAGTCGTTGTCCAGGCCGAAGACGGCAGCGGCACGGCCCTCCGTGGCCGTCACGGCGCCGACGCAATCGGTGAACGAGAGGGTGAGGTCCGGGTGGCGCTCCATCAGGTCCCAGGCCCTCGCGTCGAGCGCGGCGTCGGCGTGGCGGACGATCAGCCGTCCGGCCTCGACTGCCGCCTCGAGGAGGCTGCGGAACGCGATCGCCGCCTCGAGACCGGCGTCGAACCTCAGCCGGGTGGCCGTCTCGGAGACGACGAGGTCCGACGTGAGCAGGACGTCGCCCGCCTCCCGCAACTCCGTGTAGTGGTCCCGGATCCGCTCGTGCGCGCGGTCACGACGCCAGAGCAGCGCGATGAAGGCGCCCGAGTCGGCGTAGACGACCCTCAGACCCGCTCCTTCGGCGCGCCGTAGAGGTAGTGGTCGTGCTCCTCCGCGACGTCGTCGGGTCCCGTCTCGTCGGGAACGAGCCCGATCAGGCGCTCGAGGGGATCCTCCGGGTGCTCGATCCCGTCCGCGAGGTAGCGGTGCAACGCCTCGCGGATGTGCGAGGCCTCCGAGCGTCCGGTGCGTGCTGCAAGACGCTTGAGCGCCCTCTCGCTGGCGTCGTCGAGGTAGATCTGCTTACGACGCATACATCGCAGTATACATCATGGAGAAGGGATCCGTGCGAGCTCCGCGTCGGGGACGAGACGCTGGATCGCCTCGAAGAGCTCGCGCTCCTCCACCCTCACGTGGTCGTGGAGCAGCATGCCGAGCTCGCGGAGCGTGTCGGGCGACACGTCCTCCGCCGCCACCTCTGCCCGGATCGCCCGTGCGAGCCCGTGCAGCTCCATGTGCTCGCGCAGGATCCGATCGACGAGCGCCGCGTCCGCGCCCGGCTGCCGCAGGTAGACGGGGAACAGCTCTTCCTCCTCGCGGCGGAAGTGCTCGACGGTCACGGTGAAGAACATCTCGACGTACGCGACTGCGGCCGCGAGCCGCTCGTGGGGCTCGCCGTCCGCCGCCGCACGGAGCCGCCTCGCCTGGACGAGCTCGTGGTGATGGTCGTCGGAGAGGGGGACCAGCGCCGGGTGCCGCTTCACCGGGCGCGCTCCGAACGGCGAAGCCTCCCGAGCCCGCGCTCGGTGAGCGTGGGGCGCTCCGTGTCGAAATGACGCGCGACCGCCTCCCCGTACGGGCGGGAGACGCGGCGCGCATACGCTCCGAAGCCCTCGCTCGCGACGGGGCGCAGGTCCGCGCGGTAGGGGTCCAGCACGTGCTGGCGCCCGACGTACCGGGCGGAGTTGAAGAAGGCAAGGCCGATCCCGACGGATACCTCGAGCAGGCTCGTGCGCTCCCGCCGGGCGGCCTCCCGCAGGCCGTCGAACACGCGCGCGAGCTCGTCCGGTGCCGGGAGCGAGGCAGCGTCGCGCCTGATCTGGCCGAGTGATTGCCTGAGTGCCTCGACCTCCAAGGGCGGGATGTCGACGAGCCTCGCGGTGGTCCCGGAGACCCCCTCGAGGCCGGCGAGGAGCTCGTCGACCGAGCCGGGCCTCGACCCCTCGGGCAGCACGCCCGCGCGGACGAGCTCCCCGACGAACGCGTCGAGGTAGACGCGCGAGCCGTGCGTGACGTCCGCCGCGGCCGCCAGCACCCAGAGCGGCGAGAAGCCGAACGCCGCGATCGAGCCGAGCTCGACGACGTTGCCCGCGCCCTTCCGGACCGCGAGCCGGCCCGGGTCTGGCTCGTGCTCGCCCTCGACCGGCGCCCGGGCCGGGACGCCGCCCACGAGCTCGATCGTCACGCGGAGGACGTTCTTCGCGGTCGCCTCGTAGAGCCGGGACTTGCGCACGAGTCGCGGCAGCGCGAGCTCGAACGTCTCGTGGAGGGTGCCGCCGAGCACGGCTGCGAGCCCGCGCACGACGCGCTCGGGCACGGACAGCAGGAAGCTCGCGGTCGGGCGGAGCGCCATCACTACCATCATCGTGGATGTCGACCGACACGCTGCGCGCGCTGCTCGAGGATGCGTTCCCCGGAGGGGAGATCGACGTGCTCGACCGCACCGGCGGAGGCGATCACTTCCACGTCACCGTCTCGAGCGACGCGTTCGACGGCCTGTCGCTCGTCGAGCAGCACCGCCTCGTGAACCGTGCACTGGCCGCGCCCCTTGCCGACGGCACGATCCACGAGCTCCGCATCACGACGAAGGGACTCTCCGAATGACGCTCCGCGACCAGATCAAGCAGGTGATCGACGACGAGCCCGTCGCGATCTTCATGAAGGGCACGCCCGAGCGCCCGGCGTGCGGCAACTCGCTGCGCGCGCTGCAGGCGCTGTGGCAGGCGGGCGCGCCGATCACGGCGGTCGACGTCCTCCCCGACCCCCAGATCCGCCAGGAGCTCTCGGCGCTGACCGACTGGCCGACCATCCCGCAGGTGTTCGTGAACGGCGAGCTGCTCGGCGGCGCGGACATCACCGAGGAGCTCTTCGCCTCGGGCGACCTCGGGAGGAAGCTCGACGACGCGCTCGGTGCCGAGCGCGAGCAGGTCGTGAAGACGGTCGCCGTCGCCGCAACGACGGCTTAACGCCTCACAACAGAGCGTTCACGGGCCTGCGCCTATAACGACGGCGTGAGCTCTTCCGAGTCACCAGGCCGCCCCGACGCGGACGGCCCGACGCGGTCGGGTCGAGTCGCGTCCGCCGCGAGGCCGCTCGCCGCGCTCGCCGCCGCTTCCCTTCTCGGCGGCGGCGCGGCCCTCGCCGGCGCCTGGGCACTCGGCGCGTTCGACGATGCCGCGTCGGTGGAGGAGGCCACTCCGATCGCGAGCCAGCAGACAGCCGCCACGTCCCCCGCTGGCTCGACCACGATCGACGTGGCCGAGATCTACCGTCGAAGTGGCCCCGGAGTGGTGCAGATCACCTCGACCTCGCCCGGCGCGCCCGGGACCGACGTCTTCGGCAACGTCGTTCCCGGACAGGCGCAGCGGGGCCTCGGTTCGGGGTTCGTGATCGACAAGGAGGGCCACATCGTCACGAACTTCCACGTCGTCGACGGGGCCGCGGAGATCGAGGTCAGCTTCTCGAACCAGGACACCGTCGACGCGAAGGTGGTGGGAACGGACCCCTCCACGGATCTCGCGCTGCTCGAGGTCGAGGTCGACGCCAAGGGTCTGACACCGCTCTCCCTGGCCGACTCCGACGCCGTCGAGGTCGGTGACCCCGTGGTCGCGATCGGAAACCCGTTCGGTCTGGAGCGCACCGTCACCGCCGGGATCGTGAGTGCGCTCCAGCGCGAGGTGCGCGCGCCCAACAACTTCACCATCGACCACGTGATCCAGACCGACGCGCCGATCAACAGCGGCAACTCGGGCGGCCCGCTGATCGACGCCGACGGGCGCGTGATCGGAGTCAACTCGCAGATCGAGACCGCCAACGGGTCGGGCGGGAACGTCGGGATCGGTTTCGCCGTGCCCTCCAACACCGTCAAGAGCGTCGTCGCCCAGCTCCTGGAGAACGGCCGTGTCGACCGGGCCTATGTGGGCGTCACGCTCCAGGACGTCGACTCCGAGGTCGCCCGTGTCCTGCGGCTGCCGGCGGAGGAGGGCGTGCTCGTCGGCGCGGTGCAGCCCGGGAGCCCCGCCGCCAAGGCCGGCATCGAGGGAGGCGATACCCAGGTCGTCGTCGCGGGCCAGAGCTATCAGCTCGGCGGGGACATGATCGTCGCGATCGACGGCAAGGAGGTCACCTCCGGGGACGCGCTCCGCGAGGCGATCGCGGGCCACGAACCGGGAGACACCGTTCGCCTGGCGGTCGTCCACGCCGACGGCAAGAAGGAGACGATCGAGGTCGAGCTGGGGCGGGTGCCCGAGCGCGCCTCCTCGTAGATCTTCGGCGGGCGTCCTGGCCCGCCCACGAGAGCAGAGGCTGGTCGCCTGCCCGCCTCTGCGGCCCGCCGCCGCCGAGAGGCGGCGGTGGCGTTCCGGCTAGCTACGACGCTCCCGGAGCACTGCGTCGGTCTGCTCGTAGCCGCGGGCGACGAGCGCGAGCTTGTCCTCCATGGGCCATTCGAGACCCGTGCGGAAGGTCGAGTCGAGGGCGTCCTCGCCGGGGTCGCCGCGGACGATGGTGAGCGGCAGCGCGCGGTCGTGGCGGAAGGGAAAGCGCGCACCGGCAAAATGCGCCTGGACCTCTGCGACGGCGGCGCGGCGACGCCAGGGAGCGGCGCTGCGCCGGACCGTCGCGACCACGTCCTGGCGGAGCGCCTCCAGCTCGCGGACGGAGGCGTCCTTCTCGTTCGCCGAGCGCACCTCGAGCTCCGTGTTGCGCGCCACCGTCACCCGCATCAGGCGGACGATCATGTCCGCGAGGTGCGCGGGCTCGCCGCGCTCCTGGCGCTCCTCGGCCGCGCGGAGGTCGCCGATCAGCGCGCGCACCGGGGGGACTCCCCGGAACCGCTCGAGGCGGCGCCGCAGCCGCGCCAGGTTCTCGCCCGAGCCGCGGGTGACGCGGGAGACGTAGCGGAAGCCGATGATCTCGCCGACGTCGGGGTTGTCGTAGGCATGGCCGAGCGGGAAGTTGCGCACCCAGCCGCCGTCCGTCCCGATCACCTCGCCGACCCGGAGCGGCAGGACGAGGGCGCTGATCGCCGCCGAGGCGAGCACCGCAGTGGCCATCACGTCGCTCGGTGTCGTCCGGCTCGAGTAGACCCGCTCGTACGCGTGGCTCTCGTCGAGCTCGCCGTCCGTGACGTCGGTGACGGTCACCACGAGCTCGATCGGCATGGTGCCGACCTCGCGGGCCAGCTCGCCGACGGGAGCGAGGCGCCGGGCGATCGTCTCGGGGAGCGCGTAGTCGTGCAGGCCGTTGAGAGGGGTCTGCCAGAGGCGGTTCGGGCGGAAGGTCTCCTCCGGTCGGAGGTCGAGCACGAACTCCTCGAGCGCGTCGAGCCGGTCGAGCGCCCCCATCATGCCGCACAGGGCGCCGGCCGACGTGCCGTAGATCCAGGCGACCCGCTCCCAGAGCGGATCCTCGCGCAGGCGCTTCAAGAAACCCAGCTCGAGCAGGAGGCCGTTCATCCCTCCGCCGGAGAGCACGAGCGCGAGATCGCGGTCGCTCATCGCATCTATTGTGCTGGCGTGGAGCGGGAGGCACCGCAGCGGGGCACGCTCGACGTCGCGGAGGAGGAGCTGCTCGAGGACGAGGAGCTCTGGCGCGACGACGACGCGGGGAACCACACCGGCTGGTGGTGCGTGAAGACCGACCCGTTCCCGTGCCCCGCGAACGGTTGCACCTTCGTGGCGGAGTTCATGACCGCCGCCCACCTCGTCCTCGTCTGGCAGGACCGGGACGATCCGAACCTCCTGTGGCACGCGAACCGCGCGAAGCAGGTGGGGCGAAATCCCCGCGTCGTCTCGTACGAGTCGGGCTACGGGCCGAGCGCCTCCTACTACGCGTGGGAGGCGGCGGGACGGCCCGTGCACGGGATCGCAAACGAACGACCGGTGTCATCTTGACGAAGGTTACGCGGTAACCGTCGAAGATTCTTGACCGGTAGCGCAGACCGCGCTACGTTCACCGTGTGGCCTCGAGCTTCCAGCCCGGCGGCCGGCCGCCCGCTCCCGCCCCGCTCGATCTCGTCCAGGACTTCGTCAACACGGAGATCCCGGACTGGAACCGCGACGACGTCGCCACCCCGGCGGCCCTCGGCGCGTGGCTCGAGGGTCGCGGCCTGACCCGGCCCGGCGACGACGTGGACGGCGAGCTGTTCGTCGCGGCGCGGGCGCTCCGCTCGGCGCTGCGGGAGCTCGCGCTCGCGAACACGCTCGGCGTCCCGCCCGGGGCCGATCGGCGAGCGGCGATCGACGCGGCGCTCGGGGCGTTCCCGCTCGTCGTCCGCGCCGGGAGCGAGGGCGTCGGGCTCGCCCCCGCCGGCACGGGCGCGGCACGTGGGCTCGGGGCGCTCGTCGCGCTCGTCGCGGAGGCACGGGCCGCCGGGGCCTGGGAGCGCCTGAAGGCGTGCCGGCAGGAGACGTGCGGCTGGCTGTTCTACGACAGCTCCCGGAACCGCTCTTCCAGCTGGTGCTCGATGCAGGTCTGCGGAAGCCGTGAGAAGTCGCGGGCATACCGGCACCGCCGGGCCGGGGCGGAGGGATAGCGGGTGCGCGGCGCCTGGTACGTCGTCTCGCTCGCCCTGCGGCGGCTCCGCCGCCGCGACGGCGGTGCGCTCGGGGCGGCGCTCGGGATCGCAGCCGCCGCGGCGGTGCTCGCCGGCATCCTCGTGGGCGCCACCGTCGCAAAGGACCGGAGCGTCGCGCAGGACGTCGAGCGGCTGCCTGCGGCGGCCCGGGCGGTCCGGGCGTCGTGGTTCGGCGTGCCGGCCGGGCGCGAGGAGGAGTGGCCCCGCCTCGACCGCGAGGCGCGCAAGGCTCTCACACCCCTCCCCGCGGGTGAGCCGACCGCGATCGCGCTCGTCCGCGAGAGCACGATCGGCGGCGTGTTCGTCGGGCTCGCGGCGGTCGACGGGCTCGCGCCCCACGTCGTCCTCCGCTCGGGGCACCTGCCCCGGGCATGCGTGCCCGAGCGCTGTGAAGTGCTGCGCCTGCGCGGCGTCGGAAGCCTCCCCGACGTGCCGGGCCTGCGCGTCGTCCAGGTGGGGACCGCAGCGCTGCGCTCGCGCCAGCTGTTCGGCGACTTCCTCGCGCCGACGGACAACGCGCTCGCCGACGCCGCTCTCGCCCCGGCGCTCGCCGAGGCGGCGCGCTACCACCGCCCCGAGCCGGGGCCGCTCGTCGTGGCCGAAGGCGTCGCCGGCCTCGCCGCCTCCCCCGTCCTCGACCGCTCCTACCGGAGCTACAGCTGGGTTCAGCCGCTGTCGGCGGGGACACCGCGGCTGTGGCAGATCGGCCCGCTCGCGGCGGACGCCGACCGCGCCAGGGCCGAGCTCCAGTCGAGCTCCTTCGCATGGTCGCTCTCGCTCCCGTCGCAGGAGCTCGAGGCCGCGGAGCGCGACGCGACGGTGGCGGGCCGTCGCCTGCTGCTCGTAGGCGGCGAGGCGGCCGCGCTCCTCGTCGCGTTCGCGATCCTTGCCGCCGGCGCTCTGCGGCGCGACCTTGCCGCTGCCCGGCGTCGCCTGACCTGGCACGGTGCGACCGGCTGGCAGCGGGGCCTCCTGACGTCGACCGAGAGCGTCGTCGTGGGGTTCGGCGGGGCCGCCGCCGGCTGGGTCGTCGGCTGCGTCGGCGGGGCGGTCGCCACCGCGCTGGCAGACGCTCCCGTGGGCCCGGTGCTCGCAGAGAGCGTGCTCTCGCCGACCGGCCTGCTGCTCGGCCTCGGGGTCGCCGTCCTCTCCGCGCTGGTGCTCGCGCTGACCGTCTCGCTCGACGCCCGCCGTCGGGGGGGCTTCGGCCCGCTCGACATCGCCGCCGTCGCGGCGCTCGTCGCTGCGCTCGCGATCTGGGCGAGCGGCTCGGTCGACCCGGACGAGCTGGCCACGGGCGGCGCGGCCCCGATCGTGCTCCTGCTCCTGCCGGGCCTCGTCGCGTTCGCCGCCGCCGTCGGCGCCTCCAGGCTGCTCCCCGCGGTCGGCCGGCTGCTCGCGCGCCGGGGTCGGCGCGACGTGCGGCTGGCGGGCGTCTCGGTCTCGCGGGCGCCCGGAGCCGCGGCCATCGCGGCGGCGTTCCTGGCGCTTGCCGTGGGCCTCGCGGTGCTCGCGGAGGCATACCGCTCGACACTCGTGGCCGGGGAACGTGACCGGGCCGCCTTCGCAGTGCCGGCCGACGTGGTGGTGCGGGAGGACCTCGGTGCCCTCGTCCCTGTCCTGCGCGCGGCGCCGCTCGAGCGCTACGCCTCGGTTCCCGGGGTCGAGGCCGCCCACCCGGTCCTCCGCGCCTCCGCCAGCGCCGGTCCCTCGGCAGCGGTCTCCGGCGTGACCGTGCTCGGGCTCCCCCAGGAGGCGATCCGGCAGCTGCCGCTCTGGCGCGGAGACTGGGGAGTCGCGCGCGGCCGGCTCGTCGAGGCGGTCGCGCCGCCCGGAGACACTGCCCTCCGCGGGGCGCCACTCCGCGGACCGGTGCTCCGCGTCTCGGTGGGCCCCGGGCTGCTGTCGTTCCGGGCAACGGTGGAGCAGCCCGACGGCGAGTTCCGGCGAGTCGACCTGGGCTCGGCAGACGCCCGGCGGTCAACCGTTCTCTCGGCCCGACTGCCGGAGCGCGCCCGAGGCGGCCGGCTCGTCGCGATCGCGCTGGTGCCGCCCAGAATCCTCGAGCGGGGCTCCGACGAAGGGGTCGCGCTGCGCGGGACGACGACCCTCGACGTCGCCGACACCTCGCTGGACGGCTGGCTCGGCGAAGGAGGTGCCACGATCCTCGCCGCACGGGAGGCGACGGGGTCGATGCGCGTCAGGTACGCGGTGACCCCGCAGCGCGAGGCGCGCCTCCGCCCGCGGCAGCCGACGGACGGCGCGCCCCCCGCCGCTGCGGTGACGCCGGCGCTCGGCGAGCTCGCGGGTGGAGTCGGGGGCAGGCTTCCGCTCCTCGTCGGGGGCGAGCCCGTCAACGTCGAGGTCGCGGCGGTCGTCGAGAGGATCCCGGGGACGACCGGCGATGCGGTCGTCGCCGACCTCGGAGCCCTCTCGACCGCGATCAACACCGCTGCACCGGGCGCGGCGCCGGTGTCGGAGCTGTGGCTGGACGTCGACGACGGCGCGCGGGAGAACGTCGAGGCCGCGCTCTCCCGGCGGCCCTTCGCCGTGCTGGCGAAGAGCTCGCGTGCCGCGCTCGAGGAGGATGCCCGGCGTGATCCCCTCGGGCACGGCACGCTCCTCGCGCTCGCCGCGGCGGCCCTCGCTGCGCTCGCGCTCGCGGCCGTCGGCCTTGCCGTCGCGATCCGCGCAGACCTCCGCGACGACCGCGGCGAGCTCACCGACCTCGAGGCGCAGGGGGCCACCCCTGGTCTCCTGCGACGCATGGTCACGACGCGCGCGGGCCTCGTCGCCCTGACGGGCGTGGCGGTCGGGGCCGTTGCGGGCGTCGCATTGGCGTTTCTCGTCACGCGGGTCGTGTCGGTGACCGCCCGCGCCGATGCGCCGGAGCCTCCTCTCGCGACCACCGTCGACCCGCTGGCCCTCGCGCTCGGGGTCGCGGCGTTCGCGGCCGCCGCGGTGGGGCTCGTTGCGCTGACGACGCGGTCCGCGTTCGACGACCCGCGCGGGCCGGGTCGGATCGGAGGGGAGACGTGAGCCGATCCGCACCGGCCGCGTCTCGCCCGGCGGTCGGGCCGGGACGGGGGACGCCGCTCGTGGACCTGCGGGACGTGTTCGTCGTCCACCCTTCCGAGGACGGTGGCGTCGCGGCCCTGCGAGGGCTGACCCTCGCGGTCGAGCCCGGGGAGCTGTGCGTCGTCCTCGGCCCGAGTGGGGCGGGCAAGTCGACGCTCGTCCGCGTCGTCGCCGGTCTCGAGCGGCCCTCGGCCGGCCTCGCCCTCGTCGACGGCCTCGACGTCGGGGGCGCGCGGGCGTCGGTGCTCGCCCGCCACCGGGCCCGCGTGGTCGGCTACGCCGACCAGCACTACTGGCGCGCGCTCTCGAAGGAGCTGACCGCGCTGGAGCTCGTCGCTCTCCCCCTGGGGCTGCGCGGAGCCACCCGGGCGGAGCGCGAGCGGCGGGCGCGCGCGCTGCTCGAACGTGTCGAGCTGGTCGACCGCGCCGACGCGCGCCCCCGCGAGCTCTCCGGGGGAGAGCAGCAGCGCATCGCGCTCTGCGCGGCGGTGTCGCACTCCCCCGCGCTGCTGGTCGCGGACGAGCCGACCGGCGAGCTCGACGAGTCGTCGGCGCGCGGCGTGCTCGATCTCCTCGCCGAGCTCGCCCGTGAGGAGGGCGCCGCCGCGCTCGTCGTCAGCCACGATCCCTCCACCGCCGCGATCGCCGACCGCGTCGTGCACGTCCGGGACGGACGGGTGGGCGAGGAGCGTCGCGCGGACGGGGACACGATCGTGATCGGACGGGGCGGGTGGCTCCATGTCCCGGAGGAGACGCTCCGTGCCGCCGGGATCGGGGACCGCGCCGTCGTCCACCTGGGTCGCGGCGTCGTGGAGCTTCGCCCTGCCGGTGACGTTCCCGAGGATGCGACCGCGCCGGAGGCACCCGTCACGGCCTCGGGCTCCGTCGTCGAGGCCCGCGGGGTGACCCGGCGGTTCGGCCTGGAGACCGCCCTCGAGCGAGTGGATGCGACGTTCCTCCCGGGCACGCTGACCGTCGTCACTGGGCCCTCGGGCTCCGGGAAGTCCACGCTGCTCGCACTGCTCGCCGGTCTCGACACGCCGGACGAGGGCGAGGTGCTGGTGGACGGGGTCGTGCTGTCCCGGCTCGACCGGGACGGGCGTGCGGCGTTCAGGCGGGAGCGCATCGGGGTGGTCGGACAGACCCCCGGGCTCTCCGGGCTGCTGACCGCCCGCGAGAACGTGGAGCTCACGCTGGGGCTCAGGGGGATCGAGGGCGTGGAGGCGCACGAGCGGGCGATGGACGCGCTCGCGATCGTCGGGCTCGCCGACCATGCGGCGCGTGCGGTCGACCGGCTCTCGGCCGGAGAGCGGGAGCGCGTCGCGCTGGCGCGTGCCATCGCCGGTGGCCCCGGCGTGCTCGTGGCCGACGAGCCCACCGCCCGCCTCGACAGCGTCACGACGCTCGCGATCGGGGGTCTCCTCGCAGATCTGGCCCGCGAGCACGGGACGACGGTGATCTGCGCGACGCACGACCCGCTGCTCGTGACGCTCGCGGGTGCCGAGCTGCCGCTCCGTCGCGCCGCCGCCGCGTCCGTCTAGGATCGCGGCGTGGCGAGCACGACGGACACCCTCCACGTCTCCGGCATCCGCTGCGAGCGCTGCGTGATGCGCCTCGCAACGGCGCTCGAAGGTCAGGCGGGGCTCGAGGGCGCGCACGCGAGCCTGATGGGTGAGGTGACGCTCACCTGGGACGACGAGCAGACGTCGCGCGACACGCTCGCACGGGCGCTCGCCGGGGCGGGCTTCCACGAGCGCCCCGCGACCTGAGCCCGTCTGACCCGATCACTGTCCCCCGTGCACACTGGAGTCATGCGCGGGCTGCTCGCCGCTCTCGTGGTCGCCGCAATCGTCCCGCAGGCTGCGGGCGCGGCGAGGGTCGAGCCGCGCGACCTCACGCTGTTCGAGGTCGACGCCCCGGCGGGCTACCTGTTCGATCAGGGCAACAGCGCGGGGCTTTCTCGGGCGGCCCTCGCCGCGTCGCAGCTCGACGAGGCCCGGAAGCTCGTGCGGGAAGGGTTCATGGGCATGTACGTCGCGCGGTACATGAACACCGCTCCGCCGCGGTGGCGGTTCGTCACCTCCGGTGCGTACGTCTTCCGTCGTACGGCCGGGGCACGGAGCACGCTCGTGTCGCAGTTCCGGTCGCCGGCCGGCGGCGGATTCGGGCCTGCGCGACGGATCCGACTGGGTCACGAGGGATGGGTGCGTACCTCGAGCGCCAGCGATACCGGGACCATCGTCTTCTGGCGCCACGGACGCGTCCTGGCGTTCGTGGTCTGCTCGCACATGACACGGCACCGGGCCCTCGCGGAGGAGCTGGCGCGGAAGCAGGAGAGCCGCATGGCGTCGCGACTCGGCTGACGCCTGCTGGGAATAGTCACGTCCCCCCGGCCGTTCACCCTTCCGTAACGACGCTGCTACGGTAGCCCGGTGGTCGAGCCCGACACGGCCGAGCCGGACGGGGCGCGGCGGATCGCGGCGGAAGCACGCGACCGTGTGCGCTTCGAGGAAGAGGCCCTCGCGCTCGCCGACCAGGTCTACCGGGTCGCACGTCGATTCGTCACCACCCGAGAGGAAGCCGAGGACCTGGTGCAGGACACGTACGCGAGAGCCTTCAGGAGCTGGCAGTCGTACACGCCCGGCACCAACCTGCGTGCGTGGCTGCTGCGGATCCTCACGAACCTCAACGTCGACCGCGGCCGGCGGTTGCAGCGGCGCCCCGACGAGACGCCGCTCGAGGAGAACGACTACTACCTCGCCAACAAGGTCGCCGAGTCCGCGGGGGAGCAGGTGCTCGACCAGGACCGTGTCGTCGAGCGCCTGTCGCAGGATTCGATCGTGACCGCGCTCTCGTCTCTCCCGGACGACTTCCGCGACGTCGTCATCCTCGTCGACATCGGCGACTTCAGCTATGCGGACGCGGCCCAGATCCTGGATATCCCGATCGGCACCGTGATGTCGAGACTCCACCGGGGCCGTAGGCTCCTGAAGTCCAGGCTCGCGGAGGAGGCGGTTGCATGAGCGACGACTGCGGCAAGTGCGAGGAGCTCCTGCAGGGCTATCTCGACCGCGAGCTGACGGACGAGGAGGTCACGCAGGCCGAGCTCCATCTGAACGGGTGCGACTACTGCCGCCGGCGCTACCGCTTCGAGGAGCGGCTCCGCACGTACGTCCGCACGACTGCGGCTGAGCGGATGCCTCCGGGGCTGATGGAGAAGCTCACGCAGCTGCGCACGACGGACCCGGGCACCTCGCCCGTCTGAGCCGCCCGGCGTCCCGACCTACGGGTCCAGCGCTGCGAGATCCTCGGGTGTGTCGACGTCCCCGGGAGCCCCGAGATCGTCGCACGGCACGAGGCGCGGGTCGACCACGCGGAGGCCCTCGTCGGGGACGTCCGGCCAGACGCTCCTGGCAGCAAGCAGCGGATGGCCCCTCTCGCCCCCGTAGGAGGCGGCGACCACCTCGCCGCCCTCGGATCGCCAGCTCGAGATGACCCGGGCGACCGCCTCCGGGTGGAGCAGCGGGCCGTCCGCCATGATCACGACCGCCGCGCCGACGTCGTCCGCGAGCGCTGCGAGCCCGCAGCGGAGCGACGCCCCGGGACCGCGCTCCCAGTCCGGGCAGCGGACGAGGCGAGGCGAGCGCGAGCCCGCCTGCCGGCCGAGGCCGAGCGCGTACGCCCCCTCGACGACGACGACCTCCTCGACGGGGCTGGCGGCCAGCCGCTCGAGGACGAGGGGGAGCAGCCGGTGCTGCTTGGGCGCCCCGAACCGCGTCGCGGCGCCCGCCGCGAGCACGACCGCGGCGATCCTGCTCATCCGCTGGAGGCGGCGGTCACGGACTCGACCACGACGGGCAGGAGCGGTTGCTCCGTCGTCGGATCGCCGATCGCGTCGATCAGCAGGGCGACGTCGAGCCCCTCGGTGACCCTCCCGACGACCGCGTACTCGGGCGGCAGCCCGATGTTGGTGCCCGTGACGACGAAGAACTGGCTGCCCGCGGTGCCTGCCGGCTCCGCTGCAGTCTTGGCCATCGCCATGACGCCCCTCACGTACGTCGTGTCGGAAGCGGGCGCGTCGACCGTCGAATAGCCCGGCCCGCCGGTCCCCGTCTGTGTGGGGTCGCCGCCCTGGATCACGAATCCCGGCACGACGCGATGGAAGAGCGTGTCGTCGAAGAACCCGTCCTCGGCGAGCGCGACGAGCGACGCCGTGGTCGCGGGAGCGCCCGCGGTGTCGAGCGTCACGACGAACCTCCCGCAGGAGGTGTCGAAGGTCAGCGTCCAGGTGCGCTCCGGGTCGAGCCGCTCGCCGGGCTCTGTGGCGCCGCCGCCCTTCCGTGGCGCGGGCGCCTCGACCTTGGAGCACCCTGTCGCGCCGCCGGTCTCCGTTGTCTCGGTGGTCGTGTCGGCCGCTTCGTCGCTCCCGTCGTCGCCCCCGCAGCCCGCCGCCGCGAGGAGAAGGACGAGCACGAGCATGAGGACGACCCGCGGCATGGCGCGGAGGGTAGTTGACGCCGGTCGACCGGGGCCTGTAGTGCTAGCAGGGTGGCGATCTCCCTCGTGGTGAACGGCGAGGCTCACGCGCTCGACGTCCCGCCGACGCGCCGTCTGCTGAGCGTCCTGCGCGACGACCTCGCGCTGCTCGGGGCGAAGCACGGCTGCGGTGAGGGTGCCTGCGGGGCCTGCGCCGTCCTGCTCGACGGGAAGCCGGTCGTCTCGTGCCTGCTCCCCGTCGGCGCGGCCGAGGGGCGCACGGTGACGACGATCGAGGGGCTCGACGAGGCCGCGGCGGCGCTGCAGGAGGCGTTCGTGGCCGAGGACGCGCTCCAGTGCGGCTTCTGCACCCCGGGTCAGATCGTGTCCGCGAGCGCGCTCATCGCCTCCGACCCCACGCCCACGCGAGAGGCAATCCGCGTCGCCATGGCCGGCAACATCTGCCGTTGCGGCGCGTATCCGAAGATCGAGCGCGCGATCCTGCGCGCGTCCGGGCAGGCGGTCGGATGAGGCCGCGGCTCGTCAAGTCGCAGCGGGAGATGGAGGGCCGCTTCGAGGACGTCTGGGTGCTCGTCGACGAGGACGACGACCTGGAAACGTGGGCGGAGGGTGCCGAGCTCGACGTGGTCGGGAAGCCGGCCACGCGCGACGACGGCCTGCTGCGCACGAGCGGGGCGGCGCGCTACACGGTCGACATCGCGCTCCCCGGGATGCTCCACGCGCAGGTGCTGCGCGCGCCGGTCGCACGTTGCCGCGTGACCGGTCTCGACCTCGAGGCCGCCCGGGCGACTCCGGGAGTCCGGGCCGTGCTCGGGCCGGACGGGCCTTTCACGATGCGCGGTGACGCCGTGCTGACCGCCGAGCCAGGCTGGGCCGGTGCGCCGATCGCGGCCGTCGCGGCCGACACCCCGGAGGCGGCCGCGGCGGGGATCGCCGCGCTCTCCCCGGAGCTCGAGGCCCTGGCGCCGCTGGAGCTCGAGGCGGGGCTCGAGGAGCAGCGCTTCACGGAGGAGCCGCGCGAGACGGTGCGCGGCGACCCGGACGGCGCGCTCGACGGGGCCGAGGTCAAGGTCGAGCTCACGTGCGAGACCCCGGCACACGTGCAGACGCCGCTCGAGCCGCACGCGGCCGTGGCGCGCTGGGACGGGGATTCGCTCACCGCCTGGGTCTCGACCCAGGGGATGTTCGATGCGCGGCGGGAGCTCGCGGGGCGCTTCGGGCTCGGAAACGAGCAGGTGCGGGTGATCTCGGAGTACATCGGCGGCGGGTTCGGCGCAAAGCAAGGCGCCGGCGTCGAGGCGCTCCTCGCGGCCGAGCTGGCGCGCGCCGCGGGTCGGCCCGTGCACCTGGCGCTCGGCAGGCACGAGGAGCAGCTCGTCGGGGGCCGGCGGGCCTGGACGCGCCAGACGGTCACGATCGGTGCCCGCCGCGACGGCACCCTCGTCGGGATCGAGGTCGCAGCCGTGGTGGCGATGGGGGCCGCGGGCTGGATCTTCCCGGTCGGGGAGCCGGCGCTCTCGCTCTACGCCTGCCCGAACGTCCGCGCGATGATCTTCCCCGTCAAGACCAGCCTACGCGCGCAAAACGCGTTCCGTGCGCCCGGCGTGGTGGAGGGGGTGACGGTGCTCGAGCAGGCGATGGACGAGCTCGCGCTCGCGCTCGAGATGGATCCGCTCGAGCTGCGACGCACGAACCACATCGAGCTCGACCAGGGCTCGGGTCTTCCCTACTCGAGCAAGCGACTGCTCGCCTGCTACGACCGGGCCGCCGAGCTCGCGGGCTGGGCCGAGCGCGACGGGCTCCGCGAGGCGAGCTCGGACCGCCTGCTGCGCGGGATGGGGTGCGCGACGCAGATCTGGTGGGGCGGCGGCGGCCCGCCGGCGCACGCGACGGTGCGCCTCGACGCGCAGGCACGCGCGCTCGTGACGACGGGGATCCAGGACATCGGCACGGGCACGCTGACATCCGCGCGAATCGTCGCCGCGGAGGAGCTCGGGCTGCCGCTCGACCGGGTGGTCGCCCGCGGCGGCGACACCGCGCCGAACCTGTACGGGCCGGTCGCGGGCGGCTCGATGACGACGCCTGCCGTGATGCCCGCGGTGCGAAGTGCAGCCGGGAGCGTCCGCCGCACGCTCCTCAGCCTGGCGGCGGACGTGCTCGAGATCGCCGCCGCCGACCTCACGATCTCCGGGGGCCGGATCCGCTCGCGCGACGGCGGCCTCGACGTCGACGTGATCGAGGTGACCGGCAAGCTCGGCAACGCGACGATCGACGGCTCGGGCGCCCGCGGCCCCAACCCCGAAGGGTTCCGCGTCAACACGTTCGGCTGCCAGATCGCCCAGGTCGCGGTCGACCCGGGGACGGGGGTCGTCACCGTCGAGCGCGTCGTCGCGGTGCACGACGTGGGGCGCATCGTCAACCCGCTCGCGGCCTCGAGCCAGGCGGAGGGCGGCGTGATCCAGGGGATCGGCTACGCACTCTGCGAGGAGCTCCTCACGGACCCCACCACGGGGATCCCGGTCAACGGCCACCTCGACGACTACAAGGTGCCCACGATCGCAGACGTGCCCGAGATCGTCGTCGACTTCGTCGACGTGCCGGACGCGAACCTCCCGAACCTCGGCTCCAAGGGGCTCGGCGAGCCGCCGATCGTGCCCACCGCCGCCGCGATCGCCAACGCGTTCGCCCACGCGACCGGGCGCCGCGCAGGCGCGCTGCCGCTCACGCCGGCCCGCGTCCTGGAGGCGCTCGCGTGAGCGGATACGCGCGGCCGAGCTCGCTCGACGAGGCGCTCTCGCTGCTCGACGGCGACGGCGCAGCGCCCCTCGGCGGCGGCACCGACCTCGCCGGCCAGCTGGACCGGGGGATCACCTCGCCGACCCTCCTCGTCGACCTCCGCGACGCCGGGCTGGGCGCGATCGAGGAGCGGGACGGCGGGCTGCGGATCGGCGCCACCGTGACGCTGGCCGAGCTCGCGGCCTCTCCGCTCGTCGCGGGGTACGCGGCGGTCGGCGCGGCGGCGTCGCTCGCAGCGTCGCCGCTCTTGCGAAACGTCGGCACCGTGGCCGGCAACCTGTGCCAGCACACGCGGTGCTGGTACTACCGCGGGGCCGAGTGGCACTGCTGGCTCGGCGGCGGCGACACGTGCTTCGCGCAGGTCGGCGACCACCGCAAGCACGGCCTCCAGCCCGGCGACTGCATCTCCGCGCACCCGTCGGACCTCGCGCCTGCGCTCGCCGTGTCCGGGGCCACGGTCGAGACCAGGTCGGGACGCGGCACCCGCGAGCTGCCGCTCCTCGAGCTGTACCGGCGCCCGTCGGCCGACAACCGGTCCTTGCTCACCCTGGAGCCGGGCGAGCTGGTGGTCGCGGTGCTCCTGCCCCCGCCACCGGACGCGTCCGCCTACGAGCGCCTCGGCGAGCGGGCAGCGTTCTCGTTCCCGCTGGTCGCGATCGCGGCGGCGCGACGCGGCGACGAGGTCAGGCTGGTCGCGGGAGGCGTCGCGAACGTGCCGTGCGAGCTCGACCCCTCCGACCCCCTCGCGGGGCTCCCCGGTAACCCGCAGTCGGCCTGGAAGCGAAGCGCGCTCGCCACGCTCGCCGAGCGGGCGCTCCACCGGGTGCAGCACCGATAGGACCTTGCGGGAGGAGCGGCTCGCGTAGGAGACGCCGGAAAGGGCGCCCTACGCGGCGTGCGTCACGGCCAGGACGCTCGCGAGGTGGACGAGGCGGAACGCCCCGCGCTGCGCGCGGCGTCGATCCGCGTCGTCCTCCGTCTGCGAGGCAAGGTCCCAGAGCTCGCGCGTCGCGACGAGGAGCTCGCGGATCTGCTCGGTCTGCTCACGGTGACCGTTCGACCGCTCGTCGCACGCGTTGATCGCCAGGCCGACGACGCCGTACGTGTCCGACGAATGACGCAGCCAGAGCATCGCCGAGGCCATCGTCAGGTACTGGTGGATCCGCAAGAACGTGACCGGGTGGGACAGCTCCGTCGGCCCCTGCGGGGCGCCCGGGGCAGGCGGCTCGAGGCCGTCGGCGATCCCTGCGGCGGTGTCGTGCAGCAGCGCGCGCACCTGCGCGTCGTCGAAGCCGCACGCCCGTGCGGTGCGCACCGCCATCAGCAGCGAGTTGGGCTGGCGGCCGTACGGGTAGTCGGAGGCGTACACGACCTGCTCGGGCGGCACGAGCCGGTACAGGTCGAGCAGGTCGAGCGGACTCCACACCGACGTGTCGAAGAAGACCCCCGGCCGGCCCGCGAAGTTCCTCGCCATCGCGGCGAGGTCGACGATCCCGGCGTGCGCGACGATCAGCGCGGGCGGCGCGTGCCGGTCGAGCAGGCGCGCGAGCGAGTTCGCGATCGGCGGCAGGCCGCGGCCGCCGTGGATCAGGATCGGCACCCGGCGCTCCGCTGCGAGCGCGAAGACCGGCTCGAGCCGAGGGTCGTCGGGGAGGAACCGCTGCGCCCGCGGGTGGAGCTTGATGCCGCGCGCGCCGAGGTCGAGGCACCGCGTCGCCTCCTCCACCGGGCTCTCGTCCAGGTCGAGCCGCACGAACGGAAGCAGCTCCGCCGACGCCGCCCCCGCGTGCGCGATCGTCCGGTCGTTCGCCGCGGTGAAGCACGGGCGCCGGTCTGGCTCGTCGAGGCAGAACACGAACGACCGGCTGATGCCGTAGGCGCGCTGGATCGCCAGCAACTCGTCGCGGTCGCCGACCATCCCGTCGATGTCCTCGCCGAGATGCGTGTGCGCGTCGAACACCTCCGCCCCGACGGGCAGCTCGGCCAGGGTGAGCTCCGTGTAGAGCTGGAGAAGGCCGTTGGCGCGGTCGATGGCGTCCACGACCTGAGTGTAGGGGTGGTCAGTTCCCGGCGGCGGCCAGGACGCGCTCGACGAACGCCGGCTCGGGCACGGACCCGGCCCAGGCGTAGCGGCCGTCGACCACGATCGCCGGAACCGCGTGGACGCCGTGGCGATCGGCCTCCACGGCGAACTCGGAGGCCTCGATCCCTCTCGCGCTGACGCGCGGCGAGGCGAGCGCCAACCGATACGCCAGCAGCACGGCCGGCGGGCAGTGCGGTCAGGTGGGCGTGACGAAGACGTCGAGCGCGACGTCGCGCTCGAGCGAGGCGAGGCGCTCCAGCGTGGAGACGCTCAGCGAGGGGGCACCGCGACCCGCCTCCGTGATCGCGTGAACCAGGGTCGTCAGCTCGTAGCCCAGGGGCATGCCCAGGTACTCGAGCCGCGGAGCGATCGTCGTCCGCGGCCACGGGCCGGGGTCGGTGTGCTCGGTGACGGTGAGCGACACCCTGTCGGAGAGCGCGCACACCGCCTCGACCACCTGCCGCGCGACGGCGTTCGAGTCGATCTCGCGCCCACCCGCCGCGAGCAGCGTCACGGGGCTCGCGGTCGGCCCCAGCTCGAGCCTCAGGTCGACGTTCCGCTCGAGGCCCGCGAGAGCTTCCCGGATCGCTTCCTGCTCGCGGTCGCCGAGCGCGATCCCCATCGGCTCAGGCCTCCAGGGCGGTGACCTTGTCGCTCAGGTACCCGAGGTAGGGCGCCGGGTCGATCTCCGGGGAGCCGGTGAGCCGTTCGATCGTCTCCTTGGGCGTGAGCTTGCGTCCGAGGGCATAGAGGTTGTCGCGCAACCAGTCGGAGAGCGGAAGCAGGTCGCCGCCCGCGAGCTGCGCGTCCAGGTCGGGCAGCGCTCGGCGCACGACCTTCCACAGCTGCAGCGAGATGACGTTGCCGAGGGCGTAGGTCGGGAAGTAGCCGATCCCACCGCCCGACCAGTGCACGTCCTGCAGCACCCCGTGGGCGTCGTCGGGGACGTCGATGCCGAGGAGCTCCTGCATCCGCGCGTTCCACGTCTCGGGGAGGTCCTCCAGGGCGACTTTTCCCTCGATCATCTCCTGCTCGAGCTCGAACCGCAGGATGATGTGGAGGCTGTAGGTCGTCTCGTCCGCGTCCACCCTGATCAGCCCGGGCTCAGCGCGGTTGATCGCGCGCACGAAGGCGTCCAGCTCGACGTCCCGGAGACGCGGGAACGTCTCCTGGAGCGGCCCGTACCAGTGCTCCCAGAACGGGCGGCTCCGGCCGACGAGGTTCTCCCAGGTGCGGCTCTGCGACTCGTTGATCCCCAGCGACGGCGCTCCGTGGAGGGTGGAGCGGAGCAGGGAGTCCGCGATCCCGTGGGCGTAGAGGCCGTGGCCGGCCTCGTGCATCGTCGACCAGATCGACTCGAGGTCCTCGGCGCGGTAGCGGGTCGTGAGCCGGACGTCCCGATTCGAGAACGACGTGCAGAACGGGTGCGCGGTCGGGTCAAGGCGCCAGGCGCCCTCCTCGAAGCCGAGCGTCGCGAGCACGCGCTCGGCGAACGCCCGCTGCGCCTCCGGCGGGAAGTCGCCCTCGAGGAACGACGCATCGACGTCGGGCGCGACGGCGACGAGCTCGCCGAGCGCAGGTCGCAGGGTCGCGAAGACCTCTCGCACCTCCGTCGTCAGCATCCCCGGCTCGTAGTCGTCGAGCAATGGCGTATAGGGGCTGTCCGACCATTCGAAGCACTCGACGTAGCGCCGCTTCAGCTCCACGTTCGCCCGCAGGTACGGCAGGAACGAGGCGAAGTCGTTCGTGCGGCGCGCCTCGACCCAGGCGTGATGGCCGCGCGCGGCCTGGAGCGTCATCTCGGCGCGCAGGTCGTTCGGCACGCGTCGGGCCTTCTCCCAGTCGCGCCTCGTCACCCGCACGAGGCTCCGGTCGTCCGAGTCGTAGGGGAGCGACTCGACGAGCGGCTCCGACGCGTCGAGCAGCCGACCGATCTCGTCGTCCGTGAACCGCTCGTGCGCGATGCGGCTGAGCGTCGAGAGCTGGGAGGCCCGCGCCTCGGTGCCGCGCGGCGGCATCGTCACCCGCTGATCCCAGCCCAGCACTCCGGCGGCACGGCTCAGGTCCGACACTTCGGCCAGCCGCGTGCGCAGGTCGTCGAGAGGGGCCGCCACGGGCCAGACCCTACCGCCGGAGGCACGGCCTCTGGGTAGGGTTGCGGCGTGCCCAACGTCCTCCTGATCGGCGACTCGGGACGGTCGACGGAGCTGCGCCACCAGGTTGGTGTCGCGATCATGGACCCCTTCCGCTACGTCGAGCTCGACGGCCGCCGCGTGGCGGTCGTCTGGAGCGTGGAGGGCGATCGGATCGCCGCGTTCGACCCGTCGATCGAGATCGTGCCCGTGGAGACGTTCCCGTCCGACGACCTGATCCGCGAGGGCGTCGACCTGTACGAGATCGAGCCCATCAAGACCGTGCGCATCGCCAGCTCCCTCGGCCTCCGCGACGCGGTCGTGCCCGAGTCGTTCCCGCTGCGTCACGCGGATGCGCTGCGGGCCGACGGGGTGGAGCTGACCGTCGATCAGCGCTTCTTCGACGATCGCCGCCGCGCGAAGACGGCTCGCGAGGTCGAGGCGATCGGCCGCGCCTCCCGCGCGGCGGAGGCCGGGATGGCCGCGATCGCCGCGCTGCTCGCCCGCTCGGAGCCCGGAGACGGCGGTCGCGTGGAGGACGGCGAGCCGTTGACGTGCGAGCGCCTCCGGGCGGCGGCGGTCGAGGCCTTCTCGCACCACGGGTGCCGCGGCGACGACCTCATCGCAGCGCACGGATCGCAGGCCGCCGACGGGCACGAGCAGGGGTCGGGCCGTCTCTCGAACGACGACGTCGTGGTCTGCGATCTCTGGCCCCAGGAGATCGAGACCGGGTACTTCGCGGACATGACGAGGACGTTCACCGTGGGGGCGCCCGACCCGGAGATCGTCGCCTGGCACGGCCAGTGCCTGGAGGCGCTCGACCTCGCGCGCACGCTCGTCCGTCCGGGGGTGAACGGCCGCGACGTGAACCGGTCGGTGTGCGAGTTGTTCTCGGGGCACGGGCACCCGACCAAGCTCTCCGTTCCCGACGGCACCGTGCTCCGCGACGGCTTCTGCCACAGCCTCGGGCACGGAGTCGGGCTCGACGTCCACGAGTCGCCCTACCTCGGAAAGGCGGGTCACGACCTCGTCGTCGGGGACGTCATCACCCTCGAGCCGGGCCTCTACCGCCAAGGGTTCGGCGGCGTCCGCGTCGAGGACATGCTCCTCGTCACGGAGGACGGGTGCGAGACGATCACCGACTTCCCGTACGGCCTCGACCCGTCGGCCGCGGCGCTGGAGGCCGCCCGATGAGCGACCACGCGATCCACACCCTGCTCGACGAGGAGCGGCGGTTCCCGCCCGATGCGGACTTCGCGGCGCAGGCGAACGCCAAGCCCGAGATCTACGCCGTCGACCCGGATGCCTTCTGGGAGGCCGAGGCCCGGGAGCGCGTGAGCTGGTTCGAGGACTTCCACACGCTGTCGGAGTGGGAGCTGCCGTATGCCAGGTGGTACCTCGGCGGCACTCTCAACGTCGCCTACAACTGCGTCGACCGCCACGTCGAGGCCGGGCTCGGCGACCGGGTCGCCTACCACTGGGAAGGCGAGCCCGGCGACACGCGGACGATCACCTACGCCGACCTGCAGCGGGACGTCGTCCGGATGGCGAACGCCCTCCGGGAGGTCGGGGTTCGCAAGGGCACGCCCGTCGCGATCTACATGGGGATGATCCCGGAGCTGGCC
>NZ_DASTCS010000075.1:0-26172 GCF_035710885.1 Gaiella sp. | reverse complement strand
CGACTGCCGCCTCGACCTCGTCGGGTTGCGGTTCGCAAAGCTCGAGCGGGTCGTGTTTCGCGACTGCCGGATGAGCGAGTGCGACTTCTACGAGGCGTCGTTGAAGGATGTGACGTTCGAGCGGTGCGAGCTTCGCGGGGCACGCTTCTCGGGAGCGACGATCGAGCGTGTCGACCTCTCCGCGTGCGACCTCGCCGGTGCTTCAGGGGTCGACGCGCTGCGTGGAGCGCGGATGTCCTGGGACGACGTGCTCGCCAACGCGCCGGTCTTCGCATCCGCGCTCGGGATCGAGATCCTCGACTGACGACACATGCGGCCGTCACTCCCACGGCCGGCGGGTAGCTCGGCCTGCGACGATCCCACCGCATGACGCCGGTGCCCTCCCCGAGACCGCGACCTGGACGGATCCTCCGGTGACGGCGGTGACGGGCGAACCAGAGCTGTTCGACCCCGACGCTCACGAGCCGGTCATCGAGCGGGCCTGGGACGCCCACCGGGCGCGTGCCGCCATCGGCGCGATCGTGGCCGAGACGGAGAGCGCATTCGAGCACGAGTCGCTGTGGCCGCCGCATCCGCTCGACGAGGAGGAGGACGACGAGCCGCCCCTCGGGCGTGTGGCGAGCCTCTACCTCGGCGCGGCCGGGGTCATCTGGGCCCTGCACGCGCTCCGGCGGGCCGGTCCGGCGGACCCCGGTAGAGACTGGGGCGAGGTCGCAGTCACCCTGCCGGAGCGGTATCGCCGGGAGCCGGACTTCCCCGACGTGGGCGTGGTGCCGTCCCTGTGGATGGGAGAGGCGGGGATCCTCCTGGTCGCCCACACGCTCGCGCCGAGCAGATGGCAGGAGGAGTGGCTCCTGGAGGCGGTGCGCGCGAATGTCGAGAACCCGACCTGGGAGCTGATGTGGGGATCTCCGGGGACGATGCTGGCAGCCCAGGTGATGTACGAGCGGACCGGCGCGGAGTGCTGGCGCGCCGCGTGGAGCGACTCCGCGGATCGGCTGTGGGACGAGTGGCGTGGCGACCTGTGGGAGCAGGATCTCTACGGCCGTCGCCAGCACATTCTCGGCCCGGCCCACGGGTTCGCAGGAGAGGTGCTCGCGCTCGCCCGCGGAGACCTGCTCGATGGAACCCGGCGCCTCGAGCTCGAACGGCGCGCCGCCGCCGTCCTTGCCAAGTACGCGCTGCGTGTCGGCGGACTGGCCCAATGGCGCCCGTCGCTGGAGCCGAGCTCGCAACCACGCCGTACCCAGTGGTGCCACGGAGCCCCGGGGATCGTCGCCTCCCTCGCGTCGCTCGCGCCGCACGACGGCCGGCTCACCGACCTCCTCGTCGCTGGAGGCGAGCTGACCTGGCGGGCCGGCCCGCTGAAGAAGGGAGCGAGCCTGTGCCACGGGACGGCCGGCAACGGGTACGCCTTCCTGAAGCTCTTCGAGCGCACCGGAGACGAGCTCTGGCTGCGCAGGGCGCGCGCATTCGCGATGCACGCTATCGAGCAGGTCGAGCGCACCAGCGCACACTACGGTCGCGGGCGTCACTCGCTCTGGACGGGCGACCCGGGCACCGCCCTCTACCTCTCGAGCTGCCTCACCGCGACCGCAGCCTTCCCAACGCTCGACACGTTCTGAGCGTCGTCGGGCGCAGGGTCAGTTGTCGTCGGGCAACCATCCCTCGCGATACTCGACCCACCTCGACCTCGGCAGATCCTCGCGTACCTTCTCGTAGGCCTCGGCGGCGCTCGTCGTCTCTCGCTCGACGCTGGCGCCGTGCCGCGCCGCGAGCTCCGAAACCGTGTAGACGACGCCGCCTCCGACGCCGCGGCCGCGCGCACCGACGGCCACCACGATCGCGGCCCGATCACCCGTCGCCACGATGATGTGCTCGGTGCCGCCGGGGCAGTGGACGAAGTCCCACGACTCGAGCCTGCGCTCCTGCCCTTCGACGATCAGCACGCACTCGCCGGCCAGCACGAGAAAGCCCTCCTGCGCCCTCTCGCGGTGGTACATGCCCATGGCCTGGCCGGGCTCGAGGACGTTGACGTTGATCCCGAGCTGGGGGAATCGCCGCTTGCCTTCGAAGGTGCAGTAGGAGCCGAGCGGCCCCTCGCTCCGCCAACGCGAATCGCGCGCGTTCACCACGAACCAGCCCTCGCCGTCAACGACGAGGCCGTTCTTGCTCATCCGGAGAGGAGCTTCTGCGGTCACTCGGACAGTGTGACGAGCAGCCGGGCCGGCCGCGCTGTCACCGTGCCCGGCGACCGACGGGGTGCGCTCGCTCGAGGACGTCGGGAGGGTAGATGCTTCCGCGGAAGCCGTCCGGAGCGTTCTGCTGCTGATACGTGAACCAGACCAGCAGGCGCGTCTCAGGGTCACGATCGGCCCACTCCGCGATCGAGATCGGGTGCGAATCTCCGAACTCGTCGGTGACGAGCCCCTCCTCGCCCCCGAGCGTCTCGCGCAACGTCGAGACGGGGAGGGCGATCCCGCGGAGCTCGTCGCGCCACCTCGACCCTGTCGGCACGTGGACGTCGACCTCGTCGACGTGCAGCTCGAGCGTCCCCCGCGCCACGTTCGTCCAACCCACCCGCGGATCATGCTCCTCGCGCCGCGTCCCGCGGGACCGGCCGCTTCGGCGGCCCCGCGGTCGGGCTCGAGCGGCTCAGACAGACGCTGCGGTCGGCACCTCTGTCCCGGCCGCGCGCGCAATCGCCCACTTCAGGGCGAAGTCGGCGACCGCCTCCCAGCCCGGCTCGGCGCAGGTCCAGTGCGAGCGGCCCGGGAACTCCTCGTAGTCGGTGATCGTGTTCGACGTGTAGTGCTTGGCGTTCGACCTGTTCACCGATGGGGGCATGATGTTGTCGGCGCCGCCCGCGATGAAGAGCAGCGGCGCGCGGGCGTCGTTCTTGTAGTTCACCCAGGTCTCCTGATGACCGGGCTTGAAGTTGGCGATCAGGCCGTAGGCCCAGACCCAGCTGCCCGGGGCGGGGATGTGGTACCGCTCGTACACCTCCGCGGACTCCTCCTCGCTGAGCGTGTTCGTGAACGCATAGTGGAACTGCTCGGGCGTGAAGCCGACCGGCCTGTGCCGGTTCGAGGGGCTCTTGAGGAACGGGAACAGCGACTTGATCTGGGACGGCGGGTTCACCCGCACGCCCTCGGTGGGCGCGGAGTTGATCACGACGCCGGCGGCGCCGCAGCCGTGATCGAGCAGGAGCTGCGTGAGCGTGCCGCCGAACGAGTGGCCGATGATGATGGGCGGCCGGTCGAGCTCGGTGACGACGCCCGCCAGGTGCGCGACCGTCTCGGGCACGGTCAGGGAGGAGATCACCGACGGGTCGGCGCGCAGAGCCTCCACCTCGACCTCGAAGCCCGGATAGCCGGGCGTCAGCACCCGGTAGCCCTTGGCCTCGTAGTGCGGCACCCACCTCTCCCAGCTGCGCGGCGTCATCCAGAGGCCGTGGATCAGGACGACGGTGTCCGGGTTGGTGGAATCGGCGCTCACGCTGACCTCCCTGGTCGGTTGCCTGAAGCAAGTGACCATACAAAGGTCGGTAGCTTCATGCAACTTCCTCGACGCTACCCTTCACCCGTGCTCAGGCGCGACTACCAGGGCCAGGAGACGTGCTCGGTCGCCCGGACGCTGGAGATCATCGGCGACCGCTGGACGTGGCTGATCGTGCGAGACGCGTTCCTCGGCCTGACCAGGTTCGGGGAGTTCCGGGCGAGCCTCGGGATCGCCCCGAACGTGCTCGTCGAGCGGCTGAACCGGCTCGTCGAGCAGGGCATCTTCGAGCGTGTTCCCTACAGCGAGCACCCGGCGCGCCACGAGTACCGGCTGACCCGGAAGGGCTCCGACCTGTTCGTCGGGCTCAACGCGCTCCGGCAGTGGGGCGATCGGTATCTCTGCGCCGAGCCGATGCGGCTCCTGCGGCGGAAGAGCGACAGGACGCCGGTCGTGGCGGCGCTGGTTCCCGAGGGCACGCCGGCTCTCGCGAACGACGAGATCGAGCTCGTGCCCGGCCCCGGCTTCCCGCGGGCGGCGTCCCCGGCGACATCGGCCGCGGAGCGCGCCGGCCGCGGAACCTAGAGCTCCCCGGCTATACCCAGCGCAGGGTCACGGCGTCAGCGGCGAAAGCGGTCCGCCGCCCAACCCTCCAGCGCCAACGTCTCGAGGTGGGCCCAGCCCGGGTGTGCGGGCCGCTGGCGGGCCAGGTAGCCGGAGGTGATCGCCTGGGTCGCGTGCAGGCGCGCGAGGATCGCCTCCACCGGGGCGAGGAGCACGTTCGCGACGGCGACGTCCGCCGCCGGCAAGCGCCCGCTCAGCGCATCGACGACGCGGGCGTCGAGCTCGACGCCGTTCGCGGCCGCGTTGGCGCGAGTCGTCTCCACCGCGACCGGGTCGACGTCGATCGCGAGGACGGGTGCGAAGCCCAGGCGGGACGCCGCGATCGCGAGAACGCCGGAGCCGCAGCCGACGTCGAGCAGCGACCCGCTCGGTGTTCGGGCGAGGAGCTCGACGCAGAGGCGGGTCGTCGGATGGGAGCCAGTGCCGAAGGCACGGCCCGGATCGATCACGACGGCACGCGACGGATCCGGCGGACGCTCCCAGGGCGGGCCGAGCCAGAGACCGCCCACGAGGACCGGCTGGTGAAATGCGCGCCAGGCGTCCTCCCAGCCGTCCTCGACCGGCTGGAACGTCGCCCCGGGGAGCTCCGCGAGGACGGCATCCGCGGCCTCCCCGTCGAGGTAGACCGCGAGCTCGACCACGCCGTCGGCGTCCCGCTCCTCGAGCCCCGCAGGCGCAAGCTGGAGCAGCCGCGCACGCACGGGCTCCGCCTCGTCGCCCCGCGCACGTACGGCGATGCGGATCAACCCGCTCATCGGCGACCTTCGAGCGGGAAGGCGCCGCGCTCGAACCACGACCCGTCCGCACGCTCGCAGAGGAGCGAGATCTCGCTTGCCTGGCAGCGGATCGGAAGCTGCGTGCCGAGCCCTGAGCGCAGCTCACGCACCATCGCCTCGACGCCGGCGGGGTCGTCGTCGGCGCCGATCGTGCAGTGCGGGACGGGGACGTGCTCGGGATCTCCATACGGCGGCCGGTCGGGGAACGCTGCACGCGTCCTGGCGATGAGGTCGAGGAAGGGCCCGGCCGGCTCGGGTGCGAGCCACGCCGCGTCGGGAAACGACTCGACAGACTCGAGGGCGTAGTCGAACGCGGACGACGGCGCGTAGAGGCGCCCGAGCGCATCCAGGATCTCCTCGTCGATCTCGGCCGCCGGGACGAACGGGAACAGGATCGTGAGATGCGGTGGGATTCCCCGCTCGACCGACTCTCGCACGTAGCGGAGCCGCCATTCGCGGACGACCGGCTCCGCCTCGCGAGCCGCGACGAGGAGGGCAGTCCGCCGGTCGGCGTGGCTCAACGGAAGGCGCTCTTCAGCCGCCCCAGGAACCCGTCGTCGTCGTCGCTGCGATACGCATCTGCGCCGAGCTCGCCCTCGAGCCGCAGGACCTCGGCACGCTGCTCTGCCGTGAGCCTGCTCGGGATCCGGACGTCGACCTGGACGAGCAGGTCCCCGCGCCGGCCCGTCTCGAGCGACGGCATCCCGCGGCTCCGAACTGCGTGAATCGCGCCCGGTTGCGTGCCGGGCGGCAGCTCGATCTCCAGGGGACCCTCGGGCGTCGGGACCGAGACACTCGCTCCGAGCGCGGCCTCGGTCATGGTGAGCGACGCGCGAACGCGGAGGTCGTCGCCCTCCCGCTCGACGCCTTCGAGCGGTCGGACGTTGACGCTCACGTAGACGTCGCCGCGCGGGCCGCCCAGCGTTCCCGCGTGCCCCGCGCCGCGCACGCGGATCCGCTGGCCGTCGTGGATGCCGGCCGGGATCTCGAGCTCGAGCGGCGCGTCCTCGAGCGTCCTGCCGTCGCCCTCGCACCGCTCGCACGGGCTCTCGACGATGCGGCCGGCGCCGTCGCAACGCGGGCACGTGCCGGAACGGACGATCTGCCCGAGCACGGTGCGCGAGACCTGTTGGACGACGCCCGCGCCTCCGCAGCCTGGACACGTGACCGGGGATGTGCCCGGGGCTGCGCCCGTGCCGGCGCACGCCTCGCAGCTCTGCGCGACCCGCACCTGCACGGCGAGCGTCGTCCCAGTCGCGGCCTCGGCGAGGTCGATCTCCACGTGCGCGCCAACGTCGGGGCCGCGCGCCGGGCGCGGCCCCGCGCTCGGGCCCTGCCCGAACAGGGTCTCGCCGAAGAACGCCGCGAAGACGTCCGAGAGGCTGCCGAAGTCGGTATCCACCGGAGCGAAGCCCCCACGCACGCCCGCGTGACCGAAGCGGTCGTAGGCCCGCCGGCGCTCGGGGTCGGAAAGCACCTCGTAGGCCTCGGCGACGGCGCGGAAGCGCCGGTCGGCGTCGGGCTCCGCGCTCACGTCGGGATGGAGCTCGCGGGCGAGCCGGCGGAACGCGCTCTTGATCTCGGAGTGGCTCGCGTCGCGCGAGACGCCGAGCAGCTCGTAGTAGTCCTGCTCCGTCGTCGCCATCAGGGTGCTCCGTACACGTCCTCGACGAGCCGCGAGAGCTCGAACGCCGCGGCCCGCACCGAGCGGATCGCCTTCTCGTAGTCCATGCGCAAGGGCCCGAGCAGCCCGACGGCTCCCAACGAGCGGTTCGGAAGGCCGTACGTGGCGCCCACGTAGGACGCACCCTCGAGCTCCTCGCCCTCGAGCTCCGGGCCGACGCGGACAACGGTCCGCTTCGGATCGAGCGCGTCGTGGAGCAGCCCGAGCACGGCGGCGCGCCGCTCGAGGACCTCGAGCAGGCGCTGGCAGGCCTCCACGTCGGGCCCGCGCGCGTCGCCGAGGAGCCCCGCCGCGCCGCCGACGTAGAGCTCGGTCGCGGTCGCGACGACATCGGCGAAGACCGGTCGCAACGTCCCGAGGAACGCTCGCTCGCGTACCGAGAGGCCCGGTTCCTCGAACGCGCGGCGCACGACGGTCCCGCTCGCGCGCTTGCCGACGATCGTCTCGTCGAGGTACGCGCGCGCCCAGTCGACGAGCCCGGGGTCGGCCTCGTCCTCGAGCTCGAAGATGCGCTTCGAGACGCTCCCCGACGCGGTGATCACGACGACGATCACGACCCGTGGCTGGAGCTGCAGCACCTCCACGTGGCGCACGGCTGCGGCTTCGAGCGCGGGCGCAGAGACGAGCGCGAGCAGGTGGGTCGCGTCGGAGAGCGCCTCCGTCGTCCGCTGCAACGCCTCCTCGAGCTCGTTCCGCATCGCGGTCAGGTCGAGCGGGAACGGCCCCGGACGACCCTCGATCTCGGCGACGAGCCCCTCCGTGTAGACGCGGTAGCCGGTCTGGGTCGGTACACGCCCCGCCGAGGTGTGAGGATGGGTCAGGAGCCCGATCGACTCGAGCTCGAACAGCTCGCTGCGCACGGTCGACGACGACACGTCGAGGCCGGAGCGCTCGACGAGCGACTTCGACCCGACGGGCTGGCCGGTCGCGACGTACTCCTCGACCACCCGCCGCAGGATCTCGAGCTTTCGCGGTGTGAGCTCCATGGTCGAATCGTACGGGCCGCTGCCGCGGTCGCCTCGGTGCGCGCAGGGCCTCGAGCAGCGCTCACCGAGGGTGCGCACCGGCACGCGACCCTCGCGCGTCGCGACGCGTTGTGGTGAATGAGTGCCTGCACGGGCCCGCCCACGCGCTCGTCGACCGGAGGCCGACGGTGGCGGCGCGCCCGACCCAGGAGGCCCGCGCCCCCGAAGGCCCCTCAGGCGAGCAGGTCGGCCGTCACGGCGCCGCCGAGCAGCCGCCCTCGGGGCGTCAACCGGATCGCACCGCCGTCCGCCCGCTCGACGAGCAGGCCCGCGACCAGCCGGTCGAGAGCGTCGCGATCCACGACCGCTTCGACCTCGTCGAGCGCGAACGGCTCGTCGAGCCGCAGCCCGAGCATCAGCCGCTCCACCGCGCGGGTCTCCGCGTCCAGCAGCTCGAGCTCCCGCGGTGGCTCGCCGGCGGCGGCGAGCGCCCTCACGTACCGCACGACCGAGGGCAGGTTCCGCCGTCGCTCGCCGCCCAGGGTCGAGACGGCCCCGACCCCGACCCCGAGGTAGTCGGCACCGCGCCAGATCGCCAGGTTGTGTCGCGCGCGGAGCTCGCGGCCGTCCTCGTCGTCGCGGCAGAAGTTCGCTGTCTCGTACCAGCGGTAGCCGGCCGCGGTGAGCGTCGACACGACCTGCTCCGCATAGCCCTCCATCGCCTCCGCCTGGCGGGCGAGCTCGGCCCCGTGCAGGTGCGTGAACCGCGTCCCCGGCTTCGCCTCGAGCTCGTAGCAGGAGAGGTGCTCGGGCTCGAGCGCAAGGGCGTCCGCGAGGTCCGCGTCGAGGTCGGCGGCGCTCTGGCCCGGGATCCCGTAGATGAGATCGAGCGAGATGTTGTCGAACCCGGCATCACGGAGAGTGTGCACTGCACGTCGGACGTCGTCCGGGCCGGCAACGCGCTCGAGCACCGCGAGGAGATCGGGCGTGAACGACTGGGCGCCCACGGAGACGCGATTCACGCCGTGCGCGCGCAACAGCCGGGCAAGCTCGGGCGTGACGGACTCGGGATTCGCCTCCACCGTCAGCTCGTCGACCACCGGAAGGCCGGCAAGCACCCGCTCGAGCGCGGCTGCTTCGGTGAAGGTCGGCGTCCCGCCGCCGACGAAGACGGTCTCGACCCGGGCGGCGAGCCGCCAGCGCTCCCGCTCCAGCTCGGCGAGGAGCGCGTCCGCGTACGCGCCGTGCTCCTCTCGCCGGCCGACCGATGTGACGAAGTCGCAGTAGCCGCAGCGGTGGACGCAGAACGGGAGGTGGAGGTACAGGTGCCGGACGCTTCCCGCTCGACCGTTCTCGGGCGCCGGCGTCCCCCCCGACCGGTCGCTCCGGCCGTGCCCGTTCACCGGAAGCGCGGGCGTCACCGTTTCCTCTCGCCGTCGAGGTTGAGCACAGCGAGGAACGCCTCCTGCGGCACCTCGACCCCGCCGACCTGCTTCATCCGCTTCTTGCCCTTCTTCTGCTTCTCGAGCAGCTTCCGCTTGCGGGAGACGTCTCCGCCGTAGCACTTGGCGAGCACGTCCTTGCGTTTCGCCTTGACCGTCTCCCGCGCGATCACGCGCGACCCGATCGCAGCCTGGATCGGCACGTCGAACATCTGTCGCGGGATCTCCTCGCGGAGCCGCTCGACGAGCAGCCTCCCTCGCTCGTACGCGGCGTCCCGATGTGCGATCAGCGAGAGGGCGTCGACCTGCTCGCCGCCGACCAGCACGTCCACCCGGGCGAGATCTCCGTCGCGGAACCCGGCGAGGTCGTAGTCGAAGCTCGCGTAGCCCCGCGTCCGCGACTTCAGCTGGTCGTAGAAGTCGAACACGATCTCGCCGAGCGGCAGCTCGTAGGTCAGCAGCACACGGGTCTCGGAGAGGTACTCCATGTGGTCGAATCGCCCGCGCCGCTCGGTGCACAGCTCCATCACCGCGCCGACGTAGTCCTTGGGGACGATCACCTGCGCGCGGACGTACGGCTCCTGCACCTCCTCGACGTCGCGCGGCATGTCGGCCGGGTTGTGGACCTCGGTCCACGCGCCGTTCTTCTCCCTCACGCCGTAGGCGACGTTGGGCGCCGTCACGAGCAGGTCGAGGTCGAACTCCCGCTCGAGCCGCTCGCGGACGATCTCCATGTGCAGCAGGCCCAGGAACCCGCAGCGGAAGCCGAATCCGAGCGCCTGCGACGTCTCCGGCTCGTAGAAGAGCGCTGCGTCGTTCAGCTTGAGCCGCTCGAGCGCGTCGCGGAGCTCCGGGTAGTCGTCGGAGTCCGTCGGGAAGAGGCCGGCGAAGACCATCGGCTTGACGTCCTTGTAGCCCGGGAGCGGGCTCCCGGCTCCGGCCTTGCGCGTGGTCAGCGTGTCACCGACGCGAAGGCGCGAGACGTCCTTCAACCCGGTGACGACGTACCCCACCTCGCCGGCCCCGAGCGCATCGACGGGCATGCGCTGCGGGGACATGTAGCCGAGCTCCTCCGCATCGAAGTTCGTGCCCATCGCCATCGCCCGCAGACCCGCACCGGTCGTCAGCCGTCCGTCGACGACGCGCACGAAGGCGATCACGCCGCGGTACTGGTCGTACGACGAGTCGAACACGAGAGCGCGCGCGGGTGCTTCGGCCTCGCCGTCCGGCGGGGGGATCCGCGCGACGATCGCGTCGAGCACCTGCTCCACGTTGTGCCCGGTCTTCGCGGAGATGCGGACGACCTCATCGGGCGCGCCGCCCAGCAGCTCGCACACCTCGGCCGCCGCGCCGTCGGGATCGGCCGAAGGGAGGTCGATCTTGTTCACGACCGGGACGATCTCGAGGTCGTTCTCGATCGCGAGGTAGGCGTTCGCAAGGGTCTGCGCCTCGATCCCCTGGGCTGCGTCGACGACGAGCACCGCGCCCTCGCACGCCTGCAGCGAGCGCGAGACCTCGTACGTGAAGTCGACGTGGCCCGGCGTGTCGATCAGGTTGAGCTCGTGGCCCTTCCAGTGCACGCGAACGGCCTGCGCCTTGATCGTGATCCCACGCTCGCGCTCGAGGTCCATGGAGTCGAGGAGCTGGTCGCGCATCTCGCGCTCGGAGACGGTCTCGGTCAGCTGCAGGATGCGGTCCGCGAGCGTCGACTTCCCGTGGTCGATGTGGGCGATGATCGAGAAGTTGCGGATCCGGCTCTGGTCCATGGCTGATCGGCGTCGATCGTAGCCGTGAAGCCGTTTTTCCCGGTCTCGCCCGATTCCGGCAGCTGGCGTCCGTGCTGCCGATGCCGCAGAGGGCGGGAGCTCGTGTCAGTTCTCGAGCCTGAGGAAGACGAGGCCGAAGCGGTCGTGTGGTCGGTGCCTTCCTCGGCGATCTCCGACGGCCCGGTGATCGTGTTCCCGTCGCTTCTTCTGAGGCCTGTCCATCGGCTCAGACGCACGACGAGGATCCAAGGCCGGCGCGCCCCCGGTCAGAGCACCTTGAAGAACACGGTCGTGTCGCAGGGTCTTCCGTCGGGGTAGAGCGCGTACCCGGGGATCACACCCACGGTCGACCAGCCGAGCCGCTGATAGAGACGCTCGGCCGGGTCGCCGGTCACGGTGTCCAGCACGAGCAGCGTCTTGCCCTCCGCGCGCGCCTCCCGCTCGGCATGCTCCATGAGCAGTCGCGCGAGGCCTCTCCTGCGCGCCGCGCGGTGGACGAGGAGCTTCGCGATCTCCCCGCGATGGGGCTGGTTCGGCGGCACCGCCAGGATCACCTGCACCGTGCCGACCAGCTCGCCGTTCGCGAACGCCGCCAGGATGAGCCGCCGGCCGTGCTCGGCCTCGTCCGCCCACCCTTCGAACGCGCGTCGCGCGTCGTCGTGCGTGAACGGCGCCATGTAGCTGACCGAGGCCCCTCCCTCGACGCAGTCCACCAGGACCGCAGCCAGCGCGTCGAGGTGGTCACGGAGGTCGCCGACGCCGAGACGACGAACTTCGGTCTGCTCGGTGACGACCATCCGCGCAAGTCTCGCAGCGCCGGCGAGGCTCCGCGCGGATTACCTCCTACGCGCTCCCGCCCACGCGGACTCGGGAGCGCCCCGCGTGTCCGGGAGCATCGGCTCGCACCGCGTATCGTGTCCGCATGGACGATGCGCAGATCCACGACACGATCGAGCAGCTCGTCGCAGAGGAGCACGAGCTGTGGGACCGGCAGGCGGCGGGGGCGGCGACGGACGTCGACAGCCGACGACTCGAGCAGGTGAAGGTATCGCTCGATCGCTGCTGGGACCTGCTCCGGCAGCGACGGGCGCTCGAGGAGTTCGGCCTCGACCCCGGGCAAGCCAACGCGCGCTCGAGCGAGACGGTCGAGGGATACGAGCAGTAGGCGGCGGCGCGGGCGCGCCGACGAGCTCACCCGCGCTCGTGCCGCAGCACCGGCTTGACGTCGACGACCGGCGTCCCGTCGATCGCCTCGAGCGGCCGCACCCGCACTCTCGAGCCGTCGACCTCCGCGACCTCCACGAGGTGGAGACCGATCGGGTTCGGCCGATCCGAGGACCGGGTGCTGAACACGCCATGCTCGGGCACCGTCGGGTCGTCACGCGGGTGGACGGCGAGCACGTCGCGCCGTGCCTCGTGGAGCCACGTCAGCACGAAGACCTCGTCGCCGGGACGCAGGTCGCGCGCCCCCTCGACGACGTCGTCCTCGAACACGATCCAGGCGTCCGGCGCTCCCTCGACGCCCTGCATCGGGGCGTCCTCGGTGCGTTTCAACGACGACTCGACGCGGCCGAGTGCGCGGAGCGGGAAGGGAGCGCGTGTGGGGTCCTCGCCGATCTCACCATCGTAGGCAGATCGGCGGGAGCCGGTCAGATGCCGCGGCGGAGCGCGAACACCGAGCCCAGCTCGCGCACCCCGAGTACCCGGCACGCGCCCAGGTACGCGAGCGTCCCGGCGCCGAGGCCGAGCCCCACCGAGAGGATCTGCCCGACGATCGAGCGGCCGAGTGCCCCGTCGACACCCCACCAGACGAGCACGGCGACGCCCGACGCGACGACGGAGGCGACGATGATCCGCACGAGTGCCGTGAGCGTCGTGGCGGCCTCGACCCCGCCCACCCGCCGCCACATCAGCACCATCAGCACGACCGCACCCGCAAGGTTCGAGAGGGAGGTCGCGAGCGGGAGGCCCCAGACGCCGAGGCGGTAGAAAGCGGCGAAGAGGACGACGTTGAGCGCGAGGTTTCCGAGTGCGACGAACGTCGGCGTCCAGTTCGACTGGAGCCCGTAGAACGCGCGGTTGAGCAACAGCATCCAGCCGTTGAAGACGAGCCCCACGGAGAAGGCCGCCAGCGCCCCGGCCACGACGGGTGTCTGGTCGGGCGTGAACTCCCCACGCTCGTAGACCAGGCGCGTGATCGGCTCCGCGAGCACCGCGGACACCAGCCCGGCGGGGATCAACAGGAAGCCGATCTGTCGAACGCCGGTGTCGAGCGTGCGCCCGAAGCCGCCCATGTCGCCCCGGGCCGCGAGCCGCGACAGCGTCGGGAAGAGAACGGTTGCGACCGCGACGGAGAAGATCCCCTGCGGCAGCATGTAGAGGCGGAACGCGAGGTCGATCGCGCGGGGGGCGAGGTCCGGGTCGATCAGCCGCGAGGCGAACAGCGTCCCGATCAGCGTGGAGACGTTGATCAGGCCGAGTGTCAGCGTCACGGGGAGCATGAGGACGAAGAAGCGGCCGACCGCGGGGTCGCGCCAGTCGAGCGCGACCCGCAGCCTTCCGTCGAGGCCCCGCAGCCAGGGCACGGGCATGAGGAGCTGAACGAGCGTCGCGATCACGATCGAGCCCGCGTAGACGTACAGCTCGGCGTCCTCGCTCCCGGCCCACGGCACGCCGAGGACGAGCCCGAGGATGATCACGAGGTTCCAGGCGACGGGCGTCAGCGCGGGCACCGTGAACTGGTCGTAGGAGTTGAGGATCCCGACCACGATCCCGGAGAGCGCGAGCAGGATCACGATCGGGAACAGAAGGCGCGACAGCCCGACGGCGAGGTCGAAGTCCCCGCCCGGTGTCCCGAACAGCTCCACGATGAGCGGCGCGGCGAGCACGAAGACGGCCGTCAGCCCCGTGGTGAAGAGGAGGACGAGCCAGAAGATGGTCGAGGCGACGCGCCACGCGCGCACGCGCTCCCCCTTCTCGAGTAGCTCGCTGAAGACGGGGACGAATGCCCCGGAGAGCGCCGTGTCGGCGACGAGCGCGCGGACCAGGTTCGGGATCTGGAACGCGACGGTGAAGGCGTTGATCCTCCCCGCCGCCCCGAACGTGTATGCCGCCACCATCTCCCGGACGAGGCCGAGCACGCGGGAGAGCGCGGTCGCCGCGCCGAACACGGCGGTCGAGCGCGCGAGTCGCCTCCGGTCGGCGCGCTCGGTGTCGAGCGCGGGGTCGAGCGTGGGATCGAGCTCGGACATCCTCGAGGGGGAGTTTCGTGGAATCGTCGGAAGCCGCTCTGCTACCATCCCGCGGCCCGGGGCCGGTATTCGGCCGGGCGCTCTCACGTATGGCGAACATCAAGCAGCAGAAGAAGCGCGTCGGGATCGCGGGCCGTCAGCGGCTCGAGAACCTCCGCTACCGCTCGACGATCAAGACGCTCGCGAAGCGGCTCGAGACAGCCGTCGCCGACGGCGACGAGGCGACCGTCGCCACCGAGCATCGCGAGCTCGTGCGGACGATCGACAAGGCGGCAGCTCGGGGCGCGCTCCACAAGAACACCGCAGCCCGCAAGAAGGCGCAGGCCGCGCGCGTCGTCTCGTCCGCCGCAGCCGAGTAGCGTTCAGCGCGCCTCGCGGGCGACGTCGGCGACGGCGAGCTGGAGCTCGAGGTCGGGCGCGAGCCTGCTCCCGCCCTTCAACGCATGGTCGAGCCTCGCGAGGCGCACCGTTGCGTCACGTAGCTCCTCGCCCGTGAACTGCTCCGCCTGACGTGCCAGCTTCTCCGCCGGATACGGCTTCATCCCGAGCTTGGCCCCGGCGTCCCTCGGCCTGACTCCCGCCTCGAGCAGGGCCTTCATCCGGGTCAACTTCGTCAGGTGCGCGCCGAGACGCGCCCCGAGCGCCGCGGCCTCGCTCGCCCGCGGCCGGTGGCTCCTGTCCAGCGTCGACTCGACGTAGTCCAGCGCGGCGGCCACGTCGTGGCTTCCCCACGCGTCGGTCAGCTTCCAGGGTGGATCCTCCGCGAGCGGTGTCGCGAGCCGTTCGATCTCCTCGACCCCGAGGGGCTCGCCGTCCGCCCAGGTCGCGAGCTTGTCGATCTCGAGCGCGAGGGCCAGCTTGTCCTCTCCCACGATCTCGACGAGGGCCTTGCACCCGTCAGCGCCGACCTTCACACCGCGGTCGTTGAAGCCCTTGGCAACCCAGCCCACGACCTCTTTCTTTCCGACGTCCCAGGCGAGCACGTCCCCGACCTTGGCGCACGCCTTCGCGAGCGGAGAGTCCTTCTTGACCTCTTCCCCCACGAGGCAGAGCACCGTGCCGGGTGCCGGAGCCTGCAAGTAGTCGACGACCGCCTCGACGTCGGCCGCCTTCCAGCCACCGGTCAGGCGGTCGAAGTCGCCGCGGCGCCCGTCGACCCCGCTGACGAGGACGAGGCGCTCGCCGGCGAGGAGCGTGCCCGCGTTGCAGGCCGCGACGACGTCGGCCCCCGAGACACCGTCCTTGCCCGCAACGAGCCGCTCGATCGAGCCCGCGTCGAATCGCGCGCGAAGGCGCCCGATCGCGAGCTCGACCTTCGGCCGGTCGTTGCCCGTGACGAGATAGACGGGCTTGAGCTCGGCTGCGGACATCGTCGTCACACTAGACGGTGCGACCTAGCGTTCCGAGCGCACGGTGAGAGCACGTCCGTCCGACTCCACGACGATCCGGCCGTTCAGATCCGTGCGAAGGCTGCGCATGCCCGGCACGGCCGCGAGCGCTGCGACCGTCTCCGGGCGAGGATGGTCGAAGGAGTTCCCCTCCCCCACCGAGATGACCGCAAGCCGCGGGCGAAGGGTGCGAAGGAGGTCGGGTAGCCCGGCGTCCTCGGAGCCGTGGTGGGCGACCTTGAGCACCTCTACCGCCCGGAGGGGCAAGCGCGAGGTGACGTCGCTCTCCGCGTCGGCGGTGAGGAGCACGTCGGTCCGGCCGTAGCTCGCGACGGCGACCACCGCGTGCTGGTTCGGGTCGTCGCTGGCCAGGCCGGGCTCGTCGGGCCAGAGGATCCGCAGCCGCAGGCGCCCGATCCTGAAGACGTCGCCGGCGCGCGCCACGACGACCGGCACCCGATCGCGGCGCGCGGCCGAGATCACGGCATCGTGATCGCTGGACGGCGCCTCGAGGGCCGGATCCGCGACCGCGCCGACGCGCAGCCGGGCGAGCACGTCCGCGGCCCCGCCGATGTGGTCGCGTTGCGGGTGCGTGAGGACGATCGCGGTCAGGGAGCGGAGCCCGAGCCCGTGAAGCTGCCCGGCAACGTTCGCCTCCGGCGGGCCCTGGTCGAACAGCACGGCGCCGCCGGGCACCTCGAGCAGCACGGAGTCGCCCTGTCCGACGTCGAGAAACGTGACACGGAGACCGGAGGGCGGCTCCCAGGACGGCAGCGGCCGGAACGCGCAGGCAGCGGCGGCGAGCGTGAGCGCGGCCGACACGAGCGCGGCGGCGGTGGATCGGCGGCGGTGGCGAGGGAGACGACGGAGGAGCACGACCGCGCCGAGGAGGGCGGCGGCGGCCGCGATCACGACCGGCGATTCGACCTGGGCCGACGGCCAGCCCGCCACGCCCCGGGCGACGAATGCGATCCACGCCGCGCACCACCCCGCGAGCCAGGCGAGCGCGACCGCTGCGCCAGGCAGCACGGGCTCGATCGCGGCGGCCGCGAGCGACAGCGAGATGAGAGGCGGCATCGCGGGCTCCGCGGCGACGTTCGCCGGAACCGTCCAGAGCGCGACCCGACCGAAGTGGAGCCAGACCACGGGCGCGGTCACCAGCCCGCAGGCGACCGCCACCACGAGGACGTCCCAGAGCCGCCGCGGGATCGGGTACGCCTCGGGGACACCGGCCACACGTGGCAGCACCAGGAAGATCGCGGCGACGGCCGCGAACGAGAGCTGGAACCCTGGCTCGAGCGCGGACTGCGGCATCCACGCGAGCAGGACGAGCGCCCCGACCGCGAGCGCGTGCCAGCGGTCCCTCGGACGCGCGGCGATCCACGCCAGCGAGGCGAGCGAGCCCGCCACGGCGGCTCGTACCACGGACGGCTGCCAGCCGACGGCGAGCGCGTAGGCGAGCACGATCACGATCGCGACCGCCTCCCCGACGAGGCGGCCGACACCGACGACGCGAGCGACTGTGACGACCCCGATTGCGACGATTCCGATGTTCTGGCCGGATACCGCGAGCAGGTGCATGAGCCCGCTGGCCTCGAAGGCGTTCTCGAGCTCCGATCCGATCTCGGCGTCCTCGCCGAGAACGATCCCGACGAGCAGGCGCCGCCGCTCCCCGCTCGTCCCTCGGGCGAGCGTCGACTCCACGTGCGCGCGCAACCGGTCACCGACGCCACCGATCCCACCCCGCCGGCCGACGACGCGGGCGTCCTCGCCGCGCAGGACGACGTGCACCCCGCGGCGGGCGAGCCAGCCGCGCTCGTCGAAGCCGGTCTCGGGCCCACGCGGAGCGACCGGTTGCGCACGCAGCTCGAGGATCGCGCCCTGAGGCGGCGCGCGCTCCGGCGGCAGCTCGAGGAGCACCCGCTCGCGAATGCTCACCGGCCCGAAGCGGCGCACCTCCGCGGGAGCACGCAACGCGAACGGCGTGCGCCGCGCCGGGCCGGTGACGACGACACGCGCCGATGCCTCCTGCCCGAGCCGTCCGACCAGGTAGCTGCGTTCGAGCGCGTCGCCCCGGACCGACCCCCACCACAGGCCGATGCACGCGAGCGCGACCCCCGCGAGCACCAGTCGCCTCGTGTCGGACTCGAGCAGAGCACCTGCGAGCGCGACGACGGCAGCGAGGGCGAGGGCTGGCGCAGGTGGTCGTACCCACACCGAGACGGCGACGCCGACGCATGCGGCACCGACGAGGAGCGTGGGCCAGCCGGTCTCGAGGAACCGTCTCACGGCGTCACGAGCTCCCTGAGCTGCTCGACTCGCGCAGGCCCGATCCCGGGAACCTCGTCGAGGTCCTCGACCGACCGGAACGGCCCGTGCGCCGTCCGCCAGTCCACGATCTTCTGAGCGGTGACGGGGCCGATCCCGGGCAGCTCGTCGAGCTGCTCCACGGTCGCGATCGCGAGGCTCACCCTCACGGCGCCCGCCGCAGAGCCGGCCGGGGCCACGCCGGGAGGGCCTCGCTGCGGGACGAGCACCTGCTGCCCGTCGGCGAGCGGAGCCGCAAGGTTCACGACGGCCAGGTCTGCGCGGCGCGTCGGACCACCTGCCCGGGTGAGCGCATCGGCAACCCGCGCGCCCTCCCTCAACCGGAAGAGGCCCGGTCTGCGGACCGCGCCGACGACGTGCACCACGAGTCGTGGAGCGGCCTCGGTCCCGCCCGCTTCGAGGCGGGCGAGCGGTGCGGCCGCCGGAGGCCCCTCGCTCGCGCCGACGCCGGCGAGACGTGAACCGGCTACGGCGAGCAGGACGACGAGTGGGACGGCGACGAGGACGAGTTGGGAGCGCGTGAGGGAGATCACGCTCCGAGCGTCGCCGGCAACCTGTCACGGGTGTGTGACGGCTTCGTGCCGGAAGTGTGACGGCGTCGGCGGGCCACACCCACACCGCTCGCTGGGCGCGAGCGCAGGCTCGGTCAGCGGATCAGAGGGGGGTCTCGGCGGCACGCGCGCGAATCCGGCGGCGAGCCTGCAGCGGTCGAGGCGCGTTCGAGGCGCCCGACCGCCCGCCGGCAAGCCGACGCGCGGCCTACACGACGACGTTGACGAGCCGGTCGGGCACCACGACCGTGCGGCGCGGCTCCCCGTCCACGTGCGCCCGCACCCGCTCCGAGGCCAGCGCGCGCTCGACGAGCTCCTCCTCCGGCGTCCCGGCCGGGACCTGCAGGCGGTCGCGGAGCTTGCCGTTCACCTGGACGACGATCTCGACCGTGTCCGTTGCCACGAGCGCAGGGTTGGCCTCGGGCCACGGCAGCTCCCACAGGCGGGAGTTCCCGAGCCGCTCCCAGAGCTCCTCGGCGACGTGCGGTGCGTAGGGCTGGATCAGCGACAGGGCCGTCTCGGTCGCGAATCGCACCTCGCCCGCACTGGCGGGATCGTCCTTCACGCGGTAGATCTCGTTGACGAGCTCGAACAGCGCCGCGATCGGCGTGTGGAACTGGAACCGGCGCAGGATGTCGTCCGAGACCCGGTCGATCGTCCGGTGCGCGGCCCGGATCAGCTCCCCACCCGCGGGCGCGTCGACGGGCCCGCGCTGGGCGACCGCGAGCGCCAGCCGCCAGATCCGGTCGACGAGCCGCGCCGTCCCCTCGATCCCGTCGTCGCTCCACTCCTTGTCCTGCTCGGCAGGGCCCATGTAGAGGATGTAGAGGCGCAGGACGTCCGCGCCGTAGCGCTCGACGGCCGCGTCGGGCGACACGACGTTGCCCTTCGTCTTCGACATCTTCGCGCCGTGCCGGTAGATCATCCCCTGCGTGAACAGCCGGGAGAACGGCTCGCGGAAGCCGAGCAGCTCGATGTCGTTCAGCACCTTCGTGAAGAACCGGGCGTACAGCAGGTGCAGCACGGCGTGCTCCACGCCGCCGATGTACTGCTTCACCGGCAGCCAGTAGTCGACGACCTGCTGGTCCCAGGCCGCCTCGTCGTTCCGCGCGTCGGCGTAGCGCAGGAAGTACCACGACGAGTCGACGAAGGTGTCCATCGTGTCCGTCTCGCGGCGGGCGGCGCCGCCGCAGCTCGGGCAGGTCGTCGCGACCCAGCCCTCCGCCGCCGCGAGCGGAGACTTCCCCTTCGGCAGATAGTCGTCGATCTCCGGCAAGAGCACCGGCAGCTGCTCGTCGGGCACGGGCACCGATCCACACGTCTCGCAATGGACGATCGGGATCGGGCAGCCCCAGTACCGCTGCCGAGAGAGCAGCCAGTCGCGCAGCCGATAGCCGATCGCCTCCTCGCCGAGGCCTCGCTCGTCCAGCCACGCCGTGATCGCCTTCTTGCCCGCGGGCGCGGCCAGGCCCGTGAACTCGCCGGAGTCGACGAGCACCTCGTCGTCCGTGTGGGCGACGAACGCCCCGGCGTCGGCCGGCCGGCCCCCCTCGGCGGGGGCAACCACCTGACGGATCTCGAGCCCGTACTTCTCCGCGAACGCGTGGTCGCGCTCGTCGTGGGCGGGGACGGCCATGATCGCGCCGGTGCCGTACTCCATCAGCACGTAGTCGGCGACCCAGATCGGGATCGGCTCGCCGTTGACGGGATTGACCGCGTGGCGACCGGTGAAGACGCCGTCCTTCTCCTTCGTTTCCCGCTCGACGGCCGACCTCCCGGCGGTGTGCCGGACGTAGTCGGCGACCGGGGCCTCGTACTCCGACCCTGCAGTCAGCGTGCCGATCAGCGGATGCTCCGGCGCGAGCACGAAGAACGTCGCACCGAACAGCGTGTCGGGCCGGGTCGTGAAGACGGGCAGCTCGCCGTCGCTGCCCTCGACCTTGAACGTGACGCGCGCGCCCTCCGACCGGCCGATCCAGTTGCGCTGCATCGTCAGGACGCGCTCCGGCCACGACTCGAGCAGATCCATCTCGTCGAGCAGCTGATCCGCGTAGTCGGTGATCTTGAAGAACCACTGGGTCAGGTTCCGCGCCTCCACCTCGGTGCCGCAGCGCTCGCAGCGACCGTCGATCACCTGCTCGTTCGCGAGCACCGTCTGATCCTTCGGGCACCACTTGACCGGCGCCTCGCGGCGATACGCGAGCCCGCGCTCGAAGAAGCGTAGGAACAGCCACTGAGTCCACCGGTAGTACTCCGGCTCCGCGGTCGACACCTCGCGCGACCAGTCGATCGCCCACCCCATTCGCTTCATCTGCCGGCGGATCGACTCGATGTTGCGGGCGGTGATCTCGCGTGGATGGCCGCCCTCGTTGATCGCGGCGTTCTCGGCGTTCAGGCCGAAGGCGTCGTAGCCCATGGGGCGCAGCACCGTGTGTCCCTGCCGTCGCCGCACGTGGGTGAAGACGTCGCCCAGCGTGTAGTTGAAGACATGCCCCATGTGCAGCTCGCCCGAGGGGTACGGGAGCATCTCGAGCACGTACGTCGACTGCAGTTCGGCCGTGGAGCGAGAGCCGAAGTCCGGGTTCGGGACCACGAACGCGTCCTCGGCGCTCCAGAACGCCTGCCACTTCGCCTCGATCGCGGCGGGGTCGTATCTCTCGGTCTCGCTCGGCTCCATCTCTGCTCGTAACTCTCCCTCGGGAACGAAAAAGCCTCTCCGGAAGAGAGGCTCGTGGGGAGTCTGCGCGGCGTCGCCGCGTTACCTCCCTGGACTACGTGAGAAGCTGCTGCACGGCTTCACTCTAACAGGCACGATCGACGGGTGCTAGCGCTGTTCCCGGAATCCGCCGCTCTCGACGGCGCCGACCTCACGCTCGGCGGGCTGAGCTCGGAAAGCCTCGCCGAGGAGCATGGGACACCGCTCGTCGTCCTCTGCGAGGAGACTCTCCGCGCGAATGCCCGTGCCCTACGGGAGGCGGTCGGCGACGGCCGCGTCTTCTTCGGGACGAAGGCGTTGCCGAGCGTCGCGCTGCTACGCCTGTTGCGGGAGGAGGGCATCGGCGCCGACGTCGCCTCGGCCGGCGAGCTCGCGTTCGCCGAGGCAGCCGGGCACGGGGGCGAAACCCTCGTCGTCCACGGCAACAACAAGAGCACGGGCTTTCTCCGAAAGGCCGCGTCGATCGGTGCGCCGGTCGTCCTCGACGCGTCGGACGAGGCGGAGCTGGCCGCCGCCGCGGGGGTCGAGCAGGTCCTCGTCCGCGTCACGCTGGGAGTCGACGCCGACACGCACGAGGCGATCCGGACGGGCCACCACGGGTCGAAGTTCGGCCTCCCGCCCGACCAGGCTCGCGCGGCGGTCGCCGACGCGCTCGACCGCGGCCTCGACGTGCTCGGCGTCCACGTGCACGTCGGGTCGCAGCTCGAGGACTTCGACGCCCAGGCGGAGACGATCGTGCGCCTCGCGGCCTTCGTCGCGGGCTGCCGGGACGAGCTCGGCTGGACGGCCCGGGTCGCAGACCTCGGAGGCGGGTTCGGGATCCGCCACCATCCCGACGATCACGTCCCCGACGCGGCGGAGCTCGCCCGAGGCGCGGCGTCGACTGCACGTCTCGCATTCGTCGAAGCGGGCCTGCCGAAGCCCGAGGTCTGGCTCGAGCCGGGCCGGTGCCTGGTCGGCCGGGCGGGCGTGACGCTCTACCGCGTCGGGACCGTGAAGCGCCTGCCGGAGAGGACGTGGGTCGCGATCGACGGCGGGATGTCCGACAACCCGCGGCCGCAGCTCTACCGCGCTCGGTACACCGCCCTCTCCGCAACCCGCGCGGACGAGCAGCCGGGCGAGACCGTCAGCGTCGCCGGGATGCACTGCGAGTCGGGCGACGTGCTCATCGACGACGTCGCGCTCCCGACGCCGCGTCGCGGCGACCTGCTCGCAGTGCCCGCGACCGGCGCGTACACGCTGGCGATGGCCTCGAACTACAACGGCGTCGCGAGACCGGCCGCCGTGCTCGTGCGCGACGGCTCCGCCCGCGTCATCCGGCGCCGCGAGACGATCGACGACCTCCTCCGCACCGAGCTCGGATGAGGGACGACCTCCGCACCGCGGCCGTCCTCCTTCCCGTCTACCGGGACGTGGAGAACGAGCTGCGGGTCGTGCTGGTGATCCGGGCAGACGACGGGGGGCAGCACGGCGGCCAGCTCGGGCTTCCCGGCGGCAAGCCCGAGCCGGGTGACGAAAGCCTGCTCGCGACGGCGCTTCGCGAGGCGGAGGAGGAGGTGGGGCTCTCGCCTGCGGAGGTCGACGTCGTCGCTGCGCTCGAGCCGCTCGCCACTCGGGCGACGGGCTGGCTCGTGCACCCGTTCCTCGGCCGCGTGCCGAGCGATACCGCGTGGCGCCTCCAGGAGACCGAGATCGTCGGCATCCTCACGCCGGCCGCCCGGGTGCTCGCGGATCCCGCCTCGCGCGCGATGTTGCCCTTCTCGTCGCTGCGCTTCCGCGAGCCGCTGCTGGTGGACGGGATCGACGTCGAGGGCCACGTGCTGTGGGGCATGACCCTGCGCCTGCTCGACGAGGCGCTGCCGAGGCTGCTCGCGGGCGAGTGGGGCGTGTGAGCGCCGCACCGAGGCGTGACCGCCGGGGCTGAGCCGTGACGATGTCGGCACGGACCCGGCGCGCTCCCGGCACACATTCCTCGATAGCCTGACTACAGGGACACCGGGGTGCCCCTGGGGGCGGTTGGGGACAGCAGACCGGGATCGGTGGCGCGGCCCGCAGAGGCTAGTGTCGATCCGTGGAGATCAACCTGCTCGACGACGAAGGCTGGATCGAGCGGACATGGCCTCCAGAGCGCCCGGGGTTCGTCTGGCGGCGGAAACGGGTGTCGGGGGAGCATGTCGGCGCGAGCCTCTACGAGCTGCCCCCCCGGCGAGAGCACGTTCCCGTACCACTACGAGCTCGGCAACGACGAGCTGCTCGTCGTCGTCGCGGGCCGGCCGACGTTGCGCTCGCCTCGCGGCGAGCGGGAGCTCGCGCCCGGGGACTGCATCCTGTTCCCGAGCGGGCCCGAGGGCGCGCATCGGCTCACCAACCGCTCGGACGCGCCGACGCGTGTCCTGCTCGTGTCGAACTTCGCCCTGCCGCGCGCGGCCGTCCAGGTCGACACAACACGATGTTGCTTCGTTGGGGCGCGCGCCTGGACGATCGCAGGTGGTTCGTCGTGGGCGAGGAGGCGGACTACTGGGACGACGAGGCCTCCGCCGACCCGTAGATTGCGCCGGTGACCTTCGCCGTTCCCGCGGACGCGTACGACCGCTTCATGGGTCGGTACTCGCGTCGGCTCGCCGGCCCGTTCGCAAGCCTCGCGCAGGTCACTGAGGGCCAGCGGGTGCTCGACGTCGGGTGCGGCCCCGGCGCGCTCACGACCGAGCTCGTCCGTCGGCTGGGCCCCTCGGGCGTCTCGGCCGTCGAACCGTCGGCGCCCTTCGTCGAGGCGGCACGTGAGCGTCATCCCGGCGTCGACGTCGTGCGCGCCTCTGCGGAGGACCTGCCGTTTCCCGACGACTCCTTCGACGCGGCACTCGCTCAGCTCGTGGTGCACTTCATGACCGACCCGGTTCAGGGGCTTCGCGAGATGGGGCGCGTGACCCGCACGGGCGGGATCGTCGCGGCCTGCGTCTGGGACCACGCAGGCGGCCATGGCCCGTTGAGCCCGTTCTGGGACGCCGCCCACGGGATCGACCCGGACGTTGCGGACGAGTCGGCGCTCCCCGGCGCGCGGCAGGGGCATCTCATGGAGCTGCTCCAGTCGGCGGGCCTCGCCGAGGTCGAGGAGACGGACGTCGTGGCGGAGGTCGAGCATCCGACCTTCGAGGAGTGGTGGGAGCCGTTCGAGCTCGGTGTCGGGCCGGCGGGCTCCTACACGTCCGGCCTCGATGCCGAGCGACGCGCCCTCCTGCGCGAACGCTGCCGGGAGCGCCTGCCGCCGGCGCCGTTCGTCGTCACCGCGCGTGCCTGGGCGGCGCGGGGCGTGGCCTAGCCGAGCCCTTCAGCGCGCGATCACCTCGACCACGTCGCCGTCCGAGAGCACGTGGGATCGGCCGACTCGCTGGCCGTCGAAGCGGGCCGACGGGCCCCAGACGCGCGCCCCGCTGCACGACACCCCGAGCTCGTGGTGGACGCGGTCGGCGAGGTCGGCCACCGTCGCCCCGGCCGCGAGCGCGAACGGCTCCTGCTGTTCGACGACTCCGTCCCGACGGGGATGGACGCGGATCAGGCCGGTGAGGTTCCAGATCGCCTCGCGGAGGTCGTCGAGGCTCTCGTCGTCCAGCACCGAGACCGCGAGGACGACCACCTGCGCATCTGTTGAATCGACACACGCGTCGTCGCACGCGCGCCGGAGGTCCTCGCCGCCCGCATCCCCCAGCTCGTCCGCCTTCGTGAGCGCGACGACCGCGGGCTTCTCGATCCCGGCCGCTGCGACCTCGCGGCGGACGACGTCGAGCGACGACGCCGGCTCGTTCGCCGCACGGCAGTAGACGATCGCGTCCGCGTTGCGGAGGACTCCGAGAAGCGCGCGGCCGCCGCCGCGGTCGTCCCGTGCGCCTTCGATCAGCCCAGGGATCTCGACCAGCTGGACGAGGACGCCGCCGATCCTCGTCAGGGCGGGAACGGGGCGCAGCGTCGTGAAGGCGTAGTCCCCGGTCTTGATCTGGATGTCGGACAGCGCCTGCAGCAGCGACGACTTCCCCGCGTTGGGCGGCCCCACGAGCGCTATCTGCGCCGCACCCTCGCGGCGCACCTGGATCGAGTCGCGGTGGAGGACCTTTGCGCGAGTGCGCGTCCGGTCGAGCTCGCCGTCGAGCCACTTGCGCAGGTCGGCGTACGGGCCGTTGCGGTACCCGGGTAGCTCGCCCAGGAGCGCGCGGATCGTCGCGACACGCTCCGACCCTTCCTTTCCGACGAGGCGGCGCTTCGCCACCTCTGCGAACGTGCGATGCGGCATCGGCATCGCTCACCTCCTTCCGATCGTGCGGGAAGGAGCGCGCGTGCCGCGACCCGCTCACGGGTCGTGGTGCGCGTCATCCACCCGCTTCCCCAGACGCATGAGCGGGAAGCGGGGGCTCAGCCGTTTTGTCGCAGCACGTGTGCGCGCCAGGCGTCCATCGCGCGCACAGCGTACCGTACGCCGCGGTCAGAGCGGCAGCGCCAGGTCGTCGATCTCGCTCGGGTAGTCCGTGAGGATCTCGATCCCGTCGGGGCGCACGACGACGGTGTCCGAGTGGCGGAAGCCCCCGAGACCGGCGACGTAGACCCCGGGCTCGATGGTGAACACCATCCCCGGCTCCACGACCGTCTCGTCCCCGACGTCGAGGAACGGCGCCTCGTGATTGCGCAATCCGATCGCATGCCCGGTGTGCTGGCTCCACGTGTCGAGGATGCCGTTCTCCTCGAAATGGCGGAGGACGGCCCGGTCGACGTCCGCGCACGTGACGCCCGGTCGCAACGCATCGAACGCGACCCTTTGGGCGGCGCGCGTGTGCCCGAAGTGGCGGCGCATCTCGTCGGTCGGCGCTCCGACCACCATCGCGCGCTCGAGCTCGGCGTTGTACCCCCACACGGGCGCGCTCGTCTCGGTGACGAGCACGTCGCCCGGTCGGAACTCGATGTTGTGCGCGACGGCGTGCGCCCACGCGCTCCGCGCGCCGATCTGGCCCCGATAGCCGGCCGAGGCTGCGTCCGACGACGCAAGCCCGCCGTCGTACGTCGGGCCGAGGGCGTCGAGCATCGCAAGGCTCGCCTCGTATCCCGCGCGGAGGCTCGCCTGAGCCTCGGTCACGCCCGGTCGCGTGTACTCCTGAAGCAGGTGGTGCGCCCGCTCGCACCAGCGCGCGCTCTCGCGGATC
>NZ_DASTCS010000074.1:0-24335 GCF_035710885.1 Gaiella sp. | reverse complement strand
CGGTTCCCGGACACCGTGTTCGCGTTCGTCGGCCGCCTCCGAGAGGAGGGCGGTAGGACGGTGAGCGGGATCGCCCGGGACGAGGTGGACCGGCTGGTCGCCTCGCGACGTCTCGCGGTCGACCTCTTCGACCGCCCGATTGTCGAGCAGCTCGCGACGGTCGAGGCATCGAGCCTCTTCCTGTCGCCGCACACAGGGTTCGGGTTCGCTGCCGTCGCCGTCGGGACGCCGTGGCTGACGCTCGCGGGGGGCGACTGGCACGAGTACTTCTTCAACGGGGTGCCCTTCTACTCGGTGCTGCCGAAGAGCCGGACGCATCCCGCGTTCGTCCACAGCCGGAGGTTGCCGATGATCGACGCCGACGCGGACGGGGAAGGGCCGCGGACGGCGACCATGAGCGCCGCCAGGATCCGGGAGGACCTCGACGAGCTGGTGGAGGCGGCCGCGATGCTGATCGAGGGGCAGCTCTCGTACGAGGCGGCCCTGGCCGGTTACTTTCCACGCCTACTCGATGCGTACTGCGGCGATCGCTCGAAGATCGTGACGTTCGAGGACGTCCACCTCGGCTTCGTCTGACGGTATCTAGGGTTTCGGCTCGTGAGGATCGTGATGACCCTGCTCGCGCGCGACGAGCGCGACATCGTCGAGCAACACCTCGCCTTTCACTTCGCAGCCGGCGTCGATCTCGTCCTCGTCACGGACCATGCCTCGGGCGACGGCACCCAGGACGTGCTCGCCCGTCACGACCGAGACGGGCGCGTCCGGGTCATCCGTGAGCCCGAAGGGCCGTTCAAACAGCGCGAATGGGTGACGCGCATGGCGCGACTGGCAGCGACCGAGCACGGGGCGGACTGGGTGATCAACGGCGACGTCGACGAGTTCTGGTGGCCGCGCGGCGGCTCGCTCCCGGAGGTGTTGGGCTCGATCCCACGGCGATACGGGCTCGTCCAGTCCTTTGTACGCCACTTCGTCCCCGTGCGGGACGACGGCCGTTCGTTCGAGGAGCGCATGACGCTGCGCCTCGCCTCCCGGGCCCCGATCAATGACCCGCGGAGCCCATGGCGGCCGTTTCGCAAGGTCGTGCATCGCGCGCATCCGAACGCCGAGGTCGTGGAGGGAAGCCACTCGGTGGGCGGCACGGGCTTCGTCCCGATGCGCGGCTGGTACCCGCTCGAGGTGCTGCACTTCCCGATCCGCACCGCGGCCCAACTCGAGCGGAAGGGCGCACTGTGGGGGAGCGCCGTGGAGAAGTTCTACGCGTCGGAGGAGGTCGTCGCGGGGCCCGGGGCCGCCTACCACGCGCTCGCGTTCAGGGACAGCGAACGTGGACGGAGCGCGACCGTCTTCGACGAGCTCGTGGGAACGGAGGTCGAGCTCGAGCGTGCGCTGTCAGAGGGCCTGGTTGTCGAGGACACGAGGCTTCGGGATGCCCTGCGTACTGTCGCCTCGGATCAGCCGCTCGAATTTCACCGGCCGACCGCCGCCGAGGACGCTGCCTTCGCGGTGGACGCCGCCGTGCTCGGCGAGGCCGACCTCGTCCGCGTGCGTCGGCGTCTCGACGAACTCGGGCGGCGCGTTGCCGAGCTCGAGGCGCGACCGGCCAACCGCCTCGAGCGCCGTCTGCGGGCCCTTGCGAACCGGGTGCGGCGGGAGCCCTGATGCGCATCGCCATGACCCTGGTGGTGCGCGACGAAGCGGACATCGTCGGGACGTGGCTCGACTACCACCTCGCCCGCGGCGTGGACGTCGTGATCGTCACCGACCATCGTTCCGTCGACGGGACATCGGACATCCTGCGCGAGCACGCGCCCGACGGGCGGGTCGTGCTCCTACGCGAGGACGGTGACGTGTTGCGTCAGGCGGAGTGGGTGACGCGCATGTCGCGCCTGGCGGCGACCCACCACGGCGCGGACTGGGTGATCCCGAGCGACGCGGACGAGTTCTGGTGGCCGCGCGACGGCTCGTTCGCGACGGCCCTCACGGCGGTGCCGATGCGCTTCGGTGTCGTCCGGGGCCTGATGCGCCAATTCGTCCTCCGAGTCGGCCAAGACCCCTTCTTCGAGCGGATGACCGTGCGTGCGCGGCCGACGGCAGATCTCTCGAGCCCGTACCACGCGCAGGTGAAGATCGCACATCGCGGGGTCGGGGACGCGGTTGTCGGCGTGGGAAACCACGACGTCGAGGGCAGCGGGTTGCACCTCGTCCGGGAGTGGTTCCCGTTCGAGGTCCTTCACTTTCCCATCCGGAGCGCGCAACAGCTGGAGGACAAGTTTCTTCGGCGCGCGACCTCGCCGGACGGCCAGCACATCGTTCGGGCACTCGACCTCCTCGCACGCGGGGAGCACGAGACGCTCCTTGCGGAGGCGATCGTCGACGACGAGACGCTCGCCACGCGTCTGGGGGAGGGGACGCTCGTCCGCGACGTCCGCCTGCGCGACGCGCTTCGTGGGCTGGCGTCCGATGGGCGGCTCCCCGCCGATCCCGAGCCGACCGTCGGTGACGACGCCGATCTCGCGGAGGACGCCCACGTCGCCCTGGAGCACGACTCGGCGGTGGTCGCCGAGCGCCGTTGTGCAGATCTCGAGCGCGCCGTCGCCCTGCTCGAGGGGCGGGCCTTCGTCGCGAGCCGGGTCGCGCGTCAGCTGCGTCGCTCGGCCGGGAGCGCCGACAACTAGCCCCGCTACCATCCTGCGAGCGAGGGCTGCGCGGCACCGCGAGCGCACGTGCTTGTTCCACCACCGATGCTCTCTTCCCCCGACGTCCCGATCACGACCATCCGCCCTGCGCGGCGGAGCGGTCTACCCGATGTCCGGGAGCTCTGGCGCGCTCGCGATCTCGCGCTGATCCTCGCCTGGCGCGACGTCAAGGTGCGCTACAAGCAGTCGCTGATCGGGATCGCCTGGGCCGTGCTCCAGCCGCTGCTGACCATGGTGGTGTTCACGCTCATCTTCGGGAAGTTCGCGCAGCTCCCGTCGCAGGGGCTTCCGTATCCGGTGTTCGCGATGCTCAACCTCGTCCCGTGGACGTTCATGGCAGGGGTCTTCACCCTCACCTCGGGCTGCGTCCTGACGAACCGGGTGCTCGTCCAGAAGGTGCACTTCCCGCTCCTCATCCTTCCGATCGCGTGCATCCTCGTGCCGCTCGTCGACTTCACGTTCTCGTTCGCCGTCGGTCTCGGGATCACATGGTGGTACGACGTGGCGATCCAGCCGACCATCGTCTACGCCCCGTTGTTCCTGCTCATGCTCGGCATGACGGCCATCGGCCTCGGCTCCTTCCTTGCGGTCATCAACGTCCGCTACCGCGACGTGCCCTATGCCGTGCCGTTTCTCGTCCAGCTCTGGCTCTTCGCCTCCGGCGTCATCTACGCGGCGGACGCGCTGCCCGAGAAGTACATCACGATCGCGTCGCTCAACCCTGCCATCGGCGCGATCACGGGCTTCCGGTGGGCGGTCGCGGGCACGCCGCCTCCGTCGACGACGATGCTCGGCCTCGGCGTTCTGATGACGGTGATCTTCTTCTTCGGCGGGCTGTGGTTCTACCGGCGCGCCGAGCCAAGGTTCGCGGACACGCTATGACGACGATCGTCGCCGAGGGCATCTCGAAGCGCTACCGGATCGGGGAGTACAAGGCCGGGTACCAGACGCTGCGTGACACCCTCTCCCATGCCGCGCGTCGAGCGTTCCGCCTGGAGCACGTCGACCATTCGCTCGAGGAGCTGTGGGCGCTGAAGGACGTCTCGTTCTCGGTCGACGAGGGCGAGGTGGTCGGGTTCATCGGCCGGAACGGCTCCGGGAAGTCCACGCTCCTCAAGATCCTCACCCGGATCACGCCGCCGACCGAGGGCGTCGCCTCGATCCGCGGCCGGGTCGGAAGCATCCTCGAGGTCGGCACGGGGTTCCACCCCGAGCTCACGGGTCGGGAGAACACGTACCTGAACGGCGCCATCCTCGGGATGAAGCGCCGCGAGATCAGCGCGAAGTTCGACGAGATCGTCGAGTTCAGCGGCATCGGAAAGCTGATCGACACGCCGGTGAAGCGGTATTCGAGCGGCATGTACGTTCGTCTCGCGTTCGCCGTCGCCGCCCACCTCGACCCCGAGGTGCTGATCATCGACGAGGTGCTCGCTGTCGGCGACTACGAGTTCCAGCAGCGCTGCATGGGCCGCATCGAGGACATCAGCACCTCCGGGAGGACCGTGATCTTCGTCTCCCACGACATGCAGGCGATCACCCGCCTCTGCAGCCGTGCGTACTGGCTCGACAGCGGGCGCGTGATGCGGGAGGGGCCGTCGGGGGAAGTGGTCTCCGCGTACCTCCAGGGCGCCTCCGGGTCGGGCGCGGCGACGACCTTCGGTGCGGAGGAGGCTCCCGGGACGGCAGTGCTCCGACTGCTCGCCGCTCGCGTGGTGGACATGAACGGCGACATCGCGAGCACCGTCGACGTCCGCGAACCGATCGGTATCGAGGTCCGCTTCGTCGTGCTCGGGGAGACCGGGCCGCTCTTCCCGAAGCTCAAGCTCGCGAACGACCGCGGGGAGGTCGTCTTCAACGCGCTCGACCCGGACCCGCGGTGGAGGTCTGCGCCCGAGCCGGGAACGTACACCTGCACCGCCTGGATTCCGGCGAACCTTCTCAACGAGGGGGTGATCGGCGTGGATGTGGCCGTCGCGTCGATGAGCGGGCCCGGACTCGTGAACCACGTCAACGTCCCGTCGGTCGTCAAGTTCCACGTCCACGATCCGGGGCTGGGCGACACCGCCAAGGGCCATTACACGGGACAGCTCCGGGGCGGCGTGCTGCCCCTGCTCGACTGGACGACCGAGTTCGTCGAGGCGCGGGCCTACGAGACCGCGTAGCCGACGACGTCGTCGGTCGTCTCGAGCGTCGTCTCGTAGTTCCGGTTCGAGAGCGCCTTGAGCGACGCGGGCGAGCAGTAGGTCGCCGTCGCGAGGATGCGGGGGCCGGCGGTCGCGAACCCACCGCGGTGGAGGCCGCTCGTGTTGCAGAGGATCAGCGTTCCCTTCGGGCCGGTGAAGGTCGCGATCTCCTCGGCCGGCACGCTTCCCGCGACCTCCTCGTCCGGGACGCGGCCGTAGCCCATCGGCGTCCACGGCCGCACCGCGTGATGTCGCCCACCGGGCTGGCTGCCGGGCACGTACTCGAACGGCCCCTGCTCGGCGCCGACGTCCGAGAGGTACACGAACGCCTTCAGGAGGTGCTTGTCGTCGAAGTCGACGTGCCAGTTCTGGGACGCGACCCGGACGTCGGTCGACGGCTGCTGCGTCGTGTACCACATGTCGACGTACGAGAGCTTCGACCAGAGGCGGAGATAGGCGTTCGCGACGTCCAGCATCCGCCGCGACGCGCAGAACGAGAACCACGGGTTGTCCGCCCCGAACGTGACTCCCTCGAAGCTCCAGGCACGCACGACGAACTCCTTCCCGGCCCGCACCTTGCCGCTCCCGCCCTCGGCGAGCGTGCGCTCTGTCTCGGCGATGAACGCGGCGCCCTGCGCCTCGATGGCACCCCAGGTCTCCTCGCCGGCCAGGTCGACGAACGGGAGCGTGACGTAGCCGTCCCGGTCGAGCGCCTGGACGAGCCCACGCTGCGTATCGTCGAGGTCGGGTGCGTGCGAGGCGAAGCGCCGGCGCGCGCGCCGGTTGCCGAGGAGGCGGTCGTGTACCTGGTAGGTCGCGACGATCCCCCGGCGCTCCACCGACGAGGCGACACGGTTCACGCGCTTCGCGAGCTTCGTCCGCTGGCGGTGCATCGACCCTGGAGGGTAGACGAGGGTCGATTCGCCCCGCGGAGGTAGCCTCGGCCCGCTGTGCGGATCGCCTTCGTCCACTACCCCGGCCGGTTGGCGCGGCTCGAGGCGGCGCGGACGGGGAACGGGCCGAGCGAGTTCCTCTTCGGTGCGGTCGAGCTCGAGCGGGCCGGCCATGTCGTCCGCCACCACGAGGTCGATCCGGACGCTCCGACGGGCCGGCTCGCCCGACGCGCGGTCGACCGCCAGGCGGGTCTCGAGCGGCTGCCTCCCCATCTCTCGGCGGCCGTGCTCCGGGGCACACGGGTGCTCCTGCCCGCCCTGCGAGACGCGGACGTCGTCGTCGGCACCACGACCGCGACCGCCGTCGCGCTCGCCGCCTGGCGTCGGGCGCGCCGACTTCGCACGCCGCTCGTCGGGATCGTCGCGGGGCTCCTCAACCGGCCGTGGGGGCGAGCGCGACGCGCCACGACGCTGCCGGTGCTCCGTTCGATGCACGCGATGCTGTACGGGCCCGGGGAGGCACCGGGTCTGCTCGCGCTCGATCCGCGTCTCGTCGGCAGGGTCCACGTGAACCCGTTCGGTGTGGACACCGCGTTCTGGTCGCCGGGCGGGACGTCGGCCGGCGGCATCCTCGGGATCGGCAACGACGGCCACCGCGACTGGGAGACGCTCGTTCGGGCGGCACCTGCGATCGAGGCGGAGATCCGGATTCTCACGAGACACGAGCCCCGCGGCCGCCTTCCCGCCAACGTCCGCTGGGAGCCGGCGGACTGGCACCGCAGTCTTCTCAGCGACACGGACGTGAGAGAGGCGTTCCGGGCGGCCGCCGGCGTCGTCGTGCCCGTGAAGGACGTGCCGCAACCGTCGGGGCAGAGCGTGACGCTCCAGGCGTCCGCGTGCGCACGTCCCGTGGTGCTCACCCGCACGCGCGGGTTGTGGGACCCCGTCGGGCTTCGCGACGGGGAGAACGTGCTGCTCGTGCCGCCGGGCGACCCCGACGCTCTCGCGGAGGCGGTCGGACGGGTGCTCTCCGACCCGGAGCTCGGGGCAGGCATTGGTCGCGCCGCACGGAGGTCGGTCGAGGACGGAGCGAGCGTCGAGCGCTACGCGGAGCGGCTGCTCGCCGTCTGCGAGCAGGCCGTCGAGCGGCCCTAGCACGTCTACGGTACGCGGTCGAGATGGCCCTCCGGACGAAGCCGCGCGCCGCGCTCGTGCACGCCCGGGCGGCTCTGCGGCGCGTCGGCTCGCGCCTGGCGACGGAGCGTGACCTGCGCACGTCCCGCACCGGGCGGGCGGACGTCGCGTTCTTCCACGAGTACGTGCCGCCCCCTTCGGGCGGCGGGCACCAGTTCATGCGCGCGCTCGGGTCGGAGCTCGAGCGGCGCGGCCTGGAGATCGAGGAGAACCGCCTCTCCGGGGGGACGCCGTGCTGCCTGTTCAACTCGTTCAACTTCGAGCTCGCGCGCCTGCGGCGCTTCGCCCGCGACGACGTCCGGATGGTGCACCGCGTGGACGGGCCGATCGGGGTGTATCGCGGGTTCGACGACGGCACCGATCGCCGCATCGAGGCGATGAACGCCGAGCTCGCGCACGCCACCGTCGTCCAGTCGCGGTTCAGCCTCGAGGCGCACCGTCGACTCGGGATCGAGCTCGTCCGGCCGGTGGTGATCACGAACGCGCCGGACCCCGCGATCTTTCATCCACCGGGCGAGCGCGAGCCGCTCGACGGCCGGCCACTGCGGGTCGTCGCGGTGACCTGGTCCGACAACCCGCGCAAGGGAACGGATGCGCTGCGCGCGATCGGCTCTGCTGCCGACCCAGAGCGCTTCGAGCTGACCTTCGTGGGGCGCGTGCCGGATGGGCTGGCCGGGTGGCGGGCTGTCCCGCCGCGGACGTCGGAGGAGCTCGCGGCTCTCCTACGGGCACAGGATTGCTACGTCGCCGCGAGCCTCGACGACCCGTGCTCGAACGCCCTCCTCGAGGCGCTCGCCTGCGGCCTCCCGGCGCTCTACCGGCGGAGCGGCGGGCACCCGGAGCTGGTGGGGGAGGGCGGCGTCGGTTTCGACGGGCCCGAGGACGTGACTGCGGCGCTCGACCTGCTCGCTGCCGAGCTGGGGGCGCGGCGGGCCGCGATCGTCGTGCCGTCGCTCACCGAGACCGCCGACCGGTACCTCGAGGTCCTGCGGGGGTGACTGCGCGGCGTGTCCTGCGCGCACCGGCGGCGGTCGCACGTGGCGGCCGGGTCCGGCTGCGGACCCGCGGCTGGCCGGACCGGTCCCGCCTGTTCGTCCTCGGGGACATGCTGGGCTGGGCGCTCGACGACGAGGCGGCGTACGTCTCGGAGGTCGCGCGCCTGGCCGGGTACCGTCTCGCTCCACCCGCCTGGGCGCGGTTCTCACGACGCCAGGTGGTCTTCCACACGAGTCACTTCGCCGCGCTCGACCCGCTCTGGACGGGCTCGTCGCACCGCCTCGGGCTCGCCTACTTCCACGGGCTCCCGGGTACCCCGGGGTTCCCGGAGTTCGACGCCGCGTTCGCGGCGCTCCGGCGCGATCCCGGCCGGTTCGCGCGCGTCCAGGTAACGCACCGCGAGATGGAGGAGATCGTCGTCTCCGCCGGCGTCGACCCGGCATGCGTGCACCGGATCCCGATCGGGATCGAGCTCGAGCGCTTCCCGCCGGGTGATCCGCAGCGTCGCCGGGAGGCCCGCGACGCGCTCGGGCTGCCTGCGCAGGCGTTCGTCGTCGGCTCGTTCCAGAAAGACGGCGTCGGCTTCGGCGACGGCCTGGAGCCGAAGTGGATCAAGGGGCCCGACGTGCTCGTCGAGACGCTCGAGCTCGCGCGACGAGACGTCGACGACCTCGTCGTCCTGCTCACCGGCCCCGCCCGCGGTTACGTGCGTCAGGAGCTCGAGCGGCGAGGCATTCCTCACGTCCACCGGATGCTTCCGGACCGTGACGGGCTGACGGGTGCGTACCACGCGCTCGATGCGTATCTCGTCGCGTCCCGTCAGGAGGGCGGCCCGAAGAGCGTCCTGGAGTCGATGGCCACGGGTGTTCCCCTCGTCACGACCCGCGCCGGGCAGGCGCCCGACCTGGTCGTCGACGGCGAGAACGGGATCCTCGTGGACGTCGAGGACTCCGGAGGGCTCGCGCAGGGCCTCACACGCATCCACGGCGATGCAGGGCTCGTCGCGCGGCTCCGCGCCGCCGCGCGCGAGACCGCGGTCGAGACCTCCCACGAGCGGCTCGCGCCGCGCTGGGAGTCGCTGCTCGACGGGTTCGCGGAACGGAGCGATGGATAGCGGGCGAGCGGCACGCTACGGGCGTGCTGCGTCGCGCTGGGCCCGGCTGCTCGTCGGAGGCTCCGTGCGGCCCGGCCTCCGGGTGTTCTACGGCTGGGACCGCGTCCCGGCACCCGGGGAGCCGGTTGCCGGCGGCACCGCGAAGCTCCAGAAGCTGGCGGCCCGCTGGCCGAACCGGCCGAGCGACTTCTCGCTGCTCTACCTCGGCACGACCTACCTGCCGCGCGACCTGCGGCCGCTCCTCTGGATCACCCGTCGCCGCGGCGCCCGGATCGTCGTGAACCAGGACGGCGTCGCGTACCCGGGCTGGGCGGGCGACCGTACCGCGGAGCTCAACGGCCCGCTCCGGCGCACACTCCACGCTGCCGATCACGTCCTGTATCAGAGCGAGTTCAGCAAGCGGTCGTCCGATCTGTTCCTGGGAGAGCCTTCAGGTTCCTGGGAGATCCTTCCGAACGCCGTCGACGTGGACGTGTTCACGCCCGGGCCGCTCCCCGTCGGGGGGCCGGTCGTCCTCCTGGGTGGCGACCAGACGCAGGAGTACCGGCTCGAGCTCGCGTTCGAGACGTTCCGGCACGTGCTCGACGCCCATCCCACCGCGCGCCTCGCGGTGAGCGGGAGGCTCGTCTCCGACCCGGAGCCCACGCTCCGGCGGCTCCGGTTGGCGCAGGCGGTCGACTTCCTGGGCCGATACACGCAGGCGGAGGCGCCGGGAGTGTTCCGCCGAGCGCACGTCCTGCTCCACACGAAGGTCAACGACCCGTGCCCGACGACGGTGCTCGAGGCGATGGCGTGCGGCGTGCCGGTCGTGTACGCGGCGAGCGGCGGCACGGTCCAGCTTGTCGGCGACGAGGCCGGAATCGGCGTGCCGCACCCGGACGGCTTCGACCGCGACGAGCCCCCCTCCGCAGAAGCTCTGGCCGGTGCGATCTCCATGGCGCTCGCGAAACGGGACGATCTGGCGGACGGGGCGCGGCGGCGCGCCGTCGAGTGCTTCCCGCTCACCGCGTGGCTCGAACGGCACGCGGCGCTCTTCGGTGCGCTGGTCGAGGGGGCTTGACCGGCAGGCCTAGGCTCGGGAGCCGGCCCTGAGCCCGGAGATGCGCCCGACGAGCGTTGCGGCATGAAAGCGTGCCCGGGTCCTGTGGAGGAGGACCAAGGAGACCAGAGAACCGACTGCGGGCCGCACGAGCATCCGCGCAACGGTGCGGATCGGATACCGATTCCGCGCGAGGACGTACCCGACGCTCGCGCCGTCACGGCGGCCGAGCGCCACCAGCTCCTCGCGCGTAACGGCCTTGACGGGGTGCGTGATCTCGATCGAAGGGTCGTACTCGACCCGCGCGCCGAAGCGCAGGGCGCGGGCGAGGTAGTCGATCTCCTCACCCGACGCCCACGGGGTCCCGCTGCCGAGGCCGAGCGCCTCGTCGAACGTGCCGATGTTCTCGACGAGCTCGCTCCGGAGGAAGATCGTGTGCGAGTTCGCCCTGTGCCAGACCGTGTCGAGCGTGATCCGCTCCGGTCCGGTCGGCCAGCGTCCGACGGAGCGGCCGTCCGCCGCGACGGGGCGTCCGCTGAGGCCGTCGAGCCGGTCGTCCCCCGCGAAACGCAGCGCGACGCGGCTGAGGAGGTCCGGTGGGTAGAGGCAGTCGTCGTCGGGAAACGCGACCAGGTCAGCCGCAAGGTGGGGGAGGGCGGCGTTCCGGGCACGCGACAGGCCGCGTGGAGCGCGGAGATGCAGGCTCGTCAGCGTGGGGTGCGCGTCGAGCAGCCTCTCGACGCGGTCGTCGTCGTTCTGGTCGACGAGGACGAGCCGTAGCTGGGGATGCGTCTGGGCGGCGAGCGCCTCCAGCAGCGCGGCGAGCTCCTTCGTGCGGTCGACCGTCGCGACGACGAGGTCGAAGCTGAGGGCTGCCGCCACGCGGCGCAGGCTACCCTCAGCCGCCGTGGCCCCCCCGCTCGTCTCGGTCGTCCTCGCCGCGCGCGACGCGGAGGAGACGATCGAGGAGGCGGTCGAGAGCGTGCTCGACCAGACGGTGCGCGACCTCGAGCTCGTCGTCGTCGACGACGGCTCCCGTGACGGCACGCCCCGGAGGCTCCACAAGGTCGCGGACGGCCGCCTGCGGGTCGTGACGAACCCGAGCCCCCTCGGGCTCGCCGGAGCCCTGAACGTCGGGCTGGACGCCGCCGAAGGCGCCTATGTGGCGCGCATGGATGCGGACGACATCGCGCTTCCCGGCTGGCTCGAGACGATCCTTGCGCACCTGCGATCCAGCCGTGCCGCCCGGGTCGTCGGCTCGGCGATGATCGACCTCGACGCCCGCGGACGCCTCGGGACGGTCCACCGCATGCCCGCCGGCGCGAGAGCGGTACGTTGGGCCGCTCTCTTCTCTTCGCCGTTCTTCCACTCCACCGTGGTCGTCGACCGTTCGCTCCTGGAGCGGCACGGGCTGCGTTACGACACCTCCTTCGGTGAGAGCGAGGACTACGAGCTCTGGGCGCGCCTCCTTCAGGTGGCGGACGGAGACAACGTGCCGGAGGCGCTCGTCCTCTACCGAAAGCACGAAGCGCAGGCCTCGGAGCGACGCGCGGCCCTGCAGCGGGAGTGCCAGCGCACGGTCGCCCTGCGGCAGATCGCAACACTGGCCCCGCACATGAACCCTGGCCGTGCGGAGCTCGCCTGGCGAGCCGGCGCTGGGCTCCCGCTCGATTCGGGCACGGCGTCCGAGGCGGCTCGGGCGCTGGGCGAGCTCGCCGCCGCATTCGACGATCGACACGGGGGCCGGGAAGGGCATCGGGCGGCGGCCTGGTCGCTCGCTCGCGCCGGGGCGCCACGCGACCAGCGCCCTGCGCTCACGCGGGAGGCACTCCGGCTCGACCCGGAGCTGCCGCTCGTCGCACTCGCCAGGCTCGGGCGGCGTCGCGCCTCGAACGCCGAGCGGACGCAGGTGTCGGCGTGGCTCCGATCGAGGCGAAACGACCCTGTCCGCGTCACGCTCGTCGTCCCGGAGCCCACGCCCTTCAGGACGGAGATGCTCGACCGAGTCGCAGCTCGACCGGAGCTCGACCTGACAGTGCTCTACGCCGGGAGCACGGTGCAGCGGCGAACGTGGACGATCGAGCCGCGCCACCGCGCCGTCTTCCTCGAAGGCCACCGCGTGCCCGGTGTGTACCGCGCGCTCCGGCACGAGTACCCGATCTCGCTCGGGGTGTTCCGCGCTCTCGCCTCCTCTCGGCCCGAGGTCGTCGTCGTCTCCGGGTGGAGCACGTTCGCCTCGCAGGCGGCCGTCGCCTGGTGCCGGGTGCGCGAGGTTCCCTACATCCTGCTCGTCGAGAGCAACGAGCGCGACGTCAGGCCCGGCTGGCGGCGCGCCGTGAAGGGCGCGGTCGTCCCGCCCATCCTCCGGAGCGCCGCGGAGGTCCTCGTCGTGGGACGGCTCGCCCGCGAGTCGATGCTCGCCCGCGGCGTCGAGCCGGCGCGGATCTCGCTGTTCGCGGACACGATCGACGTCGCGCGGTTCGGCGACGAGGCCGAAGGGCTGCTCGCGCGCCGGGACGAGCTGCGCGCCGAGGTCGGCATCGCTCCGGATGACGTCGTGGTGCTCTCCGTGGCGAGGCTGGCTCCCGAGAAGGGGCTCGACACGCTCGTGCGGGCGGTCGCGGTTGCCGCGGACCCGCGCCTGGTGCTCGTCCTCGCGGGCTCGGGGGCCGAGCGCGGGCGGCTCGAGGCGCTCTCCGACGAGCTCGGCGTGCGGCTCGTCGTCGTCCCGGAGGTCCGGTGGGAGCGCATCGCCGAGCGGTTCGCGATCGCCGACGTGTTCGCGCTGCTCTCGCGCCACGAGCCGTGGGGCGTGGTCGTGAACGAGGCGGCGGCCTGCGGGCTGCCGCTCGTGGTCTCGGACCGGGTCGGCGCGGCCTTCGATCTGGTCGAGGACGGCCGGAACGGCGCCGTCGTCCCTGCCGACGACCCTGTCGCGGCGGGCAACGTGATCCGGGCGTTCGCGGCCGATCCGGAGCGGCGCCGTGCAGCCGGCCGCGCCTCGCGCGTGCTGATGCGCGAGTGGGGCTACGAGCCGAGCATCGAGAACCTGATCCGTGTCGCGCGCCGCGTCGCCGGCCGCAGCTAGCAGCGGGCAGGCGACGCTCGTGTTGACTCAGCACAAGCGTCGTCGCGCGCCCAGAGCCTCGTCGTAGATCGCCAGCTGGCCGTCGACGACGGCGTCCCACGACGAGCGTCCTGCCGCGCGGAGGGCACCTGCGGCGAGAGCGGCTCGAAGCGCCTCGTCGTGGAGAACGCTGTCGATGGCGATCACCGTTGCATCCGGCTCGTAGGGGACGACGAGCGCCTCTCCTTCGGCGAAGGAGGACGCGACGCCGGTGCGATCCGAGACGATCACGGGCGTCCCGACCGCAGCAGCCTCCGCCGCCACGAGGCCGAAGTTCTCACCCCCGGACGCGAGGACGAAGACGTCTGCGCGCCGGTAGAGATCGAAGGGCGGGCCGGCAGAGGGAGGCAGCACGTGGACCCGCCCCGCGGTCGCCGGATCGGCGAGTGCGGTGTCGACGCCGGCCATCGTCCCGTGGCGGTCGTCGGGCCCGACGAGCACCACATGGACGTCCGTGAGCCTCCGCGCCGCTTCCAGTAGGTGCTCGACCCCCTTCTCGGCGGCGATCCGGCCGACGTAGAGGACGACCGGGGCGCCGTCCGGGACGATTCCGCGCAGCGGGTCCACGCCACCCGCCGGGGGCGGCTCGGGGAACGCGTTACCGCGCACGCGGACGCGCGCCGGATCGATCCCCGAGGCGACGACGTCCTGCCGCTCTCGCGGCGAGGAGACGATCACGGCTCCCGCGGCCGAGGCGACGCCTCGCGTCAGCGTCGAGTCGAAGACACGCTTGAGCCGCACCTTTCGCAGCCGCGGCCTGAACATCCCCACCGGCTCGAACACGTAGGGGATGCGCCGCGCGCGGCACCACGCGGCGACGCCGGTGGTGACCGGATCACGAAAGCCGATCAGGTGGGCGATGTCCGGCCGCTCGAGGCGGCGGAGCACGAGCGGGAGCGTGGGGGTGATCCCCATCCAGCGATAGCGGAGCGGCGTGCCGAGGTAGGTGACGCGCGCGCCGTCCACGGGCTCGACCCTCGTCCTCCGGCCGGACCGCCGCCGGACCTCGGTGAGCGTGGTCGTGACGACCTCGACGTCGTGTCCGCGGGCCGCCAGACGCGAGACGAGCTCTCGCGCGACGACGACCGGCCCGCCGAAGGCGTGTGCGGGCCAGTAGGCCGGGGTCGCGAACAGGATCCGGAGACGAGGGCCCACGGGCAGGAGCCTACGCAGCGTGCACATTCGTCTAGCGTCCGTCGTCGATGACCACGGACGCTCGGCCGAGGATCCTCGTCCTCAACCAGTACTACTGGCCCGGGGTCGAGGCGACGGCGCACCTCCTCTCCCAGCTCTGCGAGGCCCTGGCCGAGGACTACGACGTCACCGTCGTGACGGGGCACCTGCACGGGCTCGACCTGCCGACGGAGGAGGAGCGGAACGGCGTGCGCATCCTGCGCGTCCGCTCGACCGCCTACGAGCGCTCCCAGCTCCACCTGCGCGCGGCCAACTACGCGAGCTACCTCGGTGACACCGTGGTCACGGCCCTGCGCGGCGAGCGGCCCGCTCTCGTCCTCTGCATGACCGACCCCCCGGTGGTCGGGGACATCGGCCTGCTCGTGGCCCGGCGGTTCGGCGCGCCGCTCCTCGTCATCAGCCAGGACGTCTTCCCCGAGATCGCCGAGCGCGTGAAGCGCCTCGAGCACCCGCTCGTCGTCGGCGCGCTCCGGCGGCTGGTCGGCCTCTACCTGCGAAGGGCGGATCGGGTCGTGGCGATCGGGGAGACGATGAAGCTCAGGCTCGTGCAGAAGGGCGCTCCCGCAGGACGGATCGAGGTGATACCCAACTGGGTCGACACGGCCGAGCTCGCCCCGCAGCCTCGCCGGAACGCGTGGTCGCATGAGCAGGGAGTCGACGACACCTTCGTCGTCATGCACTCCGGCAACATCGGCCATGCCCAGGATCTCGACACGCTCGTGCGGGCGGCGGCCTTCCTCCGCGACCTCGACCGGCTGCAAATCATGGTGATCGGATTCGGCGCGCGGCACGGCGAGCTGACCCGCCTCGCCCAGCGACTCGAAGTCACCAGCACCGTCCGTTTCCTCGGCTACCAGCCGCGCGACCGGCTGTCGCTGTCGCTCGCATCGGCCGATCTCCACTACGTGGGCCTCGCCAGGGGGCTCTCCGGGTTCGTCGTCCCGAGCCGGCTCTACGGGATCCTCGCCGTCGCCCGGCCCGTCCTGGTCTCCGCGGACGCCGACAGCGAGACCGTCGCGCTGGTCGAGGAGGCAGGCTGCGGCATCGTCGTCCAGCCCGGTCGCCCCGCGCTCGTCGCGGGCGTGATCCGGGATGCCGTCGAGGGCCGGCTGTCCCTCGAGGGGATGGGCGAGCGCGGGCGGGCGTGGGTCGAGCGCGAGGCCGACCGCGAAGTCGCTTTCGACCGCTACCGGCGGGTTGTCGCCGACGTCGTCTCGAGTAGCTCGCGGTAGAGCTCGTCCACGTCGGCGACGAGACGCTCGACGGCGTAGCGGCGGAGCACACGCTCGCGCCCGGTGCGACCCATCTCGCCACGGCGGTCGGGATCGCGCGCGAGGATCTCCAGTCTCTCCGCGAGCGCGTGGGTGTCGCCGGGGCGAACGAGGAAGCCCGTCTCTCCCTCTTCGACGACGTCGGGGACGCCGCCGACGTTCGTCGCCACGACCGCACGACCCGCGGCGAGCGCCTCGATGATCGTCACGGGCGTGCCCTCGCTCGCGGAGGTCAGGACGACGGCGTCGCAGATCGCGTACCAAGGCGCGACGTCCTCCTGGTAGCCCAGGAACAGGCACGAGCGGGCAAGGCCGAGGTCGTGGGCGCGCTGCTCGAGGAGCTCACGGTCGTCGCCGTCGCCGACGAGCAGGAGGAGCGCGTCGACACCGCGCTCCCGAAGGCCCGCCAGCATCGTCAGGAGGTCGTCCGTGCGCTTCACGGCCGTCATCCGGCCGAACCAGCCGACGACGAACTTGTCCGCCGGAATCCCGTGCCGGCGACGCACCTCCCTGACGTCGCCGTCGAACCACACCCGGGGCTCGAGCTCGATCCCGAGCCTCACCACCGAGAACTTCTCGGGCGGCGCCACGTGCAGCCCGACCAGCTCGTCGCGCACCTCGGGGCTCACGGCGACGAGCCGGTCGGTCGTGCGCGCGAGCGCCGTCTCGATCGCCCGGAAGAGGAGCGTCCCGCCTCGGCCGAAGTAGCCGCGCAGGACGTGCCCGTGGAACGTGTGGACGACCACGGGGCGCGGTCGGATGCCCGCGAGCAGCGCGGCGGCGCGTCCTACCGCCCCCGCCTTGGCGGTATGCGTGTGGACCACGTCGGGCCGCACCCTCCGTATGATCCGCGCCAGGCGCCACGCCGCGAGCGGGTCACGCACCGGGGAGAGCTCCCGGGACAGGCCCGGAAGCCGCACCACGTCCACCCCCGCGCGATCCGCCACGAACGCCATCGACTCCTCGCCTCGCGCGACGTCCCCCGCGACCAGGGTCGTCTCGTAGCCGCGGTCGGCGAGACCGTGCGCGAGGTACGTGACGTGCAACGCGGGGCCGCCCACGTTCAACCGGGCGATCACGCGGAGGACGCGGATCGGACGGCCGTTCGCCCGGTCGCTCATCGCGGCCGAATGTAGCCGGAACCGGGGCTAGACTCGCCCGGTGCTCGCGCTGAAGACGCTCTTCTGGGGCTCGCTCGGGGCGCTCGCATGGACGCATGTCGGCTATCCCCTCGCCGCTGGAGCGCTCGCCCGCGGGCGCGAGCGGCGGGTCGCGAAGGACGCATCGATCCAGCCCACGGTCAGCGTCATCGTCGCCGCGTACAACGAGGAGGCCGTCATCGAGCGCCGGCTCGAGAACCTCCTCGCGCTCGACTATCCCGCCGACCGGCTCGACGTCGTCGTCGCCTCCGACGCGTCGAGCGACCGCACGAACGAGCTCGTCGAGGCCGTGGCGGCGAGGGAGCCTCGCGTGCGGCTGCTCGACTGCCCGCGCGGCGGCAAGGTGGCCGCGCAGGACCGCGCCGTCAGGGAGACGGCCGGCGACGTCGTCGCGTTCTCGGACGCCAACGCGACGTGGGCGCCCGACGCCCTCCGCCGGCTCGTCGCCGCCCTCGCCGACCCGGAGGTCGCGTACGTCTGCGGGCGCCTGCGGCTCGAGGACGCGTCCGGATCGAACCGCGAGGGCCTCTACTGGCGCTACGAGCTCTGGCTGCGGGAGCAGGAGTCCCGCCTCGGCTCGGTCACCGGGGGCAACGGCTCGATCTACGCCCTGAAGCGATCCGACTACGTCGAGGTCGACCCCCGCTGGGGGCACGATCTCGCACTCCCCTACCGGATGGTGCAGGCGGGGCGGCGGGCCGTCTACGAGCCGGCTGCCCTCGCCTTCGAGAAGCCCACGCCGACGAACGAGGCCGAGTACGCGCGCAAGGTGCGGATGTTCGAGCACTGCTGGGAGATCACGCTTCGGGGCTCGATGCTGCGTGGCCTGCCTGGCGGGTACCTCGCCTCGGTCGTATCGCATCGCCTGCTGCGCTACGGAAGCGGGCTCCTCCACCTCGCGCTGCTGGCGACGAGCCTCGCCCTCGCGCCCGTCGGCCGGCCGTATCGGCTGGCGCTGCTCGGCCAGCTCGCGCTGCTCGCGGCCTTCGCGGCCCGGGTACCGATCGCGCGCTACTACGTCTACGTCACCTGGGCGACGATCCAGGCGCTCTGGAACTACCTCCGCCGCGGTGTGCCCGCCACGTGGGACGCAGCCGAAGGCACCCGGTGAACCGTGCCGCGGATGTCGTGCTCGCGGGGGTCGGCCTCGTCCTGGCGAGCCCGCTCCTCGCCGGGGCCGCGCTCGCCGTCAAGCTCGAGGACGGCGGTCCGGTCCTCTTCCGGCAGCGCCGGGTCGGGAAGGACGGAAGGGACTTCGAGCTGCTGAAGCTCCGCTCGATGGTCGTCGACGCCGAGCGGAGCGGGGCCGGGTTCGCGGTCGATCGCGGAGATTCGCGCATCACGAAGGTCGGCCGCTTCCTGCGCAGGACGTCGATCGACGAGCTGCCGCAGCTCTGGAACGTGGTCCGCGGGGACATGTCGGTGATCGGGCCCCGGCCGACGCTCCGCTACCAGGTCGACCGGTACACGGAGCGGCAGCGCCGTCGCCTGGAGGTCCGTCCCGGCCTCACCGGCTGGGCGCAGATCCACGGCCGAGCGACGCTCCCCTGGGAGGAGCGGATCGAGCTCGACGTCTGGTACGTGGACAACCGCTCGCCGCTCGTCGACCTGAGGATCCTCGCGCGGACGCCGCTCGCCCTGTTCGGGGGAACGTACAAGGGCGCGGCGGGCGGCTGGCGCTAGCACTCGGTTTGCCTTGTCCGCGTCGGGCACTACTCTCGCCCGATGCAGGCGCCGGATTCGCGGCGGAACACGGGACGCGTTGTTGCGTACTGCGTGATCGCCGCGGCCGCAGTCATCGCCGTGCGAAACGCCACGGTCTACCCGGCGATCGCGGGGTACGACGCGCAGGAGGCGATCGATTACGCAGAGGGGCTCGTGCGGGACGGTCGGCTCCCCGAAGCCACCGGCAGCTACTACACGCCCCCCGGTTTCTTCGCGGTCGGTGGCGTAGGAATCGAGCTCGGTGAAAGGCTCGAGCTCGACCACCCCGAACGCGTCGGGCAGGTCGTCAACGCTCTCGCCGCGGTCGGCACGATGCTGCTCCTGCTCGCGCTCGTGCGCCTGCTCTGGCCCGGTCGGGAGGTCTTGCACATCGCGGCGATCGTTTTCTTCGCCGTTTGCCCGGTGGTGATGAAGTCGGCCGCGATGTTCCACCCCGAGCCGCTCTCGATGCTCCTGTCGACGGCAGCAGTCGTGCTCGCGGCCCGGATCCTCGTTCGCTCCGACTACCGGCTTCGCGTGGCGTTGGCGCTCGGGGTGACGCTCGGTCTCGCACAGCTCGTCCGCGCGTGGACGCTCTGGACGGTAGGCGTGGTCGTGCTCGTGCTCGTCGTCGCGGCGGTCACCCGGCCGCGCGACCGTGGTTCGCTCCTCCGCGTGGTCGCGGCCGTTGCGGTCGTCGCGATCCTCGTCCCGTCGCCGTGGTACGCGCACCAACTCAGCCGCTACGACAGCGCACTGTTCGGGCAGCCGCACCCGGAGGAGCCGGTCTGGTCACGTCGCCCGCTCGGGTTCTTCGTCGGCTCGGGGTTGCCTGAGGTCATGACCGAGCCGTACCGCCCGTCGTTCTCGCGTCAGTTCCTGCCCATCGCCTACACGGAGACCTGGGGCGACTACTTCGGGGTCTGGCGCTGGATCCCCGGTGGCGATCCGCCGTCAGACAGCGTCCGGCGTCAACTCCAGAGGATGGCGATCTTGGGTCTGCCGTTCACGCTCGTCGCCGTCGCTGGGTGGCTGGCTCTGCTCGCGCTCGCTCTCCGACGCCCCGGACGCTTCGCTGAACGTCAGCTCGTCGCGCTGCTTCCTCTCGCCGCGCTCGCCGGAGCGGTCTACTTCGGAACGGCGTACCCCACTCCCGACGGGGATACGGTGAAGGGCTCGTTCATGCTCACCGCGGTCCCCGCGTGGGCCGCGTGCTTCGGCTTCGCTTTCGACGGGCTCGTGTGGCGGTTCCGACGCCTCTCACCCGTGTTGCTGACGGTTTTCGCGGTGCTCGCGCTCTTCTGCGTCCCGTTCCTCTTCGCTGTGGCCGAGCGATGACCGTCCCGCGCCAGGCCGAGGAGTGGAGCTATCTCAGAGCGGCGTGCGCGGTCGTCGGCCTGCTCGTGGTCGCCGAGCTCGCTGGCTGGATCATCTATGGCTCGGTCCACCACGAGCCGACGGCGCTCGAGCTGACCCAGAAGTGCCTCCGCCGAGAGAAGCTCCTCTCGGTGGAGTCGATCGGGGACGACGCAATCGCGGTCGCCGCGCGCGGAGGCGCGCTCGCGACCCGCGTCGAGGGCAACGGCGTGCACCTCGCGATCGCAAAGTCGGACGACGAGGCGGAGGAGATCGCGCAGGCGTACCTACAGACAGCCGGGCGGAACATCGATGCCCGCCTCGACGTGCGCGGGCGTGTGGTTTACGTGTGGGAGGCGGCCGACGGGCCTTCGCCGACCCAACGCCAGACGATGTACGACTGCTGGTACGAGTGACCCTCGGCAGGTCGGCCCTGCCGGCGAACCCGGACGCTACGCTCCGACGTCGAGATGACCGCCGTCCTCTTCACGTGCGCGGGGCAGCGCGTCGACATCGTGAGCGCCTTCGGGCGCGCCGGAGCGACGACGGTCGCCGCCGACCTCGATCCGCTCGCGCCGGCCCTCTACCACGCCGACCACAAAGCGCTCGTGCCGCACGTCGACGATCCCGGCTACGTGGACGCGCTCGCCGCCCTCGTCGCCGAGCACGACGTGCGGCTCGTCGTGCCGCTCACCGATCTCGACCAGGAGATCGTCTCCAGGGAGCGCGAGGCGCTCGAGCCGGCCCTCGTGCTCGCCCCCGCCCCCGAGGTGTGCCGCACGATGGGGGACAAGTACCTCGCGCACGCCTTCTTCGAGGAGCACGGGATCGACAGCCCGCGGACGTGGCTGCCGGCCGAGATTCCCGACGACGTCCGGTTCCCGCTCCTCGTGAAGGTGCGCGAGGGCTTCGGCTCGCGTCACATCTACCGGGCCGACGATCCCGGCCAGCTGGAGTTCCATCTGCGCTCCACGCCGGTCGAGTCGATGGTCCAGGAGCTCTGCCTGGGCGAGGAGTTCTCGATCGACGTCTTCTGCGACACCGAGGGCCGCTGCCTCAACGCCATCCCGCGCTCGATGATCCAGTCGAAGGGCGGTGAGTCGATCAAGGGCGAGTCGCTGCGCGACCCCGAGCTGATCGAGCACGGAGCGAGGGTCGCCGAGACGATCGGGATCGTCGGACCCGCGAACGTCCAGTGCTTCCGCGAGCCGGACGGGTCGCTCCCGGTGACCGACGTCAACCCGCGCTTCGGCGGCGCCTTCCCGCTGCCCCTCGCGGCGGGCAGCAGGTACCCGGAGCTCGCGCTCGCCCTCGCGCGCGGCGAGCGCCCCGAGCCCAGCCTCGGCGAGTTTCGCGCGGGCGTCGTGATGACGAGGTTCTTCTCGGATCTCTGCCTGGTCGAGGACGGCAACGGCGAGCTCGTACCGTTCGCCGAGGAGCTGCCGCACCCGATCGCAGCCGAGCCCGGGCAGGGCTGATGCGGTACCTCGTCACCGGCGCCGCCGGCTTCATCGGCTCGCACCTCGCGGAAGCGCTGCTCGAGGAGGGCCACGACGTCGTCGGCCTCGACTCGTTCACCGACTACTACGACACGGCCCGCAAGCGGGAGAACGCCGCCGGACTGGACATCGTGGAGGGAGACCTCCTCGATGTGAACCTCGACGCCCTGCTGGACGGCGTCGACGGCGTCTACCACCTCGCGGGCCAGCCGGGCGTTCGGGCCAGCTTCGGGCCGGGGTTCGAGCACTACCTGTCCCGCAACGTGCACGCGAGCGCCCGCCTGTTCGAGTCGGCCGCGCGCCGCCGCCTCCGCGTGGTGTACGCCTCGTCCTCGTCCGTCTACGGGGACGCGGAGAGCTACCCGACCGGGGAGGATGCCCTCCCGCGCCCGATATCCCCGTACGGCGTGACGAAGCTCTGCGTCGAGCACCTGGCGTATGCGCATGCCCGCACCACGGGGCTCGACGCTGTCGGCGTCCGCTACTTCACCGTCTACGGGCCGCGGCAGCGTCCGGACATGGCGTTCACGCCGCTGCTCGAGGCACTCGACGCCGGCGTCCCGTTTCGGCTCTACGGGGACGGATCGGCTTCGCGGAGCTTCACGTTCGTGGCCGACGCCGTGGCGGGGACGATCGCGGCGATGGCCCGTGGGCACGAAGGGGAGCTCTACAACATCGGCGGCGGCGAGGAGGCCTCGATGACCGACGCGATCGCGCTCTCCGAGCAGCTCGCCGGCCGCGAGCTCCACGTCGAGCGGCACGGCGCGGCGGCCGGTGATGTTCGGCGGACACGGGCGGACGTGCGCAAGGCGGAGGAGCAGCTGGGCTGGCGGCCCACCACGCCGCTCGCCGACGGGCTACGCGCACAGTGGGAGTGGGTCGCTGCTAGGGTCGCGGCGCCTTGAGCGCCGATCGGCGGAGAGATGGCGTCGACCTCGACGCCGAGCGTGAGGTCGACCTGCGGTCGTCCTGGGAGCGGATCAGCGCGCGCTGGTGGCTGCCCGTCGGCGGCCTGGTGCTCGGCGCGATCCTCGGTGTGCTCGTCTCGGTCGGGAGCGGCGACGTCTACCGGGCCGAGGCGCTCATCTACCTCGGCCAGCCGTTCACCCCGGCCGGTGGCGGCCAGCTCCAGAGCCTCCAGACGAACCCGAAGACCGTCAGCGAGATCGTCCGCAGCGAGGCCGCGATCAGGACCGCAGCGAATGCCGCGGACATGCGCCCGGGAGCCTTGCGGGGCAACGTCACGTCGACTGCGGTCGTCCAGCCCGGCCAGGTGGCGCGAAACTTCACACCGCTCGTCCAGATCGAGGTGCGGGGACCGACGAAGGTCAAGGCAGAGAAAGCGTCCAACTCGTTCGCCGACACCGTGGTGAAGCAGGTCGTGCCGTACATCCAGCGCAAGATGGAGCTGCTGAAGGAACAGATCGCGAACAACGAGCGCCAGATCGAGGACATCGCCGACCGCATCGCGAGCGCGAACGAGCAGCAGCGGCTCGCGTCCAGCGACGACAGTCTCACGCTCGCCGAGAAGCTGCTGATCTCTACGAACTCCAACGCGACGATCAATGCGGCGGAGCAGCGCCGCGGTGAGGTGGTGGCGAATCTCGACTCGGCACGACAGCTGCTCTCGCTCGCCGAGAACGTGGAGCTGAGCCGGGTCGTGCAGCCCGCCGTCGCCGTCCGCACGTCCGCGACGAGCAGGCGGAACGCGGCGGCGGTCGGCGCGCTCGCAGGGCTCCTGCTCGGCGCGGTCGCCGCGCTCCTCGCCGACCCCTGGCTGCGGCGCAGGAGCACGGCCGCGGACTGAACGGTCCGTCGTGGTCGAGGGCAAGCGCGTCGCGGTCGTCGTCCCGGCCCTCGAGGAGGAGCTGCTCGTCGCCGACACGATCCGCGGCATCCCGGCCTTCGTCGACGTGATCGTCGTCGTGGACGACCACTCCGGCGACGCCACCGCGGAGCGCGCCCGCGCGACCGGCGATCCTCGCCTCGAGGTGATCGAGCATGCCCGGAACCAGGGCGTGGGCGGAGCGATCGCGACGGGCTATGCGCGCTGCCGCGACCTCGCCGTCGACGTGACGTGCGTGATGGCGGCCGACAACCAGATGGACCCATCGGAGCTGGCTTCGCTCGTGGGACCGGTCGCGCGGGGCGAGGTCGACTACGCGAAGGCCAACCGACTCGTGAGCGGCGAGGCGTGGCAGCTGATCCCCCGCTCCCGCTATCTCGGCAACGCGGTCCTCTCGCTCCTGACGAAGATCGCCTCCGGGTACTGGCACGTCGCCGACTCGCAGGCGGGCTACACGGCGCTCTCGCTCGGCGCCCTCCGGCGGCTCGACCTCGACCGCCTCTACCGCCGCTACGGGTTCCCGAACGACATGCTCGTCCACCTGAACGTCCAGAACGCCCGCGTGCGCGATGTGCCGTCCCGCCCGATCTACGGGGTCGGCGAGCGCTCCGGGATCCGGATCACGCGCGTTGCCCCGCGGATCGCGTGGCTCCTCTTCAAGGGCTTCTGGTGGCGGATGAAGGAGAAGTACGTGATCCGGGACTTCCACCCGCTGGTCTTCTTCTACGCCCTCGGCGCGCTGATGACGATCGTGGGCTTCCTCCTCGGGCTGGTGGTCACGATCTCCCGCCTCGGGTGGGGAAACGACATCACGACCGCGACGATCGTCCTCGTCGCGCTCCTCCTCGTCTCGGGGACGCAGTTCACGCTGTTCGCCATGTGGTTCGACCAGGAGGCGAACAAAGACCTCCGTTGAGGAGTGTCTACGCGGCCACCGCGCGGCGCACCGGCGATCGCCGAGGCGACGCGAGCTCGCCGTCCCGCCCACGGGGCGTGTCCGCGACGTGGTAGACCCCGTCTCTGACGAAGCCCTCGCCCGCCACGAAGACCGGCTCCGGCTTCG
>NZ_DASTCS010000073.1:0-37419 GCF_035710885.1 Gaiella sp. | reverse complement strand
GCTACATCCTCGGCCGCAAGCATCTTCGACAATTGTCGTCGAAACAGACACCCCCGCCGGCGTCGTCCGGGCACTCCGCAGCTCGGTGCTCCAGCCGAGCGCGCTCGACGTGCTCGTTCCCGGCCGCGTGGCGGTGCTGTTCGAAGGCTCCCCGGGCGCCGTCGCCGCCCAGCTCGATTCGGCACGGGCGCTGATCGGGGGCGTAGAGGCCGACGACGGCGGGTGGGAGGAGGCGCGGGAGCGCCAGGGCCGCGCGCTCGGGCGCCTTGCGTTCGCTCCCGGCGATCTCGGGAACGTGCTCTCGACGCTCGACGAGGCCGTCGTGCGGCCCGCGGCCGGTGTCGCGTACGTGCCTCGCCGGGTCGGCGGCGTGCCGGACGCGGCCGCGCGCCAGATCCAGCGGCGGCTCAAGGAACGGTTCGACCCGGCCGGAATCCTCGTTTGATCGAGGAGCTGACGCGGGCGTGCGTCCACTGCGGCTTCTGCCTGCCGACGTGCCCGACGTACGTCCTCTGGAGCGAGGAGATGGACTCCCCGCGCGGCCGCATCCAGCTGATGGAGAAGACGGCCCAGGGCACCCTGCGCCTGAGCCCGACCGTCGTCGAGCACTTCGACCGCTGCCTCGGCTGCATGGCCTGCGTGTCGAGCTGCCCCTCCGGCGTCCGGTACGACCGGCTGATCGAGGAGACGCGCCACGTCGTCGAGACCGAGCACCGTCGACCACGCGCTGAGCGGCTCCAGCGGCGTCTGCTGTTCGCGACGCTTCCGTACCCGCGGCGGATGCGCTGGGCGCTCCGCCTGGCGCCGCTGGGGCGCGTCCTGCCCGCGCCGGCATGGGCACGCCCGATGCTCGAGCTCGCGCCGCGCTGGCGCTCGAGCGAGCGGCCGGCGGCTGTCACGCCGGCCCGTGACGGGTCGACTCGAGCCGCCCCGCGCGTCGGGCTCCTCACCGGCTGCGTCCAGTCGGTCGTCTTCGGCGAGGTCAACGCCGCCACCGCGCGCGTCCTCGCCGCGGGGGGGTTCGAGGTCGTCGCGCCGGCGCAGGGCTGCTGCGGCGCCCTGTCGGCCCACGCGGGGCGCGCCGACGAGTCGGCGCGCCTGACGGCGAGGCTCCAGAGGAGCTTCGCGGGCCTCGACACGATCGTCGTCAACGCGTCCGGTTGCGGGTCGCACCTGAAGGACCGCGATCTGCCCGCGCTGGACCTCACCGAGGCGCTCGCGGACGCCGAGTTCCCCGTGCTCCACCCCCTCGACCTGCGGGTCGCCTATCAGGACTCGTGCCACCTGCGGCACGCGCAGCGGCTCCCTGCCGCCTGGCGCCCGTTGCTCGAGCAGATCCCGGGCCTGAGCGTCGTCGAGCCCGCCGAGCAGGACATCTGCTGCGGCTCGGCCGGGATCTACAACGTCACCCAGCCTCTCGCCGCGCGCGACCTCGGCGACCGCAAGGCGGCGCGCGTGCTGGCGACCGAGGCGGACGCGTACGCGAGCGCGAACCCCGGCTGCCTCGTGCAGGTCGCCCAGGCCCTCGGACGAGCCGGAACGCCGTTGCCGGCGCTCCATCCGGTGGAGCTGCTCGACGCCTCGCTCCGCGGCGTCCCGGCCACCGACCTGCTCGCTCGCGCCCGCCGCTGAGCTACGCCACGGCCTCGACGGGCCGCAGGTCGTCCAGCCGGTCGACGCGCGCCAGCCCCGGGAAGATCCTCGTCCACGCGAACGCGACCCCGATCGTCAGCGCGCCTCCGACGAGCACCGCGGGCACCGCTCCGATCAGCGCGGCTGCGACCCCGGACTCGAACGCGCCGAGCTCGTTCGAGGCGCTGATGAACACCATCTCGACGGCGGTCACGCGCCCCCGGAGCTCGTCGGGCGTCACGAGAGGGAGGATCGTCTGCCGGAGCACCATGCTCACCATGTCCACCGAGCCTCCCGCCGCGAGCGCGAGGAGCGACAGCCACATCGTCTCCGAGAGCCCGAAGACGATCATCGTCAGCCCGTAGAGCGCCACGACGGTGAGCAGCGTCCGCCCCGCCCGACGGCGGACCGGTCGTCTCGTCAGGACGACCGCCGCACAGAGGGCTCCGACGGCCGGGGCGGCCCGCAGCACGCCGAGCCCCGCGGGACCGACGTCGAGCACGTCCTTCGCGAAGATCGGCAGCAGCGCCACGGCGCCGCCGAAGAGGACGGCGAACAGGTCGAGCGAGATCGCCCCGAGCAGCACCGGCGTCCGCCGGACGAGCCGCACGCCGCCGAGCACGCTTCTCAGGTCTGGCGAGCCGGCGCCGAGCCCCTCCCGGCCCGCGTGCAGCGCGAGCACCGCCGCGAGGGCGACGAGCGAGAACGCGGCAGACACCGCGTAGACGAGCTCCGGGTGGAGCGCGAAGAGCAGGCCGCCGAGGGCCGGCCCGCCGATCACCGAGAGCTGGAACGCGACCGACCGCTGGGCGAAGGCCTGCACGAGGATCTCCTGGGGCACGAGCGACGGAGTCAGCGCTCGCCCTGCCGGGGCCCCGAGCGCCGAGGCCACGCCGGTCCCGAACGCGAGCGCGAAGAACGGCCAGGTCTCGTCGGCCCCGGCGCGTGTCACGAAGAGCAGCCCCACGGCGACGAGCGCGTCGAGCCCGATCGCGAGCGCGAGGACGGTCCTCCGCGGGTACCGGTCGGCGAAGTGCCCGGCCGGCAGGGCGAAGAGCGGCAGCGGGAGGAACATCGCCAGCCCGACGAGCCCGAGATCGAGCGGGTTGCCGCGGATCGAGTAGACCTGCCAGCCGATTGCGACGAACGACATCTCGATCGCGAACGCGGTCGCGACGGTGGCGCCGACGTAGAGGGCGAAGTCGCGGTGCCGGAGCGGCGGACGCACGGGGCCTGATCTTGATCGCTTCCCGGCCGCGCGAGAAGCGCGTCGCGTGGGCGCGCCGGGGTTTTCGCGGGTCAGGCCGCTTCCGGCGTGTCGTCGGCCCCGACCGGGGCCGGCAGGAACTCGATCTCGAGCCGTTGGATGCGCGAGCCGCTGGTCTCGAGCACGCGGAAGCGGAGCTGGTCGGCGACGACCTCGTCGCTGACCTCGGCGGCGCGGCCGAGATGGCCGAAGACGAAGCCTGCGACCGTGTGGTAGTCCTCGGAGTCGATCTCGGTCCCGAACTGCTCGTTGAAGTCGTCGATCGTGAACGACCCGTCGACCCGGATCGTCGTCTCGTTCACGCGCTCGACCGACTCGTTGGGCAGGTCGAACTCGTCCTCGATGTCGCCGACGATCTCCTCGAGCAGGTCCTCGAGGGTGACGATCCCCTCCGTTGCGCCGTATTCGTCCACCACGATCGCCAGGTGCTGATTCGTCTTGCGGAACTCGGCGAGCAGCGCTCCGAGGTCCTTGGTCTCGGGGACGACGTACGCAGGGAGCAGGAGCTCCTCGAGCCTTACCGACGCGATGCTGTGGTCGTTGAGCGCGGAGACGAGCGCGCGAATGTGGAGGATCCCGACGATGTCGTCCAGCGACTCGCGGTAGACGGGGTAGCGCGTGTACGGGTTGTCGAGGACGAGGCGGAGCGCCTCCTCGGGCGGAAGGTCGACCGAGAGCCCGAACACGTCCGGGCGCGGCACCATCACGTCCGCCGCCTCCTTCTCCGCGAAGTCGAAGACCTTGTAGAGCATCTCCTCCTCCGCAGTCTGGATCTCGCCGACGTCCTCGGCAGCCGCGACGGACTGGCGGATGTCCTCGCGGGTGAAGGCCATCATCCCGGCCGGTGCCGGCTTGACCTTCAGCAGGCGGAGCACCGCGTTGGAGGAGTGCTGCAGCACCCAGACGACCGGCGCGAACGCCCTCGAGAGCAGGTCGATCGGAACCGCGAGCGCGAGCGCCAGGAGCTCGGCCTTCTGCAGCGCGACGGCCTTCGGCACGAGCTCGCCGACCACGACGCTCAGGTACGTCAGGATGGAGAACGAGATCACGAACGCGACGCCCCGCGGCAGGAACTCGAAGTACTGGGAGACGAGCGGCTCGCCGACGACACCGAGGGCGATGCTGAGGACCGTGATTCCGACCTGGACCGTCGAGATGAAGCGGACGGGCTCGTCCATCATCCGCAGCGCGGTCTTCGCAGCGCGCTTCCCCTGCTCGGCGCGCTCCTCGAGGCGGGTCCGGCGCGCGGTGACGAGCGCGTACTCGGCGGCGACGAAGACCGCGTTGCCGAGCACGAGCACGAGGACGGCGACGGCACGCCAAACGTCGCTCATCGCGTGTCGCTAACGGAGAAGGTGGGCGCCCCTCTTCCAGGGGCGCGGGTACTGGGCGGTAGCTCGCCGTCCACTCAGGCCGAAGTATAGGTAACGCTGCCGACGCCCTCGTGGCGCGTCGCGCCCCCTTCGAGCACGAGCCGCTCGAGGTGCGACAGCGTCTCCGCGACTGCGAAGCGGCGCGCCGAGGGCTTCAGGTCGTCGCCGAAGAGCGGGTAGGAGACCTCGTATCCACTGCGTGGCTCTTCGCCGAGCGCGGCCGCCGTCGCGGCCAGGCGCTCACGGTGGTGCTCGATCAGCTCCCGAGCGCGTCCCGCGGGGTCCTCGATCGGGTCGCCGTGGCCGGGGAGCGCGAGGCGGGCGTCGAGAGCGATCGTCTCCTCGAGCGCGCCGAGGTAGTCGCCGAGGGGGTCGGGCCGGCTGCGGGGCCAGAGCCCGACGGTCGGCGAGATCCGGCCGAGCAGGTGGTCTGCGGCGACGAGAACGCCCTGCCGCAGGAGCATCAGCTGCCCGTCCGCGTGCCCGGGAGCAGCGACGGTGCGCCAGCCGTCGACGTGGTCGCCGGGCTCGAGAAGCTCGGGATTCCGCTGGTAACGGATGAACGGCCGGTAGAGCGCGCCCTGCTCGATCAGCTCGACCATGACGTCGTCGGGGACGCCGTGGCTGCGGAACCAGTCGACGAGCACGTCTGCCCAGTCGTCGTGCCCCCACACGAGGTCGCACTGCTCGTAGTCGAGCCGGCCCTGCGAGACAGGCGCGCCGGTGAGCTCCACCACGTCCAGGGTGGCGCCGAGGTGGTCGGGGTGGAAGTGCGTCACCACGATCCGCTGCACCCGGCCCGGGAGCCCGTCGAGCTCGGCGGCCCAGCGCTCGCGCGCATCCGGGAGGCCGAGGCCGGTGTCGACGACCGTCCAGCCGTCCTCCCCGGGCAGGAGGTAGGCGTGGACGTGCCCCGGCCGTGCCGGGAGGGGGAGCGTGACGCGGCGGATCCCCTCGGCGAGCTCGTCCATGGCGCAACCCTACGCGCGGCTCTCCCGGCCGTGTCCCCCGCGGCCGTCTTGACACGATTCGGTGTCTGACACCGAACCGCCCCGCGCCGCCCGTCCGCGACCGGGGCGGTCGCGCAACCCCCGTACCACGGCCGTCCGTCCGATCCGCGTCACCGCGCGGCGGCAGTCGGCCGTCCGACCAGTCTCCTGCCGCCGCTAATGCAATGGATAAGCGTTTCTCATGGGTGATACCGTTCGCCCGATGGAGCGGAGCGTTGCGGAGCTCGTCGGCGAGACCGACGTCGAGGCCCTCACGGCCGAGCAGGTCCTGGAGGTCGTGCTCGAGACCCTCCACCCGAACGTCGCGCTCGCCTGCTCGTTCCAGAAGGAGGAGAGCGTCCTCCTCGACATGCTCCTCGAGCGCGAGCCGGAGGCACGGGTGTTCGCGCTCGACACGCACGTCCTCTTCCCCGAGACCTACGCCGTGTGGCGCGCCGTGGAGCAGCGCTACGGGATCCGGATCGCGGTCTACGAAGGGCCGTCCCTCGGGCGGCAGGCTGCCGTGCACGGCGACGCGCTGTGGGAGCGCAACCCCGACCTCTGCTGCTCGATCCGCAAGATCGGCCCGCTCGGGGCAGCGCTCTCGAGCCTCGACGGCTGGATCACCGGCGTGCGCCGCGACCAGGCCCCGAGCCGCGCGTCCACGCCGAAGCTCGGCTGGGACGAGCGCCACGAGCTGTGGAAGGCGAGCCCGCTCGCCGACTGGACGGACGACGACGTCTTGGCCTACGTCCGCGAGCGCGAGCTGCCCGTCAACGACCTGCACGCGCGCGGATACGCTTCGATCGGCTGCACCCACTGCACGGCGCCCGGCACCGGTCGCGACGGCCGCTGGATCGGGTCCGGCAAGACGGAGTGCGGCCTCCACGCCTGAGACCGGCCCGACCACCGCGCCCGCACGCCCATGACCACGACCGACCCACTGGTTCGCCTCTCGCACCTCGACGCGCTCGAGTCGGAGGCGATCCACATCATGCGCGAAGTCGCCGCCGAGCTCGAGCGCCCCGTGCTGCTCTTCTCGGGCGGCAAGGACTCGATCGTGCTGCTGCGGCTCGCCGAGAAGGCGTTCCGCCCCGGCCGCTTCCCGTTCCCGTTGATGCACGTCGACACGGGCCACAACTTCCCGGAGGCGATCGAGTTCCGCGACCGCCGCGTCGGGGAGCTCGGCGAGCGCCTCGTGGTCGCATCCGTCCAGGAGTCGATCGACAAGGGCCGTGTCGTCGATCAGACGGGGCCGCGGGCATCCCGGAACCAGCTCCAGACGACGACGCTCCTCGACGCGATGACGGAGCATCGCTTCGACGCCGCGATCGGCGGCGCGCGCCGAGACGAGGAGCGCTCGCGGGCGAAGGAGCGGATCTTCTCGTTCCGCGACGACTTCGGGCAGTGGGACCCACGTGCCCAGCGGCCCGAGCTCTGGAACATCTACAACGGCCGCATCCGCAAGGGCGAGCAGGTACGGGTCTTCCCGATCTCCAACTGGACGGAGCTCGACGTCTGGCAGTACGTCGCCCGCGAGCGGCTCGAGCTGCCGGCGATCTACTTCTCGCACCAGCGGGAGGTCTTCGAGCGGGACGGGATGCTCTATGCCGCATCCGAGTTCGTCGAGCGCTACCCCCACGAGGAGCCGTTCGAGGAGTGGGTGCGGTTCCGCACCGTAGGCGACATGAGCTGCACGGGCGGCGTTCGCTCGAGGGCCTCGACGATCGAGGACGTCGTCCGCGAGATCGCGGCGACCCGCGTCACCGAGCGCGGCGAGACACGCGCCGACGACAAGGTCTCGGAGGCCGCGATGGAAGATCGCAAGCGGCTGGGGTACTTCTGATGCCGCTCGACCTCGCGGAGATGCTCACCGGCGAGGCTGCCTCGAGCGAGCTCCTCCGGCTGGTCACGTGCGGCTCCGTCGACGACGGCAAGTCGACCCTCATCGGCCGGCTGCTCTACGACACGAAGCAGGTGATGTCGGATCAGCTCGAGCACGTCGAGGAGACGAGCGAGCGGCGCGGGGACGGGTACGTCAACCTCGCTCTGCTGACCGACGGCCTGCGCGCCGAGCGGGAGCAGGGGATCACGATCGACGTCGCCTACCGCTCGTTCGTGACGCCGTCGCGGCGCTTCCAGCTCGCCGACGCGCCGGGCCACGTCCAGTACACGAGGAACATGGTCACCGGCGCCTCGACCGCCGACGTCGCGGTCGTGCTGCTCGACGCGCGCAAAGGCGTCATCGAGCAGACGCAACGGCACACGTACATCGCGGCGATGCTCGGGATCCCGCACGTCGTCTTCGCCGTCAACAAGATGGACCTCGTCGACTTCGAGGAGGAGCGCTTCCGCGAGATCGAGAGCGACCTGCGGGAGCTCGCAGAGCGGCTCGAGATCCGCGACGCGGTCGTGATCCCGATCGCTGCGCTGCCGGGCGACAACGTCGTCGAACCGTCCGAGCGGATGCCCTGGTGGGACGGCGGCACCTTCCTCGAACGGCTCGAGACGATCGAGATCGCCGCCGACCGCGACCTGTCGCACCGCCGCTTCCCGGTCCAGTGGGTGATCCGGCCGATGTCCGGCGAGCACCACGACTACCGCGGCTACGCCGGCCAGGTGGCCGGCGGCGAGTGGCGCGCAGGCGACGAGGTCGTCGTCCTGCCGTCGGGCCTGCGCAGCACCGTCGCGGCGGTGGAGACCCACGACGGCCCGCTCGACGTTGCGGTCCAGGGGCAGTCCGTCGTCGTCCGCCTGTCCGACGCGATCGACGTGTCCCGCGGCGACATGCTCTGCGATCCCGGCGACGCGCCCGTCGCCGCCCGCGAGCTGGAGGCGACCGTCTGCTGGATGAGCGAGCGGCCGGTGCAGACAGGCGCCCGGCTCGCCGTCAAGCACACGACCCGCTGGACACGGGCGATCCTCGAGGAGGTCGCCTCGCTGATCGACGTGGGGACGCTCGAGGGGTCGCCGGCAGCCGGGCTCTCGCTCAACGACCTCGCCCGGGTGCGACTGCGGCTCGTCGGCCCGCTGCTCGTCGACGCCTACTCCGAGAACCGGACGACCGGCTCGTTCGTCCTCGTCGACGAGGCGACGAACGAGACCGTCGGCGCCGGAATGGTCGTCGGCGCAACGCCCTAACCGCCCGTCACGAGCTCCGCGCGGTCTCGGATGATCGTCTCTGCCTCGCGGACGATGCGCTGGACGATGGCGCCCGCCGGCGCGATGTCGACCACCAGCCCGGCGCTCTGGCCGGCCCAGACAACGGCCTCCTCCATGTCGCCGTCGCGCCGCGCGCGGAGCGCCTGCTCCAGTAGCTCCGAACGGCGGGCACGGAGCTGGCCCTCCCGTGCCGTCCACCTCTCGATCAGGCGGTTTCGCAGCACGCGACCGTGGGCTCCGGGCCAGATGGCGCCCGCGAGGAGGTCGGGAACGCCGGAGAGCTCGGCGTCGTGGCCGTCGCTCGAGACGAGCGCCTGCTTGTACCCGTCCGACACTGGCGCCTCGACGGTGGCAAGGAATCGGGTCCCGAGGAGAACGCCCTCCGCCCCGAGGGCCAGCGCCGCGGCGAGCCCGGCCCCGTCGGCGAAGCCTCCGGCGGCGAGCACCGGCACCGGCGCGACCGCGCGCGCGACCTGCGGCACGATCACCACCGAGGCGAGGAGGCCCACATGGCCGCCGCCTTCGGTCCCCTGGGCGACGATCACGTCGGCGCCCGCGTCGGCGGCCGAGACCGCGTCGGCGAGAGTCGGGACCATGTGCATCACCACCGCCCCCGCCTCGTGGGCACGGCCGAAGATCTCGCGCAGGTCATGCTCGGGCGACGGCCACGCGGTCGAGAAGACGCGCGGCCGGGTCGCCAACACGGCGTCGACCGACTCCTCGGCCGCGAACAGCAGCAGGTTGAGCCCGAATGGGCGGGTGGTGAGGGCCCGGACCCCTTCGACCGCCGCCACGACACCGTCGGGATCGAGGTCGGTCACGCCCATGACGCCGAGGCCACCGGCCTCCGAGACCGCGGCGACGAGCGCCGCGTCCGTGAAGCCGCTCGACATGCCTGCGAGCACGACCGGGTGGTCGACGCCCAGGACGGAGGTTGCGCGTGTCGAGATCACCGGGCTCCCGAGGACGACGGCGACATTATCGCTCCCCAGAGGGGCTCCGAGAGGCTGGACGCCATACGAACGCGTGTTCTATCCTTCCGGGATGCGGGTCGAGTACCGCGAGGAGCCGTGCCGGAGCGCCCTCAACAGGGTGAAGGGCATGCCGTTCGACTGGTCGCTCAACCCCTACACGGGCTGCGCGCACCGCTGCACCTTCTGTTACGTCCGCGCCTTCGAAGCGCGTGCCGACCGGCCCTCGGACGACCGGTACGGGCGCTCGATCCGGGTCAAGGTCAACGTCGCCGACGTCCTCCGCCGCGAGCTCGCCCGCGCGTCGTGGAAGCGCGAGGCCGTCGCCGTCGGCGCGGCGACCGACCCGTACCAGCCCGCCGAGGGGCGCTATCGGCTGACGCGCGCGTGCATCCAGGAGCTCGGCGCCGCCCGCACGCCGTTCTCCCTGATCACGCGCGGGCCGATGATCAGGCGGGACGTCGACGTCCTCGCGGAGGCTGCGGGACGCGCCAAGGTGCACGTCAGCTTCTCGGTGCCGACGCTCGACGAGCGCATCTGGCGGGCCACGGAGCCCGGCACCGCGCCCCCGCGCCGCCGTCTCGAAGCGGTCCGCGTCCTCAGCGAGGCGGGGATCGACACGGGCGTCGCGCTCGCCCCCGTCCTGCCCGGCCTTTCCGACGACCCGGCGCTCCTCGCCGATGTCGTCAGGGAGGCTCGCGCCGCCGGCGCGAGCGGCGTCTGGGCCAACGTGCTCTACCTGCGGCCCGGGACACGGGAGCACTTCCTGGAAGCGCTCGGTCGGGACTGGCCCGAGCTCCTTCCCGAGTACGCGCGGCTGTACGCCGGGCGCGCCTACCTTCCCGCGAGCGCGACCGAGCCCGTGCGCGCGACCGTCCGCGGGCTTGCGCGCACCACGTGGCGGCCCCGGAGGCCCCCGATCGCGCCGGCCCCCGAGCCCGAGCAGCTCGCGCTCGTCGTGTGACGGCGAGGAAGGCGTCTCCCCCCGTACCTAGAATCCCTCTCCGTGGCTGAGAACGGGGAGATCACCGTCCTGATCGCCGACGATCACGAGGTCGTCCGCGAGGGATTGCGGCTGGCGCTGCTCCGCTCTCCGCACATCCGCGTGGTCGGCGAGGCACCGGACGGCGAGACGGCCGTGTCCCTGGCGGAGCGTCGGCGTCCGGACGTCGTGATCATGGATCTGCGGATGCCGCAGATGGACGGCATCGAGGCGACGGAGGAGATCGCGGCGCGTGTCCCCGACACGCGCGTGCTCGTCTTCACGGCGTACAGCGAACGCGCGCTCCTGCAGCGCGGGCTCGAGTCCGGCGCGCACGGCTACGTCCTCAAGGAGGCGCCGCACGAGACGTTGCTCAAGGCGATCGAGAAGGTCGCCGGAGGCGAGACCTTCGTCGATCCGGCGCTGCTCCCGTCGCTGGCGACCGGCCGCGACGGACAGGAGATCCTCACGCAGCGGGAGCGCGAGATCCTGCAGCTGCTCGCGGACGGGATGTCGAACGCCGACGTCGCCCAGCGGCTCTTCATCTCGCAGGAGACCGTGAAGAGCCACGTGCGCCACATCCTCGCGAAGCTCGAGGCGGAGACCCGCACCCAGGCGGTCGCCATCGCGCTGCGCGAGGCGATGATCGATTGAGCGACGAGCACCTCGTCGCGGAGCGGCTGCTCGGCGAGCGGGCAGAGCGACGCCGGATCGCCGAGCAGCTCCACGACGGCCCTGTGCAGCACGTCGCTGCGCTCTCGCAGATGCTGGACGCCGCCCTCGCCGCGCTGGAGGGGGACGACGTCGCGTCCGGCCGCCGCGTCGTCGCACGCGCGCTCGAGGTCGCACGCGACGCTGCGGAGGAGCTCCGCGGGATCGTTGCCGGCCTCGAGCCCGTGATGCTCGACGAGGTCGGCCTCGCCGCCGCCGTTCGCGAGCTCGCCGATCGCACCGCCGGCCGCCGCGGCGCGCGGGTCGAGCTGACGATCGACGACGAGGGGCTCGGCGAGGGCGCTCGCTCGAGCCTCTTCCAGGTGATCCGCGAGGCGCTCGACCAGGCCGTCCGACGCGGCCCGCCGAGCGCGGTCTCGGTGTCGGTCGCCAAGACACCGGCGGGCGGTGTGGAGCTCGTCGTCTCCGACGACGGCGCGCCGGAGCGCCGTCAGGCCGTGATCGACGGGCTGGCCGAGCGCGCGGCGGAGCTGAACGGGAGCTTCGAGGCGGGGCGCGACGGGCGCTGGACGACGATCAGGCTGCTGGTTCCGCCGAGCGCGGCGCAGCTGTGACTCCGGGCCCGAGGCTCTCAGGCAATCGGCTCGTTCTGGACGTTGTGCTCCTCGGCGTAGGCGTCGACGAGCGGGTCGACGGCCGCCGCACCCTCGGGGAAGGCGTAGTTGATCTTCACGAACGGCTCCCACTTGTCGGGCAGCGCGTCCTCGGGGAAGATCGCCTCCACGGGGCACTCCGGCTCGCAGGCACCGCAGTCGATGCACTCCTCGGGGTCGATGATCAGCATCCGCGCGAACTCGTGGATGCAGTCGACCGGGCAGACGTCCACACACGAGCGGTCTTTGATGTCGATGCAGGGCTCGGCGATGATGTACGTCATTCCTGCGGCGAGCCTAGCAACGGCGTCCGCGGCGGGTTCGCCTCAAGCGACGAGCTCGTCGACCACCTGCCGCGCGCGTTCCACCAGGGCCGACTTCACGATCACCTGGTCGAACCCGGCCGTGTGCGCGCGCTGCAGGCCGATGGTGTCCGTGTGGTTCGTGAAGCCGAGGATCGGCGTCTCCGGCCAGGCGTCCGCGACCTCCTCGGCATCGACGCGGGCGATGTCGCAGATGACGAGGTCCGGCGGGTCGGCGCTGTCGCTCGTGACGAGCCGGTACCCGGCGAGGATGCCCTCCAGCTTCGAGCGGAGGATGAGGTCGACCCCGACGAGCAGGATCGTCGCCATGTCGTGTTTCTAGCACGGGGGGCCGATCCGGTGTGAGCCTCGAGCGCGGGCTGGAGCTGATGCGCGCAGAGCGCTGGTTCGACGCCCACGAGGCGCTGGAGGACGAATGGCGTGACGCGCCGCAGGCCGAGCGCGACTTCCTCCAGGGGCTCGTCCACGTCACGGTGGCGTGGCACCACGCGGCGAAGGGCAATCAGGCGGGCGCGTCGCGGCAGCTCGAGAAGGCCGTCCGCCGCCTCGGCCCCTACGCCCCTACGCATCGCGACGTCGACGTCACGCGGGTCCTTCTCCAGGTCGAGGCGGCGTCGGCGCGGGTCGCGGAGGGGCTGCTCGACCTGCTCCCGGTGCGCGTCTAGGCCCACGGCGTCCCCCACGTCAGAACACGGGCTCGAGCCCGAACCACTCCAGCGCGCGGTTGACGTAGATGCGCAGCACGTAGAAGCGGCCGAAGAAGAGCAGGAGGCCGAGCACGACCATCACCAGCCCGCCCGCGAACTGGATTGCGCGGTAGTGGTCCCTGACCCAGCGAAACGCGCCCATCGCCCGGGTGAAGAGCGCGCCGGCCAGCACGAACGGGATCGCGAGGCCGAGGGAGTAGACGGCGAGCAGTGCAGCGCCTTCGAGGGCGGTGTCCGACGACCCCGCGAGGACGAGGATCGCCGCGAGCACCGGCCCGATGCACGGCGCTGCGCAGACGGCGAAGGCGCCGCCGAGCAGGACGCGCGACCCGCGCGACCGGGCACCCTGGACGATCCCGGCGCCGACGAGCCGCTCCGGCCAGGGGAGAAGACCCATGAAGGCGAGACCGAACACGACCAGCACGAAGCCCGAAACCTGCTCGAGGAGGAACTGGTTGCGGAAGAGGCTGCCGCCGAGCAGGGACGCACCGACTCCGAGCAGGACGAAGATCGCCGTGAACCCGAGCACGAACGGGACGCTCGACACGACGACCCGTCGGGCCGTGCCCGGGCGGCCGAGCTCGTCGGCCTCGACCGCCGAGACCGCGGACAGGTAGCCCGGGACGAGCGGCAAGACGCACGGTGCGAGGAAGGAGACGAATCCCGCCAGCAGCGCGACCGGGATCTCACTCGCGCTCACGCGCGCCCCTCGCCGGTCGCGGCTCCGGCGTGGCTGCTCACCCGTCGAACCGCTCGAGCTCGCTGTCGAGACGACGCTCGAGCGCGGGATCGAGCGCTTCCTCGGGCGGCTCGTCGCTGCGGCGCCGGCTCCAGCCCCAGGCGATCACCCCCACCCCGAGCGCGCCGACCGCAAGGATGCCGAGCGGCACGAGCCACGCGAGCAGGTCGAAGCCCGTCTTCGGCGGCTCCGCGATCACGGCCGGGCCGAACTGCGCCACGAGCTCCGCCTTGATCTCCTGCTCCGTCGCCCCGGCCGCCAGCCGTGCGCGGATGATCTGCTTCATGCGTCTCGCGACCGGCGCGTCGGACTGGTCGAGCGTCGTCTTGCAGGTCGGGCAGACGAGCTCGGCCTCGAGGTCGGCAGGGCTCGGCGCACCCGCCGCCGGTGTGCTCGCGAGGCCGCCCGCGAACACGAGCAGCGCCGCGAGCAGCGCCAGGCGGGTCACGGCGCGTCGGCGAGGACGAGGGCGACGCCGCGCTCGTACGCCTCGCGGTTCCGCTCGATGTCGACCGCCCCGGAGATCCGCTCGCCGACCAGCTTCCCGGAGCGGTCGACGAAGAACGTCTCGGGGAACCCGCGCACGCCCCACTTGCCGACCGTCGAGCCCTTTCCGTCGTAGACGACGGGGTACGTCATGCCGTAGCGGCGCATGAACCGCCTCGCGTCCTCGCGGAAGTCGTTCACGTCGATGCCGAGCACCACGAGCCCCTGGTCACGGTAGCGCTGATACGTCTGCTGCAGCACCGGCGCCTCCTCGCGGCACGGGATGCACCACGACGCCCAGAAGTTGACGACGACCGCCTTGCCGCGCAGGTCGGCCAGCGCGAGCCGCCCGTCGCGATCGAGCCGGTCGAGCACGAACGCGGGCGCGACAACAGGCGTTCCCTGCCCGAGCTTGTCCGCCGCCCCCGTGTCGTCGCGGAAGGCGACCCTCCACACGAGGAGGCCGAGGAGTGCGGCGACCCCGAGGAGGGCGACGACCTGACCTGCGCGCTGGATCCTTGCGGCGTGCCCGCCCCCGGCGGTCACGCCCCGACGATGAACACGGGCGTCCCCACGTCGACCCGCTCGAACAGCCACTCGACCTGCGGGATCAGCATGCGGATGCAGCCGTGCGAGGCCGAGTAGCCGATCGACGCCGCGTCGGGCGTCCCGTGGATGCCCACGTACGGGGACGAGATCCCCATCCAGCGCGTCCCGAGGGGATTCCCGGGGCCCGGCGGGATCGGCTTGGCGTCCGCCGCCCAGTCGGAGCCCTGCGGGGGGTACCACCAGGGGTTGCGCTGCATCGTCACGATCTCGAAATCGCCGATCGGCGTCGGGTACGAGGACTGGCCCGTCGCGATGCGGAAGCTGCGCTCGAGCTTCGTCCCGACGTAGTAGAGCAGTGTCTTCGAGTCACGCTTGATCACGATCACGTGGCCGAGGTCCCTCTCGGTGACCTCGGGCTGCAGCTCCTGGTAGGGAAGCTCGAACGCGCGCTCGTGCTTGCGGACCGCAAGTGAGAGCCGACGGGCCGCGACGGCCTGCATCAGCCGCCGCCCCGGGGAGGAGGGGTGCGCCACCGGAGTGAAGTTCCTGAGCGTGAGCCTGGCGTCGACGGGCTCGCGGTCGGTCTGCTTGCCGACCTTCGAGAGGAAGCGCGTCAGCTTCCCGTTCGCGACGTCGACCTTGAGCGGCACCTGGAAGCCCTCGCGGCGTACCCGGACGGCGAGCTTGACGGCCTTGCCGACGTACGCCGCAGCCCCGAGCTCCTGCGGCTTCACCCGCAGGGTCCGGCTCGACGCGATGCGCAGCGTGATCGGCTTCTCGAAGCGCTGCTCGACGAGTGTCCGGGCCTCCGGGCCGGTGAGCCCGCCGACGAGCATCCCGCCGATGGTGACGCCCGGCTGGATCAGCTTCGGCCCCGGCAGCGGGGGCAGCGGCTCGGTCGTCGCGGGCGGCTCGGTGGTCGTCGGTGGAGCCGTCGTGGTCGGTGGCGTCGTCTCGTCGGCCGAGGCAACGGGAGCGAGCACGATGAAAAGCGCGACTGAGCAGGGAAGAACGAGTACGGTCGCCAGACGGCGCATCGGCGCTGAGTGTATCCAGGGGTCTGGTCGGCGGACGTGAACGATCTGTTATGTGCGGTTCGAGTCGAAGATCCTCGGATCGTTCGTGATCACACCGTCGACTCCTGCGGCGAGCACCCGCTCGAGGTCGTTGACGTCGTCGACGGTCCACGCGAGCACTGCGGCCCCGAGCGCGTGCGCGCGGGACACGGTGCGAGCGGTGACGAGCGCGTGCTGCAGCATCAGCGCGGTGGCCCCTGTGCGCCGGAGCATCCGCGGCACCAGGACGGGAACGGCCGCGCGGAGCGAGGCGAGCCCGGCCCGTAGCACGGGCTGGAGGGCGGGCCGTCTCGACACGCCGTACCTGTCCTCGGGGTAGGTGAAGCCGATCCGCACCGACGGGGTGCACCGCGCGACGGCGACCAGGCTCGGCACGTGGAAGGAGGACACGACGGTGCGGGGCTCGAGGCCGAAGCGGCGGAGTGCGTCCGCGAGCTCGTCGAGCCGCGTCGTCAGCTTGAGATCCACGTGGAGGCCGACCTCAGGCGCCTCGTCCCTGAAGAAGGCGAGGGCGTCCTCGAGCGTGGGCAGCTCGGGCGCGACCTCACGCAGCTCGGCGAGCGAGCGCGCTCTCACCGACCCGGTCGCCGCACCGTGGCTGACCTCGTCGAGGTGATCCGAGTGGGCCAGCACGAGCGGGCCACCGGGAAGGTCGAGCACGTCGAACTCGATCAGGTCGACACCGTGTGCGACGGCCGCACGGAAGGAGCGGAGGGTGTTCTCCGGGGCGAGATGCGCCGCGCCGCGGTGCCCGATCCTGAGCGCGACCCGGTTCGGTCGCCGGAGCTCGATCACGCCGTCCGCCCACGCGTCCTGCGGAGCCACCACCACGCGACTCCCGCGAGGAGAACTGCCTGCGCAACCGTGATTGCCGCGGCGAGCTGCGAGACGTCCTCCCAGAACCGCTCCGGATAGAGGCGGATGAGGGTGTCGGTGTCCGAGAAGCGCCACGAGTCCCCTTCGAAGAACATCTCGTGGAAGCGCGTGAAGAACCGGTCGAAGCCGAGCAGGATGAACGGCACGGCGAGCACGGCGATCGCGAGCGTCGTCAGCGCGCCCGCGAGCAGTCCCCGGGGAACCACCTCTCGGAGACGACTGCGGGAGAGCGCGACGGCGAGCACGATCAGCAGCAGCACGATCACGAGCTGGGCGCGCAACGCCGCCCCGAAGAGCGTGCGCACGTCCTCCATGTGCGTGAGCTCACGACTGTCGAACGCCGGCGAGCCGTCGGGCAGTGTGGCACGCTCGAGCAGGACGATCCCATCCGACCGCGGTCGGATCGACTCGAGGCCCGTGAGCGCAAGCGACTGACGCTCCTCGTCCGTCAGGCCGTACCGATCGGAGGGGAAGCCGTCGCGGTCGTACTCGAAGCGCACGAACGTGTCGGTCGCGAGGACGCGGAGCGCAGTCACGACGAGCGTGGGCGGCACGACGAGCGCGACCAGCACGACGAGCGCGACCGCGGCGACGCGGACGGCCGACCACCGCGACGCCGCGTCCGGTGCGATGTCTACAGCCCGAACAGGCGCCCGATCTCGCGCCAGGTCGTCATCGCCAGCAGGACGCACGCGACGATCAGCAGGACGAGCACGACCCAGAAGCGCGCGCCCGCCCACTTCGTCCGCTTCCGGTGCTCGATGCGGGCCCGCCGGAGCGCGCGATGGCGCTGGTACGAGCGTCTGACGGCGTCCGGATCGAGCGTCGGTGCCTCATCGGTCCCGAGCGCGTCCGCGACCCCCTCGCGTGTCGCCTCGCGTACGTCTTCGGCCACACCCGAAGCATACGACCGCGACGCAGGCAACGCGTGTCGGGGATACTGTGCGCGATGGTCACGCGGGAGCGGCGCTTCGATCCCGGCCTGCTCGGCCTCGGCGACGGGCTCGGTCTCGTGGCCGGCGTCGTGCTGGCGGTGTCGTCGTTCACGGGCTGGTACACGGGCGAGGGTGAGGGCGTGACGATCTCCGTGCTCGGCTGGAACACGGGCGTCCTCGGCAAGCTGATCCTCTTCGTGGGGCTGGCCGTCGTCCTCGTGCTCCTGCTACGCGAGCTCGGCATCGAGCCGCCCGCAGCGCTGCCCCAGAGCCTCCTCACCGTGGCGCTGGGGGCGCTGGCGACGATCTTCGTGCTCGTGCGCGTGATCTCGGTGCCGGACGACTTCTTTTTCGCGCACCGCGGCGTCGGCCTCTGGATCAGCCTCGCCGCCGCGATCGCGGTGATCGTCGCGGGCCTGCTCCAGGCCTCCGAGGAGATGTGACGGGGGGGAACCCACGGTTCCCCCCACGCACCCCTTCCGCACGGCGACCCGGCCACACGACGCCGGCCACCCGGCCGCAAAGCCGGCCACCGGCGGCGGGCGAACGCCCCGCCGCCCCACCTCCACGGACGTGGCAGCTCGACACGTCGTGCAGCTACGGCGTCTGCTGCGGCAGCGGCTGGAGCGTGCGGACGAACGTCTGGGTCCCGCCGGGGACGGGCCGATCGTCGAGCGCGAGCCCGAGCGCGACCCCGAGCGCGAACAGGATTGCCGCGCCAACGACGAGCGCGACGACACGTGGCCACAGGCGGCGTCGGGCCGCGCGCCGGCGGGCCGGCGGCAGCGGGTCGATCGTCACGGCTCGTAGTCCTGCGCCTGCGTGCTGTAGGCGTGGAAGGCGGCGTCGCCCGAGAGGCTGACGGTGCGGGCCCAGCCCTTCGACGGAGCACGCTCCTCGATCACCTCGCGCACCCAGTGCTCGGAGGCGGCGTACGCGGCGACGAGCTCGTCCAGCGTGAAGGTCGTCCCGACGCGCCGTCGCAGCTCGTCGAGCACGATCTCCCGCTGACGATGGAGCACGTCTCCGCGCTCGGGGTCACGAGCCTCCCTGAGGAAGCGCCGGTTGCCGTCCCTCCACTCGAGGCGCGCCGCGGAGACCGTCGTCATCCCGCGCGATGCTATTGGACGGCCGTGCAGCAGCTCTCCGGCCAGCGCTCGGGCAGTTCCGAGAGCATCGCCTCACCGAGGAGGTAGCCGGGGCACGCGAGCGCGAAGGCCACGTGGGCGTGGAGGCACTTGAGGGCGGAAGGATTGCGCGAGCCGCCGATCCCCAGGTCGAGCGACGCGCCCTCGTCGGATCCGGCCTCTCCCGCCGCCAGCTCACGGCGCAGGCGGCGCTGCTCGGCGGTGGCGCGGGCGAGGTCGTCTCGCAGGGCGGGATCGGCCGCGACCGCGTCGCTCCAGCGCCCCACGCCGCCGTCGGCCTCGAGTCGCGAGACCGCGGCGACGAGATGCCGGCAGGTGAGGTAGTAGGTCGTGGGGAACGGCTCTCCGTCGGGCCCGTACGGGTCCTGCTCGGTCACGGCCGGGAGCCCCCAGGGGCACCTGACGACGACGCGACGGAAGGTCCGGGGCTCGCGCCCCAGCTGCCATGCGACTGCGGCGCGGTCGTCCACGCCCGGACCGTAGCTCAGCCCGCGCGGCGGCGTTTCCAGTCCGCGGTGCCCTTGACGATGAACAGGTGCTCGCCGGGACGCACGTAGCCGATCCGGCGAGCCGCGCGGGCGAGCTCGTCGAGGCTCGTCGCGCGCTCGAGACGGGCAGTCGCGCGTGCGCGCTCCGCCCGGAGCGTGGCGACTTCGGCGCGGCGCTCCTCCAGCTGGCCCCTCGTCTCGAGGTAGGTGTCGATCGGTCGGACGTAGAGAAACGAGACGACGCCGAGCACGACGACCGGCAGGAGCCAGCGCGGCGCCCTGCGACGCCGCGTGCGCTCACGCTTTCGCTTCCCCTTCCCGGCCACGTCTCAGGTCTTCGCCGTCCGCCGAGCGGCCCCTCCGCGCCCGGTACGTCAGGCGACGTCGACCTTGATCACGTTCGTCGAGCCTGGGATGTTGACGGCCGTCCCCGCGGTGAGGACGAGCCGCTCGCCCGGCAAGACGATCCCCGACTCACGCGCCGCGGCGACCGACCGGTCCCACAGGTCCTCGACGTCGCTCGTCTCGGGGATCTCGATCGGTGTCACGCCCCACTCGAGCGCCATGTGACGGAGCGACTCCATCTTGTGCGTGAGCGCGAGGATCGCCCTCTGGGGCCGGAGCCGGGCCACCGCGGACGCGGTGCGGCCTGTGAAGGTCGGGACGAGGATCGCCTTCGCGGCGAGGGCCTCCGCGACGTCGCACGCGGCGTTCGACATCGCCTGGTCGATCGTCGGCGTGTCGCTCGCCTGCGGAGTCTCGTGGCGGTAGCCGAGGTGCGGCTCGACGGCGAGCGCGATCCTGTCCATCACCGCGACGGACTCGACCGGGTACTCGCCGATCGCCGTCTCCCCGGAGAGCATGATCGCCGACGTGCCGTCGAGGATCGCGTTGGCGATGTCGGACGCCTCGGCACGTGTCGGCTCGGGTGCGTGGATCATCGACTCGAGCATCTGGGTCGCCGTGATCACGGGCTTCGCGCGCTCGAGCGCATGCAGGATGATCCGCTTCTGGAGGAGCGGCACGTCCGCGGCCCCGATCTCCACGCCGAGGTCGCCGCGAGCGACCATCACGCCGTGCGACTCGGCGAGGATCTCGTCCAGCGCCGCCACCGCCTCCGCCTTCTCGATCTTCGCGATCACCCACGCCTGCGAGTTCCTCGCCTCGATCAGCGTGCGAAGCGCCTTGACGTCTGCGGCGGACCGCACGAACGAGAGCGCGACGTAGTCGACGCCGAACTCGAGCGCGGCGTCGAGGTCGTCGAGGTCCTTGCGCGTGAGGGAGGGGATCGGGAGGGGGACGCCGGGAAGGTTGACGCCCTTGTGCTCGGACACGGTCCCGCCCACGATGACGCCGCACCGGGCTCTTCCCCGCTCGACCTTCATCACGCGGAGGCGCACCATGCCGTCGTCGATCAGGATGTCGTTGCCCGGTTGGAGAACAGACCCGAGCACAGCAGGGCTGACGGGAAGGTCGTCGGGCTCGGCGAAGTCCTCGCCGGCGATCACGACGGAGTCGCCCGTCTCGAGCTCGACGTCCGCGTCGAGCTCCCCGACGCGGAGCTTCGGTCCCTGCAGGTCGGCGATCAGCGCGATCGGGCGTCCGGCGTCGGCCTCCGCCTCCCGGACGAGGGTCGCGCTCCGCGCGTGGTCGTCGCGCGTGCCGTGCGACAGGTTGAGCCGCGCGCCGTCCATCCCCGCGCCGATCAGGGCCTCGAGCGTCTTCGGGCTGGCGGAAGCGGGCCCGATGGTCGCGACGATCTTGGTACGGCGTGTGTGCCCGGTCACCGCCGTCACCTTAGTGCCGCCCTCCGTGGCGGGCCGACCGCTCAGGGCGTCGCCCGCGGGAATGCGTCCCAGCCCGGGTACGAGGCCTCGCCGCCCAGCTCCTCCTCGATCCGGAGCAGCTGGTTGTACTTCGCCACGCGGTCGGAGCGGGCCGTGGCGCCGGTCTTGATCTGGCCGGCGTTCGTCGCGACGGCGAGGTCGGCGATCGTCGCGTCCTCGGTCTCGCCCGAGCGGTGCGAGATGATCGCGCGGTAGCCGTTCCGATGCGCGAGCTCGACGGCGTCGAGCGCCTCGGTGAGGGTCCCGATCTGGTTGACCTTGACGAGGATCGCGTTGCCGACCCGCTCGGTGATCCCGCGGCGGAGGAAGTCGACGTTCGTGACGAACAGATCGTCGCCGACGAGCTGGACGCGCGACCCCAGCCGGTCGGTCAGCGTCTGCCAGCCCTCCCAGTCCGACTCGCCGAGCCCGTCCTCGATGGAGACGATTGGGAAGCGGTCGCAGAGGTCTGCCCAGAGGTCGATCATCCCCGCGGTGTCGAGCGTGCCTCCCTGGCGCTCGAGCCGGTACGCCCCTTCGTGGTGCAGCTCGCTCGTCGCCGGGTCGAGCGCGAGCGCGACCCGGTCGCGGTGGCCCGCCCGCTCGGCTGCCTCGAGGATCGCCTCGCACGCGTCGTACGCGGAGCCCAGGTCGGGCGCGAAGCCCCCCTCGTCGCCCACCGCCGTCGAGAGGCCCCGCTCCGACAGGAGCTTCTTCAGGTGCTGGTAGGTCTCCGCGCCGATCCGGAGCGCCTCCGAGAAGCTCTCAGCCCCGGCGGGGACGAGCATGAACTCCTGGAAGTCGAGGCTGTTCTGTGCGTGCGCGCCGCCGTTGACCACGTTGAGGAGCGGCACCGGGAGCACGTTCGCGTTGGTGCCGCCGACCCAGCGGTAGAGCGGCTGGCCGGCGTCCGCGGCCGCGGCCTTGGCGACAGCGAGCGACGCGCCGAGGATCGCGTTGGCGCCCAGCCTGGCCTTCGTCGGGGTCCCGTCGAGCGCGACCAGGCTGCGGTCGACCGCGCGCTGGTCGGTCGCGTCCTGGCCGGTGAGCGTGTCGGCGATCTCGCCCTCCACGTGGGCGACGGCCCTCGTGACGCCCCTGCCCAGCCAGGCATCCCCTCCGTCGCGCAGCTCGACCGCCTCGTGCTCACCGGTGGAGGCTCCGGACGGGACGGCGGCGAGCCCGAACGCGCCGGAGTCGAGCCCGACCTCGACCTCGACCGTCGGGTTCCCACGCGAATCGAGCACCTGGCGTCCGTGGACGTGGACGATCTCGCTCAATGTGTTCTCCTGCTCACGCAGGAGAACACTAGGTTCTTCTGCCCGCGCTCGTGGCCACAACCCCGCAGCGGCAGTAGCGATCGCAGGGACGTCTCCCCCGCCTCTCTCAGCGGGAAGGAACGGCACGAAGCTGTGACGATTCTGTTGTCCAATCTGATAACGTTACGTCAGGGACACGGGAGTGCCCCTGGGGGTGGTTGTCGTCGCAGCGCCGGCGGTCGGGATCCGCGATCTTGCGCCGAGCGTCGCCGGCGTGCACGGGGTTCGTCGTCGTCGGTCAGGCACGGGCATCGCCCGGGCTGTGTGGCGGAGCGCTTCGAGTGCGAGGGGACGAGGTCGTGATCCTGGGCCGTCGAGGCCCGGTGCTGGAGGAGGCCACACGGCGGTGGACGCGGCGTGCCTGGCGGAGCGGTCTCGACGCACGCCGCGGACCTCGCCGACGTGGAGGGGGAGAGCCCGCTGCCGAAGCCATCCGGTTGCGCGCCACCCTCGGGGCCAAGCCGAACCGCTAGCGATCCGCGGCGCGGCTGCCCATCGTCGCCTTCGCCCGCTCGTACCAGCGCTCCTGCTCCTCGAGGCCGAGCGCCGTCCACGTCTCCCCCGCCTCCGCCGCGAGGCGCTCGGCCAGCTCCACGCGCCGGCGGAACCGGCCCGTTGCTCCGCGCAGCGCCAGCTCGGGGTCGACGTTCACGAACCGTGCAAGGTTCACCACGGTGAAGAGCAGGTCTCCGAGCTCGGCCTCGACGGCCCTGTCCGGCTCTGTCTCCGGACCCGGGCGACCGGCGCGTGCGAGCTCGGCGAGCAGCTCGTCGAGCTCCTCCCTGACCTTCTCCGACGGCCCGGCGAGGTCCGGCCAGTCGTAGCCGACGGCCGCCGCGCGCCGCTGCGCCTTGCGGGCGAGCAGCAGCGCCGGAAGCGACTCCGGGACGTCGTGGAAGACGCCGATGCGGCCCTCTCGCTCGGTCTTGATCTCCTCCCACCGCTCCCGGACCCGGCCCGGCGTACGTGCCTCGGCGTCGCCGAACACATGCGGGTGGCGGCGCACGAGCTTCTCGTGCACGGCGCGGGTGACGTCGTCGAGGTCGCCCTCCCCCTGCTCCTCGAGGAGGAGCGAGAGGAAGAAGACCTGGAAGAGCAGGTCGCCGAGCTCGTCGCGGAGCTTGACCGGGTCGTCGGCGAGGGCGGCGTCGGCGACCTCGTAGGCCTCCTCGACCGTGTGGGGGACGATCGTGCGGGCGGTCTGCTCGCGGTCCCACGGGCATTCCGCCCGCAGGCGCCGGGTCAGCTCTCGGAGCTCGACCAGCGGGGCGTCGTCGCCCACGCCCGCGCCGCTATCCGTCCGTGGACGTCGTCTCTTCCGTCGTGGACGTGTCGGGCGGCTCGAACCCGGCGGCGTACTGGACCTTGCCCTCGTACTCCTTCTCCACGTCGGCGACCCAGTCGTTGACGGCGCTGTTCTTGCGCTCGGATTCGAGCTGCGTCTTGATCTGGGACTTCACCTGCGCGAACGGGGTCACCGAACCGGCCTTGACGTCGGCCACGGGCTGGATCAGGTGATAGCCGAACTCCGTCTTGACCGGCTGCGAGAGCTCGTTCGTCTTCAGAGCGAAGGCCGCCTTGTCGAAGGGCGCGACCGTCTGCCCTCGCGTGACCGTCAGCTTTCCGCCCTGGTCCTTCGACCCCGGGTCGAGCGAGCTGGCCTTCGCGAGCGCCGCGAAGTCACCGCCGGAGGAGAGCTCGGAGTGGAGCTCGTCCGCCTCGGCCTTCGTCTTGACGAGGATGTGTCGGACGGCACGCGACTCGGCGACGGCGTAGTTCGACCGGTTCTTGTCGTAGTACGACCTGACGTCGGCGTCCGTGACCTTGACGCCGTTCGTGACCTTGTCGTAGATCGCCTCGGTGATGAGCTGCGAGCGGACGTCCTCGCGGAACGTGGCGACCGTGTAGCCCTGGTCCTTGAGGCCCTTCTCGAACTTCTTCTGGTCGTCCCCGAAGTACTGCTTTCGCACCTCGTCGAGCTTCTTCTGGATCTGCGCGTCGCTCACCTCGATCCCGAGATCATCGGCCTCGCGCGTGTACTCCTCGCGCTGGACGAGGAATGCGACGGCCTGCGTCTGGAGGGACTGGTACTCGGAGGTCCCGGCCTTCGGGAACGCGCGCTTCTGCGCCGCGTAGGACTTCTTGGCCCGGGAGAGCAGCTCGTCGAGCGACGTCCTGGTGATGGTCGTCCCGTCGACGACGGCGACGGCATCAGCCGGGATCTCGTCGGAGTCGCCGCATCCTGCGGCGACGAGGGTGAGCGCGGCCAGGGCGGCGGCGGCAAGCACGATCGAGCGCTTCATCGGTACCTCTTTGTAGGGGACGTGCGGTTACGGACGGGTTACGCTGTGTTCGGGAATGGTTCGGGGCTCGGGCGCGGACGGTTCTGCGGCGTGCTCAGGCGGCCCGGCGAGCGGCAACGATAGCATCGGCGAGGGCCAACGCTCCCTCCAGGCCGTCCGCCCGGATGGCCACTTCCTGGCGGGCCGACGTGTACACGGCGGTCTCCGCGATCCCGCGCAGCGCGCGCACCTCGGCAGCGGCCAGCCCAACCGGGCCGACGGTCGCACGGCCGCCGCGGAAGACGAGATAGTCGGCTCCGACAAGGGCGAGCGAGTGCTTGGCCTCCTGGATCCGGAAGAGGTTCTCCACCGGCTCCGGCAGCGGGCCGTAGCGATCCTCGGTCGCGGCGCGGAGCTCGCGCAGCTCGTCCTCGTGCTCCGCGAGCGCGATCCGGCGGTGGAGGTCGATCTTGAGCGCCTCCGCCTGGATGTATGTCGCGGGCACGTAGGCATCGACGCGCGCGTCCACGCGCACGGGGCGGACGGCCAGGCGCGCCTGCCCCGAAAGCTCGGCGACGGCCTCGTTCAGCATCTCCACGTAGAGCTCGAAGCCGAGTGCCGCGACGTGGCCGGACTGCTCGGCACCGAGCAGGTCGCCTGCGCCCCGGATCTCCAGGTCGCGCATCGCGATCTGGAACCCGGCACCGAGCTCGGTGTGGTCCGCGAGCGTCGCGAGCCGCGCGCGGGCCTCCGCTGTGAGCTCGCCGGCGTCGGGGTAGAGGAGGTACGCGTGGGCGGTCACGTCCGAGCGGCCCACGCGCCCTCTGATCTGGTACAGCTGGGCGAGGCCGAGCGTGTCGGCGCGCTCGACGATCAGCGTGTTGGCCTGGGGGATGTCGATCCCCGACTCGATGATCGTGGTCGACACGAGGACGTCCGCGTCGCCGGCAAGGAACGAGTGCATCCGCTCCTCGAGCTCGCGCTCCGCCATCTGGCCGTGTGCCACGAGGAAGCGCAGGCCGGGGCACAGCTGGCGGAGCTTCTCCGCGGCCTCGTCGATCGTCTCGACGCGGTTGTGCAGGTAGAAGGATTGCCCTTCCCGCGCGTGCTCGCGTTCGAGCGCCAGCCTGATGAGCTCCTCGTCGTACTCGCCCACCGTCGTACGGATCGGTCGGCGGCCCTCGGGTGGGGTCTCGATGATCGAGATGTCCCGGAGCCCGGAGAGCGACATGTGGAGCGTGCGCGGGATGGGAGTCGCCGAGAGGGAGAGCACGTCGACCTCGAGGCGTAGCGCCCGCAGCAGCTCCTTCTGCTGGACCCCGAACCGCTGCTCCTCGTCCACGATCACGAGGCCGAGTTGCCTGGGGATCACGTCGCGCGAGAGGATGCGGTGCGTCCCGACGAGCACCTCGACCTTCCCCTCGGCGAACTCCCGGAGAACGGTCTTGATCTCGGTCGCCTTCCGGAAGCGCGAGACCATCTCCACGCGCACGGGGAAGTCGCGGTAGCGCTCGCGGAAGGTGTTCCAGTGCTGCTCGGCGAGGATCGTCGTCGGACACAGCACGAGCACCTGCCGGCCGTTGACCGCAACCGCGAAGGCGGCCCGCACCGCGACCTCGGTCTTGCCGAACCCGACGTCGCCGCAGACGAGGCGATCCATCGGCCGCGGCAGCTCGAGGTCTTCCTTCACCGCCTCGATCGCCCGCTGCTGGTCGTCGGTCTCGCGGTACGGGAACGAGGCCTCGAGACGCTCGATCCAGTCGCTCGAGAGGTCGTTCGCCACGCCCTCCGCGCGCTGGCGCTGCGCGTACAGCTGCAGGAGCTCGCCTGCGAGCTCTCGCACGGCGTTGCGGGCGCGCGCCTTGAGGTTCTGCCAGGCCTTCCCGCCCAGCTTCGAGAGCGCCGGGGCGGTCGCGTCGGCGCCGATGTACTTGGAGAGCTTCCCGAGCTGCTCGTGGGGGACGTAGAGCCGGTCCTCGCCGCGGAACGCGAGATGGAGGTAGTCGCGGGTGACGTTCGCCACCGCCCTCGTCTCGAATCCGAGCAGCTTCCCGATGCCGTGGTCCTCGTGGACGACGAAGTCCCCCACACGGAGGTCGGCGAAGCTCGCGAGCGCCCGGCCGAGCCGCCGGTCGGCACGGGGGGGCCGCTTGCGGAAGACCTGCGTGTCGGGAAGCAGGACCAGCCCGAGCTCGCGCCAGACGAACCCCCGGCGCGCCGGCGCCACGGCGAACCGCACTTCCGGCTGGGCGCCGAGCGCCTCGCCGGGCTCGAGCAGCGGCGCCTCGACCTTGCGGAGGAGGAGGGCCTGGCGCTCCGCCTCCCCACGGTGCGCGAAGGACACGACCACGCGGTTCCCGGCCCTGACGAAGGCCGAAAGCTCGTTCTCGGCCTCCGCGAGGCCGCGCGCGGCAATCGCGGGCCGCTGTGCTTCGAACGCGTGAGGCTGCGCTCGGGGGAAGGGGTCGAGCTCGGTGGCCCCGTCCAGGGCGAGCGCGGTCAGCCCCCGCTCCGCGGCGACCTGGCGCACCTCGTCCGGCTGCCAGACGACGTCGGGAGGTCGTGGAAGGGGCAGCACGAGATCGGCGGGCAGGCTGATCGCGGCCGGCTCGTCGCCGTCGTCGTGCCCGAGGTCGACCTCGACGAGGTCGACTCGCCTCTCCGCCGCCGGGTACACGATGGCGTTCTCCGCAGCGTGGAGGGCCCGCTGCGTGAACGGCGAGAACGCACGGACCTGCTCGATCTCGTCCCCGAAGAGCTCGACGCGAAGTGGCTCGCGGCCGGTGGAGGGGAAGACGTCGACGATCCCGCCGCGCACGGCGAACTGCCCGCGCTCGTCCACCCGGTCGACGCGCTCGTAGCCGGCCAGCGCGAGCTGCTGGGCCAGGCCGTCGACACCCGGCTCGTCACCGACCCGGATCTCCAGGGGCGCCGGCCGCGCGTCGGCCGGGGGCAGCCCTTCCGCGAGCGCCGTGACGGAGGCGCACACGAGCCCGCCCGTGGCGAGGACGTCGAGCGCGCGGTAGCGCTCCCCCACGAGGTGCGGCGGAGGGGCGAGGCCCGACTCGAGCGAGACGCCGCGGCTCGGTAGCAGCGCCACGTGGCGCGGGCCTGCGAACCAGGAGGCGCCCTCCGCCGCGTCTCGCGCGTCGGCGTCCTCGGGAAGAAGCACGAGGAGCGCGCGCCCGAGTTCCCCGTGGAGCGCGGCGAGAAGCAGCGGCAACACGGGCTCCGAGACGCGGGCACGGGTCGGGAGCGATCGGGCGAACGCCTGGAAACGCTCGTGCCGCTGCAGCTCGTCGACGAACGCGGCGAGCGGGGGAGCGTCGGTGCGGATGCCGGTCGGGTCCATGGCTTCGGCGGGGATCGCGCCCCGCGGGGCCATCGTACTGACCGCCCGGTCACCGCCCGCGACGCGGCGGTGCCGCGCCGCGCGGCTCTGACAACCACCCCCAGGGGCACCCCCATGCCCTGATGTCACGCTATCGAGGAACCTGTCACGGGTGGGTGACGGCTCTGTGCCAAGAGCGTGTCAGGTCGGCGCGCAGCTTCGGCCGGCTGAACCCCAGGTGGCAACCCGACGCACCCGGGGTCATGCGACCGAAAGGCGTCTCGCCACGGGCCACGCGCGCGGGATCCGACGCGGTTCGGGCCCGACGCGAGGAACCACGGGAAACGGGTTGGCGGGGTGGTAGACACGGAGACCGCGTCACCCGAAGGCGCGAGCTACGCCAGGCCAGGCGTTGTGGCTTTGTGCGTGAAGTGACGTGCGTGCTCACGGTTGCGCCGAGCGGCCGTAACGATGCGCCAGGCAGCCGCCCGCTGGGGCATGCCGACCGCGGCAACCCGCACCGGATCGAGGCGCGAGCGGTCGGAGCGCGCCTTCGCCGAGCTACCTCGAGTTGAACCGTCGCTGGGTCTCGTCGAGGCCCTCGAGTGCGAGCGCCTCGACGGCGTCGCAGGCACGGCCGACGATCGCCTCGACATCGTCCTCCGGCGCGAAGGCCGAGAGCACGTAGTCCGCGACGGGCCGCGGGTCGCCCCGACCGGGCCTGCCGACACCGATGCGGAGGCGCAGGAAGTCGGCGGAGCCGAGGCGGCCGGCGATCGACCGCAGCCCGTTGTGACCCGCGAGGCCTCCGCCGAGGCGCGCCTGGAGCCTTCCCGTCTCGAGATCGACGTCGTCGTGGACTATGAGCACCTGCTCGGGCGAGAGCTTGTAGAACGCGGCGGCCGACTGGATCGACGCGCCCGACTCGTTCATGTACGTCTCCGGCTTCAGCAGGACGAGCTTGGTGTCTCCCACCCGGACGTCGGCGAGACGACCGCGGAACTTCCCCTTGAAGGAGCCCTGATGCCGGCGGGCGACCTCGTCGACGACCATCCAGCCGGCGTTGTGCCGGTCACGAGCGTGCTCGGGCCCCGGGTTCCCGAGCCCGGCGACGAGGAGCTCCACCGACGCTCCACCCTCTCCCCTGCGGAAGAGGCGCACGGATCAGTCCGCTTCGGTCTCCGAGCCGTCGTCCGAGGCCTCGGCGCCCTCTTCGCCCTCGGCGCCCTCTTCGCCCTCGGCAGCAGCCTCGGCCTCTGCCTCCTCGAGCTCGGTGATCCCGCGCGGGATCGAGCAGGTAGCGAGGACGACCTGGGGATCGTCGAGGAACGTGATGCCCTCGATCGCGACGAGGTCCTCGACTCGCACCGTGCCTCCGACCTCGAGGCTGGAGATGTCGGCCTCGATGTGCTCGGGAATCGCGCTCGGCAGCGCCTCGACCTGGATCTCCCTGGTGACCTGCTGGACGGTCCCGCCCTGCTTCGAGCCGGGGGACTCGCCGACGAGCTGGACGCTCACGGTGGCCTGGATCGCCCGGTCGAGCCGCACCTCGTGGAAATCGACATGCGTCAGCGTCCCTCGGATCGGGTGACGCTGGAAGTCCTTGAGGACCGCGTGGTGGGGCGTGGTCTGGCCCTCGATCACCACATCGACGATCGCGTGGAGGCCCGACGGCCCGGTGAGTGCCGAGCGGAGCTCCCGCTCACCGACGACGATCGCGCGCGCGTGGCCCTTGCCGTAGAGCACGCCCGGCACCAGCCCCTCCTTGCGGAGGCGACGCACACGGCGCGAGCCGACCTGGTCGGCCCCGCGCTCCGAGACCTCGAGGGTGACGCGATCGCTTGACATCGGCGGGGGATTGTAGCGGAGCGCTAGAAGCGGATCGGGCGGCCGAGCGGGTCGTAGGCCTCCAGCGGGACGGCTGCGACCGGTGATGCCTCGAGCTCGTCCGCGAAGAGGGCGAAGACGACCGCATCCCGCGGTGCGTCGCCCTCCCTCCCCGGCAGCCTGCGCCGCAGCGTGCCCTCCTCGGTGAAGCCGAGCGCCCGCGGGATCCGGAGGCTCGCCGCGTTCGACGGGTCGACACGGATCTCGACGCGATCGACGCCGCACACGCGGAACGCGGCGGACGTCAGCGCCGCGGTCGACTCGCGCGCGAACCCCTGCCCCACGCGCGAGGCGCGCACCCAGTAGCCGACCTCGAGCGCTCCGGGGCCCACGCGCGTATGCAGACCCGTGCCTCCGACGACCTCCGACTCGTCGCGCGTGAAGATCCCGTAGACGAAGTCCTCGCCGAGGTCGAACCTCGCGCGGAACGCCCGCAGCAGCTCGGCCTTCTCCTCGAGGGGCTTCGGCTCGTCCGCCGCCCACGGCATCCAGGGGCGCAGGTGGCCGAGGCTCGTGTCGAGTGCCTCCTTCAGGAGCGGCGCATCGCGCGGGTCCCAGCACCGGATCGCGAGCCGCTTCGTGCGGATCAGGTACGGGGGCGGGGGGAAGCCCGGGCTCGTCATCCGGGACGAGCCCGTTCAGAACAGCTGGTTCTCGCCGCCGAAGATCGCCGAGACCGAGTCGTCGCTGAAGACGTTCATGATCGTCTCCGCCAGGAGCGCCGAGACGGTGAGCACGGTGAGGTTCTCCGGGCGCTCGCGCGGGTCGATGGGCACGGTGTCCGTGACCACGATCCCGGTGATGTCCTCGGCGCCGGCGAGACGATGGAGGCCCTCCCGGCTCAGGAGCGCATGGGTGACGTAGACCCAGACCTCACGCGCGCCGTGCTCGCGGAGAGCTCGCGCGCCCGCGATGAGCGTCCCGCCGGTGGTCGTGACGTCGTCCCCGACGATGCAGGTCTTGTCGCGCACGCGGCCGGTGACCTCGGTGACGGAGGCCTGCTCGTGCCCGGGCCGGGTCTTGTGCATGACCGCGAAGTCGGCGTCGAGCATCTCCGCGAAGCGGACGGCGACCTTGGCGCGGCCCGCATCCGGAGCCACCGAGACGACGCCCTCGCCGCTGAAGCCGAGGTCCCGGAAATGCCGCGCGAACAGCTGCTGCGCGGTCATGTGGTCGACCGGGATCGTGAAGAAGCCCTGGATCTGGCCCGCGTGGAGATCCATCGTCAGCAACCGGTCGACGCCCGCGAGCTGGAGCATGTCTGCGACGAGGCGGCCGGAGATCGGCTCCCGGGGCTTCGCCTTACGATCCTGGCGCGAGTACGGAAACCACGGGATCACCGCCGTGATCCGCTTCGCGGAGGCGAGCTTCGCCGCCTGGATCATCAGCAGCAGCTCCATCACATGCTGGTCGACCGGCGGGCTGCCCGTCTGGACGAGGAAGACGTCGGCACCTCGGATCGACTCGCAATAGCGGACGTACGTCTCGTCGTTCGCGAACGTCTTGAGCTCGATCTCGCCGAGATCGACCCCGAGACGCTCCGCGATCCGCTCGGCGAGCTCGGGGTGCGAGCGGCCCGAGAACACCATCAGACGCTTCTTCGGCGTCAGCGGGATCGCGTGACCCGTCTTCAACGCCGGCTCCGTGGGCGCGTGGTCGAGGCCCGGCAGCGCCTGCTCAATCGTCCCTGCGTCCACCGCGCCCCTCCTTCACGGTCTGTCTCGGCGGGAACCCCACGAGGGCGTTCTCCGAGACGTCGTCGGTCACCACCGTGCCGGCGGCCGTCCACGCGTCGTCTCCCAGGGTGACCGGTGCAACCAGCACAGTGTCCACACCGACCCTGACGTCACGGCCGATCTCGGTCCGCTGCTTCGGGCCGCCGCCGTGCGGCAGGTTCACCGTGATCGAGCCGGCCCCGATGTTCGTGCGATCGCCGATCGTCGCGTCACCCATGTACGAGAGGTGCGGCACCTTGGTGCCCTCACCGAGCTCCGTGTTCTTGAGCTCGACGAACGTGCCTGCCTTGGAGGATGCTCCGAGCACCGTGCCGGGGCGAAGGTAACAGAAGGGCCCCACGAGCGCGCCCGGTCCGATCGCCGCGTCCACCGCGACCACGTGAGGGCCCACCTCGGCCCCTGCGGCGACGGTCGTCGCGCCTCGCAGGACCGTGAACGGGTGCACGACCGCGTCCGGCTCGAACGCCACCGTGGGCTCGATCCACGTCGACGACGGATCGACGATCGTGACTCCCGCCAGCATGTGCTCCCGGTTGATCCGGTCACGCAGGACCGCGGTCGCTTCGGCCAGCTCCACGCGGCTGTTGACGCCCTCGGTCTCGGCCGGGTCGGGAGCGACGTGCACGCCGACGCGCAAGCCTGCCTCGACGATGCCGTGCACGGCGTCGGTCAGGTACAGCTCACCCTGCGCGTTTGCAGGGCTCAGCCCGTCGAGGGCGGGCCAGAGCGCGTCCGCGCGGAAGACGTAGATCGAGGAATTGGCCTCTCGCAGCTCGAGCTGAACCGGCGTTGCGTCGGACGCCTCGACGATCGTGACGAGATCGCCGTTCTCGTCTCTGACGATCCGGCCGTACGTGCGGATGTCCTCCGGGACGAACGACAGCACCGTTGCCGCGACGTCCGAGGCCCGATGTGCGTCGAGCAGCTCCGTGAGGAGGCCCGTCGTCAGCACCGGAGTGTCGCCCGAGAGGACGAGCACCTCGTCGGCGTCGGCGACCGCCTGCCGGGCCGAACGGACGGCATCACCGGTGCCGAGTGGTCGCTTCTGCACGGCGACGCTGGCGCCGTCGAACGCCGACGCGGTGTCGGGCGACGCGACGATCACGAGCCGCTCCGGCCCGAGCGCCTGCGCGGCGTCCAGCACCCAGTCGATCATCCGTCGCCCCAGGATCGGGTGCAGGTGCTTGGCGCGCTCGGACCGCATGCGCGTTCCGAGGCCTCCGGCCATCACGACTGCAGCGAGCTTCGTCGGCATCAGGGGATATCGATGGCTGGGGCGCCAGGATTCGAACCTGGGATCACGGGACCAAAACCCGTTGCCTTACCACTTGGCCACGCCCCAGAGCAAGGGACGGCAGTCTACCCCGCTCCCCGCGCGCCGAAGCGCCCGGACGCGCTCGCCTACCTGCGGTCGAGCAGCAGCGCGGCCAGCGCGATCGCGGCGAGCGCCACCACCGCGAGCGCGGCCAGCACGACGAGCGCGCCCGCCAGCATGGGCACCAGCACGACGATCAGCTGCGAGACGGCGGCCGTCCAGGTGATCACGCGGACGTCGGAGCTCTCGTGCTCCCTCCCCCAGCCGACGTAGGCGGCCAGCGCCGCGAGCGCGAGAAAGACGACGAGCCACCACGGGATCGCGCCCGCCAGGACGAGGATCCCCTCGAGGGCCGCGATCGCGAGCGCGATCTTGTAGCGGTTGTGGCGCACACGGCGCGTGAGGCGGCTCTCGCCGTGCTCGATCAGGACCTGACTGGCCATGTGGATGAAGGTATCAGCCGGGCTGGGCGATCCAGGTCGCCGTCTCGGGCCCCAGCGCCGCCGCGGCGCGACCGGCGTCGTCGGGAGCCTCGAAGAGGCCGTAGACCGCAGGTCCCGCGCCGCTGACGTCGGCGCGGAATGCGCCGAGCGAACGAAGCGTCTCGGTGAGCGGCGACGCCGCGAGGTCGTTCGGCGGCAGCCTGCCGAGGTCGGACGCGCGCTCCACGCCGGCGAGGGCGGCGCGCAGCGCCTGGCGACGCGCGTCGAACCCGCGCTCGCCGCCGCGTGCGTCGAATGCCCCGTAGACGGCCGCGGTCGAGGCCTTGACGACGCCAGCGGGGAGCGCGAGCACGACCCAGTAGTCGCGCGGGAGGTCGATCGGCTCGAGCGTGGTTCCGTCCGCCGTACCGACCTGCGCGCGGTCCCGCAGGAAGAAGGGCACGTCCGTTCCGAGCGCGCCCGCGATCTCCTCGAGGGCGTCGGCGGGAAGCGGTCTCTCGAGCAGCCGGTTCGCGAGGCCGAGCGCGGTCGCGGCGTCGCTCGACCCGCCCCCGAGGCCAGCCGCGACAGGGATCCGCTTCTCGATGCGCGCCTCGAAGCGCAGCCGGCCGCGGGCCGACTCCGAGACCGCTTCGAGCGCTGCACGGACGAGCGTATCCTCCTCGAATCCGGAGACTCGGGTCGCCGGAGCCGGCCGCACCGCGACCCGGTCGGCGAGCGACAGCCGTTCCAGCACCGTGACGACGTCGTGCTTGCCGTCCGGCCGTCGAGGGCCGACGACGAGGGCGAGATTGAGCTTCGCCGGGGCCGGCGCCTCTTGCCAGGCGCTCACGGTCCGAGCGCTTCCGCCAGCCGAACGAACTCCTCGGGCGCGAGCGCCTCGGCGCGGACGTCCGGGGCACGTCCGATCGCGTCCAGCGCGGTCACGGATCGCTCGCGGGAGGCGATGCCGGCCAGCGCGAGCGCGTTCGCGAGCGTCTTGCGTCGATGCGCGAATGCCCCTCGGGCGACGCGGAGCACGCTCGCCGGGTTCGCGGGGGCCGGGATGCGCCGGAAGGCGACGAGCGCGGAATCGACATTTGGCACCGGCCGGAAGACGGTTTGCGAGACGGAGTGGAAGCCCGTGCGTCGCGCATGGAGCTGCACGAGCACCGAGACGGCGCCGTACGCCTTCGTGCCCGGCTCGGCGAAGAACCGCTCGGCGACCTCCCGCTGAACCATCACGCACCACGAGGACAACGAAGGCACACCGATGAGCGTCTCCGCGACGAGCGGCGTGGCCACGTTGTACGGGAGATTCGCCACGAGCTTCGTCGGCAGAGGGTCGAGGGGGCCGAGGTCGAAGGCGAGCGCGTCCGCGAAGACGAGGTCGACGTTCTTCCGCTCTCCCAGGGCCTCTCGCAGCGACTGCTCGAGACCTCGATCGAGCTCGATCGCGTGGACGTGATTCACGCGGTCCGAGAGGAAGGTCGTCAGCACCCCCAGGCCCGGACCGACCTCCAGGACGACATCGGCCCGGTCGAGCTCGGCCAGGCGGTCGATCACGCCGAGCACGTTGCGGTCGACCAGGAAGTGCTGGCCGAGGGACTTCCTGGGAGCGACGCGGCTCATGTCGGGGGAAGCCCGAAGGCCGTCGCCGCGTTCTCCTCGATCCGCCGCTCGAGCTCCTCCTCCGTCTCGTTCCGGGTCGAGGCGAGGACGGCGAGCGTGTGCACGATGTGCATGGGCTCGTTCCTCCGCCCACGGACGGGCTGGGGCGCCAGGTACGGGCTGTCCGTCTCTGTGAGGATCCGGTCCGCGGGGATGCGAACCGCTGCGTCGCGGAGTGCCTGCGCCTTCGGATACGTGACGTTCCCGGCGAAGGAGACGTAGTAGCCGCGCTCGAGCGCCGGCACGAGCAGGTCGGGCTCGGAGAAGCAGTGCAAGACGACCTTCCCCCGGAACGGCTCCAATGCCGCGGCCGTCTCCGCGCTGGCGTCCCGGCTGTGGATCACGACCGCCAGCCCGACCTCTTCGGCGAGAGCCAGGTGGGCGTCGAACAGGGCGCGCTGGTCACGCAGGGTGCGGGCGCCCTCGTGGCCGTCGAGCCCCGTCTCGCCGACCGCGACGACTCGCGGGTGACGCAGCAACTCGCGAAGCTCGTCCAGCCGGCCCGCCTCGGGCGTCGCGGCCTGGTGCGGATCGATCCCCACCGCGGCGACGACCCCCGCCTCCGAGTCGGCGATCTCGAGGGCGCGCCGGCACGAGTCGATGCCCGTCCCGATCGTGACCACCCGATCGACGCCGGCCGCCCTGGCCCTGGCGAGCACCTCACCGGGCCCGGCCTCGCAGGCGTCGAGGTGGGCGTGCGTGTCGATCACCCCTCGACCGAGCCTTCCAGCCTGCCCGCGGACGCGATCCCGACTGCCCGATCCAGCCCGTCGAGAAGTGGAGGCTCCCACAGCGGCTCGCCCGGTCGACGGGAGCGGTCGCCCGGACGCGGTGCGCGACCGCCCGGTCGCCGCCCGCGACCGCTCACGCGGCCAGCGTGGGCTCGTCGACGCGGGGGAACAGTGGCGCGGCCGGCTCCACGTTCTCGGCGGCGCGCGCACGGCCGTAGGCAACCTCGGCCCAGTCGAGCGTCTGCGCCTGCCCGAGAGCGGCGAGGATCCGCCCCGACGTGTCGGGGAGGTACGCGGCGAGGGCGACCGCCACCGCGCGGAGGCCGTCGACGAGGTCGTACAGCACCCGGTCGAGCTCGGCGGACCGAGCCTCGTCCTTGGCGACCTGCCACGGCGCCGTGACCTCGACGTGCCGGTTCAGCCCTCGCACCACCTCCCAGATCCGCTCGAGCGCCCCGGTCAGGTCGAAGACGTCGAGGCGCGCCGCCACGTCGTCCCCGAGCGGGGCGACGATCGCCGCCACCTCCGAGTCGCCCGAGGGCACGGCCGCGAGCGTCCCCTGCCGGTAGCGCGCCACCATCGCAGTCACGCGCGAGAGCAGGTTGCCGAGGTCGTTCCCGAGCTCGCGCTCGTACCGCTCGCGCAGCCCGTCGATCGAGGCGACGCCGTCCTGCCCGAAGGACACGGAGCGCGCACACCAGAAGCGCACTGCGTCTGCGCCGTACACGTCGATCAGGTCGAGCGGGTCGACGACGTTGCCCAGCGACTTGGAGATCTTCCTGTCGTTCAGCAGCAAGTAGCCGTGGACGAACAGCTGGCGCGGCACGTCGTATCCGGCTGCGAGCAGCAGAGCAGGCCAGTACACGCAGTGGAAGCGGAGGATGTCCTTCGCGAGCAGGTGATGGGCCACGGGCCAGAATCGCGGGATCAGATCTTCGCCCGGCCGCGCGTACGTCAGCGCGCTCAGGTAGTTGACGAGCGCGTCCGCCCACACGTACGCGACCTGATCCGGATCCCACGGGATGGGAATCCCCCACGGCTGACCGGCCCGGCTGATCGAGAAGTCCTGCAGGCCGCCCGCGATGAACGACCTGGCCTCGTTGGCACGGAAGCCGGGGAGCACGAAGTCGGGCCGCTCGTCGTAGAGGGCGAGCAGGCGCTCCTGGTAGGCGGACAGCCGGAAGAACCAGTTGCGCTCCTCGATCCACTCCGGCTCGACGTCGTGCTGGGGACACTTGCCGTCGACCAGCTCGTCCTCCGTCTTGAACGCCTCGCAGCCGACGCAGTAGAGCCCGGCGTAGACGTCCTGGTAGATGTCCTCGCGGCCGTTGTCGCGGATCCGCGTCAGGAACTCCTGGACGAACCGCTTGTGGCCGTCGTCGCTCGTGCGGATGAAGAAGTCGTTGGAGACGCCGAGGCGGGCGGGGAGCGCCCGCCACGCCTCCACGATGCGGTCGGCGTACGCCTGTGGCGCAAGGCCCTGTTCCTCCGCGACCCGGGCCACCTTCGACGCATGCTCGTCGACGCCGGTGAGAAGGAACGTCTCACGGCCGCGCTGCCGCTGATGGCGTGCGAAGACGTCCGCCGCCACGGTCGTGTAGGCGTGGCCGATGTGCGGCGTCGAGTTGACGTAGTAGATCGGCGTCGTTACGTAGTACTGCTCCATCAGGGCCGATTCTACGGGCCACCCACCTGCCGGCTCCCGCCGCGAGGAGCGCCAGGAGGGCAACGGCGGCGACCACGACGGGCAGGCGCGGACCGGCGGCCTCGCCCACCCGGCTCACGATGCGCGCGCTCGAAGGAGCGCTTGCTCGTGCGACACCGGGGACGAGAGCCGCCGTCTCGTCGACGCCGACAGGCGTCTGCGGGGC
>NZ_DASTCS010000072.1:0-3255 GCF_035710885.1 Gaiella sp. | reverse complement strand
GCCCCGCGAAGCTCGCACCGCTCGAACGTCACATCCTTCAACGACGCCTCGTAGAAGTCGCACTCGCTCATCCGGCAGTCGCGAAACACGACCCGCTCGAGCTTTGCGAACCGCAACCCGACGAGGTCGAGGCGGCAGTCGACGAACACGACGTCCGTGAGGTCCGACTCGCCGAGCTCCGAGCCCGTCAGCCGGCAGCGGCGGAGCTCGACCCGGCGGCCGACGGTGCGGGATCGTCGGTTCGCCCAGTCGACGCTCTCCACGACGACGTCGACGAGGTCACCGAGCCCGACCGCTGCGGGTGCATCCTCGGCGAGGTCGGGCGGGTACGGCGTGCGCGGCGGGGCTCCGATGTCGGGACGATAGGAGAGAGCGCCGTGCTCGGGCGGCGCCTTCGCAGAGGCCTACCGGGCTGGCTCGCGGTCAGGTCCTGGAAGGCGGGCTCGTCGCGGATCGGGTCCGGGTCCGAGTCGTCCTGTGCGTACGCGCGGAACTCCTCCGACATGTCGATCGCGCGCCTCCCATCCGCGCGCGTCGAACGGCTTTCCGGGCGTGCCGCCCACCGCGATGATCGTCGTGTCGGGCTCCTCGGCGAACGCCGTTCGCGTCACGGCGGGGCGAGCGAACACGAAGGTCCCTGCGGGCCCGTCGATCCGATCGCCGTCGAGCTCGAACACGGCTCGCCCCTGCAGGACGAGATAGAGCTCCTCGTTCCCCGTCCGTCTCGTCGTGCTCGTTGATGATGCGGTCGCCGGCCTCACGGGCCGTCCACGAGGTCACTCCGAAGGCAGTGATGCCGAGGTGGTGCCGGACGGGTCGAAACGGCTCGCGCCCGTCGTCCAGCTCGTCGATCTCGTCGAGGCGCGCAACGGCGTACTCACTCATATCGGCCTCCGTCGGTCCTTTCGTGGCTCACCGGCAACCGACGGGTGTAAGCCGCGTGCCGACCGTCACTACGCTTCGCGCATGGAGAGCCTCGGCAGGGAGGAGTCGATCGCGTCGCTGGTCGACGCGGCCGACCGTCGCTACGTCGAGAGCCTCGTCCCCGGTGGAGAACGCGCGAAGGTGATCGCGAGCCTCGCCCGCTACCGCGCGGCGGAGGTGTTGCAGGCCGGCGACCCGCTGCCCGACGTGACGTTGCGACGCGGCGAGGATCTCGAATCGATCGCGGTCGCGGAGCTCGTTCGCGGGCGGCCGCTGCTGCTCGTCTTCGGCAGCTTCACCTGACCTCCGTTCCGTCGTCGGTCGGGCGACGTCGAGACGCTGTATCAGGTCTTCCGGGACCGGGCCGACTTTGCCTTCGTCTACCTCGCAGAAGCCCACGCAGACGACGAGTGGCAGCTCCCGGAGAACGTGGACGAGGGCGTCGTCCTGCAGCAGCAGACCACGCTCGAGGAGCGCCGGCAGCAAGCCCGGGAAACCGTGCGGCGGCTCGATCTCAGTTTGCCGCTGCTGCTCGACGAGATGGACAATCGCGCGAACGTGGCGTTCGCCGCCTGGCCCGAGCGGCTGGTGCTCGTCGGGGGCGACGAGCGGATCGTCTACCCAGGCAGTCCCGGCCCGTGGGGCTTCTCGCCGGAGGAGGCGCGAGAGCAGCTCGAGGCGCGACTCGAGCGCCGCTGAGCGCCCGGCCGATGACCTGAGACCCACCCGTGTAGTCGCTCGGCCGCCTCGCACGGACGCGCAGGCGCCGGCCGAGATGATTCTGCGCGGCCCCGGTCGTCTACACCGGGACATCGCTGAACCCGCTACACGAGCAGAAGGAGGAGGCCATGCGGATCGTGATCATCGAGTTCATGAGCCTGGACGGTGTCGTGCAGGCGCCGGGCGGCCCGGACGAGGACACCGACGGCGGCTTCGCCCACGGGGGCTGGTCGCACCGATTCTTCGACGACGTCGTCGGCGGCTCTTTCACCGATGCGATGACCGATGCCGACGCGCTGCTGTTCGGTCGCCGCACGTGGCAGGTGATGGCTGCGGCGTGGCCCGAACGGGCCGGCGACCCGTTCGCCGACCGGATGAACGCCATCCCGAAGTACGTCGTGTCCGCGACGCTGGGGGACGACGAGCTGACATGGAACACGACGCGCATCCCCGGCGCCCAGGCCGTCGGCCGCATCCGGGAGCTGCGCGAGACCGACGGCGGCGACGTCGTGGTGATGGGAAGCGCCTCGCTCGCGCGCACCCTCCTGCACGAGGGCCTGGTCGACGAGCTCAGGCTCAACATCGAGCCGGTGATCCTCGGCGGCGGCAAGTCGATCTTCCCCGGCGACGGCGCGATGCGCACGCTCGAGCTGGCTTCCTCGGCCACCAGCGCCACGGGCGTGCACGTGTGCACCTACCGTCCGCCGGCCGAGGCGTAGGCGCGCCGCCTGTCGGCTCCCGCTCTCGGCCTCGTGCGCTCGGCTACGCCCAGGGGAGGCGGTCCCAGTACGAGGGCCGCCCTCGCCGTGGCCGCTCGAACCGCGCGTACGCCTGACTCGCGTCGGGCGTCTCCTGCTCCGCGCTCGCCCCGTAGCGTCCGGCGAGCTCCGAGACGGGGTAGAGCAGCTGCTCGTCCTCCGTCCGTGCACCGGTCATCAGGATCACGCACGGCCCGTCGCCGGCTCCCACGAAGACATGCTCCGTCCCGGCGGGACAGTGGAAGAAGTCCCACCGCCGCAGGAGCCGTTCCGCACCCTCGACGAGCAGCCTGCACTCCCCGGACAGCACCAGGAACGCCTCCTGCTGCGACTCCGAGTGGTAGAGACAGCTCGGCTGGCCCGGCTCCAGGACGCTGAGATTGATACCCAGCTGCGGGAACGAGCACGCGCGGCTCTCGAACACGCACCCCGAGCCGAACGCCTCCGACGTCCACCATTCCGCGTCGCGCACGTTGAGGACGAACCAGCCGTCGACGACGGGCGCAAGGCCCGAGCCGGAGTCCTCGAGACGCGCCTCGGGCACGGCGGCATCGTAGAGGCTTGTCTGGGTCATGGGCACGCGCGGTTTGGGGGCCTGCGCGGCTCGGCGCGCGCCCTCCCCGCCACGCATCCCCAACCCACATCGAGCCTCTAGAAGTCGATGCGCATCACGACCCGCCGGAGCGTCGGCCGGGTGACCTCCGCGAACCCGGCGTCGGCGAAGATGCTGCGGCTGCCGACGTGGAGCTCGCCGACCAGGTCGATCTTCCGCCCGGGCTCGGTGATCATCGGGTAGCCCTCGAGGGCACGGGCGCCGCGCGTCCGCGCGAAGTCGACGGCGGCGCGGGCGAGC
>NZ_DASTCS010000071.1:0-62253 GCF_035710885.1 Gaiella sp. | reverse complement strand
GCCCGACCGGGGCCGCCAGCACAGCCTGGAGCTCCAGCTCTCCGGCCGGCGAGCCGGCGCGGAGAGCGAGGACGAGCACCGCGGCGGCCACGGCTGCGCCTGCACCCACCGCGGCGAGCGACCATCTCCAGGCGCGACGGCGCGGGTGCGTCATCGTCACCGCGCCCGCCTCACGCTCGATCGCGGCGAACGTCCGGCCGGCCAGCCCCGCGGACGGTGCGGAGGCCGGCGCGGCGATCGCCAGGAACGCGGCGGTCTCCTCGAGCTCGGAGAGCTCGGCGCGGCAGGAGTCGCAGCTCGCGAGGTGACGGTCGAGCTCGAGGCTCTCGCCCGCTCCGAGACGGCCGAGCACCCGGGCGGCGAGGTCGGGATGTCCGTTCGACTCAGTCAAGGAGCCCGCGCTCCCGGAGCTCACGTGATAGCGCACGCAGGCCGTGGAGCGTGCGCGACTTGACGGTGCCGAGAGGGATGCCGAGGCGAACGGCGACCTGCGACTGGGTGAGGTCGCCGTCGTACTGGAGCTCCAGCACCTCGCGGTGGACGGAGGAGAGCGCGTCGAGCGCCTCGCGGACATCGAGCCGGAGGAGCAGGTGCTGGAACTCTTCTCCGCCCGCGACGTCCTCCCGCTCGATCTCCCCGAGGGACGACGGCAGCGGCCCCTTCTGCCTCCGCCAGAGGTCGACGGCGGCGCGACGAGCCAGGGTGAAGACGAACGTCCGCACCGACGAACGCGACGGGTCGTAGCGTCCGGACGACCGCCAGAGCCGGACGAACGTCTCCTGCACGAGATCCTCTGCCAGGCCGCGGTCGCGCAGGAGCATCAGCCCCAGCCGGAAGACCCGATGGCCGTAGGCGTCGTAGAGGGCCTCCAGCGGGCCGCCGCGGTCGCCCGCGGCCAGGAGGCGCAACAGCTCCGCCTCCTTCCGCTCCTCGCTGGTGGGGCGTCTCGTGGTGGACGTGATCGCGGCCATGCCTCGCGCCGGGTTCGCACGCGGCTGCGCGATCGGTTCGACGGGGCGGGCGGTGGCCCGCCCCGTCGGGGTCGTCAGTCCTTCCAGGCGGCAAGACCGGTGATCGTGACGTTGCCGTGCCCGATCCGGCCGAGCCGGCGCGTATCGCCGCTCGTGACGTCGACGCGATAGAGCTCGGCACCAGAGCGTCCGGTCCGTGTCCCGGCGAGGTAGCCGACGTCGTCGGCGCCCGCGATGTCGAACCCGAGATCGGAGCCGAGGTCGACGCCGAGCGACCTCGGCGTCACGAGCGTCCCCGCGTTGGCCGGGTTCTGGAGCCAGATCCGGTCGGGGCTCGAGGCGACGTCGATCGCGAAGAGCATCGTCGTCGCGGGCCGGTTCGCGAACGCCGCGAACGACGAGTTCGTGTACGCGGAGCCGACGACGGTCACCTCGGCGGGGGTGAGCTTCGTGTCCGTCGCCAGCAGGCTGCCCGGGTCGGGATCGAGCCGAAGGTTGTCGTCGGCGTCGCTCGTCACGCGGATCTTGTCGACCGTCGGGTTGAAGTCGAACCCGATCCGGTCCCCCGCGAGCGCCGTTGCGGCGGTCTCGAACGCCGGTCCTTCGGCGACCGCGATCGCCGTCCGGGGGTTGACGCGGTACACGACCTTGTCGCTTCCGAGGGCGTACAGGTCGCCCGTCGCGGGACGGAAGTCGATGCCCTTCAGGACGACGCCGCCCGGCAGCCCGGTGATCGGACGTGAGCGGGCAGCCTCGGGGGCAGCCGCCCGGAAGCTGAGCAGGTTGCCCGCAGAGTCGGTCGCGAAGACCATCCGCTTGGCCGAGTCGGTGCGGCCCGTCGAGCCGCCGGCCTTGCCGTGGCCGCCGCCGGACGCGGCGAGCGGGACGAGCAGTGCGACGATCCCTACGAGGATCGCCATCCGTCGGAACGTGCGAGAGCTCATGGATCTCCCTTCGGTCGAGGTGACCCGCTCTTCGCAGCGCGAGGCGCGGACGGTTCAGTTCCCGGTTCGTGGGGTCAGGTGCCACCATCCACGAGGATCTCGTGGAGGTCGTCGACCCACCTGATCCCGGGGGGCGCGATGAGGAGAATCGCCGTAGGGCTCCTCGAGGTCACGCAGGCGCCCCGACGTCTCGGGATCACACACCCCGAACGTGGCCGAGCGGATCGGCGAGCGGCGGCGACGACCGAGTCGCTGACGCGGTGCCGCCCGCCTCCTACACGGCGAGCACGGTGAACGACGTGTCGATCGCGTCCTGGCGGCCGGGGACCCAGAGGTTGACCCTGAAGACGCCTCCGCCCACGTAGCCGACGGTCGTCTCGGCGGCCGCCGAGCTGGCCGCAGCGATCTGGGTCGCGTTGCCGGGGAAGCGCACCTCGTAGACGCCCACGTTGACGCGACGCGCCTGGGGCGCCGCGCCGGCGCAGTTGAACCGCGCCCCGATCCCGGGCCGCGCGCTCGTGAACTGGTCGCCGAGGTTCGCGATGCCCTTCGCCGGATCGCCGTTCACGGCCACGAAGCCGCGGACGGCGCCGGCCTGGCAGCGGGCCTGCGGCCTCACGGCCTCCGTGACCGCGACGGCCGAGCCGCCGAGGGCGAAGAAGAGCGCGGCTCCTGCGAGGACGGTGGAGGGGGTGAGACGCATCGTGCAGACCTCCCGGACGTAGGTGTTGGGCGCATCCTCGGGCCGGTGTCGGACGTCCCGGGGGGAGCGAGCGCAGCTCCTGCGCCGCTCACTCCTCGAGAGGCCCGCCGCCGTCCACGACGACGTGGGCGCACGAGATCGGGTCGTCCCGCTCGACGTAGCGCTCCTCCATCGGGATCCAGCGCTGGACCCACGTCGCCCGCGCCTCCTCGCCGTCGCGGGCGACGCCACGTTCGAGCCGCACGTCGTACGGCGCGTCGACCCAGACGCGGACGTCGTAGTCGTCCCGGAACATGCGGTGGAGCGCGCACACGCCCTCGACCACGACGATCCCCTCGGGCGAGACTGCCCGGGCCCCGCCGGGGCGGCGGTGCACCCAGTCCCAGCTCTCGAACCGCGCCTCCCGCCCGGCACCGAGCGGGTCGAACACCTCGCTGCGCAGGCGCGTGAGCTCGAAGCCCTCTCCGTCCCAGAACTCGTCGGTACCGACGATCTGCGCGCCGGGGATCCGCGCGGCAAGCGTCGACTTGCCTGCGCCGCCGTGCCCTCCGATCCCGACGAACGTGAATCCCCGCGCCGGGGAGGCGGAGGCGACGAGATCGAGGACGGGCCCGACGTCCACGACGCCACGCTAGCGATGTCCCGGAGGCATGCGGTCGGGCGCGCGAATGGACTAACCTCGATCGTGGACCCTGTGTGACCGACCTTGGAGGATCCGATGAGCGAGACCACCCGCGTCGTCGTCCCGTACGAGTCGATGGACCCGCTCGCGATCGGAGCGACCGACGACGAGTCGAAGAAGCACCGCGACACGCTCGAGGTTGAGATCCCCACGGCGAACCTCGTCGCCGTCGTGCAGCCCCACGAGCCGGGGCCGGTCGGTGACGCGACGCAGGCGGCGCGCCTGGCCCTCTCCGAGCCGGTCGACGGGCCGACGTTCGACGAGCTGCTGGCGGGCAAGGCGAGCGTCGCCGTGATCATCGACAACCAGTTCCGCCCGACCCCCTCCGCGAAGCTCCTCCCGGCCGTCTTCGACGCGATCGATGCGGCCGGGATCTCGGACGTCCGCGTGTGCTGCGCGAACGGGAAGGTGTTCCCGATGTCGGAGACCGACACCGAGCAGAAGGTCGGCTCCGAGAACCTGGCGCGGATGGAGCGGAACGGCTGGTCGTTTTCGCAGAACGACCCGCAGAATCCCGACGCGTACTCCTTCGTCGGTGTCTCGTCCGGCGGCACGCCGGTGTGGCTCCTGAACGAGGTCGCCTCGGCGGAGCTGAAGATCACGATCGGCCAGGCGCAGGCGAACCACTGGGGGGCGGGTGGCGGAGGCAAGCTGATCCTCCCCGGCGTGGTCTCGGACGAGACCGTCGAATCGAACCACTGCGCCTTCGTGACGTCGCCCCAGACGCACTACGGAGCGTACGTCGGGCCGATGCGGTCCGACATCGACGAGGTGGCGTCGATGTGTGGGCTCGACTGCACCATGAACGTGCTGCTCGACACGCACGGCCGTGTGATGGACGTCGTCTTCGGCTCGCATCCCGAGGCGCACCGCGAGGCGATCCGCCGCTTCAACGACGTGTATGCGTACGAGTCGTTCGTGCCGGAGCAGGGCCAGGCCGACATCGCGATCTGTGGCGTCTTCGCGCCGACCGACCATCTCTTCTTCCACACGGGCTGGGGCTGCATGTCCGCGGACCTCGTGGTCAAGGACGGCGGCACGCTCATCTACACGAGCCCCTCGCCAGGCGTCTCGACCGCGATCGGCGACTTCCCCGGGCTCGCGCTGATGGACCTCATGAAGCCGTACATGCCTGCGACGCCGGAGAACTACCAGCGCGTGCTGCGCGACATCCACGCGCGCGCCATCCAGATGTGGGCCGGATGCATCTGGGTGCCGATCTACGAGGTGATGACGCGGAAGCACCTGACGCTCGTGACGCTCCCGGAGAACCTCGAGATGGCGGCCGACATCGGGATCGACGCCACGACCTCGCTCGACGAGGCGCTCGCGGCGGCCTTCGCGCGCCACGGGGCCGACGCGAGGATCGTGGTGCTCCCGTACGCTCGCTACCAGCTGCCGCGGAACGCGGTTCGGATGGAGCCTGCGGACGAGCGCGTCTTCGCGCTCGCGGGCCAGCACTAGCCATGGTCGACGCCGCGCGCCGGACGATCCCCGGGCTCCGGGGATCTGGCGTGGCGGCATCCGACGAGGTGGGCCGCCTGATCCGGGGCTCGACCACGATCCTCGAGCTCCTGCGGATGTTCCCGGACGGGAGTGCGGCGCAGCTGATGTCGCAGATCCAGTTCCCGTGCGCGCACTGCGGCGGCGCCGTGCGAGAGCCGCTGACCATGGCGGCGAAGCGGCACCGGCGGGACCCACGGGCCGTGATCGAGGCCTTCCGCGCCCTCGAAGCCGGTGGTCCGAGCGAGGAGCAGCTGGCCGCCGCCGTGCACAGACAGGAGCGGTAGCGCTTGGCGGTCGCCGCGGGACGCGAGACGTGGGTCGGGCGGTCGGTGCTGCGCGTCGAGGACGAGGCGCTGCTCCGCGGCGAGGGCCGCTTCATGGACGACCTCGAGCCGGTGCCGCATGCCTGGCACGCCGCGATCGTGCGCTCACAGCTCGCGCATGCACACGTCTCGCTGGACCCCGCCGCCGCGCTCGACCTGCCCGGCGTCCGCGGGGTCCTCACCGGCGACGACGTCGCTCGGCTGTCGAGGCCGTTTCCGGCCGGGATCGAGTCGCCGGTCCCGCACTACGCCGCCGCGGTGGGGACGGCGCGCTACGTCGGCGAGCCCCTGGCCGTGGTCGTGGCACGCGACCGCTACGTCGCCGAGGACGCCGCCGAGCTCGTCGCCGTCGACTACGAGCCGCTCGAGCCCGTCGTGGATCCCGCGGCTGCGGAGGCGATCCACGAGCGCAGCTTCCACTACGGCGACGTGGACGAGGCTCTCGCGCGGGCCGACGTCGTCGTCCGCACGACGTTCCGCGTGCCGCGCTTCACGTGCCTGCCCGTCGAGTGCTATGGCGTCGTCTGCGACTGGGACGATCCTGCCGGGCGACTGACCGCATGGACGAACTTCCAGGGGCCGTTCACGCTCCACGGGGTCGCCGCGGCGGCGCTCGGCCTGCGCGGCGACAGGCTCAGGCTGCTGACACCCCCGGACTCGGGTGGGTCGTTCGGGATCAAGGCGGCCGTGCTCCCGTACGTCGTCCTGCTCGGGCTCGCGTCGCGCGTGCTCGGCGTGCCCGTGCGCTGGACGGAGGACAGGCTCGAGCACCTGGCCGCGAGCTCCGCGGCGACGGGCCGCGTCACCGAGCTCGAGGCCGGGTACACCCAGGACGGGGAGCTCGTTGCGCTCCGCTACGACGCGCTCGAGGACGTCGGCGCCTACGTCCGCGCGCCCGAGCCGGCGACGCTCTACCGGATGCACGGTTCGCTCTCGGGTGCCTACGCGGTGAAGGATGTCGCCACGCGGAACCGTGTCGTGCTCACGAACACCATCCCGTCCGGCCTCAACCGGGGCTTCGGCGGGCCGCAGCTGTACTTCGGGCTCGAACGGACGATGGCCATCGCGGCACGCCGGCTCGGGATCGATCCAGCCGAGCTGGCGCGGCGCAACCTCGTCCCCGCCGAGGCAATGCCGTACCGCACGCCCTCGGGCGCTCTCTACGACTCCGGCGACTACGCCGCCTGCCTCGACCGCGCGCTCGAGCTCTCGCGCTATGCCGAGCTCCGCGCCCGGGCCGAGACAGCACGGGAGGACGGGCGGCTCGTCGGCGTCGGGCTCGCCTGCGTGGTCGAGCCGTCGATCTCGAACATGGGCTACATCACGCTCGCCCAGACCGCGGTCGAGCGCGCCGCGACGCTGCCCAAGTCCGGGAACGCGGAGGGAGCCGCGGTCGCGGTCGACCCGCTCGGCGGGATCACCGTCCGGCTCGGCACGACCCCGCAGGGTCAGGGCCATCGGACCGTGGCCGCGCAGGTCGTGGCCGACGAGCTCGGCTGCGCGCCGGAGGAGGTCACCGTCCTCTCCGAGCTCGACACGGCGACGACGCCCTGGACGGTCGCGTCGGGGAACTACTCGTCGCGATTCTCGGGCGTCGGTGTGGGGGCGGTGCAGGCCGCGGCGCGCAAGGTGCGCGTCAAGGTCGACGCGATCCGGGCGCATCTCGGCGACCCCGAGCTGCCACTCAGGAAGGTCGCCGGGTCGGCGCACTGGAACCCGGAGGGGCTGCCCGAGGGCATGGAGCCGGGTCTCACTGCGGTCGCGTTCCACTCGACCCCGAACCTCGACCCGCCCGACGTCGAGGACCGGGTTGCCTCCTCCGGCGCGCACGGCTTCGTCGTCGACGTCTGCGCGGTCGAGATCGACTCCGCGACGGGCGAGGTCACGGTGACGGACTACGTGAGCGTCCACGACGCCGGCACGTTGCTGAACCCCCTGCTCGCCGACGGCCAGGTGGTCGGCGGGTTCGCCCACGGCGTGGGCGCGGCGCTCTTCGAGCGGCACGCGTACGACGCCGAGGGGAACCTCCTGACCTCGTCTCTCGTCGACTACCTCACTCCCACCGCGCCCGACCTGCCGCCGCTGACGGTCGACCACCTGGAATCGCCTTCCCCGTTCACGGCGCTCGGCGCGAAGGGCATCGGCGAGGGAGCGACGATGTCCGCCCCGGTCGCGATCGCCAACGCGGTCGCCGATGCTCTCGGCCGCGACGACGTGGAGCTGCCGCTCACTGCACCGCGCGTGTGGGAGCTGCTGGGAGACTCCGCCCACGCGGAAGCGGCCGACGAGGTCCGATGAAGCCGCCGGCGTTCGACTATGTCCGCGCCGAGTCCCTCGCGGAGGCGTTGGCCGTCCTCGCAGAGGGAGGCCCGGACGCCAAGCCGATCGCCGGGGGCCAGAGCCTCGTGCCGGCGCTGAACCTCCGTCTCGTCCGGCCGAGCCTGCTCGTCGACCTGAACCGGGCGGGCCTCGACGGCGTCTCCGCCGACGGGATGCTGCGCGTCGGCGCGACGACCCGTCAGGCTGCGCTCGACGGGGACGATCGCGTGCACCCGCTCGTCCGCTCGGCGCTGCCGTTCGTCGGTCACTTCGTGACGCGGAACCGGGGGACGGTCGGGGGCTCGATCGCGCACGCCGACGGGGCCGCAGAGCTCCCGCTCTGCCTCGTCGCCCTGGACGGGGTAGTCGTCGTCGACGGGCCCGACGGGAGGCGCGAGATCCCGGGGGCGGACTTCTTCGTCACGCACTTCTCGACGACGCTCCGCCCCGGGGAGCTCGTGGTCGAGACCGTCTGGCCCTTCGGCCAGGCGGAGGAAGCCTGCGCGTTCGAGGAGCTCGCTCTCCGCGCGGGGGACTTCGCGCAGGCGATGGTCGCCGTGGTGCTCGGGCGCGACGGGTCGGGGGCGGTGCAGAGCGCAGGCGTCACGGTCGGCGCCGTGACCGACAGGCCGACCCGGCTGACGGAGGTCGAAGGCCTCCTTCTCGGCTCCTCGGGGACCGAGGCCGCGGCCGACGCGGGCGCGCTCGCGGCGCGGGCCGTCGACCCACCCGGGACCGTCCACGCGAGCGCCCGCTACCTTCGCGAGCTGACGGGCACTCTCGTGAGACGGGCGATCGAGAGGGCGTCGTGACCGAGATCGACCTCACGGTGAACGGCCGCACAGTCCGAGAGGTCGTCGAGCCGCGGCTTCTGCTCACTGACTTCCTCCGCCACCGGCTGGGCCTGACGGGCACGCACGTCGGCTGCGAGCACGGCGTCTGCGGGGCGTGCACCGTGCTCGTCGACGGCGTCTCGGTTCGCGGCTGCTGCCTGCTCGCGGTGCAGACGGACGGCAGCCACGTCGAGACGGTCGAGTCGCTTGCCGACGGCGGCCCCCTGACCGCGCTCCAGGACGCGTTCCGGCGTCATCACGCGCTGCAGTGCGGCTTCTGCACGCCGGGCATCCTGATGGCCGTGCTCGACTTCGTCGAGCGCCATCCGAACCCGTCCAGAGCGGAGATCGTGGATCTCCTCTCCGGGCACCTCTGTCGCTGCACGGGGTACGCGCCGATCGTCGCCGCCATCGTGGACTTCGTCAGCCTTTCTCCCTCGGGGAGAACGGCGTGAACCTCGCGTGCTCGCTGCTCGCGGCCTGCGAGCGGCATCCGGAGCTCGAGGCGTTCCCGGGCATCCCGTACGGCGAGCTGCTGCCGCGCGTGCGGCGCATCGCCGGCGGCCTCGGCGTCGACCCGGGCGAGCGCGTCGCCGTGGTGCTCGACAACAGGCTCGAGACCGCACTGCTCTACTGGGCGGCCCAGTGGGCCGGGGCCGTGTTCGTCCCGTTGTCGTGGCGGCTCTCCGAGGACGAGCTCGACTACTGCCTCGGCGACTGCGGGGCGCGCGTCGTCCTTCGGGAGGCCGACGGGTTGCCGGCCGGCCCCGAGCACTCCGGGGAGCTCGACCGGGACGAGCGCGAGATCTCGCTGCTGCTCTATACGTCCGGGACGACCGGTCGCCCCAAGGGGGTGCCGCGCTCGCACGCGGCAGACCGCGCGGGCGGCTGGTCGCAGGCGCTCCAGCACGGCTACGGATCGGCCGACCGCACGCTCGGCGTGATGCCGCTCTACCACACGATGGGGATCCACTCGCTGGTCGCGATGCACCTCGTCGGCGGCTGCTTCGTGCCCCAGGCACGCTGGGACGCGGCCGAGGCGTTGCGGCTGATCGAGCAGCAGCGCGTGACGTCGCTGTACCTCGCGCCGACGCTGTTCCACGATCTCGTCCACCACCCGGACCTGCCCCGTCGGGACGTGTCGTCGGTCCGTGCGCTCGGCTATGCGGGCGCGGCGATGACCTCGACGCTCGTTCGCCGCTGCGCGGACGTCTTCTCCCCGGAGGTCTTCGTGAACCACTACGGGTCGACGGAGATCTACACCTTCTCGATCGGCCGGGATCAGCCGGCGAAGCCGGGATGTGCCGGGCGGCCCGCGGTCAACACGCGGCTACGCCTCGTCGAGACGGGCGAGATCTGGGCTCACCTCGGCTCGGACGAGGCGTTCGGCGGGTACTGGAACCGTCCCGACGCGGACGAGAAGGCGATCCACGACGGCTGGTACGCGACGGGTGACACCGGGCACCTGGACGAGGACGGTGACCTCTGGATCGACGGCCGGGTCGACGACATGATCATCTCCGGAGGCGAGAACGTGCACCCCCTCGAGGTCGAGGACGTGCTCGCCGCGCACCCGGGCGTGGTCGAGGTGGCGGTGATCGGCGTCCCCGACGAGCGCCTGGGGCAGCACGTCACGGCGATCGTGGTAGGGGAGGCGTCGGCCGACGAGCTCGACGAGCACTGCCTCGCCTCGCCGCTCGCGCGCTTCAAGCGGCCGCGCGAGTATCGCTTCGTGGACTCGCTTCCGAAGAGCGCGTCGGGGAAGATCCTCCGGAGGATGCTGCGGGACGAGACCAGAGCTGAAGCGTGACCGAGCACGAGGGGTTCACCGTGGCGCGCGACGGCGCCGTCGCGACGATCACCCTGGACGTGCCGGGGAAGCTGAACCGCGTCTCCATGGCGGCGCGCGACCAGCTCTCGGCCGTCTTCACGGAGCTGGATGCGGACGAGGCCGTGCGGTTCGTCGTCCTCACCGGCGCCGGCGGCCAGTTCACCGCCGGCGGCGACATCGCGGGGTTCCTCGAGCGCTCGCCCTGGCAGGTCTCGCAGCTCGCGAGGAACGTCGCCGCGCCGGAGCGCTGCTCCAAGCCCGTGATCGCGCGGCTCGAGGGGTACGTCTTCGGGGTCGGGCTGGAGCTCGCGCTCGCGTGCGACTTCCGTCTTGCCGCCTACGACATCCAGCTCGGCCTGCCCGAGGTCACCCTCGGGATGATCCCGGGGTCGGGAGGGACGCAGCGGCTCGTGCGCCTGATCGGCCTCGGACGCGCGAAGGACATCGTGATGCGCGGTCGGCGCGTCCTTGCGGACGAGGCGCTCGCCCTGGGGCTCGTCGGGGCGATCATGCCTGCGGACGGGCTCGACGCAGCGGTCGGCGGCCTCGTCGACGAGCTCTCGCGACACTCGCCGCTCGCGCTCGCGATGGCGAAGCGCGTCCTCAACGCGGCCTACGACGGGCCGCTCCACCTCGGGCTCGAGCTGGAGGGCCTCGCGTACGGGCTCCTGCGGCAGACGCACGACTTCCGCGAGGGCGTCGAGGCGTTCGGCGAGAAGCGCCCGCCGGAGTTCACCGGCGACTGAGCGCCCGACCAAGGCCAGACGGCCTCGCGTCACATGCGGAACACGCCGAAGGCCGTCTCCAGGACGGGGGCGTTCGCGGCGGCCGCCAGGCCGAGCCCGAGCACGCGGCGGGTGTCGCGCGGGTCGATGATCCCGTCGTCCCAGAGGCGCGCCGTCGAGTAGTACGGCGAGCCCTCGTGCTCGTACTTCGCGCGGATCTCCTCGGGGTCGGCGTCGCCGACCGTCGTCAGCACCGTCGCGGCCTGCTCGCCTCCCATCACGCTGATCCGGGCGTTGGGCCACATCCAGAGCTGACGCGGGCCATAGGCGCGGCCGCACATCGCGTAGTTGCCTGCGCCGAACGAGCCGCCGGTGACGACCGTGAACTTGGGCACGTCCGCGCACGCCACGGACATCACGAGCTTGGCGCCGTCGCGGGCGATGCCGCCCTCCTCGTACTCGCGGCCGACCATGAACCCGGTGATGTTCTGGAGGAAGACGAGCGGGATCCGCCGCTTGCAGGCGAGCTCGACGAAGTGCGCGCCCTTCTGGGAGGACTCGGCGAACAGGATCCCGCGGTTGGCGAGGATCCCGACCGGGAAGCCCTCGATCCGCGCGAACCCGCAGACGAGCGTCTCGCCGTAGAGCGCCTTGAACTCGTGGAACCGGCTCCCGTCGACGATTCGCGCGATCACCTCGAGCGGGTCGAGCTCGTGACGGAAGTCCTCCGGGACGAGGCCGTAGAGATCCGCGGGATCGACGACGGGGGCCTCGGGCGCCGTCTGCTCCCACGGCGAGGGCAGGGGGTCGCCGAGGTTCCGGACGATCTGGCGCGCCAGGGCGAGCGCGTGCTCGTCCGACGTCGCGTAGTGGTCGGCGACGCCCGACCGGCGCGTGTGCACGTCCGCTCCGCCCAGCTCCTCGGCGGTCACCTCCTCGCCGGTCGCCGCCTTCACGAGCGGCGGGCCGCCGATGAAGATCGTCCCCGTCCCCCGCACGATGATCGTCTCGTCCGACATCGCCGGGACGTAGGCGCCGCCCGCCGTGCACGAGCCCATCACGACGGCGATCTGCGCGATCCCCTTCGCCGACATGCGCGCCTGGTTGAAGAAGATCCGCCCGAAATGGTCGCGGTCCGGGAAGACCTCGTCCTGGAGGGGGAGGAAGGCGCCGCCCGAATCGACGAGGTAGATGGACGGCAGATGGTTCTGCTCGGCCACCTCCTGCGCGCGCAGGTGCTTCTTCACGGTGAGCGGGAAGTACGTGCCGCCCTTCACCGTCGCGTCGTTCGCGACGATCACGCACGCGCGGCCCTCGACGATCCCGATGCCCGTCACGATCCCGGCAGACGGCGCCTGGCCCTCGTAGACGTCCCAGGCCGCAAGCGCATTCAGCTCGAGGAACGCCGAGCCCGGGTCGACGAGCCGGTCGATCCGCTCCCGCGCGGGAAGCTTGCCGCGGGAGCGATGTCGCTCGAGGGATTTCGCGCCGCCGCCTGCCGCAACGACCGCCGTGCGCTCGCGAAGCTCCGCCACGAGCTGCTCCATGAGCGCCTCGCGGCGCGCGAACGCATCGTCGCGGGCGACGCGGGTGGCGAGCACGGTCATGCGGTCTCCAGCGTGACGAGCACGGCGCCGGTCGTCACCTGGTCGCCCACCGTCACGTCGACCGTACGGATGCCGCCGTCGTAGGGCGCGGTGACGACCTGCTCCATCTTCATCGCCTCCAGCACGACGAGTGGCTGGTGCGACTCGACCTGCTCTCCGGTCTCGACCCTGACGTCGATCACCTTGCCCGGCATCGGCGCGATCACACGGCCGTCCCCGCCCGCCGCGCCGCTCGTCTGCGCCGCGGCCTCGACCTGGAGCGCAGGCAGTGGAGGCGCCGCCGCGAGGTTGAGGCGCCAACCCTCGCCCCAGGGGCCGCCGGGTGGCGGGAGCGGGGGAGGGGAGAGAGGCGGGAAGCGCCCGAGGAAGCCGGTCGACACCTCGCCTGCGCGGAACGCCGGGTGGGCGACGAGCCAGCGGAGAAACGGGAGGTTCGTCGTCACGCCCTCCACGACCGTCTCGTCGAGCGCCTCCGAGAGCCGGTCGAGGGCCTCCGATCGGTCGGTGCCGTGGGCGATCAGCTTGCCGATCATCGGGTCGTAGCTCCCACCGACCTCGTCTCCCTCCTCGACGCCCGCGTCGACGCGGATCCCCGCGGGCAGGCGCAGGCGGCGCACCGGCCCCGGCCGGGGCAGGAACGTGCGCGGATCCTCGGCGTAGAGCCGTGCCTCGACCGCGTGCCCCTCCGATGCGACCTGCAGGCCCGCGAGTGACTCACCGTCGGCGACCCGGAGCTGGAGCTCGACGAGGTCGAGGCCCGTCACGGCCTCGGTCACCGGATGCTCGACCTGGATCCGCCCGTTCAGCTCGAGGAAGTAGGCCTCGTCGCCCTCCACCAGGAACTCCGCCGTCCCGGCGCTCTCGTAGCCGATCGCGCGGCCGAAGGCCACCGCGTGCGAGGCGAGCCGCTCACGCACGCCCGCGCCGAGACCGGGCGGCGGGGACTCCTCGACGACCTTCTGGTGGCGGCGCTGCACGGAGCAGTCGCGCTCGCCGAGTGCGAGGACGGTGCCGCGGCGGTCTCCGAGCAGCTGCACCTCGACGTGCCGGGGGTCGGGGAGGTAGCGCTCGCAGTAGACCGTGCCGTCGCCGAACGCCGCCTCGGCCTCGCGCGAGGCGGCCTCGAGCGCCTCCTCGAGCTCCTCGGGTCGCTCGACGACGCGCATGCCGCGCCCCCCGCCCCCCGCGGCTGCCTTCACGAGCAACGGGAAGCCGAGCTCGTCCGGCTCACCGGCCTCGAGCGTCGGCACGCCCGCTACGGCCGCGATCCGCTTCGACTCGAGCTTGTCTCCGCCCCGCCGGAGTGCCTCGGGCGGCGGGCCGACCCAGGTGAGCCCGGCGTCGAGCACGGCCTCGGCGAAGACGGCGCTCTCGGCGAGGAACCCGTAGCCGGGGTGAACGAGCTCTGCCCCGCTCTCGCGGGCGGCGGCGACCAGCGCCTCCGCGTCGAGGTACGAGACCACCGGCACCGTGGCGTCGGCGACACGAGCGTGGAGCGCGCCCTCGTCTCCCGGCCCGACCACCGCGATCGTGCGGAGCCCGAGCCGCCCGCACGTCGAGAAGATGCGCACCGCGATCTCGCCACGGTTCGCGACCAGGAGCGTCCGAGCGTCGCTCATCGCCGGACGACACTAGTGGATCGGCCCGCTGCCACAGCTGTCGAGCGCTGTCGCCGGAAGGCTCTCCGGCCTACGCGAAGAGGACGACGAGCAGGGCGGCGAGCGCCAGGGCTCCTCCCGCCGCGGAGAGCGCGGTCGTCCAGGCAGGCCGCAGCTCGGCGTACGTCCCCGCTGCCAGCGCACGGTCCGTCATCGCGCCGCGATCACGTCAGCTTTCGCCGTCCCAGTAGTCGACCTCGCTCGCGATCCTGAACAGCCGCGCCGGGTCGGCAGGGTTGCCGGGCCAGATGCCGATCTTCCCGCTGTCGGGGTAGACCGCCGCGTCCGGCGACTGCTTCGTGGACAGGATCAGGACCCGGATCGGCCGGTCGGTGTCGTTGCGCAGCTGGTGAGCTCCCTCGGGCCCCTCGCGGAAACAGACGACGTCGCCCGGGCGCATGACGTGCTCACCCTCGGGGTCGCGCAGCGTCGGCCGGCCCGCGACGACGAACAGCCACTCCTCGGCCCCGTACTCGTAGTGGTAGGGGAACGTCCGCTCGCCGGGCTCGAGCTCGTAGAGGCTGGCGCCGAGCTTCTGCGCACCGATGTGGTCGCCGACCACGGCACGGCGCCAGGAGAACCCGGGACGGTCGCGGCTCAGATCGAGCTCGCCGTCGATCAGGTTGAACGACCTCACGGAGCCGGGGGACGGTCCGGCGGCACGGGCTTGGGCTTCGGCTTCTCCGCCGGCTCGCCGGGCTCGAGCATCCGGCGGGGGTCGACCTCGCCGACGGCGTCCTTCACCTCGCGCACGCCGGTGCCGAGCCGCCGTGCCACGTCTGGCACGCCCTTCATGCCGAAGAGCAGCGCGAGCACGCCGAGCAGGATCACGATCTCCCAGATGCCGAGCCCGAAGGGCACGGGACCATCCTACGGGAGAGCCCAGTCGACCGGCTCGCGGCCGTCTGCGGCGAGCAGCTCGTTCGCCGTGGAGAAGTGGCGGCACCCGAAGAAGCCGTTCGACGCGCTCAGCGGCGACGGGTGGGCCGACGTGAGCACGTGATGGCGCGTCGCGTCGACGACGGCGCCCTTCTGCTGCGCGTAGCGCCCCCAGAGGAGGAACACGATTCCGTCCCGCTGCTCGGAGAGCTCACGGATCGCGCGGTCGGTGAAGTGCTCCCAGCCCTTCCCCGCGTGGGAGGCGGCGCGGCCGGGCGAGACCGTCAGCACCGCGTTGAGCAGCAGGACGCCCCGCTCGGCCCACGGTGTCAGGTCGCCCGACGAGGGGCGCGCCAGCCCGAGGTCGCGCTCGAGCTCGGTGTGGATGTTCTGCAGCGACGGCGGCGCGGGCACGCCGGGCGGCACCGAGAAGCAGAGCCCCATCGCCTGACCCGGCCCGTGGTAGGGGTCCTGCCCGATCACCACGACGCGTACCTCGTCGAACGGCGTGAGCGCGAACGCGTTGAAGACGCGGTCTGCAGGCGGGTAGAAGCGCCGGCCGGCGGCGACCTCCGAGACGAGGAACGAGCGGAGCTCAGCCATGTACGGCTGCTCGAGCTCGTCGCCCAGGACGGCGAGCCAGCTCTCGTGCATCCGGGGCTGCACGAGCGGAGCCTATGCCGCGGGCGGGACGGTCGACCCGGCGGCGCCGGACCGCGGCGCCTCGAGGTTGACATTCGCGCGGCGAACCTCTAAACGAGGCGCGTCCCGGCGCAGCGGGCGCCGGTTACGAGGAGGAGCACGATGAGCGAGACCGGCTCGACGGCCCCCGGCACGACCCTTGGGCAGAAGAACCTCTCCACGATCCACGCGGTCGCCCAGTCGCTCGCGATCGGCCCGATGTTCTCGACAGCGCTCCTCCTCGGTCTGATCTCGAACCCGGTCACGGGAGCAGGCTGGAACTCCGCGCTCGCGGTTCTGCTCGCCGGTCTCGGCGTGCTGGCGATCGGCTATGTCGTCGCGCTCTACGCTCGCAGGTTCGCCGGGGCGGGTGCGGTCTACGAGTACCTGACGCACGGCGCGCACCCCTGGGTCGGCGTGCTCACGGCCGGGATCTTCTTCCTCGGGACGCTCTTCCTCGGCGGTGGCGGGATCTACCTCGGAGTCGGGAACCTCGCCGAGGGGTTCTGGAACGCCCACATCTCGGAGGACGGGCCGGCGTGGTGGATCTGGGGGCTGATAGCGCTCGCGATCGTGCTGGTCCTCAACTACATCGGCGTGCGCATCGCCGTCGGCGCGATGCTGACGTTCGCGGCAGTGTCGTTCGTCCCCATGCTGATCCTCGCGATCGTGATCGTCGCGAAGGGCGGTGAGGACGGGATCTCGCTGAGCGTGTTCGACCCGGGCGAGACCGGGCTCCTCGACCTCACCGGAGGCGGCGTGCTCGGCGGCGTGCTGATCGGCATCCTGCTGTTCGTGGGGTTCGAGGCCGCGGCCTCGCTCGGCGAGGAGTCGCACGACCCGCACCGGTCGATCCCACGCGCCGTGCTCTTCACGATCGCGGCCGCCGCCGCGTTCTACGTCGTGATGTCCTTCGCCTTCTCGATGGGATACGGCAAGGAGGCGGTCGAGCAGGGCGCCTGGGCCGGAGACCCCGCGGCGGTCAACACCATGGCGACGGAGTACGTCGGCTCGTGGTTCGCGACGCTCCTCGAGCTCGTCGTGATCCTCGACGCGATGGCGCTCGCGCTCGCAATCTGCGTGACGATGGGACGCGGCTTCTTCGCACTCGCCCGCGACGGACTCCTCCCGTCGTTCTTCGCGAGGAAGTCGCGCTTCGACACGCCCTGGGCGGGCAACCTGATGGTCGCCGTCGGCGGCATCGGGCTGATGCTGCTCTCATGGCTGGCCGACTACGGCTCGCGCCTGTTCCTCGCGCCCGACGACTCGGGCAACCTCGTCCCGACGCTGCCCGACGGCTTCGCGACGTTCATCCTCTCCGCGACGATCGGATCGCTCGCGGTCGAGCTCGTGTACCTGATCCTGGCCGTCGCCGCGTTCGGCCTCGTTCGCCAGGCCGGGAACAAGTGGTGGCAGTACGCGATCGTCGCGATCGCGGTCCTGACGCCGGTTCTCGGATACCTCGGGGCGCTCAAGCCCGAGCCGCACGATCGGTCGAACGTCAACTGGGAGGCGCTCTACTGGACGATCGGCGTCGTGGTCGTCGCGCTGCTCTGGTTCCTGATCCTGATGCTGACGCGTCGCCGGAACGTCGACAATGCCGCGCGGCACGCGGCCGAGCACCGCGGGGTGCCGCCGCTCGACGAGGCGCTCGACTACGGTCCGGCGTCGTAGTGACGGAACCCTCGTGGCACGACCTTGGCCCCGCGGACGACTCGCCGGAGGGGGTCCTCCGGCGGGTCGAGGTGGAAGGTCGCGCCGTGTGCGTCGGGCGCACCGCCGGCGGCTGGGTCGCCTTCGACGACACGTGCACGCACGAGGAGTGCTCGCTCGCGGAAGGGGAGCTCGACGGCGGGGTGGTCGTCTGTCCCTGCCACGGCTCCGAGTTCGACGTTCGCACCGGCGACGTGCTGACGCCGCCGGCGCTCGAGCCGCTGCCGATCTACGAGGCGCGTCAGGAGGAGGGGGCGCTCCTCGTCCGCCTTGCGCCCCCTCCGGTGGCGGAGGCGGCCGCACATGCCCGCGACGACCATGTCACCGAGGCCGTCTCGCGCCAGGCGACCGTCCCTGGCCCTTCGCTCGAGGGGCTCGTCGTCGACGACGTCGACCTCACGGACCTCGACGTCTGGGAAGAGCGGGTCCCGTACGACTGGCTGGCCCTCCTTCGCCGCGAGGCGCCGCTGCACTGGCAGCCCGAGCGCGACGGGCGCGGGTTCTGGGCACTCACCCGCTACGACGACGTCGTCCAGGTGTCGAAGGACTGGCAGACGTTCTCCTCCGAGCTCGGAGGGACGTCGCTGCAGGACCTGACGGAGGAGGAGCTCGAGGCGCGGAAGTCGATGATCGACACCGATCCCCCGCCGCACACGAGGATGCGGGCGCTCGTCAACAAGGGCTTCACGCCGCGCGTCGTCAACGCGTACGAGGAGCGGATCCGGGGGCTCGCTCGCGGCATCCTCACAAACGCCTTCGAGCAGGCCGAGTTCGACTGGGTCGAGTCCGTCGCGGCAGAGATCCCGATGTGGGTCTTCTCCGAGATCATGGGCCTGCCGGTCGAGGATCGCCGGCTGATCATCGAGCTCGGCGACAAGATCCTCGGCAACACCGACCCTGAAGTGGTGGGGGAGGAGTACGTCGCCGAGCGGGCACTGCAGGATCCCGAGCTCCGCAGGCTCCCGTTCTCGAGCCCGTTCTCGCTCGACCTGATCGAGTACGGCCGGGCGCTCGGCGAGAAGCGGCGCAGCGACCCCCGGGACGACATCACCACCAGGCTGGTCGAGGCGGAGCTCGACGGGTCGAGACTCTCGGAGCAGGAGTTCGGCGTGATGTTCATCCTGCTCACGACGGCCGGGAACGAGACGACCCGGCACACGATCAGCCTCGGGCTGCTCGACCTCCTCGAGCACCCCGACGAGCTCCAGCGGCTCGTCGGCGACCCGTCGCTCGCCGGTCTCGCGGCCGACGAGCTGCTCCGCAGGGCGCATCCCGTGCACCACTTCCGTCGCACCGCGACCCGGGACGTCGTCATGCACGGCCGCCGCATCAGAGAGGGCGACAAGGTGACGATCTGGTACGCGGCGGCGAACTACGACGAGGAGAAGTTCGCCGATCCGTACCGGCTCGACGTGGGGAGGACGCCGAACCGACACGTGACGTTCGGCCTCGGCGGGCCGCACTTCTGCCTCGGGGCGCACCTCGCGAGGCTCGAGATCAAGGTGTGGCTCGAGGAGATGGTCCCGTACCTTCCGCGTCTCGAGCCGGTCGGCGATCCGGTGCGGCTACGCTCGAACTTCTTCAACGGCATCAAGCGCATGCCGGTCCGGGTACGCGGCTGAGAGGCGAGGAGGTGACGGGGTGAGCACTCACGGTCACGATCCCGAGGCCGCAGTCGCCTCGCTGCGGGGCCAGGGCGTCAAGGCGGTGCGGCTCCTCTACACCGACCTGCACGGCATCGCGCGCGGCAAGGACATCCCGATCGGCCACTTCGTCGAGCTGCAAGAGGAGGGAGTCGCGTTCTGCGCGGCCGTGATGGGCACGGACCTGCGGCACACGCCCGTCGTCGGCGGCGAGGAAGGCTACGTCGACTTCGCGATCCGCCCCGACCTCGACACCCTGCGGGTCGTCCCCTGGCAGCCCGAGGTCGCGTGGTGCCTCGGCGAGGCGTGGCGGCTCGACGGCTCGGACCACTGGCCGTCGTGCCCGCGGGCGCTCCTCGCGCGCGTGGTCGACCGCTACGCCACCCACGGTCTCCTGCCGGTCGTCGGGCCGGAGCTCGAGTGGTTCCTGTGCGAGCGCGATCCGACCGCGCCCGGCGGGATCAGGCGCTACGTCGACCAGCTCTCGCGGGTCTACACCGTGGGCGCGATCTCCGACCCGCGCCAGATCAACCTGAAGATGCTGCTCTGGGCGGACGAGCTGGGGCTGAAGGCGTACGCCGGGAACCACGAGTTCATGAACTCGCAGTACGAGATCAACGTGAAGCACTCCGGGGCGCTCGACGCCGCCGACAGGGCCTTCATGCTCAAGGCGGCGGTGAAGGAGATCGCGGCGATGGAGGGCCTGGTCGCGACGTTCATGGGACGGCCGTTCACCGACCAGGGCGGCTCCGGCTTCCATCTCCATCTCTCGCTCGCCGATACCGACGGCCGCAACGCCTTCGCGTCGGACGAGGCGCAGGTCGCCCCGCTCGCCCTGCGGTTCATCGGCGGCATCATCCGGCACGCGCAGGGGCTGCAGGCGCTGCTCGGGCCCACCGTCAACGCGTACAAGCGGATCCTCCCCGACAGCCTCGCCCCGACGCACGCCAACTGGGGCCACGACAACCGCACCGCGTTCTGCCGCGTGCCGAACGAGCGGGGCTCGCGCACACGCGTCGAGGTGCGGACGGGCGACGGCTCGGCGAACGCGCACCTGATCACGGCGGCGCTCCTCCTCGCAGGGCTCGACGGGATCGAGCGCGAGCTCGAGCCGCCCGAGCCCGTCGTCGGCGACGCCTACCGGATGGACGACGCGCACGCAGGCACGAAGCTCCCGGCGGACCTCGGAGCGGCGCTCGACGCGCTCGAGGCCGACACGTGGCTCGTCGAGCAGCTCGGGAGCGAGCTCGTCTCGACGTTCGTCGCGATGAAGCGTTTCGAGGTCGAGCGGTTCACCGAGGCCGTCGGCGCTCTCGACCTCGAGGTCGTGTCCGAGTGGGAGGTCGAGGAGTATGCGTCCCACCTTTGACCCGTCGCGGCGCCGCGTGCGGGTCGAGCTCGACGGAGAGCCTCGCTGGGGCCGGCGGGACGGCGAGACGATCGTGCTCGACGACGGGACCGAGCTGCGGGAGTCGAAGGCGCTCTACCTCGCACCGGTGGAGCCGACGAAGATCTTCGCCGTCCATCTGACGTATCGCTCGCGTGTCGAGGAGTACGCGGCGAGGATGCCGCCGCAGCCGTCGTACTTCGTCAAGCCGCCGAGCGCGCTCAACGGCCACCGGCGGCCGGTTCGGATGGCGAAGGACGCGCGGTTCCTCAACTACGAGGGTGAGCTCGCCGTCGTCGTCGGGCGACGGATGAAGGGCGTCTCGCTGGACGACGCGTTGTCCCACGTTGCGGGCTACGCCTGTGCCAACGACATCGGCATGCACGACTTCCGGCACGCCGACCGCGGTGCGATGCTGCGCGTCAAGGGTCAGGACGGCTTCCTCCCGCTCGGCCCGGAGCTGGTGCCCGCCGCCGAGTTCGAACCGACCGACTACACGCTGCGGACGTACCTCAACGGGGACATCGTGCAGGAGGCGACCGCCGGCGACCTGATGTTCGGCGTCGCGTATCAGCTCGCCGACCTCTCCCGCGTGATCACGCTGGAGCCCGGGGACGTGATCCTCACGGGGACGCCTGCGAACTCGCGGCCGATGAAGCCCGGAGACGTCGTCGAGGTCGAGATCTCCGGCCTCGGGCGGCTGACGAACACCGTCGAGGAGTGGGACGTCGATCTCGCCGGCCCGGGCGAGCAGCTCCAGGTGTCGGCGCAGACTCTCCACGTCGCCCTGGCGATCCCCGAGGACGAGGCCGAGCGTAGGGTCGCGGAGGGCCGCGTCGCTCCGTGATCCGCCTCGGCCGGATCGACCACGTCGGGCTCCGCGTCCGCGACCTGGACGAGGCGGCCGCGCGGTGGTGCATCCAGCTCGGCCTCGTCGAGAGGCCCGGTGGGCGCGAAGCCGGGCGCGCGTACCTCTCCTGCAACGACGAGCCGTACTCGCTCGAGCTGATCCGGGGTGACGAGCCGGGGCTCGACCACTACGCGTTCGAGCTCCACCGGGGGTGCTCCCTGGACGATGCCCGCAGTCACCTCGAGTCTGGAGCCGCTCCCTGGCGGGAGTCCGAGGGGTGCCTCTACGTCGAGGACCCCGACGGACGGACGGTCCAGCTGATGCCCCACCGGGAGCCCGCAGCCGAGCTCGACCGCCGGCCGCAGCACGCCCGCCCCTCCTCGACCGTCCGCCTCGGCGGCCCCAGGCGGCTGGGGCACGTCAACTGCCTGACGGGCGACCTCGAGGCGGGGCACCGCTTCTATACCGAGGTGCTCGGGATGCGCCTCTCCGACCGGCTCGGCGAGGCAGGCCTCTGGTTCCACGTCAATTCCGACCACCATGTGATGGCGCTCGTCGACGTCGGGTACGAGCACTTCCACCACCTGGCGTTCGAGGTGGTGGACATCGGGAAGATGCGCGACATGCTCGACCACCTCGCGCGTCACGGTCGCTGGGTCTCGTGGGGGCCGACGCGCCACGGCATCGCCGGGAACATCGCGACGTACGTCCGCATCACCGAGGAGCCGTGCCACGTGGAGCTGTACTGCGACATGGAGCAGCTTGCCGACGACCACGTGCCGCGCACGTATCCCGACGACCGCTACTCGTCCAACACGTGGGGCCCGCTGCCGCCGCGCTCGTACTTCCGCTTCGACCAGGTCGCGATCGACTTCGAGCGCGAGAGCTGGGAGACGCGAGGGCGGCCCCTGCCGCCCCCCGGGGAGCCCGCATGACGCCCAGGGGCTACAGCCTCCCGCTCACCCCCGAGGGGAGCTCGTCGCTCGTCCCGTACCCGCCGTGGCACTACGTGGGCGCGTTCCTCGTGATCGACTACTGGGCCGACCCGGAGAAGGCGGTCGCGTTCCTCCCCGACGGCATCGAGCCGCACCCGGATCCCGGCCGCTGCGCGTTCGTGGCCGCCGACTGGCAGTCGTGCTCGGAATCCGGCGAAGAGCTCCTCGACCCCTCGCGGTCGCAGTACAAGGAGGTGTTCGTCGTCGTCAACGGCCTGCTCGACGGGGAGGAGGTCACGGTCTGCTCGTACATCTGGGTCGACCGCGACTTCGCGCTGGCGCGCGGCTGGATCCAGGGGTTCCCCAAGAAGCTCGGCTCGATCTGGGTCACGCGCAGCTTCGGGCTGGGCGGGCCGGCCGACCCGGGGATGGCGCCGGGGGCAGGGTTCGGCGTGACCTGCGCCGCCTACGAGCGGCGCGTCGCCCAGGCGACGGTGACGCTGGAGCACGTCTCGACGGGAGGACCGTTCCACAACGCGCCGCCGATCGTCAACGTTCGCCACTTCCCGCGGCTCGCCGCGGGGCACCACGACGATCCCGCGGTGCACGAGCTCGTGCGCGCCGTCTCGCGCGACCGCGCGGTGTCCGACGTGTGGGAGGGGTCGGCGACGCTCGAGCTCTTCGGCGCCGCGCACGAGGAGGTCGACGCGCTCGCGCCGGTCCGCATCGGCCGCGGCTACCGCTTCACCTTCGCCTACACCGTCGACGACCTCGAGACGGTGCGGGAGCTGCGCGCATGAGACCGGCGTGAACAGCGCCACGATCGCCGGCGTCGAGGTCTCCACCGAGCACTTCATCGGGGGCGATCGCGTCGGCGGCGAGGCGACGTTCGTCGACCTGTCGCCGATGGACGCGCGGCCGTTGGCGGAGGTCGCCCGGGGCGGGGAGCGCGAGGCGGAGCTCGCGGTTGCCGCGGCGACCGAGGCGTTCCCCGGCTGGGCTGCGCTCGGGCCTGCCGGCCGCGCCGCCCACCTGCACCGCCTCGCCGACCTGATCGACGCGAACGTCGAGCGCCTCGCCGCCGTCGAGAGCGCGGACATGGCGATGCTGCTCCGTTCGCTCCGTGCGCGGGTGATCGCGCGCGGAGCGCGCAACTTCCGCGCCTACGCCGACCTCGCCGTCGCCCACGAGGAGCGCGTGTGGGAGTCCAACGGAACGCTGAACCGCGTGATCCGCATGCCGAGCGGCCCGGCCGTCGTGATCACCCCCTGGAACGCGCCGTTCATGCTCTCGACCTGGAAGACGGCCCCCGCGCTCGCCGCCGGCTGCACCGTGGTGCTCAAGCCCGCCGAGTGGTCGCCCCTCTCCTGCTCGCTCCTCTGCGATCTCGTCCAGGAGTCCGGGTTCCCGCCGGGCGTGTTCAACGTCGTCCAGGGCATCGGTGAGGAGGCCGGGGCCGCGCTCACCGCCCACCCGGGCGTCCGCCGGATCTCGTTCACCGGATCGCCGGAGACGGCGGTGCACATCGGCACCGCCGCAGCGCGCAACATCGTCCCGTTCACGGGGGAGCTCGGCGGAAAGGGGCCGCTGCTCGTCTTCGCCGACGCCGACCTCGAGGCAGCTGCGCGCAAGGCTGCCGGGCAGTACGACGACGCGGGCCAGGTCTGCCTCGCCGGCACGCGGCTCCTGGTCGAGGAGAGCGTCCACGAGTCCTTCCTCGAGCTGTTCCACCGCTTCACCGACGAGCACGTGCTCGGCGACCCGCGCGACGACGCCACCACCGTCACTCCGCTCATCCACCCCGACCACCTCGCGCGCGTCGAGGGGTTCGTCGAGCGCGCGCGTGCGCACGGCGACCAGATCGTGCGCGGCGGCCGGAGACGCGAGGACGTCGGCCCCCTGTTCTACGAGCCGACGCTCGTGGTGCCGAGGTCGAACGACTCGGAGATCGTCCAGCGGGAGGTGTTCGGCCCGGTGCTCACGTTCCAGACGTTCGCCGACGAGGACGAGGCCGTCGCGCTTGCCAACTCGACGCGCTACGGCCTCTCCGGGATCCTCTACACCGGCTCGGAGGAACGTGCGGAGCGCGTCGGGCGCGCCGTCCGGGCGGGGACGCTCTGGGTCAACACCTTCCTCGTCCGGGACCTCACCGCCCCGTTCGGCGGGATGGGCATCTCCGGGATCGGGCGCGAGGGCGGTGATTACGCGCTCGACTTCTACTCCGACCTGAAGACGCTCCAGATCCTCGACGGGACGACTGCATGAGCGCGATCGACGCGTATGCGGCCTCGGTGACGGTCGAGGAGCTCGACAGGGACCCGTACCCGGTCTATGCGCGGCTGCGCGCAGAGGCGCCGGTCTGCCTCGTCCCGGCCGTCCGGCTCTGGTTCGTGACGCGCTGGGCGGACGTCGAGGAGGCGGCGACCCGGCCCGACGTCTTCTGCTCGCGCGTCGACCCCTCGCCGCTCGAGCGGACGATGGGCGGCGAGAGCATCCTCCTCGTGGACGGCGAGCCGCAGAAGCGCCTCCGCTCGATGCTCGATCCGTCGCTCCGCCCGCGTGTCGTGGAGGCGGCGACGCCGGATCTGATCGAGCCGCTCGCCGACGAGCTGCTCGCCGCGATCGAGGCCAAGGGGGAGGCCGAGCTCATGAGCGAGTACTTCGAGCCCGTCTCGGTGCTCGGGCTGGGCCGTGTCCTGGGGCTCGGCCATCTCGACGGCGACACGCTGCGCGGTTGGTTTCACGGGCTCGCGGAGGGCGCGACCAACTTCGAGGACGACCCGGCGAAGTGGGACGTCGCAGACGCCACCGCGGCGGAGATCGACGAGGAGCTCGCGCCGGTGTTCGAGCGCCTGTACGCCGACCCGGACGGCTCGACGATCGCGACGATGCTGGCGCTCGCCGGGGGCACGCTCGAGGAACGGGTCGCCACGATCCTGCCGACGCTGAAGGTGATTCTCCTGGGTGGGATGCAGGAGCCCGGCCATGCCGCGGGCTCGACGCTCGTCGGGCTGCTGGAGTCGAGGCAGGTGAGGGCAGTGGTCGACGACCTCACGCTCGTGCGGGATGCCGTCGAGGAGGGCCTGCGCTGGGTCTCGCCGATCGGCACCCAGACGCGCCGCGCCCTCGTCGACGCCGAGCTCGGCGGCACGACCGTCCCGGCAGGCGCCAATCTCGGCCTCCTCGTCTCCTCGGCGAACCGCGACGAGGAGGTGTGGGGGCCGACCGCGGGCGAGTTCAACCTGTTCCGCCCGAGGCGGAGCCATGCGGCGTTCGGGTTCGGGTCGCACTTCTGCTCCGGCCATCACTTCTCGCGGGTGCAGATGCGGATCGCGCTCGGCCGGCTGCTCGACCGCCTCCCGGGGCTGCGACTCGATCCCGACCGACCGCCCGTGTTCGACGGCTGGGAGTTCCGCGCGCCCCGGCACCTCCACGTCCGCTGGGACGCATGACCCGGCTGATCGAGAACGTGTGAGACGTGTCGCGGCCAGCGCGAGGCCCGCGCCCTGCTCGGGTACTAATTCGCCGGGATGAGCACCGCCTTCGAGCTCCCGTCGCTCCGCCTCGACGCGACGCGCGAGGAGGCGCTGGAGCGTGCGTCCGCGATCGTCAGGGGCGCCTGGCAGAGCTTCGACCGCGCGCGGCCGGGGCAGCCGGTGATCGACGAGAGGCTCCACGAGCTGCTCCGTGCGGCCCTTCCCGGGCAGGGCTCGAGCGTGCTCCAGGCGCTCGACGATGCCGCCCAGCTCCTCGACGTCTCGATCGCCCAGCCACGCCCGCGCTTCTTCGCCTTCGTCGGCTCGTCCGGGCTCGAGATCGGCGTCCTGGGAGACCTCCTCGCGTCGTGCTTCGACGTGAACCTGGCGGTCTGGGCGGGCGCCGCCTCCGAGGTCGAGGACCAGGCGGTGCGCTGGGTCAGCGAGTTCATCGGCTATCCGGCCGAGGCGGGCGCGTTCACGAGCGGCGGGACGATCTCCAACGTCACGGCCTTCGCGGCCGCGCGCGAGCGGGCGCTACCCGGTTCGCGGCGCGCCGGGATGACGGCCACTCCCGGAGCGCTCTACTGCTCACAGGAGGCTCACTACTCGGTCGTCCGCTCCGCGGAGCTGCTCGGCCTGGGATCGGAGCAGGTTCGCTCGCTCCCGGTCGACGGTCGGCGCCGCCTCCGGCCGCAGGCGGTCGCCGAGGCGGTCGACGCCGACAGGGCGGCGGGCGTCGCGCCCGTCGCCGTCGTCGCGACCGCCGGGACGACGCTCACCGGTGCCGTCGACCCGATCGACGCCCTCGCGGACGTCTGCGAGGCGCGCGGCGTCTGGCTGCACGTCGACGGCGCGTACGGGGTCGCAGCGGCGTCCACGCCGTCCGCGGGCCACCTCTTCGCCGGCGTCGAACGCGCAGACTCGGTCACGCTCGACGCGCACAAGTGGCTCTTCCTGCCCAAGGCGTGCGGCGTGGTGCTCGTCCGCCGGCACGACGACCTCCACGGGGCGCTGGCGCACGAGGAGGACTACATCCCGCACGAACGGCCCGAGCACCACATGGTCGACATCACGCTCGAGTACTCGCGGCCGTTTCGCGCCCTCAAGGTATGGCTCGCCTTTCGCGCGCACGGGGCGGAGGCGATCCGCGCGGCGATCGAGCGCAATCTCGGCCAGGCCCGCCTCCTCTACGCCGAGGTGGCGCGGCACGACGACCTCGAGCACCTCTGCGGCGAGCCGCCGCTCTCGATCGTCCCGTTCCGGCATGTCCCCGCGGACGTCGAGGACCTCGACGAGCACAATGCGCTGCTCGTCGAGGCGTTGCAGGCGAACGGGGACGTCTGGGTCGCGCCGGCGCGTGTCGACGGCAAGGTCTGCCTGCGGCCGTGCGTCGTCAACTACCGCACGACCGACGACGACGTGCGCGCTCTCGTCGACCTCACGCGCGAGGTCGGCGCATCCCTCGCGTGAATCCACGCCTGCCGGTCGAGGCTCCGAGGTAGCCGCGAGGCGAAAGCTCGGGGCTAGCGCTTCTTCTTGGCGCTCTTGCCGGTCTTGCGACCGGCCGCGCCCGGGCGGTCCGAGACCGGCTTCGTCCTGACGGGCATGCCGGCTCCGCCGTGCTCCATGCGTCGCCTCAGCTGCCGGTTCGTCGCCTCGGGCAGCTGCTGCTCCTGCCCGACCGCCTCCATGTACGCGCGCCGCTCGGACGGCGTCAGCAGATTGAGCATCCGCTGAGCCTGCTCGGGGCTCTTGGGCTCGCCGAACGCCTGCATCTTCTTCATGGCCCCGGCGAGCTCCGGGTTCTCGCGCTCGAGGGCCGCGATCGATGCCTTCTGGAACCAGCGCTTGAAGAGCGGCACCTTCGAGAGGAACGTGATGACCGGTCGGAGGTACTTGCCGTTCTGGATCCGCCCGAGCAGGACGAAAACGCCGAGCAGCACGGCCAGCACGAGCAGCAGGACGAGCGGGATCCAGGCCCAGAACGGCACGGCGCGATCGTAGCTGGCCGCGTTCTCGAGTGGGGCGCCGGGGAGGGAGCGCGGAGTCGTCGCTCGCTTAGAGTTGCCCGATGATCTCCAGCCGTCGGAGGGGCCTGGTCGGGCTGGGGATCGGGCTCGCGCTCGCGGACTCCTCGGTCGTCACGCTCGCCCTCCCCGACATCCTGCGGCAGTTCGATGTCGAGATCCCGCAGGTGGCCTGGGTGCTCACGTCGTACAACCTCGGGCTGGCGCTCGCGGCCGTGCCCGCCGCGTACGCGGCGCGCCGGCGTCCCGTGGCGGCCTTCGTGGTGGGGACGCTCGTGTTCGCGGCCGCGTCGCTCGCCTGCGGGCTCGCGCCGTCGTTCGGAGTGCTCGTGGGCGCACGTTGCATCCAGGCGGTCGGTGGGGCGCTGCTGGTCTGCGCCGCGCTCGACCTGCTGACCGCGATCGAAGGCTCCGACGCCCGCGCCGTGCGCACGTGGGCCTCGGCCGGGGTGCTGGGAGCTGCGCTCGGGCCGGCGGCGGGCGGGATCCTCACCGAGACGCTCGGCTGGGAGTCGATCTTCCTCGTGCAGGCGCCGCTGGCGCTCGTGACCCTCCTCGGCGTCGTGCGCCTCCACGTCAGGCCGCTCGTCGAGTCGGCGGGACGGCCGAGCCTGCCGGCGAATGCCGCGCTGCTGCTCCTCTCGGGAGCGCTCACGGCCGCGCTCTTCCTGCTCGTGCTCCTGCTCGTCGACGGCTGGCGCATGCCGCCCGCCGTCGCAGGTGTGGTCGTCACGGTGATGCCGGTGGCGGCGATCGCCACCGCGGCGTTCGCGGATCGCGTCGGGAGCACCGTCGTCCGTGCTGCCGCCGGTGTGATCCTCGTCGCCGGGGGGCTCGCCGCGCTCGGCGTGCTGCCGGGCTCGAACTGGGGATGGACCGTGCTGCCGCAGGTGCTGGTCGGCGCCGGCCTCGGGCTCGCCCTCTCCGCACTCACCGAGCGTGCGCTGCACGGCCGCTCCCCGCAGGCGGTCCACGGCGGCTGGACGATCGCAGCCAGGCACGCGGGCGTCGTCGTCGGGCTGTTGCTCCTCACGCCGGTGTTCACCAGCGCGCTCGACCGCAACGAGGATCGTGCGCTCCGCGCGGGAGCAGCCGCTGTGCTCGACAGCCGCATCCCGCCGCTCGAGAAGCTCGCGGTCGCGCAGGACGTCCTCGCCATCGTCCGCGGCGCGGATCGCGAGGTTCCGGACGTACGGGAGGCGTTCGTCGACCGCCCGGACGTCCCGGAGTATCGGAGTCTCGAGGAGCGCCTCGTCTCCGAGCTCGACCGCGCCGTCACCGCCGCGTTCTCGCGCCCGTTCCTGCTCGCCGCGTTCCTCGCGCTCGCCGCGCTCGTCCCGATCGCCATCTCGCGCCGAGAGGTGAGCGTGTGAGGGCGGCGCCCGTGGTCGCGGCGGCGGTGGTGGCCATCTCCCTCGTCGGGGCGTACGTCGCTCTCGGCGGGACGTCCTACGAGCCGAGCCCGGTCGCCGACCCCTGCGCGCCCCGCCCGCCGCGCGACACGAACGGCACGGGCGAGCGGCTGGAGCTCGTCCTGCTCGCCGCTTCCGACGCCACGGCCTGCGAGCTCGGCGTCTCGCGCGAGGAGCTCGTGCTCGCTCTGCGGAGCGTCGACGAGCTGGACGCGCTTGCCGACCGAAAGGGCCGCTCGCGGGACGAGCTGGAGGATGCGCTTCGCGCGGGTCTCGTCCGCGCGGTCACCGAAGGCGAGAGCCAGGGGCTGATCGGCTCGACGACCGCAGGCGCACTCCGCTTCGCGGCGGAGCGCCTACCGCTGGGGCTGCTCCTCTCCGTGCTCCGCGGCGCATCGTCCTTCCTCGACTGAGCAGGGGTAGGGTGCCGCGGTGAGCGCCCGGCGCCGCCAGATCGCTCTCGGGGCACTCGCCCTCGTCGTCGTGGTCGTCACGTTCGCGGTCGTCCTGCCGCGGATCGCGGACTACGGGGAGGTCTGGGAGCTCGTCTCGCAGCTCGACCGCACCTGGCTGCTCGCACTCGTCGGCGCCGTCGCCCTCAACATCGTCACGTTTGCCCCCCCGTGGATGATCGCCCTGCCCGGGCTCCGCCTCCGACAGGCGCTGCCGTTCACCCAGGCCTCGACCGCGCTCACGTATGTCGCTCCGGGCGGCGGCATCGTCGGGATGGCAGGGTCCTACGGCCTGCTGCGCGCCTGGGGCTTCGACTCGCGCGCGGTGGCGCGCGCCGTGACGCTCACCGGCATCTGGAACCAGCTCGCCAACCTCCTGCTGCCCGTCGTCGCCGTGCTGCTGCTCTCGATCGAGGAGCAGCGCGACGCCCTGCTGACGACGGTCGCCGTGATCGGCGCGATCGTCTTCGCCGCCGCCGTCGGGCTCCTGGCGCTCGTGCTCTGGAGCGACGGCCTCGCCCGGGGCGTGGGAGAGCTCGTCCAGAGCGTCGTCAACCGGGTGCGGCGGGTCTTCACGCGGGGGCCGCTCCTGGGCTGGCCCGAGCGGCTCGTCCATTTCCGGCGCGCGACCGTCGATCTCATCAGGCGCCGGTGGCACGTGCTGACGCTGGCGGCGATCGTCGGGAACCTCGCAGTGTTCCTCGTGCTCATCGTCTCGCTGCGCGCCGTCGGGGTCGAGTCCAGCCAGGTCACGTGGGTCGAGGCGTTCGCCGGCTGGTCCCTCGCCCGCGCGCTCCAGCTGATCCCGTTGACCCCGGGGGGCGTCGGGCCGGTCGAGCTGGGGCTGACCGGGATTCTCGTCGGCTTCGGCGGCCCGAACGCCGGGGTCGTCGCCGCAGTGCTCCTGTACCGGGCGTTCACGATACTCCCGACGCTGATCATCGGCCTGGCGACCATGGCCGCGTGGCGCTGGCTGGGGCCGGGCCGCTCCGAGGAAGGAGTCGACGCAGCCGCGGGGAATCCGCCCGGCGGGTGAAGGAGCAGAGCCACAAGGAGGAGATGTCCGCCGCGCTCCGCGGGGACTTCCAGCGACTGCGGGAGCGTGGCGTGCCGGCGACGCTCGTCCCGCACGAGGAGACCGGCGCGGAGCCGGAGGCGCCGCCGCCGAACGCAGCCGGCGCCGGGGACGAGGACGGCGTGACGGCTGACGCCCAGGGAGTCGCCGACGCGGTCGCTCGTTCTGGCTCCAGGCCGTCCTCACCGGCGGTCGAGGAGGAGGCGGCCGAGCCTCCCCGGCCCGGCTGGCTCGCCCGCCTCGTAGGCCTATAGCGGCACCTGTACCGTGGCGCCGATGAGGGCGCTGCGACGCCTCGCTCGGTTGATCTGGGGCGACGACGTCGACCCTGCGCTGCGCCCCGTGCTGGGCGTGACGCTCGCCTCGATGGCGGCGGGGTCGACGCTCTGGAGCTTCATGGCGATCTGGGCGGTCGAGGAGCTCGGTGCCAAGAGAGAGCTGCCGTATGCCTTCCTCGTCGGCGCGCTGCTCTCCGGTGTCGTCGGATTTGCCGGCGGCTACCTCTCCGACCGCATCGGCCGGCGCCGGGTGCTCCTGATCGGACAGGGGGCCATGATCGGCTACCCGGTGCTGCTCCTCGTGCTCTCGGGCTCGAAGTGGGCGGGCCTTGCGGCGCTGAGCCTGGCCGGCGTGGTCGGGGCGCTCGGCGGTTCCGTCGCGCAGGCGATGGTCGCCGACCTGGTCGCTCCCGAGCGGCGGGAGGCGGCCTACGCGTCGGTGCGCGTGGCGGCAAACCTCGGCGTCGTCGCCGGTCCCCCGATCGGAGGCCTCGTGCTCCTGATCGGCTCGTGGCCGGCCCTCTTCCCTACGGTCGCCGTGCTCTCGGCAGTCGCCTGGTTGATCGCAGTCCGGTACCTGCCTCACCGCGGCGCGTTCTCGCCGGAAGGGCCCCCCGAGCGCGGCTCGCTGGGCGTGATCGTGAGAGACCGGCCGTTCCTTCTGTTCCTCGGGTCCGCGGTCTTCGCGTGGCTCGTCTACGTCGCGTACGAGGTCGTCCTGCCCGTCTCGATCGTCGACGGCTTCGGCTACGAGCCGGCCGCCTGGGGCTTCCTCGTATGGATCAACCCGCTCCTCGTGACGCTGTTCCAGCTGCGGCTGACGCGGCTCACGGCGCCGGTTCCGGCCGCGCCGAAGCTCGTCGTCGCGCTGCTCGTGATGGGGCTTCCGTACCTGCTCCTCGTCAAGTCGCACGCGGTTCCGGTGCTCGTGACGGTCGTCGTCGTCTTCGTGATCGGGGAGATGCTCTGGGTGCCGACGTCGCAGGCAGTCGTGGCGTCGCTCGCCCCTGCCGACATCCGTGGTGCGTACATGGGTGCGTTCGGCAGTGCGCCCGCGATCGGCTTCGCCCTCTCGCCGTTGATCGGCCTCCAGGTGCGCAACAGCTTCGGCGACGACGCCACGTGGACGATGTTCGCGTGCATCGGCGTGATCGCGGCGGTGCTCGGCGGGCTGGCGCTGGCGGGCGTGCGACGCCGCGTCGGCGGCGGCCCCTCTGCTGTACTGGAGACGTGAGGCAGGACGAGCGGGAGGCACTGCTCCGCGAGGACGTTGCGCGGGTCCAGACCGCGCGTGAGCGGCGGCAGCTCGCCGGGGTCGACGAGGACCTTCGCTCCAGCCCGCTGCGCGGGAAGCAGCTTCCGCTGCGGCTCCGCAACTTCCGCCCCGCGGCGGACGGCTACCTCACCTCCCTCGGCGGGCCCCTTCCCTACATGGTCAGGCTGCGCGAGATCGAGAGCCTGACGGCGGCCCACGAGCGTGCGCTCGTGGCCGAGCGAGAACGGCTCGTGCTGGAGGCTCCCGCGGACGGCTTCGACGCCGCCTGGCGGGCGGTGGCCGAGACGTGGAGCTTCCACGAGGTGAACGACCTGATCGAGCGGCACAACCGCTGGTTCCCGGCGGAGTCGCGGCTGCCCATGGATCCCCGCCGCGGCGACTTCGCGCTCGTCAACGGACGCGACTACCGGCTGCGCTTGCTCGACGCGGCCTGGGTCCTCGGGCGGTTCCCGCCCGGGCCGACGTCGTAGTTCACGCCGCTCGCAGCCGCGCTGCGCCGCGCGTCGCCGCGATGAGGGTGAGCCCGCAGAGCGCCCCGCACAGGAGATAGGGGACAGGGTCGCCGAACGCCTGGGCCAGCGCTCCGCCGACGGCCGGGCCCGTCAGGGCCCCGAGGGCCCACGCGGTGTTCGTCACGCCGAAGCCGATCCCCTGTGAGAGCCCGGCACGGTCGGCGCGATCGGCGACGAGCGACATCCCCGGGGTGTAGAAGCCCCCGAAGGTGACGGACGCGGCCACGACGAGCACCGCGACGACGATCGGCTCGGTCGCGAGCGCGAGAGCGGCGGCCACGACGATCGAGGCGGCGAGCGCGACACGCACCGGAAGCAGCCGCCCGTGGCGGTCCGAGACGCGCCCCACGAACGGGTTGACGAAGACCTCCACGAGACCGGCGGCGAAGAACACCGCGGCGATCGCCAGCGCGCCATAGCCGGCGTCGTCGAGGCGCAGCGGCACGAGGACGTCCAGCGCCCCGAAGAAGAGGGCCGGCAGGGTGTTGAGCCAGAGGCCTCCGACGAAGGCGCGATCGCGGACCGCCCGCTTTGCCGCTCCCGGGCGGGCCTCTTCCCGCGCCGGCGCCTCGATCGTCGCGATGCCCGCCGCGAGCCCGGCCGCCACGAGCGCGACGAGTGCGAACGACGGCCGGATCCCGACGACGTCCGCGACACCGCCGAACATCGGCCCGACCACGAACCCGAACACCGCCAGCCCGAACACGCTGCCGAGCGCCTGACCGCGGCGCTCGCGCGGCACGCTGACCGCGACCCACGCGAGTGCGCCGGCCCAGGTCGTCGCGCTGGAGACGCCCTGGGCGAACCGCGCCGCGCCGAGGGCGACAGGCCCGCCCGCCAGCGCGAACGCGAAGCTCGCCAGGGCGAGCACGAGGAGCCCGGCCAGGACACCGCGCTTGGGCCCGACCCGGCCGACCAGGATGCCTCCGGGGATCCCGCCGACGAGGGCTCCCGCCCCGTACGTGCCGAGCAGGATCCCGGCCTCGAGCTTCGTCAGGTCGTAGTCGTCCGCGAACCTCGGTAGGAGGGGGATGATCGCCCCGAACAGCATCGCGTCGAGGAACACGATCGACCCCGTGACGGCCACGATGCGACGCACTCGGCGAGGATACGGCGAGCTGCCTTCGACTCGCCCGGCTCGAACGGCATCGACGCGCCGCGGCGGATGCTGGCGAAGCCGGCGCCTTCAGGGATCTTCCCCGCCGCAGGCGGGGGTCCGAGCGGCGGGATCCCGCTCCTGCGGGGATGCGGCGAGCTGCGTTCGACTCGCTTCGGTACGACGCGTCGTTGCGGCGGCGAAGCCGGCGCCTTCAGGGATCCGCCCCGCCGCAGGCGGGGGTCCGAGCGGCGGGATTCCGCTCGGCGGAATCCCGCTCGCGGACCAAAGAAGCGCACCGAGTCGGTCTCGCCTCCGTCCAGCTCACCCGATCGACCTTCGCCGAAGCGACTGCCGGGCGGGAGTGCCTTCGTCCTTCGGCGCTCCGTGCTCGGTGCACTCGGAAACCTACCGGCGAATTCCACGACCGTCAAGCGCTCCGAACGCGACGAGATCGCAAATTGCGACAATTACCGGCCGCGGGGTCTTTTCGCGATGGATTCGCCTCGAGAGCGCGAAATCAACGCAAGAATGCACCGAGGCCGGTGCTCCCTCGTCCGGCTTGCCGACCGACCTCCGCCGAAGCGTTTGCCTGTCGGAGAGCCATCGACCTCGGGCGCTCCTTCCTCGGTGCACCCAGGACACTAGACCGTCAGGAGGTGATCGTCAAGCAGTGTGGGAAACAAGAAGATCGCTGTTTGCGATCTTTTCTTTACAAGGCGCACATACTTGCGTAGAGCCGCATGTGCTCTACATAAACGGGACCAAGGATTCGCCGAGCCGGGTGCGCTTTCGTCCACTTCCCCGGCTGACCTTCCGCTTCCGCGTACGGCCTCCCGGGAGAGCTTCGTCCTACTCGCGTCCCGTGCTCGGCGCAGCGGCAATCTACGCTGTCGCGGCGGTGCCCGCAAGGAGAACCGATCACGGAAAGGCCGCAAATTGCGAACTCGAACGCACGTGGGGGATCGGATGACGGGGAAGCACGTCGTCGTGACGGGGGCCGGCACGGGGATCGGACGCGCGATCGCCCTGCGGCTCGCCCGCGAGGGCGCCTCGGTGACGCTCCTCGCCAGAGGCCGTGAGCCGCTCGAGGCGACTGCGGCGGCGGCCACGGGCCCGACCCGGGTGGAGCCGTGCGACATCCGTGACCGCGCGGAGGTGGAGGGAGCCATGGAACGCGCGGCGAGATCGCTCGGGCCGATCCACGCTCTCGTCGCAGCGAGCGGGATCGGCGGCCCGAACGGCGACTCCGACGAGGGCGGCGACCGCTTCGACGACCTCGTCCGGACGAACGTCAACGGCACGTACTACTGCGTGCGTGCGGTGCTGCGACACCTCGCCCCCGGGCCCGACGCCCGTCACATCGTCGTCATCTCCTCCATCCTCGCCCGGATCGCCGTGGCCGGGTACACCGGCTACAGCGCCTCGAAGGCGGGCCTTCTCGGTCTCGTCCGCTCGTTCGCGGCCGAGCTCGCCCCGGCCGAGGTCCAGGTCAATGCGATCTGTCCCGGCTGGGTCGACACGGACATGGCCTGGCAGGGCCTCGCCGCGGCTGCGTCGGCGGGCGGCGTGACCCGGGAGGACGCATATCACGACGCGATGCTCCAGGTGCCGCTGCGCCGGATGTCGCAGCCCGAGGACATCGCGGGCACCGTCGCCTGGCTCCTGTCCCCGGACGCCCGTGGCGTCACGGGCCAGACGATCGACCAGAACGGCGGCGCCTGGGTCTGAGCGACGATCGGTCGGCGGCCCCCCTCGGGTGCCGCGACGACCTCGCGGGCAACGGTCTAGGTTCCGCGTAGCGGGCGTCGGCAGCGAAGACGGAGGCGTGGTGCGGTCGAGCGCGAGGGCGGTGGTGATCGGCGGCGGAGTGGGGGGCTGCTCGGTCCTCTACTGGCTGACGCGGCTCGGCTGGGACGACGTCGTCCTGGTCGAGCGTGCGGACCTGACGAGCGGCTCCACGTTCCACTCGGCGGGCCTTGTCGGCCAACTCCGCTCGTCGCTCTCGCTCACCCGGATGATGATGGAGAGCGTCGACCTCTACCGCACGCTCGAGGCAGAGGTCGGCCTCGCGACCGGCTGGCGCGAGGTCGGCTCCCTGCGGCTCGCCTCGTCGCAGGAGCGCATGGAGGAGATCGCCCGCCAGGCCGGGTGGGCGAAGACCTTCGGGCTCGCGCTCGAGCTGATCTCCGCCGCGGAGGCCCAGGAGCTGTTCCCTCCGATGACGGCCGACGGCGTGCTCGGCGCCGCGTACCTCCCGACGGACGGGTACATCGACCCGAGCCAGCTGACGTTCGCCCTCGCCGAGGGCGCGCGCAGGCGCGGTGCGGAGGTCGCCACGAGCACCCGGGTCACCGGAGTCCGCGCCCATCGCGGCCGCGTCACGGCGGTCGAGACCGAGCGAGGGGCGATCGAGACGGAGGTCGTCGTCAACGCCGGCGGCATGTTCGCGGGCGAGCTCGGTGCGCTGGCGGGGGTGACCGTGCCGGTCGTGCCGATGGCCCACGAGTACCTCGTCCTGAAGCCCTCGGGGCTGCCCCTCGACATGCCGACGATGCGCGACCCGAGCCTGCTCGTCTACTTCCGGCCCGAGTCGGGCGGGCTGATCATGGGCGGCTACGAGCGGCATTGCGCGCCGTGGTCGCTCGACGGCATCCCGCCCGATTTCAACGGCAAGCTGCTCGAGGAGGACTGGCCGCGCTTCGAGGAGCTGATGGAGAACGCGATCGTGCGCGTCCCCTCGCTGGAGGAAATGGAGGTCGTGCGGCTGATCAACGGCCCCGAGGCGTTCACGCCCGACGGCGAGTTCATCCTCGGCCCTTCCGACCTGCGCGGCTATTGGGTTGCGGCCGGGTTCTGTGCCCACGGGCTCGCGGGCGCCGGCGGCATGGGCAAGCTCGTGGCCGAGTGGATCGTCGAGGGGACGCCCTCACTCGACGTCTGGCACATGGACTCCAGGCGCTTCGGTTCGGCCTATCGCTCGCGGGACTACACCGTCGCGCGCACCAGGGAGATCTACGAGACGTACTACGACGTCGAGTACCCGGGCCACGAGCGCGAGGCAGGGCGGCCGCTGCGCCTGTCGTCGGCGAACGCCCGGCTGCGCGAGCTCGGTGCCGTGTTCGGGGAGAAGTCGGGCTGGGAGCGGGCGAACTGGTTCGAGCCGAACGCCGCAGCCGGGGACGAGTCACTTCGCCCGCGCGGCTGGGCGGGGAAGCTCTGGTCCCCGGCGATCGGCGTCGAGCACCGCGCGTGCCGCGAGGGCGCGGCGCTGTTCGACGAGTCGTCGTTCGCCAAGCTCGACGTCTCCGGGGACGGCGCAGCCGACTTCCTGGAGAGCCTCTGCGCGAACAGGGTCGCACGCGAGGAGGGGCGCGTCACGTACACGCAGATGCTCAACCCGCGCGGCGGCATCGAGTGCGACTTCACGGTGACGCGCCTCGGGGAGGACTGGTTCAGGATCGTGACGGGGACGGCGTTCGGCCAGCACGACGCAGCGTGGATCCGCCAGCACGCGCCCGGCGACGGCTCCGTGCACGTCACCGATGTGACCTCCGCGTCGTCGTGCTTCGGCCTCTGGGGGCCTGCGAGCCGAGAGGTGCTCCAGCCGCTCACGGTCACAGACCTGTCGAACGACGCCTTCCCCTACATGACCGCGCGCGAGCTCGCGGTCGGCCCCGTGCCCTGCCTCGCCGTCCGCGTGACGTACGTCGGCGAGCTCGGCTGGGAGCTGTACTGTCCGGCCGAGTTCGGCGCGCGGCTGTGGGACGAGCTGTGGGCCGCCGGCCGGGACCACGGCCTCGTCGCAGGGGGATACAAGGCGATCGACTCGCTGCGCCTCGAGAAGGGGTACCGCGTGTGGGGTGCCGACATCTCGCCGGAGGACACGCCGTACGAGGCCGGGCTCGGATTCGCCGTGAAGCTCGACAAGGGCGACTTCGTCGGACGAGACGCACTCGTCGCGGCGGCCGAGCCGGAGCGCCGCCTGCGCTGCCTGACGCTCGCCGAGCCCCGCGCCGTCGCGCTCGGCTCCGAGCCCGTCCGGGTCGGGGGCGAGCCCGTGGGCCGGGTGACGAGCGGCGGCTACGGGTACACGGTCGGGGCCTCGATCGCGTTCGCCTACCTCCCCTCGGAGCACGGCGTGGGCAGCGAGGTCGCCGTGGAGATCTTCGGGGAGTGGATCGACGGCGTCGTCGTCGACGAGCCGCTCCACGACCCGTCGGGCGAGCGGGTCCGCGCGTGAGCGCCACGCTGGCGGCCGCCGTCGAGCGGGTCTGGCCCGCCGGCGGGTCGACGTGGGAGGTGCTCGGCGGCGGCATCACCAACCACAACCTCAAGGTGACGCGGGCGGAGGGAGTGTTCGTCCTCCGCGTTGCCGGGAAGGACACCGACCTGCTCGGCATCGATCGCCACGTCGAGCTCGCGGCCACGCGGGCCGCGGCGGCGGTGGGCGTCGGGCCCGAGGTGGTCGACTTCGTCGAGCCGGAGGGCTGGCTCGTCACACGGTTCATCGACGGCTCGATCCCCCCGCCGGAACGTCTCCGGGAGCCGGCGCAGCTCGCGCGGGTCGCCGCGACGCTCCGCGCCGTCCACCAGGCGCCGCCGATCCCCGGACGCTTCGACGCGCTGGAGGTCGTCGAGACGTACCGCGGCACGGCGCTCGACCGCGGCGCGTCATTGCCGGTCGCGTTCGCCGACGCGCACGATCTGGCGAGGAGGATCGCGGGCCTGCGCGCCGGCCAGCCTCCACGCCCGTGTCACAACGACCTCCTCAACGCGAACGTGATCGACGACGGCGAGCGGCTCCGGATCGTCGACTGGGAGTACGCGGGGATGGGCGACCCGTTCTTCGACCTGGCGAACTTCTCGATCAACCACGAGCTCGACGCCGGCGCCCGGGCGGTGCTCCTCGCGGCCTACGCGGGCGACGCGCATCCCGACGCCCTCGCGGCGCTCGACCTGATGCGCTTCATGTCCGACTTCCGGGAGGCGATGTGGGGGGTCGTGCAGAGCGTCGTCTCCGAGCTCGACTTCGACTTCGACGGGTACGCGGCGGAGCACTTCGAGCGCCTGGAGCGCACGGCGGCCGAGCCCGCGTTCGTGGCCGCGCTCGGCCGATGAACGACGAGGGGCGCCTGCGGGCGCCCCTCGTTCGCACGCCTCTGAGACGTTCGCTAGGCCGGCTCGCCCTCCGTCGGGAGGTCGAACTGCCCGAGCGATCTCTCCTCCAGAGCCTCGAGCTCTTCCTCGGTGCCCATGCGCACCGGGCCCTTGAACCAGTTCTTCGCGGAGATGACCCACCACCCGCCGAAGAACAGCAGCGCGCCGAGGACGGTGACCGGTGCGTAGTTCACGACGTCCCAGTTGAAGCCCGGGTCGTCCTTGAACGGGATGCCCGCGGGCGAGATCGGGAGCATGAACAAGACCGAGATGATCGCCACCCAGACGATCGCGATCGGGTCGATCCACTTGTAGTGCTTGCCGAGGCTCCAGGCGCCCGGCTCCCAGGCGTCGCCGATGCGATACCGGAGGATCACCGGGAGGATGAACGCGATGTACAGCCCGATCACCGCGATCGAGGTGCCCACGAGATAGCCCACGAACGCGTTCCAGTACGTCGGGATCATCAGCGCCCAGGCGAGGAAGCCGATTGCGACCACCGCGAGCTGCGGGACGCGGTTACGGCCCACCTGGCGCCAGAGCCTGTGCCCGGGGATCGCGCCGTCGCGCGAGAACGCGAACATCATCCGGGACGCGGACGTGACCGAGGCCGTGAGGCAGAACATCTGCGCGATGCAGCAGATGAGCAGGAGGATCTCCGCCCAGTTCTGGCTCATCGACGCCTGCCAGATGTACATCACCGCATTGCTGCCCGCGGCGACGACGCCCTCCACGTCCGGGACGGCGAACGTCACGGCGAGAAGCAGGATCCACCCGAACACGACTGATGCGACGACCGACATGTACATGCCCACCGCGGCCATCCGCGAGGCCTGGTGCGTCTCCTCGGCGAGGTGGGCCGAGGCGTCGAACCCCGTGATCGTGTACTGCGACATCAGGAGCCCGATCCCGAAGACGTACCAGAACATGATGCTGCCGAAGTTCGTCCCGGAGAAGCCCGAGTTGTTCAGCGTGTCCGTGAAGACGAAGCCGATCGACCGGTGCTGATCCGGGACGATGATCAGGACGAGCACGATGAAGGCGACGCCCACCATGTGCCAGTACGCCGAGATCGTGTTGAGCATCGACGTGAACCGGACGTTGAACAGGTTGATGACCACGGCGATGATCATCACGACGGAGTAGGTGAGGAGCGTCCACTCCTTCGTGTTCGGGTAGTCGAACCAGAAGTTCAGGAGCGCGGTCGAGAAGATCGCGAGCCCGTACCCGATCGCGGCGGTCACGGCGATCTGGCCCACGAGGTTGAACCAGCCCGTGAACCAGCCCCACGCCGGGCTGCCGAGCTTGGACGACCAGTAGTAGAGGCCTCCGGCCGTGGGGAAGACCGAGGCGATCTCGGCCATCGCGAGGGCGATGATCGTGCTCATCGTCCCGACCCACAGCCAACCCCAGGAGATCGCAATGGGACCGCCGTTGTTGAAGGCGATCGCGTACGAGGTGAGGCAGCCGGCGAGGATCGAGATGATCGTGAAGCTGATCGCGAAGTTCTGGAACCCGCCCATCGCGCGGAACAGCTCCTGCGCGTAGCCGAGCCGGTGGAGGATCTGCTCGTCCTCCGAGGTGTGGTACCCGCCGCCCGCGGGCCCTGTGCTCATCGCCTGCCTCCTTGTGGGGGTTTGAACGGGGTATTCACCTATGCGGCGTTCCTCGTGTCAAGACATGTCAACGATCAGCGAGTGTCGTCCGCGAGGCGGACGGAATAGGATCGCCGCCATGCTGACCTTCGCGGAGCTGAAGGCGCTCGCCGCGACCGGCGAGGTCGACACGGTCGTCGTCGCCTTCACCGACATGCAGGGGCGCCTGCTCGGCAAGCGCCTTCACGCCGAGTTCTTCGTCGAGGAGATGGAGGCGGAGCACCCGGTCGAGGGGTGCAACTACCTGCTCGCGCTCGAGATGGAGATGGACCCCGTGCCGGGCTACGAGATCGCGAGCTGGGAGCAGGGTTACGGCGACTTCGGCATGCGCCCCGACCTGGCGACGCTGAGGCGGGTCCCCTGGCTCGAGGGGACCGCGCTCGTGCTCGGCGACGTCCAGTGGCACGACGGCTCGCCGGTGCAGCCGTCCCCGCGACAGGTGCTTCGCGCCCAGATCGAGCGCGCGGCGGAGCTCGGGCTCACGCCGATGATGGGCTCCGAGCTCGAGTTCTATCTCCTCGAGGAGACCTTCGCCGAGGCGCACGCCAACGGGTACACGGGCCTGACGCCGACCGTGCCGTACATCCTCGACTACCACATCCTGGCCACGACCTACGACGAGCCGCTGCTCCGCGCGATCAGGAACGGGATGCAGGAGGCGGGGATGCGAGTGGAGGCCTCGAAGGGGGAGGCCTGGCCCGGCCAGCAGGAGATCAACTTCCGGTTCTCGGACGCTCTGACGATGGCCGACAACCACGCGATCTACAAGAACGGGGCCAAGGAGATCGCCTTCCTGCACGGACGCTCGATCAGCTTCATGGCCAAGCCGTTCGAGGGCTGGATCGGCAACTCGTGCCACATCCACTCGTCGCTCTTCCGCGGCGACCAGCCGGCGTTCGCGGACGACGAGGTGCTCTTCGGCCGGTGGCTCGCGGGTCAGATCGCGTGCGCGAAGGAGCTCGCGGTCTTCTTCGCACCCACGATCAACTCGTACAAGCGCTACGCAGCGGGAAGCTGGGCGCCGACCACGCTCGCGTGGGGCCACGACAACCGGACGTGCGGCTACAGGGTCGTCGGCCACGGCACGGCGAGGCGCGTGGAGACGCGGATCCCGGGCGGCGACGTCAATCCCTACCTCGCGTTCGCTGCGATGATCGCGTCAGGCCTGCACGGGATCGAGCAGGGCCTGGAGGCACCGCCGCCGCTGCAGGGCAACGCCTACGAGTCCGACTCGGAGCGGTTCCCCTCGTCGATGAGAGAGGCGATCGCGGCGCTCGAGCAGGGGTCGATGGCGCGCGCCGCCTTCGGCGACCAGGTCGTCGACCACTACCTCAACTACGCACGCACCGAACAGGGGCTCTTCGATCGCTTCGTCACCGACTGGGAAAGAAAGCGCTACTTCGAGCGCATCTGACCCCCTGCGGCTGCCACGGGCGAAGCGGGCCCTCGACGTCGCCGTCTCGGGGTCGTTGCTCGTCGCGCTCACGCCGGTGTGGGCGGTGGTGCTCGGCGCAATCGGCGTCGACATGCTGCGCTGCCCGCAGGACCGCGGGCGCCTCATCTACCGGGAGCGGCGCATCACACGCGGCCGCCCTTTCGAACTGCTCAAGCTCCGTACGTTGCGCGAGAGCGTGCTCGTCGAGGCGGCGGGCCATGTCCGGCCCTTCGAGGCGGACGCCGCCAATCTCACCTGGGCCGGCCGCCGCGTGCTGAAGCCGATGTACCTCGACGAGCTCCCGCAGCTCGTCAACGTCCTGCGTGGGGAGATGAGCCTCGTGGGGCCCCGCCCGCAGCCCGAGCAGCTCGTCGAGCGGCAGCTCGCGCGCGGCCTCGACTACCGGCTTCGCGCGATCGCGGGATGGACCGGCCCCGCCCAGGTCGAGAAAGGGCACGACGTGGCATCCGAGGAGCTCGACCTGGCGTACGTCGAGCTGCTCGCGTCCGGGTCCGGCTGGGAGGTCGTCCGGCGCGACCTGGACATTCTCCGTCGTACGGTGGGGACCATGCTGCGCCGCGAGGGGCTCGCCTACTGATGACCCACGAGAAGAGGATCGAGATCCGCTGGCGCGACCTGGACGCGTACCGCCACGTCAACAACGCGGTCTACGCCACCTACCTCGAAGAGGGCCGCGACGAGTGGATGGTGCGCGCGCTCGGCGACGCAGGCGACCCGTGGGACTACGTCCTCGCCCGCGTCGCGATCGACTTCCGCCGCGAGCTGACGCAGGAAGACGACGCCGTGCTCGTCCGCATCCGCCTCACGCGCATCGGCACCTCGAGCCTGACGCTGCGCGAGGAGATCGTGACCGTCGACGGCTCCCTCTCGGCCGAGGCCGAGGCCGTGCTCGTCGCGCGCGACCCCGAGACGGGTCGCTCCCGGCCGCTCACCGACGTCGAGCGGGGCGTGCTCGCCGCTCGGCTCGAGCCGGGGGACGGCGCCTGACACCCTGCCCGGTGTCAGGCGCCGGCGAAGCTCAGTGGACGATCAGCACGTCGGTGTGCGCCGCATGCGCCACCGCGTCGCCGACCGAGCCCTCGATCACGCGCGAGACGAGGCCGCCTTCGTGCGCGCCCAGCACGATCAGGTCGGCCTTCCTCTCGTCGGCCAACTCGACGATCGCATGGCTCGGGTCGCCGGTGGTCACCACCGCTTCCACGTCCGTCAGGCCGAGCTCGGTGAGCCGGGCGACGGCGTGGTCGACCTCCTTCCGATGCCGCGAAGGGGGATCGGCGGGATCCCACGGGCCCTGGCCTCTCGTGAGCAGCACCGGGGCGACGCTCGTGACGAGCACCTTCGCCGAGAGGGCCTTCGCCAGCTCCGCGGTGCGCTCGAGGATGCGCCGCGCAACCGGTCGCTCCTCGTAGGCGAGGAGGATGGTCTTCATCACGCACCTCCTTTCTCGCCCAGCCTCGCGCGCCCGCGCCGCCACCGCATCCGCAAACGGCGCGATCGGGCGTGCGGGGAGCTACGGATTCGCCGTGGGTGTTGCGTAGGCTTGAGCCGTGGCCGACCGGCCGATGATCGGGATCACGTCCTACGCGCAGCCCGCGCGCTGGGGCGCCTGGGAGCTTCCGGCCGCGCTCGTGCCGTTCCACTACGTCGAGTCGGTCGAGCGGGCCGGAGGCCGGGCACTCGTCGTGCCGCCGAGCGTGGAGGCGGTCGACGAGACACTCGACGTCCTCGACGGCGTCGTCTTCTCGGGCGGGATCGACATCGATCCACAGACGTACGGAGCCGAGCGCCACGAGCAGACCGACCCCGCGCAGGCGCGCCGCGACGCGGGCGAGCTGGCGCTCCTCCGGCGGGCCCTCGAGCGCGACGTGCCGACGCTTGCGATCTGCCGCGGCTTCCAGCTCCTCACCGTCGCGCGCGGAGGCGACCTCGTCCAGCACCTGCCCGAGTCGCTCGGCCACGAGGGCCACCGCGAGGTGCTCGGCGCGTTCTCCGAGCATCCCGTCGAGGTGAAGGAGGGGACGAAGCTCGCCGAGATCCTGGGACCGCGCCACGACAGCGTCCAGTCGAGCCACCACCAGGGTGTCGGCCGGGTGGGGGAGGGCCTCGTCGAGACCGCCTGGGCCGAGGACGGCTCGCTGGAGGGCCTGGAGGATCCCGACAAGCGATTTGCCGTCGCGGTGCTCTGGCATCCGGAGATGGAAGAGGACAAGCGCCTGTTCGAGGCTCTCGTCGCCGAGGCGCGGCACTATCGGGCGGAGCGCTCCGCGCCCAGGGCCGCGATCCCGTGACGGCGCCCGTCACCGCGTTCCACTCCCAGCTGCCGGTGAAGATCGCCTTCGGGGACGGCGTCATCGCCGAGCTGGGGGACGCGCTGGCGTCGCTTCGCGCGACGGCAGCGCTCGTCGTGGTCGAGGAGCCCGTCGCCGAGCACTCGGACGTCGTGGCGGCGCTGCGTGCGGTGGAGAGCGCCGGCGTCCGGGTCGAGCGCATCGTCAAGGGTCCGGGCGAGCCGACGTTCACCCTGGCGAACGAGCTCGCCGGGCGGGTGCGGGGCCGGGCGCTGGACGCGGTCGTGGGCATCGGCGGCGGCTCGGCGCTCGACGTGGCGAAGGCCGCCAGGATCGTGGCCGACCAGGGCGGAGAGGCCTCCGACTACGCGAGCGGCGCGCGCACGCCCGAGCCGCCGCGCATCGGGCTGGTCCTCTGCCCGACGACGGCGGGGACGGGAAGCGAGGTCTCCGGCGCGAGCGTCCTCACCGATACCGCCGGCGACCGGAAGATCGGCTTCGGGCATCCGGACATGCGAGCCCAGCACGCCCTCGTCGACCCGGTGCTCACACACGGGCTCCCGCCGGCACCGACAGCCCACTCCGGTGTCGACGCCATCGCGCAGGCGATCGGCGGCTGCACCGTGGCGAACTCGTCGCCGCTCTCCGTGGCGTTCGGGCTGGAGGCCTGCCGGCACGCCGCGCGGTCGGTCCGCGAGGCGGTCGCCGACGGGGGCGACGAGGACGCCCGACGGCGCCTCTCCTGCGCGAGCCTGATCGCGGGGCTCGCGATGAACCTCTCCGACTGCGCTGCCGATCACGCGCTGGGGCAGGCGCTCGGGAGCGTGAAGCACCTGCCGCACGGCCTGACGGTCGGCCTCGTCCTCGCCGAGACCCTCGACCTCACGCGCGCGGACTGCGCCGACCGCCTCGAGCGGGTGGCCGATGCCCTGGGCGAGCCCGCCGACGACTCCACGGACGGCTCACGTGCCGTACGGGCCGTACGCCGGATCCTCGCGGACGTCGGCTTTCCGACTCTCCGGGACGCCGGGGTGACCGAGGGCGATCTGCCCGCACTCGTCACGAGCGCGACCGGCGAGCAGTCGTACAACCTCGAGGTCGACTGTCACGACTGGTCCGAGGCCGAGGTCGAGCAGGCGTTCCGGGCGGCGCTGGCTCTGGAATCCCGCTGACCCGATGCTAGGCTGGCCGCAGCCGAGGTGATGCCGGCGGTTGCCGGCACCTCGGTGGTAACGCCCGAGCCGTCCTGCGGATTCGGGACACGTGCCTCGACAGCAAGGTCGTGAGATTGAGGTTCCCAGGCGCCGCCCGGCCCGCCCACCGCGACCGACGAGGCTTCGCGTCGTGACACCGCTCGATCCGGCGCGCGGCTCGGGCCAACGGCCCACGCCGATCGGGCCGTTCAACGCGGTGCAGCCCGGGACGACGCGATCACGCCCGATCCCGGCACCGTGGATCGACTGCCCGGTCTGCGCGTGGCGGCACTACCCGAGCACGAGCGGGGGCCGTTGGCAGATCGCGACAGGCTGCGCGTCCTGCGGCGCGCCGCTGGACACCGACTGACCCCGGACGGCGGGCCGCCGCCGCGCCCTCCGGCCACCATCCCCGAGGAGAGGACACCACGCCGATGCGATCCAAGCGACAGATGACCATGGCGAAGATGATGCGCGAGCAGGCGGTCCGTGACCGGCGCGCGCGCAAGCAGGAGAAGAAAGAGGCGCGCCGCCAGGCGGCGACGCCCGGTGAACCGGACGCCGTCACTCCGGAGGAGACGACTCCGACCGCCGACGGCCAGGAGCCCGGCTCGCCCCCGTCCAGCTAGGGCTCCGTCGAGACGAAGACGCTCTTCAGCTCGGTGTTGTGCACGAGCCCGTCCATGCCGAGCTCCTTGCCGACCCCCGACTGCTTGTAGCCGCCGAACGGCGCCTGGGGGAAGACCGAGCTGTTCGAGTTCACGCCGATCGCCCCGGTTCGGAGAGCGCGGGCGACGCGGAGCTGACGTGCGCCGTCGCGTGTCCACAGCGACCCGGAGAGGCCGTACGGCGTGTCGTTCGCCAGGCGGACCGCCTCCTCCTCGGTCTCGAACGTGATCACCGAGACGACAGGCCCGAAGATCTCCTCGCGCGCGACCACCATCTCGTTCGTGCAGTCCCCGAGAACCGTGGGGCGGAGGTAGAAGCCGCCGGCGAGCGCCCTGTCGTCCGGCCGGGAGCCGCCCTCCAGCACCGTCGCCCCCTCGTCGACTCCACGGGCGATGTACCCCTCGACGGTCTCCCGCTGCCCGGCCGAGACGAGTGGGCCGACCTGGGTCTCCGGTGACTCGGGATCTCCGACGACGATCTCCCGCGTCGCGGCGACGTAGTGCTCGAGCAGCTCCTCCCGGGCCGAGGCCTCGACGAGCAGCCTGGAGCGGGCGCAGCAGTCCTGACCGGCGTTCTCGAAGACGGAGAACGGTGCCAGCCGCCCCGCCTTCGCCAGGTCCGCGTCTGCGAAGACGATGCAGGCGCTCTTGCCCCCGAGCTCGAGCGTGACGCGCTTGACCGTGCCGGCTGCCTTGCGCGCGATCTCGATCCCGACCTCGGTCGAGCCGGTGAACCCGACCTTGCCGACGAGCGGATGCTCGACGAGCGCGTCACCCACCGCGCCTCCGGGGCCCGGGACGACGTTGAGCACGCCCGGGGGGAGCCCCGCCTCGAGACCGAGCTCCGCATAGCGAAGGACGGAGAGAGGGGAGAGGCTCGCGGGCTTCAGCACGACGGTGTTCCCGGCCGCGATCGCCGGCGCCGTCTTCCAGTTGCCGATGTTCAGCGGGAAGTTCCACGGCGTGATCAGCGCCGCGACGCCGATCGGCTCGCGGAAGGTGAGAACGATGCCGTCGCGGTCGACGGGGATCGTCGAGCCGAAGAACTTGTCGACCGCGCCCGCGTAGTAGCGCATGACCGCCGCGGCGTTGCCCGCGCACCAGCGCGCGTCGCCGATCGCCATGCCCATGTCGCGCGTCTCGATCAGCGCGAGCTCGTCCGCATGCTCCTCGATCAGGTCGGCCCAGCGGTAGAGCACCTTCGCGCGCTGGACCGGCGTGCGCACGCCCCAGTCCTCGAACGCCCTCGCGGCGGCCCGCGCGGCGCGGTCGGCATCCTCGGGCCCGGCCTCCGCAACGGTCCGGAACACCTGGCCCGTCGCGGGGTTCACGGTCTCGAAGGTGCGGCCCTCCGCGGACGGCACCCGCTCGCCGCCGATCAGGAGGTTCTCGACCGCGCCCACGTCGGCAACCCTAGATGGGAGAGCATCGAGTCAGGCTGGTTCGGCCGCTCGAGATTCGCCTCGGTTCGCGGCCGGAGGGCGGCCTTGCCGCCCGGGAGGCCAGCGTGCCTGTCGATGCCGAGCCCGAGGAGGGGGCTCGTGGGGGAACCAGGGTTCCCTGCGTCGTCAGACGCCGACGACGTGGACGAGCCAGCGGCGGTCGCGCTCGCGGTCGAGCTCGAGGAACAGCACGCGCTGCCAGCGGCCGAGGCACAGGACGCCGTCCCGCACGGGGATCGACTCGCCCGCCGGCCCCATCAGCATCGACATGCAGTGCGAGTGGCCGTTCGAGGCCTCCATGTCCTCCTCGGACACGTTCTCGGTGCGCCTGTCCCAGTCGTCGTGCGCGTAGTAGTGCTCGGTCGGGACGAGCCGCCGGAGCAGGACCGAGAAGTCCTCGAGGAAGCCGCGCTCGTACTCGTTGACGCGCACCGAGCAGGTCGTGTGCGGCGAGTAGACGCAGCACACGCCGTCGCGGACACCGCTCTCGCGGACCGCCTCCTGCACCTGCTCGGTGATGTCCGTCACCGAGAGCCCGCCCGCCGTGCGGAAGTGCGTCTCTCGATGGAAGGTCTTCATCGAGCCGCCGTTCGGGACGGAGCCCAGTGTCGCCTCGGTTGGCCCGGGTGCGCTCGCCATCCGACCGCATTGTGTCAGCAGCGCGGCAGAGAGGTCGCGCGCAAGCGATGACCCGGTTAGCGGACGGAGGCTCTACGCTGGTGCGAAGCGGGCCCGTAGCTCAGCTGGTCAGAGCAGCCGACTCATAATCGGTAGGTCCCTGGTTCGAGTCCAGGCGGGCCCATCATCCGACGCCGGGGGGATGCCGGGCTCACGCCGAACGTGCTTGTCTGTAGACGGCCCCGCTGCGCGACCCGTATCCCCCCTGCGCGCGGCGGGGCCGCCCGACCAGGTTTTCTATCGCGCGTGCGGCGCCGGTGGACTGGACGTTCGACCCGACTTCCCCTACCCGCACGAGGGGCACGCGCAGGGAACAAGAGGTGCGCGGAGCGGCTGCGGGAAACGTGCATGAGGATCGCGGACGGCGGGTATACACGCTCATCATCGACAGCGTCACCAGGGGGGAGCGGATCGTGTCCACCGACGATCATGAAGTGCGAGCCGGCGCAGAGGTGAGGCCCGACCACGAGGTCGGCGATCCCGATTCCGGCTGGCCGCAGCTGTCGGAGCTCGATCTCGGCGTCTGCCTGTCCACGTCGCCGGCACGGGCGGACGGTGGTGCCGAGGAACCCCGAGCGAGGGCCGATGGAGCTTCTCACCGGAGGTAGGAAGCGACGCCGACAGCGGGGGCTGGCGCCGCGGCTCTGGCTCGCTGCGGCAGGCATCGCCGCCGTGGTCGTCGCCGCCGCGCTCCTCGTCAGGGTCTAGGTGTAGTCCCGCCGGCGTCCCGACGGCGACCGGAGGCTCGCTCCGCATGACACAAGACCCCCCGAAGTGGGGGTGGATCCACGCCCCGTCGCCGCGATCGACCTGTCATCACGACCGTCGAAGAGCACGCAGCGGACGCGATACCCGGGTACGCCGCCGGGGGCATGCAGCCCTCCGAGGCACTTCTGTCCACTCGCTGTGGTGACCAGGAGAGCGACCCGTCCCTGATGCTCGGCGTGGTGATCCTCGTCGCGGTCAACACGCTCGTCGTCGTGACGCTGATCGTCGGCCTCGTCTGGATGCTCGCCTGACCGTGCGCGGCGGGGCCTAGCGGCCTCTGCCATACGCGCAGCTCTCCGGCTCCGCTCGAAGGCGAGCGTCCCCGGGAGGAGTCGGACGGTCCGCGCGGTATCTCGCATGGGCGGCAGGTCCGGTGACAGGCCGCCTGAGGGTTGGGGACCCCGACCCTCGAGAGGACGGCTGCGGAGCCGCCGCCACCCCCTCCCCTGAGGTGCGGCGGCCCGCGCCGCCCACCGGGAGAAAGCTGGGGGCCCGGCACTCGGGCCCCCGGTCACGACGCAACGTCGAGGCAGGCGAGTTGTCGCCCGTGGGGAGAGGAGTCGCGCCGCGCTGGTGGTATCTGTCTCACATCCGGTGCTCGAATACGAGAGAATTGGCCATCCATCGAAAGGAAACGGGCGGAAAATGGACAAGTTCAATGAGCTCACCACGGGCGCAAAGCTCGTGCTGGGCGCGACGATCGTTTTCCTGATCGTCTCGTTCTTCAGCTGGTTCGACTACGGGGGACCGGGAGAGGACGAGCTCGACGCGATCGGGGCCGACACGGGCATCACGATGTGGCACGGCGTCGGCTGGATCGCAGGTTTGCTCGCGATCGGGCTGATCGTCTGGCAGGCGCTGCGCCTCGCCAACATCGAGTTCGAGGTCGGAGTCACGCCGTCGATGATCACGGCCGCGCTCGCGGTGCTGCTGCTCATCTTCACGTTCATTCGTTGGATCGACAAGCCGGGCGGTGACTTCGTCGATCGCACGTTCTGGTCCTGGCTGGGACTCGCACTGGCGATCATCATCGTCGTCGGCGCCTGGATGAACATGCAGGCCTCGGGCGAGAGCCTGGCCGACGTCAGGAGCCAGATGTCGTCCGCGACCTCGAGGGCTCGAGACGCGGTCGACCGTGACGACACGCCCGCCCAGGCACCGCCCCCACCGTCTGCCCCGGACACCGCCGACACCGTCGTCGACGACGCCGGCGACGAGCCACCCAGACCGGCCTGACGGCTTCCACCGCGGGGCGCCTCGCCTTCGATTGACGGTCGAGGCGCCCCGCTACACTCAGCGCATGGCCGAGATCGGCACGCTGCGCGTCAAGACGGGCCTCGCAGAGATGCTCAAGGGCGGGGTCATCATGGACGTCGTCGACGCCGACCAGGCGCGGATCGCGGAGGAGGCCGGCGCGTGCGCGGTGATGGCGCTCGAGCGGGTCCCCGCCGACATCCGCCGCGACGGCGGCGTCGCCCGCATGTCGGATCCGCAGCGGATCCGGGAGATCCAGGAGGCGGTCTCCATCCCGGTGATGGCGAAATGCCGCATCGGCCATTTCGTCGAGGCGCAGATCCTCGAGGCGCTGGAGATCGACTACATCGACGAGTCGGAGGTGTTGACACCTGCCGACGTCGAGCACCACGTCGACAAGCACGCCTTCACGGTCCCCTTCGTGTGCGGCGCCACGAACCTCGGCGAGGCGCTCCGGCGGATCGCGGAGGGCGCAGCGATGATCCGGACGAAGGGCGAGGCCGGGACGGGCGACATCGTGAACGCGGTCACGCACATGCGCGCCGTGTTCGGAGCGATCCGGCACCTTCAGGGCTTGCGCGACGAGGAGCTCTACGCCGCCGCCAAGGAGCACCGGGCACCGTACGAGCTCGTCCGCTGGGTCGCCGAGAACGGCCGCCTGCCGGTCGTCACCTTCACGGCGGGCGGGATCGCGACCCCGGCCGACGCGGCGCTGTGCATGCAGCTCGGCGCCGACGGCGTCTTCGTCGGGTCGGGCATCTTCAAGTCCGGTCGCGACATCGAGCTCGACTCCGACGGCTGGGCGGAGGACGTCTCCCGTCGGGCGAAGGCGATCGTCGAGGCCACGACGCACTACGCCGACCCGAAGATCCTCGCCGAGGTCTCGTCGGGGCTGGGGGCGCCCATGGTGGGCATCTCCGCGAGCACGCTCCCCGAGGGGGAGCGTCTCGAAGTTCGCGGCTGGTAGCGCACGCAGCACAGGCGCAAAGCCGGCCCGATCTACACTTCGAGTAGATGGACGGGAGGCCGCGGATCGGAGTCTTGGCCCTGCAGGGAGCCTTTCGCGAGCACGCGCGCGCGCTGCGGGCGGCGGGAGCGGATGTCGTGGAAGTGCGCCTTCCCGAGCACCTCGACTCCCTCGACGGCCTCGTCATCCCGGGCGGGGAGTCCACGACGATCACGAGGCTGGCATCGCTCTACGGGCTCGAGGAGGCGATCCGCGCGTTCGACCGGCCGGTCTTCGGCACGTGCGCCGGGATGATCCTCGTCGACCGGGCGCACCTCGGGCTGGCCGACCTCGTCGTCGACCGGAACGCGTACGGGCGTCAGGTCGCGAGCTTCGAGGCGGACGTCCCTCTCGAAGGCGAGAAGCGGCCGTTCCGGGGCGTCTTCATCCGCGCCCCGCGCGTTCGCGACGTCGGCAAGGACGTGGAGGTGCTGGCGGAGCTAGACGGCGAGCCGGTGCTCCTGCGCGACGGTCAGGTGCTCGTTGCGTCGTTCCACCCCGAGCTCACGGATGATCCGCGGATCCACGAACGGTTTCTCGAGCTGGTCACGGAGGCGACGAGTGTCAGGGCATAGCAAGTGGTCGACGATCAAGCACAAGAAGGGCGCGGCGGACGCCAAGCGCGGCAAGCTGTTCTCGAAGCTCTCCCGCGCGATCATGGTCGCCGCAAAGGAGGGCGGCTCCGACCCCGCCTCGAACCTGGCGCTCCAGAACGCGATCGAGAAGGCGCGGTCGTACTCGATGCCGAAGGACAACATCGAGCGTGCGATCGCCAAGGGCGCGGGCGAGGGGATCGACGGCGCGAGCTTCGAGACCGTGGTCTACGAGGGCTACGGGCCGGAGGGCGTCGCGGTGATCGTCGAGGCGCTGACGGACAATCGCAACCGCACGGCGTCCGACGTGAGGCACCTCTTCTCCAAGCACGGCGGCAACCTCGGCGCGACCGGGGCCGTGGCATGGCAGTTCGAGCGGCGCGGCGTGGTCCTCGTCGACGCCGACGGGGTGGACGAGGACGAGCTCGTGCTCGCAGCGGCCGACGCGGGCGCCGACGACGTCGAGCTCGACGGCACGAGCTTCGTCGTGTCCTCGACGCCCGAGGGGCTGACCGGCGTGCGCGAGGCCCTCGAGACCGCGGGGTACACGCTCGAGTCGGCGGGGCTCTCCATGGTGCCGAAGACCACGGTCTCGATCGCCGAGGAGTCGACCGCCAAGCAGGTCGTCCGGCTGGTCGAGGGCCTCGAGGACAACGACGACGTGCAGGACGTCTACGCGAACTTCGACATCCCGGAGGCCGTGCTGGAGGCCGTCGCCTCCTGAGGAGGGGGCTCGTGGGGGAACCAGGGGTTCCCCCGCGTCGAACGACGACGTGCAGGACGTCTACGCGAACTTCGACATCCCGGAGGCCGTGCTGGAGGCCGTCGCGACCTGACGTCGCGCGGGTGCGTTCACGAGGGCGAGGCGGGGAGACGCGCGATCTGGAGACCGCCCCTGCGGCGGTGCACGGTGAGGCAGCGAAGGCCGTCGGGGCCGGCGGCGACGCTTCGGCTCGCGCCGCGGGGCACGATCGCGAACGAGCCGGCTGCGAGGGGATGCTCGGAGCGGTCCACTGCGAGGGTGCCCGAGCCCGCGAGCGCGAGGATCGCGACGTCGCACTGTTGGTTCACGTGCTCGGGCTGTCCTTCGCCCGCGCGCCAGACGAGGAGCGTCGCGTTCAGCTCCTCGCTGGCCGTTCCCCACGCAGGGCCGCGCCCGTCGAGCGCCGTCAGGTCGACGATCTCCACGCCCGGACCGTAGACGATTGCCGTCCGGAGGGACCCGTACCCTCTGCACGTGAAAGTCCTCGGCATCGACCCAGGGACGGCGACGTGCGGGTACGGGATCGTCCACGTAAACGGCGGGCGTATCAGGGCTCTCGACCACGGGTGCTGGACGTCCGGCGCCAGGGAGCGCCCGGAGCTTCGCCTCAGGACGATCTTCGAGGGGGTCACCGGCCTCATCCACGAGCACGCCCCGGACGCCGTCGCGCTGGAGGAGTCGTTCGTCGGTGCCGACGCCCGCATCGCGCTCTTCGTCGGGCAGGCGCGCGGCGCCGCGCTCGTCGCGGCCGCGTCGGCCGGGGTCGCGTGCACCGAGTACGCGCCGGCGCGCGTGAAGCAGGTCGTGTGCGGGTACGGCCGGGCCGACAAGGGCCAGATCTCGCGGATGGTGCGCATGCTGCTCTCGCTCGACTGCGAGCCCGAGACGTCGCACGCGGCCGACGCGCTCGCCGTCGCGATCTGCCACGTGTCCATGCCGCCGCTCACCCGCCTCGCGTCGTGAGGGCCGGACCGTGATCGCGCGTCTCCGGGGGAGACCCGCAGGCCGCACGCCGGACGGCCTCGTGCTCGACGTGAACGGCGTCGGCTATCTCGTCGCCGCGACGCCGGCCGTTCTCCGGCGTGCGACGGCCGGCGCCGAGGTGACGGTCGAGACGTACCTCCACGTCCGCGAGGACGCGATGCAGCTCTACGGCTTCGTGGACGGAGAGGAGCGCGAGCTCTTCGTGCACCTGCTGACGGTCAGCGGCGTCGGGCCGAAGGTCGCGCTCGCGGTCGTCTCGGGCTCGCCTGCGGCCGAGCTGCGCCGGGCCATCGCACTCGGCGACCATGCGCGCTTCCAGGCGATCCCCGGCATCGGCAAGAAGACGGCCGAGCGGATCGTCCTCGAGCTCAGGGAGAAGCTCGGCACCGTCGTGGAGCCCGCGCTCTCCGCCGTGGGTGACGCGCCCGGCCACGCCGTCGCTCGCGACGCCCTCGTCGAGCTCGGGTACGCCCTCGTCGACGCCGAGCGGGCGCTTGCCGAGATCGATCCCGACCTGCCGGCCGAGGAGCGCGTCCGGCTCGCGCTGCGCGGTGCGGCGGCATGAGGATTGCCCTGATGAGCGAGCCCATGCGCGCTCCTGGGGCGGCGCTCGCGGTGCGGGGCCGGAGGGCACAGTATGCGTAAGACGGGCCCGGACGGCACCGTGCCGCGAGCGACGTCAGGCGGCGGCGGAGCCGGGCTTCGCCCGGCGGGAGCTGCCGCCCGCCAGGAGCGCGCATGAGCCAGTTCCTTGCGCCCGCGCTGCGACCGGAGGAAGAGGAGGCGGAGCGCTCGCTGAGGCCCCGCCGGCTCGACGACTTCGTCGGCCAGGAGAGGGTCAAGGAGCAGCTGCAGATCGCGCTCGACGCGGCCAAGGCGCGCGACGAGGCGCTCGACCACGTGCTCCTGGCGGGCCCGCCCGGGCTCGGGAAGACGACGCTGGCCCAGATCGTGCGCGAGGAGCTCGGCGTCGGTCTGCGCACGGTGGCCGGGCCTGCGCTCGAGAAGAAGGACATCGCCGCGATCCTCACCGCCCTCGAGCCGCGCGACGTGCTGTTCGTCGACGAGATCCACCGCCTCAACCGCTCCGCCGAGGAGATCCTGTACCCGGCGCTCGAGGACTTCCGGCTCGACATCGTCTTCGGGCAGGGCGCCGCCGCGCGGACGCTGACGCTCGACCTGCCGCCGTTCACCCTCGTCGGCGCCACGACGCGGACCGGTCTGCTCACGACCCCCCTCCGAGACCGCTTCGGCATGACCTTCCGGCTCGGCTACTACGACCCGGGGCAGCTGGCCACGATCGTGCGCCGCTCCGCAGGGATCCTCCAGGTCGAGATCGCCGACGACGCGGCCGAGGAGATCTCGTCGCGCTCGCGCGGCACGCCGCGGATCGCGAACCGCATCCTCCGGCGCGTACGCGACGTCGCGGAGGTGCGGCACTCCGGCGCCGTCACCACCGCCGTCGCACAGGAGGCGCTGGAGCTGCTCGAGGTCGACGAGCAGGGGCTCGAGCGCGTCGACCGCGAGCTCCTCGAGGCGGTGGCGGTCAAGTTCGGTGGAGGCCCGGTCGGCCTCTCGACGCTGGCAGTCGCGCTCGGCGAGGAGACCGACACGATCGAGGACGTCTACGAGCCGTACCTCCTGCAGCTCGGGTTCCTGCAGCGGACGCCTCGGGGCCGGGTGATCACCGACCTCGGGAGGGCACACCTCGGCACGACGCGCGACGACACGAGCCTGTTCTGAGCACCGCGATCTGGACACCCGGGATGCCCGGCCCGCTCGACGAGCTGGTCAAGCGGATCCTGCGCCGGGTCGAGGCGTTCAAGCAGGAGCACGGGCTGGAGGACGCCGAGGTGAGCCTCGAGCTCGTCGACGGGTCGCTCCACCGGCTGAGGACGCTGTCGGCAGAGCCGGGCTTCGGCTTCGTCAGCTTCTGCCCGCACTGCGACGACGACGATCCGGAGGAGATCATCGTCCCGCTCGGCGCCGTGCGAGAGCTGCGCATCGGCGCGCCGACGCAGGAGCGGGCACCCGGGTTCACCGGGTCCGGCGACTCCGGCGAGCTCTAGCGGGTTCAGCGGCTGTCGCTGCGGAACTGGAGCGCGCGCCACGAGGGCGTCGGGGCGAGCTCGAGTAGGGCGCGCCCGCCCGCCGGCTCCGCGTAGGCGAACTCGCCGTTCTCCTCGTCCCAGACGATCTCGAGCAGGCCCTCCTTGACACGATGGTCGAGGTAGGCACCCCGGAAAACGAGCTTGCGGAGCCAGTAGACGAGCGACTCGCCGTCGACGAGCGCCAGCCGTTCCCAGTTGCGGACGAGGTACGCCCCGAGGGCGCTCCGCGACTGCGCGATGCGCCCGTCGGCCGAGAGCTCGACGAGGTCGGCGACCTCGTCCGGGTCGAGGTCGTTCGAGGGCACGAGGCCGAGCTTGACGGCAGCGGCACCGACCCGCTCCTCGAAGTCGCGCGCGCCGAACGAGAAGCGGTACCCGAGGAACTCGAGCGTGTAGTCGTCGCCTGACGAGTAGTTCGACGCGATCTCGCTCATCGGACGCAGGCTAGTACACGTCTCCGTCAGTTCGTCCGTGTCCGGAGGGCCCAGACCGAGCAGTCCCGGGACGCAGGGAGCCCCGATACCCTCGGTCTCGGGGCGACCGAGGACGACGGAATGCGACGCGTTGGGGGCCGCCGGGCACACCACTGCACGTGCGGAGGCGTGGACTACCCTGCGTGTGTGAAGAACCGCCGCCTCGTGATCGGGATGATCGGCGCGGTGCTCGCCATCTGGCTGGTGGGCGCCGCGGTGACGAAATACTCGATCGAGCAGATGGCGTACTTCGCGCCCATCGCGGTGTGCGTGCTCGGAGCGACGGTCGCCGTGGTGATGCTGTGGGTCAAGGTGATCCTGCAGCTCCGGCGCGAGCGGCGCGAGCGGCGCGCGTAGAGATCCTGCTCGCGAGACGGGGCTCCGCAGAAGCGGAATCCTGCCGCTGATCCCCGCCTTCGGAGCGGCCGATCCCCGAACGCGGCGGCTTCGCGGCCGCAGCTGCGGGGAGGCGTCAGAGGCAACCATTCGCGACCCCCGGCCACGAACGTCCGTCCGACACGGTCCGTACCGTCGGCGGGGCGATGCAGGAGGGCCGCTGGACCACTCGACCGTGTGACTGGGACCGTGTCGAGGCGCTCGCCGACGAGCTCGGCGTGAGCCAGACGACGGCGACGGTGCTCGTCCGCCGCGGTCTCGGGGAGCCCGCCGCAGCACGCGTGTTCCTCGACGCGGCGCCGCCGGCGCACGACCCCTTCACGCTCGGCGACATGGCCACGGCGGTCGAGCGCATCCGGTCGGCGGTCACCGCCGGCGAGCGGATCTGCGTCCACGGGGACTACGACGTCGACGGGATCTCGGCGACCGCCGTGGCGGTTCTCGTGCTCGAGGAGATCGGCGCGAACGTCGAGTACCGTCTGCCGAGCCGCTTCGAGGAGGGCTACGGCCTCGCCGGGGAGACGATCGAGCGTCTCGCCGAGGAGGGCGTCGACCTCGTGCTCACCGTCGATTGCGGGATCACGGCCGTCGAGGAGGTCGCCCGCGCACGGGAGCTCGGGCTCGACGTGATCGTGACCGACCACCACCGGCCGGGCGAGAAGCTCCCCGACTGCCCCGTCGTCGCGACCAGGCCCTCCCGCTACCCCTGCCGGGAGCTCTGCGGCACGGGGGTCGTCCACGTGCTCGCCCGGGCGCTGCTCGGCGACGACCACCCCGCCGTCGCCCGCACGCTCGACCTCGTCGCGCTGGCCACGATCGCCGACGTCGTCCCGCTCGTCGACGAGAACCGCGCGCTTGCTGCGGCCGGGCTCCGCGCGCTCGCGCGCACCGGTCGGCCGGGCCTGCAGGCGCTCATGCACGCAGCGCGGGTCGACCCCGCGGCCGTCGACGCGACCGCCGTCGCCTTCCGGCTGGCTCCGCGGATCAACGCAGCCGGGCGACTGGGACGGCCGGACCTCGCCCTCGAGCTCCTGCTCACCGAGGACCGTGCCGAGGCCCGCTCGCTCGCGGCCCAGCTCGAGGAGCTCAACCGGGATCGCCAGGGCGTCGAGGAGCGGATCCTGCGCGACGCCATCGCCCGCGTCGAGGCGTTGCCGGCTGCCGTACGCGACCGGAGGGGATACGTCCTCTGGGACGAGAGCTGGCACGAGGGCGTGATCGGGATCGTCGCGTCGCGCCTGGTCGAGCGGTTCCACCGCCCGGTGGTGCTGATCGCCAGGAGCGGTAACGGCTGGAAGGGCTCCGGACGCTCGATCGCGGACTTCGACCTCCACGCCGGGCTCGGCGCGTGCGCGGAACACCTGGGACGCTACGGCGGGCACCGCGCCGCGGCCGGGCTCTCGATCGAGACGGAGCAGCTCGAGGCGTTCTCCGAGGCATTCGGGAGACATGCGGACATCGAGCTCGCGGACGTCGACCTCCGCCCGCTCACGACCGTGGACGCGATCGTCCCGGCGAGCGCGCTGACGCTCGAGCTCGCGCAGGAGCTCGATCTGCTTGCCCCGTTCGGGCTCGGAAACCCCGAGCCGACGTTACTCGTCGCGTGCATCGAGGCGACAGGCGCGACCGCCGTCGGGGAGGGCAAGCACCTGCGCTTCCGCGTGCGTCAACAGGGGCGGGATGGAGGCTCGGCGATCGCCTTCGGGCTCGGCGCCCAGGTCGATCGGCTCCAGGGTGCCACCCGCTTCGACGTCGCCTTCCGCCTCAAGGAGAACCGCTGGAACGGCACCGTCGCGCCACAGCTCGTCGTACGACGGGTCTTCGACGCGCCGGACGCCTACGACGAGCTGCGCGCGTGGCTCGTGGAGCAATGGAGAGCGGGCGAGGCGGCGTGGACGCCGGAGGCGAGTCGGATCTTCGCCGAGCTCGGGCTCGCCGGCGGCGTGAGGCGCCAGCTGCTCGAGTCGGCCAGCTTCCGTGCGCTCCTCGAGCGCGGCCCCGTGGAGCTGCCGGAGGCCGCGTAGGCCATCCTCTCGAGAGCATGAGATCGCGCGCCGTCTTGTCGCATGGGGGCGGGACGGGCCTGGGACGGCCGGAAGCGCCCGCATTCGCAGGCTGTCAGGAGGTGGCCGAGGTCGTCGGGGACGTCAGCGTCGCGTCGAGGCGGCGAGCATGAAGAGCATGCGCCGCAGCCGACGTCGTTCCAGGTAGTCACGCACGAGCCGCATGATCCACACCCTTCGTCGCGACCGGGCGGGCTCCTTCCCCCCTTAGGGGGAACTCGCGCCTTCGGCCCGTACACTGGGTTCATGACGGTCGTAGGCGCCGAACAGCATCACGAGAACCTCGTCGAGGAGCTGCTCGCGACCGTCGAGACCTACAACCCCGACGTCGATCGCGACCTCATCCGACGGGCGTTCGAGACTGCCGAGCGCCGCCACCGGGGGCAGCTGCGCCGCTCGGGCGAGGACTTCATCCACCATCCGTGGGGAGTGGCGTGCATCTGCGCCGAGCTCCATCTGGACGGCCAGACGATCGCCGCGGCGCTGCTGCACGACGTCGTCGAGGACACCGAGGCCGAGCTCGACGACCTCCGGGCCGAGTTCGGCGCCGAGATCGCCCAGCTCGTGGAGGGCGTCACCAAGCTGACCCGGATCCAGTTCTCCAGCCGGGAGCAGGCGGAGGCGGAGAACTACCGCAAGATGATCGTCGCGATGGCCCAGGACGTGCGGGTCATCCTGATCAAGCTCGCCGACCGGCTGCACAACATGCGCACGATCGAGTACCTCGGCAAGCAGAAGCAGGTGCAGAAGGCGAAGGAGACGCTCGAGGTATACGCGCCGCTGGCGCACCGCCTCGGCATTCACGCCCTGAAGTGGGAGCTCGAGGATCTCTCGTTCCAGGCCCTCCACCCCCGCAAGTACGCCGAGATCAAGGCGATGGTCGCCGACCGGCGCGCCGACCGGGAGGAGCAGGTCGACCAGGCGGCGACGATCCTGGCGCTCGAGCTCGAGAAGGCGGACATCCCGGTTGCCATCTCGGGCCGCGCGAAGCACTTCTACTCGATCTACGACAAGATGGCCAAGAAGGGCCGCGAGTTCAACGAGATCTACGACCTCACGGCGATGCGCGTCATCGTCGACCGCTCGGGCGAGGAGGGGACGCGCGACTGCTACGGCGCGCTCGGGATCATCCACTCCCTCTGGAAGCCGATGCCGGGGCGCTTCAAGGACTTCGTCGCGATGCCGAAGCTCAACCGGTATCGCTCGCTGCACACCACCGTGATCGGCCCTTCCGGGACGCCGCTCGAGATCCAGGTGCGCACGCGCGACATGCACGAGGAGGCGGAGCTCGGGGTCGCCGCCCACTGGCTCTACAAGCGCGGCAAGGCGGGGAAGGGCGACGACGAGTGGATCACGTGGGTGCGCTCGCTGATGGACTGGCAGGGCGACGAGCAGGACGCGGCCGAGTTCATGCGGACGCTCCGCACCGACCTCTTCGACGACGAGGTCTACGTGTTCACCCCGAAGGGCGAGGTGAAGACACTGCCCGCGGGCGCCAGCCCGATCGACTTCGCCTACGCCGTTCACACCGACGTCGGCCACCGGACCGTGGGGGCGAAGGTGAACGGGCGGATCGTGCCGCTCCACTACCGGCTCAAGAACGGCGACTTCGTCGAGATCCTCACCTCGAAGTCGGGTCGCGGGCCGTCACGCGACTGGCTCTCGCTCGCGGCCTCCTCCCGTGCCCGCAACAAGATCCGCCAGTGGTTCCAGCGCGAGACACGCGGTGAGACCGAGCAGCGCGGCCGGGAGGCGCTCGACCAGGCGCTGAAGGGCCAGAACCTGCCGTACCGCAAGCTGCAGGGCTCCAGCGTCCTCGCCTCCGTGATCCGCGAGCTCGGCTTCAAGAAGGCCGAGGACTTCTACCTCGCGCTCGGCTCGGGGAAGATCGGGACGGGGCACGTCGTCAACAAGGTGCTCCAGCGCCTCAAGACGGACGAGGTCGACGACGAGCCCGTGATCACGGTCAAGCCGGCCGCGCGCAAGCGGATCGTCAGGGGCGAGTCCCTGGGCGTGGTCGTTCCCGGGGTCGAGGACGTGCTCGTCCGGCTGGCGAAGTGCTGCACCCCCGTGCCGGGCGATGACATCAAGGGCTACATCTCGCTCGGACGGGGCATCACGATCCATCGCGGCGACTGCCCGAACGTGAAGGCGCTGATGCGGAACCCGGAGCGGTTCACCCCGGTGGAGTGGGAGACCGGCACGACCTCGTCGAGCTTCCGCGTGCAGATCGCCGTCGACGGCTGGGACCGGGCGCGGCTCCTCGAGGACGTGGCCCGCACGTTCGCGGAGCACGGTGCCAACATCGTCTCGTACGGCGGCACAGTCGAGGACGGGATGGCCAGGAACTGGTACACGGCCGAGCTCGGCGACGTGAAGGCCCTCCGCTCGCTCCTCACGTCGCTGCGCAACCTGGACGCCGTGTTCGACGCGTACCGGATGACGCCCGGCGCGTAGGACCTGCTCCCGGCCGGCACGAGCCGGCCTCCGGGCCGCGCCAGCCCGGCGCCGCATGCGCGACGGCTTGCGGCGCTCGCCGCGAGTCAGAGCCGGTCGCGTACCGAGACGAGATCGTCGTCGCCGGCCGCCCACTCGCGTGTGCGCGGATCGAGCTCGACGGCCCGGCGCAGCGTCTCGAGCGCCTCGTCCTCGCGCCCGGCCAGGGCGAGCCAGCAGGCGGTCGAGTAGATCACGCCGACGTGATCCGGGAAGCGCTCGTTCGCCTCGTCCATCAGGCGGAGCGCCGCCTCCGGGTCGAGCGGGTCGCGGAACCGCTCGGCCTCGAAGTACCACTCCCAGGCGGACGGGGTGTACGCCTCACCCGGCTTGCCACCCACCGCGAGCACCGTCGTTCCCGGCTCGGCGGCGCTCGCGTACCGTCGCACGGTCGGGTCGCGGAGGAACACGATCGTCCCCGCGGGCGCGTCCAGGCTCTCGCCGTCGAGCTCGAAGGTCGCCCGGCCGGCGAGCACGAGATAGACCTCCTCGTGCCCGAGCCGCTCCTCGCTGTGGCGCTCGACGACGTCGTCACCGACGTTCTCGCCCGTGTACGCGTTCATGCCGAACGCCTCGATCCCGAGCGTACGGCGCACCGGCTTCCAGCGAAGCTCGCCTGCGACGGTGATCGGCGGGACGTCGTCGAGGCGGAGACTCGTCCAGCGCTCGCTCATCGCCTCGACGCTACCGGAACCTGCGGGAACCGCCGGGTGTAGAAGAGCCGAGTGGGGAGCCGACCACTGGACGAGACGACGCTCGTCATGCGCGCGAAGCGTGGCGACGTGGACGCCTACGAGGAGCTCGTACGCATGCACCAGGAACTCGCATTCCGTGTCGCGCTGGTCGCCGCGGGTGACCGCGGCGACGCGGAGGAGGCGGTGCAGGACGGCTTCGTCAAGGCGCACCGGGCCCTCGGCCGCTTCCGCGAGGGCTCCCCGTTCCGGCCCTGGCTCCTCCGGATCGTGGCCAACGAGGCGCGCAACCGGCGGCGGTCGGCCGGTCGCCGAGC
>NZ_DASTCS010000070.1:0-16036 GCF_035710885.1 Gaiella sp. | reverse complement strand
TCCCGTTGACGCATCAGCTGCTGGCGGACATGGTCGGCTCCGCCCGCGAAACCGTCAGCCTCGCGTTGGCCGAGTTCGTGCGCGACGGCTTCGTCGAACGTCACGAGCGGAAGCTCGTCGTCAGGATCGGCCCAGACGAGCTCCCTCGACCCCGCGCTCCTGACCGCGAGATGTGAGCGTAATCACGGACGCGCGGAGATGTCGGAACGCTCACAGCGCGCGGAATCCGTGGCGTCGTACGCTTGAGGTTCGCTCGAAACACGCCAGGAGGCGCGTGAGATGTCCAGATTGGGTCGCATCGCACGGCTGATGCTTGGTTCCGCGGTCGTGGGGGCACTCGTCCTACTGGGGGGCGTGATCGCGAACGGCAGCATCTCCGCCTTCTCGGCGGCGAACGCGGACGATAGTCCCGGTGCCTGCGATCCGAAGCTCGTCGACCGCCCAGGGCTGGGGTGTCGGAAGGAACTGAACGAGCTCTTCGAACAGGGCAAGCAAGTGTTCCGCTTCGACACGTTCGGCGACGAGGACTTCTGGGGCGGCCAGCTTCAGCTGCACAGGGCGATCGAAGGCGCCGCGCTCGGGGGAGTGGGGCCTGGTGTCAGCCCGAAGACGGCGCTGACCGTCGCGGGTCTGAAGGTCGACGTAGACGCGCTGCCGGCGCAACTGCGCAACCAGCTCAGGCGGGGTCAGGTCGACCTCGACAGCCCGGCGACGACACTTGCGCTCCTGAAGCTGAACTCGGTCGTCGGTGTCAAGGGGTTCTTCAACAGCGGTGGCACGCTCAGCTCGGTCGGCATCACCTGCGCCATCTGCCACTCGACCGTCGACGACTCGTTCGCCCCGGGGATCGGCAAGCGGCTCGACGGCTGGCCGAACCAGGATCTGGACACCGGTCTGATCGTCTCGCTCGCACCGAACCTGGCGCCGATGGCCGAGCAGGTCCTCGGGTCCAGCAGCGACGCGGCGATCGCCGGGCTCAAGCAGGCACTTCTCAGCTGGGGCCCCGGCTTCTACGACGCCGAGGTCAACATCGACGCGATTCCCTTCAAGCAGGACGCGAACGGCAACACTCTCATCGGCCCTGACGGGAAGCCCGAGTCGGCCGCGACCCGGATCCCGGCCGCATACGGCCACCTCGGCGAGAACTTCCACACCTGGACGGGTTACTTCGGCAACGTCACCTACTGGAACGCCTACGTCGCGAACCTCCAGATGCACGGCAACGGCAACTTCAACGACTCACGGTTCGAGTTCAAGAACCCGGACGGCACCGACAAGTACCCGGCGGCGCTCAGAGGCAACTTCAACAAGCTCCGGCACGAGCCCGACGAGGTCACGAGCAAGCTGGCTCCGCTCCACTTCTACCAGCTCTCGCTGAAGCCACCGACGCCGCCTGCCGGCAGCTTCGACCCCGCAGCGGCAACACGCGGTGAGGAGGTCTTCAACGGCCAGGGCCGCTGCTCGGACTGCCACATGCCGCCGCTCTCCACCGACGCCGGCTACAACGCGCACACGCCCGCGGAGCTGTGCCTCAGAAACAGCAAGGGGGAGGTCGACACCTTCCAGGCCGACCGTGGGCCGAGGGGGCTGAACCCCGGCACGCTGGTCACCGCGCAACTCAACGGTCTGTGGGCGCGGTCGAAGCGCGGCTTCTACCACGACGGCCGCTTCCCGACGCTGCTGGCGGTCGTGAACCACTACGACAGCTGCATGGGCCTTGGCCTCTCGTCGGGCCAGAAGAGCGATCTGGTCGAGTTCGTCAAGAGTCGGTAGCGGGAGGCCGCTGATGGCGGGGACACTGCGAGATGCGACGCATTCGCGGAGTCCGCGCCTGACTCTCTCGGCCTGGCTTGCCATGGTCTCGATGACGGGTGCCGTGTCGCTCGCGCTCGCCTCGAGGCTCCACCGGATCGAGCTGGCGGGGAGAGCGGATCGACCTGAGGACAGGTGAGGTGAAGGAGCCATCCAGCCTCGCAAGCAAGCGCCTCGCCATGGTCGGCGTGTCCCACAAGGCAGCCTCTGTAGAGCTGCGGGAGCGTCTCCACGTTGGCCCGCAGCTGTCACGCGAGATCGGGTTCCGGCTCGCGGGGAGGGATGGAGAAGCCGTCGTCGTCTCCACCTGCAATCGCACCGAGCTCTACCTCGCAGCCGCCGACGTCTCCGTGGCGACGACTCTGGCGCTCGATGAACTGGTCGAATTGGCGGGCCCCGCCGTGACGATCGGGAGCTTGCCCGCGAGCTGGTCGAGTCGCTGACCGCGCAGATCATGAACAAGTTTCTCCACGAGCCCACGATCCGGATGAAGCGCGCGGCGACCGGCCCGGCGGGCCTGGCCTACGCCGGCGCGGTGCAGCATCCGTTCGGCAACGGTGAGGAGTCGAGATGAGCTCCGCCCACCGCAAAGAAGGCAGCACGTCCCGTTTGATCATCGCGCTCTCGATTGCGAGCGTGCTCGCCGTCTTCCTGCTCTACACGAGCCTGGCGGGATCGGCAACACCGTCGCTGACTCCGCGATCCGTGCTCGGACACAGCGGCGAGGTCTCGATCGCGGGCGCCGCCGTGGGGCCGCTTAATGGCGACGCACATGGCTCGTCCGGGCTGCGTTTCGGCCTGAGGGAGATCGGCGGAACCGCAACTGTCCCGGTCATCTACCGCGGCTCTGTGCCCGACCTGTTCAAGGTCGGCCGTCACGTCTTCCTGCGGGGACGACTGCACGGTGGCGCCTTCGAGGCGGTGCCCGGTTCGATGATGACCCAGTGCCCGTCGAAGTACGTGACGAAAGGCAAGGCATAGGACACTGGCGCTCTTCGGTCAACTCCTCCTCGTCCTTGTCTTCGCCCTGCTGGTCTACGCCGTCCTGGTTGGCGGCTACGGCGCCCTCCGCGGCCATCGGCGTTTGCTCGAGTCGGCCGTCAACGCGCTCGTCTCGGCGTTCATCGGCACGGCGCTCGCGGCCGCGACGCTCGTTCTCGCGTTCGTGCGGCATGACTTCTCGCTCAGCTACGTCGCGAACCATTCGAGCCGCGAGCTGCCACTCGGCTACACGCTTGCCGCACTCTGGTCGGGTCAGGAGGGCTCGCTGTTGCTGTGGCTGCTCGTGCTCACGGGCGTGGGCGCAGCGGCGCTGCTCCTGAACAGGCGCCTGGTCGTCGACGTCCTGCCGTGGACGGTGCCGATCCTGGCGGGGATCGCGGCGTTCTTCGCGTTGATCCCGAACGTCGTCGCGAGCCCGTTCGGGACGCAGCCGGCCCCCTTGAACGGCGTCGGCATGAACGCCAGCCTGCAGAACCCGTACATGATGATCCACCCGCCGGTGCTCTACCTGGGCTACGTCAGCCTCGCAATCCCGTTCGCCTTCGCGATGGCTGCTCTCCTGTCGAGGCGGGTCGACGAGCGCTGGATCGTGGCAAGCCGCCGGTGGACGCTCTTCTCCTGGACGTTCCTCGGGATCGCCATCCTCATCGGCGCGAAATGGGCATACGAGTCGATCGGCTGGGGCGGCTACTACGCGTGGGACCCGGTCGAGAATGCCGCCCTGATGCCCTGGCTGGCCGCCACAGCATTCCTTCACTCGGTCATGGTGCAGGAGAAGAAGAACATGCTCCGTGTCTGGAACGTCGTCCTGATCGCGCTCACCTTCTCCCTCACTCTCTTCGGCACGTTCCTGACGCGAAGCGGCGCGATCAACTCGATCCATTCCTTCTCGCAGTCGTCGATCGGTGGCTGGTTCCTCGCCCTGATCGTGGTCGTCGCAAGCGGCTCGGCGCTGCTGATCCTCACCCGGCTGGACGACCTCCGGACGCCCACGAGATTCGAGTCGCTCGCCTCGCGGGAGGCTGCGTTCCTCTACAACAACCTCCTGCTCGTCGCGTTCGCGCTGACGATGTTGTGGGGCGTCGCGTTCCCGCTGCTCTCCGAGGCGCTCCGGGGAGAGGCCGTCACCGTCGGGCCCCCGTATTACAACTTCTTCCTCAAGGTCTTCGGCCTCCCGCTGCTCTTGCTGATGGGAATCGGGCCGCTGCTCGCATGGCGCCGTGCATCGTTGCGCTCCGTCGCCCGAGCCGCCGCCTGGCCGTTCCTCCTCGCCGTCGCCGTCGGCGCGATGCTCCTCGTGGCCGGCGCGGGGTCCAGCCCTCCCGGCGTGATCGCCTACACGTTCGCCACGTTCGTGACCGGCGCCATCGTGCTCGAGTTCTGGCGCGGCACACGCGCCCGCAGAGATCTCGACGGCAGCAGCTGGGCCGGCGCCTTCTCGTCCCTCGTGGCACGCAACCGGCGGCGGTACGGCGGCTACATCTCTCACGCGGCCGTCGTCTTGCTCGCCATCGGCGTCGTCGGCTCGTCGGCCTACGGAAGCACGGTCACCAAGACTCTCGCGCCGGGCGACTCGACGAGCGCCGCGGGCTACTCGGCGACGTATCTCGGCACGACCTTCGAACGCGGAGCGAATCACGACGAGTTGCGAGGCCAGTTCTTGCTGTCGTACGGTGGCGAGTCGGTCGGCGTCGTCGCCGCCGGGAAGAACCACTACAACGTCGAGCAGTTCTTCTCGACCGCCGTCGGGATCCACACGGACTGGCTCCGCGCCGCCGACGTGATGCTGATCGGCGACCAGTTCAACCCGGACGGCTCGGTCGTCCTGAAGCTCGCAGTCAACCCGCTGATCGGCTTGATCTGGCTGGCGGGAATCGTGTTCCTTGTCGGTTCGGTCGTGGCGATGTGGCCGGATGCGCGCGAGCAGCGCCAGCTCGCTCGCCGATCGTTCGAGGCCCATGTCGTGCCGGTGCGTGCGCGATGATCCTCCCGACGATCCTCGTCTTGACGTTCGCCGTCGCCGCGCTCCTGTACGTCACGCGCCCGCTCCTGGCCGCGCCGGAGCCGAGGCCACCGATCGGCTCGGACGCGATGAGCCGGCGATTGGCGCTCGTCGAGGAGCGCGACAGGGCGGTGGCCGCGCTGCGCGAGCTCGAGTTCGATCACCGAACGGGCAAGCTCTCGGAGCGTGACTACCGCGAGCTGATCGGTCCGCTGCGGCACCGCGCAGTCGAGACGCTTCGGGCTCTCGAGTTGGGCGATCGGGAGGGCTGATCGGGATGCGATCGAGGCGGTCGCCGGGTGTGATCGCGCTGGTCATGCTCGCGCTTCTCCTTCCGGCTCTCGCGTCGGCCAGCGAGAGCCGGCCGACGCTCGCCGAGCTGGAACGCGAGCTCATGTGCCCGACCTGCAAGCAGGTGCTCGAGCTCTCGCACGCTCCGGTCGCCGACCGGATCCGAGCTTTCGTCAGAGCGCGCATCGCGGCGGGCGACACCAAGAGCGAGATCAAGAGCAAGCTCGTGAGCCAGTTCGGCGAGGCGGTGCTCGCGTCCCCGCCCACCAGCGGGTTCAATCTGCTCGCCTGGCTCCTGCCGCTCGTCGGCGTGGGCGCCGTGGGCGGAGCGATCGGCGCGCTCGCGTGGAATTGGACCAGGCTGGGCCGCGAAGCCGCGCTCGGCGCGAGCGCTGCGCTCGAGCATGCGTCCGATCCCGCACTCGAACGGCGACTGGACGAGGAGCTCGCCCGTCTCGACCGCTGAAACGGTGGGCCTACGTGGCCCGGGTCGCTAGTTCGGCTTGCCGGTCATCGCCCAGACGGCGACGACATAGGCGACGATGAGGACGAGCGAGATGACCATCGTCGCCTTGAGCAGGCCGGTGCCGCCCTTGCCGTGGCTCAGCCGGTAGACGCCGACCCCGCCGAGCGCGAGCGACAGGAGGAAGAGCAGCCCGCCCCAGTCGGCGACGACGAATCCGATCCCGAGCCAGGCGGGCTCGTCGATCTGCTCCGGCAGGTCGTCCCAGTTCTGCAGCCGGTAGAGCCATTCCCCGGCGAGGCGGAGGAGAATCAGCCCGGGTAGGCCGACGAACAGCAGCGAGAAGTAGCCGAGTCGCAGCAGCCGGGTCTCGCCGCGCGCGAGCGCGAGCGAGGTGGCGCTCGCCAGCAAGGCGCCGAAGACGACGGTCGCGCCGACGAGGTGCAGGAGGAGCGCGAAGCTCTGGTCGTCGGGCCGGAGGGCGGCGAGCATGTCAGGCACCGGGCTTCCAGATCATGTCGATGACGATCAGCACGATGGCGGCGGACGCCAGTGCGCGGAGCAAGAGCCCCGTTGGGGTGCGGTTCAAGGCGGTGAGCTCCGCGCTCGGCTCGGTCTGCCCGGCGGCGGCGAGCGTTCTCGCTCGCGCGACCGGCTTTGCGTACTCGACGAAAGAGCGCAGCAACGCCACCGTGGCAATGACCCAGAGGATGATCGCAGCGATCACCCAGCCGTCCCACAGCTGGAAGGCGTCGCGGAGGATGGCGAGCCAGATTCCGAACGCGATCGCGCCGACCAGGCCCACGGCGGTGGCGGCCGTCCCGACCATCGCCACCCTGTTGAGGCTGAGCGTCGCCTCCGGCGTATCGGCCGAGCGGAGCGCGACGACAAGGATCCAGGACATCACGAGCGAGCCGACGAGCGTCGCCGCGCTCAGCAGGTGAAGCGCGAAGATCCAGTCCTCGAAGCTCACACCGCACCCAGCCTATGCGAGATCGGTCGTTTCATTGCGCGCTCCTCGAGGGCTGCCTTGACCCGGACGGGTGTCATCGGCAGGCTCCGGAGGCGAATGCCGACTGCGTCGTAGACGGCGTTGCCGATCGCGGGGGCAACGGGGTTGCACGACGGCTCGCCCGAGCCCGTGGCGCGCATGTTCGGCCGGTCGATCGAGATCACGTCGACCGTCGGGACGTCCGTGAAGCGGATGATCGGGTATCCCTCCCAGTCGAGGCTCGTGACGTTGGAGCGGTCGAACGTGACCTCTTCGATCAGCGCACGGCTGACCGTCTGGACGACATTGGCCTCGATCCCGAGCTTCAGCGCCCGCGGATTGATCGTCATGCCGTTGTCCTGCACCATGACCATGTGGCTGACGCGGATCTTGCCGCTCTTGCGGTCGACCTCGACCTGTGCGACCGCTGCGTTGTACGTGCCGCCCCGCAGCGAGGTCGCGACACCGCGGCCTCGTGCCACCTCGGAGGCGCCTCGAGCGTTCGGGCCCGGGGACGGGCGGGTCTGCCACTTCGCTGCCTCGGCTGCGGCCTTCAGCACGGCCGTCATCCGCGGGTCTGTCAAGCGTCGTAGCCGCCACTCGACCGGATCCGCGCCGGCTGCGGCGGCGAGCTCGTCGAAGAACGATTCGCTTGCGAACGTCAGCTGCAGCTGCACGGGTGAGCGTATCCAGGCGGAGATCAGGCCGACGCCGTCGTTCTCGGCCGAGCCGATGTCGCCCTGGTAGTGGGCGAGCTGGCGGCTCGCGGGGATGTCGTAGAGGATCGGGTCCTCCCACAGATGGAGCGACGGCATCCGCACCGTGCGCCCGGCGAGGACGCTGCCGATGACCGTCGTCTCGAAGAACGCGGGGATCCACGCCTCGTGGTCCCAGCCGACGATCTCTCCCTTCGCGTCGAGACCTCCCCGCAGCTGATGGACGGTCGCCGGGCCCTTCGGGTCCCAGCCATGCTCGTCATGGCGCATCCACTGCACGCGGACCGGGTGACCGGTGAGCTGCGACATCAGCGCCGCGTCGATCGTGGCCGGGTCCGAACCGTTTCGGCCGTAGCAGCCCGAGGCCTCGTACGTGATGACGTGGACGTTGTCGACCGGGATGTCGAGGGCGTCGGCGAGCGCCGCGCGCACCACGTTTGGCCCTTGCGTTCCCGACCAGACCGTGGCGGAGCCGTCCTTGACGTCGGCGACCGCGCAGGACGGGCCGATCGAGCCGTGCGTCTGGACCGCGGTCGTGTATGAGGCCTCGAACCGGCGCGACGCGCCGGCGAGCGCCTTCGCCGCGTTGCCTGTGTGTGCGACGACGGTGTCCTCGAGACTGGGGGTCTTGCGGATGTACGAGTAGACCTCGTCCATCGTCGGCAGCCCCGCCCAGTCCGACCACTTCACCTCGAGCTCCTCCGCAGCTTTGATCGCGTCCCATTCGCGCTCGGCGACGACGCCGAGGAAGTTCTCGAGGCGTACGACCCGGGCGCCGTGTGACGGCTTCCCGTGACTGATCAGCTGCGAGCCGAGGCCTGGCGGCCGGATCACGCGGCCGTGCAGCATCCCCGGCACCCGGACGTCCTGGATGTAGAAGTGCTCGCCGGTCACCTTGGCCGGTATGTCGACGCGCGGCACCGACTGGCCGACGATCCTGTACTTGCGCGCAGACTTCGGTCGCACTCCACCGAGCGCGAGCCCGAACCCACGGGCCTTCCCCTTGACTGGAATCGCCATTCCGAGCAGGCGGCCGTCGATGAGTTCGCCGTACGAGACGCGCCGCGAGCCGTCGCTGACGACTCCGTTCTCGACGGTGAGGTTCCGGGCCGGAACGTCGAGCTTGGTCGCTGCCAGGGTGAGCAGCGCGTGCCGGCCGTCGGCTGCAGCCTGCCGAAGCTGCGGGCCGGCGAGGTTGATCGTCAGGCTGCCCACGGTCGGCCCCTGGTCGACGCATGTGGCGGTGTCCCCCATGACCATTTGCACGCGATCGAACGGCACGTCGAGCTCTTCGGCGACGATCTGCGAGAGCGCTGTCCTGTTCCCCTGACCGAGCTCCGTCTTCCCGGTGAAGGCGGTGACCGTGCCGTCGGCGTGGATGGCCAGCCACGAATCGAGCGCCGAGGGGTCGAGAGCGGCCGGCCACGTCGTCGGCGCGTCGCTCCCGGTGGTGCTGGCAATGCCCCACACGGCGGCGGGAACACCGATCAAGACGATCAGTGCGCCACCCCCCTTCAGGAGGGCACTGCGCGTGAACCTCTGGTGATCGTTCGGAGTCGGCTCGGGGGTTCCCATGGCTCAGCCCTCCGCTCTGGCGGCACGCTTGATCGCGCGCACGATTGCGTTGTGGGTTGCGCACCGGCAGAGGTGCGGATCCATGGCCTGCTTGATCTCCGTGTCGCTCGGATTCGGGTTCTGCGACAGCAGGTCGGCCGCCATGATGATCATCCCGCTCTGGCAGTAGCCGCACTGTGGAACCTGCTCGTCGATCCAGGCCTGCTGCAGTGGGTGGAGCCCGGGCGCCGTCCCGAGCTGTTTCTCCTCCGCATACAGGGCCGGCAATCCCTCCAGCGTCGTCACCTTCTTGCCGACGACAGCCGCAACCGGAGTCACGCAGGAGCGCGTCTCCTTGCCGTCGACGAGCACGGCGCAGGAGCCGCATTGCGACAAGCCGCAGCCGAACTTCGGGCCGCGGAGCTCTAGGTCGTCGCGCAACACGTAGAGCAGCGGCGTGTCGGCTGCCGCTTCCGTCGAGTGAGACTTGCCGTTGACTGTGATCTTGGTCGCCATCTGTCCTCCTGCCCCGGCGCGATCGCCCTCTGCGAGTGGCGGCGATCCGTCGCGGTCACGTCAACGAGCGGTGGCTCCTTCGTTGGCGGAAGACGCACGGTGCGTGCTCACCCGGAGCCTCGCGCAGGCAGGACGCGCATGCGATAGGGCCGCGACCCCATTTCTCGGGGGAGTGGTGGCGCCATCCGATGCGTAAGCACCCGAAGCGGGCCGCAGCGCAGCGTCTAGCGCAGTCCGTAGCGGAGGAAGAGGTGATGCTCGTGCCGGCGCGCCGACAGGAGGCGGGCGGCGACCGCCGCGTCGGGTAGCAGCTCGACGCCTTCCACGAGCGACAGGCGGCGGGCTGATCCGCGGCCCGCGACAAGCGGCGAGATCGTCAGGAAGAGCTCGTCGACCAACCCGGAGGCGAGCAGCGAGCCGAACACCATGGGTCCGCCCTCGGAGAGGATCGCCGCGTGGTCGCGCTGACGGAGGAGGGCGACGGCGCATCCCAGGTCGACCTGGTCGCCGTCGTTCACGGCGACGACCTCGCTGCTTGTCGGAACCCTCGCGCGCAGCCCGGCGGCGGCGTCCGACGTCGTCAGGACGATCGCGTGTCGCTCGAGGGCCGGGTGGGTCGGGTCGAAGGAGCCTCCGGCGGTGACGAACGCGACGGTCGGCTGCTCGGGCCGGAGGCGGCGGCGGCGCAGCTCCGCGAACGCGTCTGCCGCGGGTGGGTAGACGCGCTCGGGTAGCCAGGTGCCTCGTGGCGAGGCGCGCATCGTCCCCGAGCCGACGAGGACGACATCGGCACATGCGCGGAGGAGCCCCATCACGAAGCGGTCGGCCTCGCTCCCGCCGGCGATCAGCGTGTTCGATCTTGGCAGCTCGGGGATCGATACCACGCCGTCGATCGTCTGCACGAAGTTCGCGATGAGGCACGGCTCGTCGAGCCGGAACGGCCCGCCGTGGAGCGTGCGCAACTGCGCGGGCAGGTCGAGCTCGGGCCCCGTCTGCCCCTCGATGAGCGACTCCAGGGGGTTCAGCGGCGGCTCCGCACCTGCGCCAGGAACTCGCTGCGCAGCTCGGCGTTGTCGTCGTACGAGCCCCGCCAGAACGTCGTCACGGTACGCGCGCTCTCCTCGGCCACCCCGCGCATCTGCGTGCAAAGGTGCGAGGCGTCGAGATGCACCGCGACACCGAGCGGCTGCACGAGCTCGACGAGGGTGTCGGCGATCTGCTCGCCGAGTCGCTCCTGCACCGTGAAGCGGCGCGCGTAGAGCCGCACCAGCCTCGTCAGCTTCGAGATGCCGATGATCTCCTCCCCGGCAACGTACGCGACGTGCGCGACGCCGTGGAACGGCAGGGCGTGGTGCTCGCAGAGGGCATGGAAGGAGATCGGCCCCTCGACGATCTGGCTGTGCGCGCCGTCGACGCGCGGCGGCCGCTCGCTCGGGAACACCGTGCGCAGCTTCGGGTCGCCGTCGTAGCCGGCGGTCGCGTCGAAGAGCGCCTGCAGGAACCGCCGCGGCGTGGCGTGCGTGCCCGGGGTCGAGAGGTCCATGCCGAGAGCGGCGAAGATCTCCTCCATGTACCGCTCGTACCGTTGCCAGTCGGCGGGGGCGATCTCTCTGGGACCGGCCTCCTCGAGGCGCGGGGTCAGCTCGACGACGGTGCTCACAGAGACTCCTCCTTGAGATGGGTGACGGTACGGGCCAGAACCTCCCGGCGCAGGCAGAGCAGCAGCACGAAGGCGAGCTCCCCAAGCGCGATCCACGCGAAGAGGGCCGGCCGGCCCGCGGCGATGCACACCCCGAATACCAGGAGCTGGGTCGACATCCCGAGATTCGCGAGCACCGACACGGTCGTGCGATCGTGGTACTCGAGCCGCGCCTGCGGGGCGGCGTTGCGCAGCCGATGGGCGACGAAGCGCTCGACGAGCCGGTCTTGTGGCGCGTAGAGCAGGCGGTACAGCCAGCGAAGCAGTCCGTCGGCGCGGCCGCTCGTCTCGGGCATGGCGCCGGCGGCCTCACCGTGCTCTGCGCGATAGAGCCGCTCGGCGTTGAAGTTCACGTTGAGCACGGTCGTGAGCGCCACAAAGCCCGCCACTGCCAGTGCGGTCCGGCCCGTGCTCCAGGCGACAGCCGCGAAGAGCGCCGCGTTGACGAGCAGGTCGAGCTCGGAGTCGAGGTAACGCCCGAAGGCGGTGATGCGTCCCGAGAGCCGTGCGAGCTGGCCGTCGGCATTGTCGAGCACGGTCTTCAGCTGGAGCAACAGCGCCGCAGGGACGAATCGTCCCTGGCCCAGCGCGACCGCGGCGAGGATGCCGGTCGCGCCGGCCGTCGCGGCCACGAGCGGCGGCGCGACCCGCAACGGCAGCAGCACGAGCACGACGAGGTGTGCGAGCGGCCGAAAGAGAAGCTCGCAGGCGAACTCCCAGCCGGCCCGCGACTTGCGCGAGCGGTTCAGGACGTGGCTAGACAAGCACGGCCTCGTCGACAGGGGCGCCGGCGCGGATCAGCTCGCGTCCGCGGTCGACCTTGTCCCAGACGTTCCAGTAGAGGAACCCGCGCGGCCGCCGATCTGCGTCGAGATAGGCAATCGTCCCCTTCCGGTTCGGCTCCTCCCAGGTCTCCACCGTCTCGAGGCGCGAGTCGACCTCGCCGACCGCCTCGTATCCCAGGTCGAACATGTCCGAGTAGAAGAAGGGCAGATGGTCGTACGGGGCGTTCGCGCCCGCCATGTTGGTCCCGACCGTGCGGCCGTGGGATTTCGCGTGGTCCTCGTGCTCGACTCGGAGGCGGCCGCCGAGCGCAGCGACGGGAAAGTTGGCGACGTCGCCGGCGGCGAAGACGTCGTCACGACCGTCGACCCGGCCGAGCTCGTCGACGACGATTCCGTTGTCCACCGTGAGGCCGGCCTCAGTCGCCAGATCGACGTCGGGGACGATGCCCAAGCCGGCGATCACGACGTCGGCCTCGAGCGTCTGTCCCGAGCCGGTGACGACCGACCGGCCGTGCGCCTCGGCCACGGTCTCGCCGGTCAGGACCTCGACGCCGTGACCACGGTACTGCTCGGTCACGAAGGCGGAAAGCCCCTCCGGGAGGACGCGCGAGGCGATTCCCGTCTCCGGGAACACCATCGTCACGCGACACCCGTTCGTGGTCAGCGACGCGGCGATCTCCGAGCCGATGAAGCCGCCGCCGACGACCACTGCGCGAGCGCCCTCGTGCACGCGCGCCCGAACCGCGCGGTAGTCGTCGAGGGTGCGGAAATACACGACGCCGTCGCTGTCCGGGATCGTGCGCGGGCGGCCGCCCGTCGCCAGCAGCAGCTTCTCCCACGCGTAGGTATCCCCCGCGTCGTCCGTGGCCGTTCGTCCGTCGAGGTCGAGCGAGACGATCCGGCGACCCAGGCGCACGTCGGCGCCGGCCTCGGTGGTGCCGCGCCAGATCGTCTCTTCGTCACCGCCCGCCCAGAGCTTCTTCGTGAGCGGCGGCCGCGCGTACGGCGCGTGTTGCTCGCCGCCGACGAGGACGATCGAGCCGTCAGGGCTGCGCTCGCGGATCCCCTTGACGGCAGCGTCGCCGGTCATACCTCCGCCGACGATCAAGTAGCGGGTCGAGATCATGTCTTCGCCTCCCGGGCTATTGGCTGCCATTGACTGTTAGTGCGGCTCGAGCGGCCGTCCTTACCTCCGCGACGCCGCTACGGTGGGGAAAATGGACGATTGGCACGAAACCGACGGTGCGCTGGAGCGGACCTACGAGCACGGGTCGTTCGTCGACGCGATCGCGTTCGTCAACCGGGTCGCCGAGCTCGCTGAGAGCCAGGACCACCACCCGGACATCGCGGTCTCGTACCGCACGGTCACGTTGCGGTGGACGACGCACTCCGCGGGCGGCGTCACCGACCGCGACCGTGAGCTTGCCGCGCGCAGCGACGAGCTCTTCGAGCGCTGACGTCGCTCGCGAAGCCCCGGTCGAGCCCAGCTCACGACTCCCACACGGCGAGGCACGCGTTCATACGCGTACGGTCTCCTCGTCCCCGTGCCGCCGGCCGACCGAAACGATCTCGAGCGCGAGCGGCCCCCGGGGAGTTTGCGCCTCGACACGAGCGCCCGCGCGCTGGCCCACGAGCGCTTGCCCGACCGGCGTGCCAATCGAGACGCGACGCTTCGGGACGTCCGACTCGAGCGGCCCCACCAGCTCGAGCTCGAACGTCGCACCGTCGCCGTCGCGGATACGGACGACGCTTCCGATCTCCACGCTGCCGTCTGCGACGGGGGCAACGATCTCGGCAGCCGCGAGCTGCTCCTCGAGCACGGCGATGCGCCGCTCCAGTAGGGCCTGCTCCTCGAGCAGGCGCTGGAGCGCCGGGTTGTCCGCCAGGTCGCCGTCCTGGCGCGCTTCTCGCAGCTGCTCGCCGAGCTCCCGGCGCGCCTCGTTGCGCAGGGAGTCCAGCTCGCGGCAGAGCTGCTCATACCCTTCGGCGCTGATCAAGGGCGCCTCGTCGACGTCCGTGAGCACGCTCACGTTCGCTCCTCTCGCTCGCTGGGCCAGATGCCGCCATGGTCGTCGCGGGATGCCGACACCGCCATCGGGCGCCGGCCCCATTTCGGTGGAGGCGCCGTTCGCGTGAATCGGGCGGTGCCCCGATGGCGCGTCAGCGCTGCCGCCGCGACCCTGCTGGTGACGCCCACGTACGGAGGACAGATGCGGGGAACGCTGATCTGCGCGGTTACGAAGGGCGGGGAGAGCGCCGACGCGCTAGCGCTCAGCGCCGAGCTCAGCAAGCGGCTCGGCCTGCGCTTGGTGCTGGCCCACGCGGTGGACGGAATCGACGCGTTCGGGAATGGGGACGGCGTCGAGAGCGTGTCGATGCAGGCCGATCGCCAGGACGCCGAGCGGCGGCTGGCGCGCCTCGCCTACGAGCACGGCGTCGCCGACCGGGCCGAGCGACGGGTCGCCGTCGGCGAGCCGGCAGCGCTGCTCGGTCAGATTGCAGCCGAGGAGGCCGCCGACCTGATCGTCGTCGGGTCGCGCGCACGCAGCCGCCTGCGCCGAGGTCTCGAGAGCAGCCTGGCCCGCCAGCTCGAGACCGCCACCACCGTGCCGGTGGTGATCGCGCCGCCGAAATCGCGGCGCGTCAGCGAGGCCGCGACGTCATAGCTGCACCGGCGCTAACGTCGCAGTGATGGCTCTCCGTCGTTCGCTCTTCTGGCGCGTCTTCGCCGTGAATGCCGGGCTGCTCGGCGCGATGGCGCTGCTTCTGCTGTTCAGCCCGGTAGAGATCGACGCTCCGATCAAGCCGACACAGGCGCTGATCGTCGTCGGCGGGCTCGTGATTTCGGTGATTGCGAACGCCCTGCTCTTGCGACGCGTCGTCGCCCCTCTCGAGCGGCTCGCACAGCGAATGGAGACGGTCGACCTGCTGCGGCCCGGCCAGCGTCTCCCCGTCGGTCGCAGCGACGAGATCGGACGCGTCCTCGCTGCCTTCAACCGCATGCTCGACCGTCTCGAACGTGAACGGCAGGAGAGCGGCCGGCGCGTGCTCGCCGCGCAGGAGGCCGAGCGCGTCGGCATCGCCCGGGACCTGCACGACGAGGTCGGCCAGGTGCTCACCGGCGTCCTGCTGCAGCTGAACTCGATCGCCGAAACCGCGCTCGACCATCGCGAAGAGCTCGACGAAGCGCGCCAGGCTGTTCGCCGCGCGCTCGACGAGGTGCGGCGGATCTCGAGCGAGCTACGGCCGGAGATGCTCGAGCATCTCGGCCTGGTCAGCGCGCTGACCGAGCTCTCGAGCTCGTTCGGGCGCGTCTCCGGCGTCCGTGTCGATCGCGAGTTCCGCTCCTCGCTCCCGAAGCTCACACCCGAGGTCGAGCTCGCTGTCTACCGCATCGCGCAGGAGAGCCTGACCAACGTCGCCCGCCACGCCCGGGCCAGCCGGGTCACGATCGCGCTCGAGCCCGGACACGACAGCGTCGTCCTGCGCCTCACCGACGACGGCCGCGGCTTTGCCGGCGCGCCCGAAGAGCATGGCGGCCTCAGAAGCATGCGCGAGCGGGCGCTCCTGGTCGGCGGCGCGCTGGCGATCAAGGAAGCGCTCGGAGGCGGAGTCGAGGTCCGCCTGGAGGTCCCGACGGCCGACGTCGCGCCGGCACTCGAGGTCTCGTAGTTGCCGATCCCGCTCGTGACTCGAATCCTGATCGCCGACGACCATGCGCTCGTACGCTCGGGGTTGACGAAAGTCCTCGATGCGAAGGCGGACCTCGAGGTCGTCGCCGAGGCCGAGGACGGCGCGGAGGCGGTCGAGAAGGCGCTCACGGAGGACGTGCACCTCGCCATCCTCGACGTGTCGATGCCACGCATGACCGGCATCCAGGCTGCTGCCGAGCTCCACAAGCGCAAGCCCGAGCTGAAGACGCTGATGCTGTCGATGCACGACAGCGAGCAGTTCCTCTTCGAGGCGCTCAAGGCGGGCGCGTCCGGGTACGTGTTGAAGTCGGGCGCCGATACCGACATCGTCGACGCCGTCCGCGCGGCGATGCGCGGCGACTCCTACCTGTATCCGTCGGCGGTGGCGACGCTGGTGCGCGACTACGTCGAGCGCGGCGGCCGTGGCGAGGAGCAGTTCGACGTGCTGACGCCGCGGGAGCTCGAGGTGCTGAAGCTGATCGCCGAGGCGAACACGTCGAAGCAGATCGCCGA
>NZ_DASTCS010000069.1:0-32632 GCF_035710885.1 Gaiella sp. | reverse complement strand
TTCGGGTACGCTGCCGGTCGATGGCTCCGGTGAGGCCTCGACGCGTGCGGCTGCGGGACGTCGCGGAACGCGCCGGGGTCTCCGTCGGGAGCGCCTCCCAGGCGTTCAGCCGGCCGGAGCTCGTCTCGGACGCGGTTCGCGCACGGGTGCTCGAAGCGGCCGAAGCCCTCGGTTACCCGGGGCCCGACCCGGCGGCCCGCCGCCTGCGTACCGGCCGAGCGGGGGCGCTCGGCATCATCTTCAGCGAGCGGCTTCGCTACCAGTTCACAGACCCGGCCGCGCCCGCGTTCCTCGGCGGTGTCGCGGAGGGGATGGAGGACGCGCACATGGGGCTGCTCCTCATCCCCGATTCCCGGTTTCGGGAGCAGACGGCCGCGACGGTGCGCGCCGCCGCCGTCGACGGCTTCATCGTCTACTCCGCCGCGAGCAACGATCCTCGCGTGGACGCGGCGCTCGCGCGCGGGCTCCCGGTGGTGACGGTCGATCAGCCGCGCGACGCCCCGACGGCGTTCATCGGCATCGACGACCGCGCCGCGGCGAGGCAGGCCGCCGAGCATGTCCGTGCCCTCGGCCACCGCCGCGTGGGCGTGCTTGCCTTCGTGACCGCCCTCGACCGAGAAGGAGAGCTCGTGCTCGAGATGAGCGTCGAGCGGCGCGCAGGCTACGAGGAGGGTCTCGGCACGGCGTGGGACGAGGCTGCAGTCCGCACGTGCCGTCCGAACGCGACCGAGCCGGCGCGGCGGGCGACGCTGGATTTGCTCCGCGGCGATGCTCCGCCGACCGCCATCCTGGCAATGAGCGACGTCCTCGCGACCGGCGCGCTCCAGGCCGCGGCGGAGCTCGGGATCCGCGTGCCGGAGGACCTGTCGCTCGTCGGCTTCGACGACGGCCCTGCGGCGGCACTCGCCAGCCCGCCGCTCACGACGATCGCCCAGCCGCACGAGGAGAAAGGTCGGCTGGCCGCAGAGTGGCTGCTCGAGGAGATCGCGGGACCACGATCGCGAAAGCCCCGACGGGCGATCCTTCCCACCAAGCTCGTCGTACGGGAGAGCACCGGCCCGCCCGCTCCGAGCCTGCCCGGCGAGCGAGCATGACCGTCGGATCGGGCCTCAGCCGGGAGGCTGCGGGAAGCGGACGTGCATGTGGTTCTCGTGGTTCGGATAGGGGACGACCACGCCGCCCGGTCCACGGAGCCGGGTCGAGTAGCCGACGAAGACCATCCGCGCGCCGGCGGCGACGAAGCGGTCGAGAAGGTCCTGCGCGAGGTCGCGATCGATCTGGCTCGCGGCGTGCACGGCGGTCAGCTGCCGGTCGCGCCGCGGGTAGTAGACGTCCACGTCGAGCCCGTTCTGGTGCGACACGTGCTGGTTCATCCGCCCGCCGTCGCGGAAGCTGATGTCCCCGACGACCACCGGCGGCGCCTCCGGATGCGCGCCGCGATAGGCAGCGATCACCGAGAGGATCGTCCGGATCGTTCGCTCGTTGCCGTAGAGCCGGTCGGGGCGATTCGGGACGCTGTCCGTGACCGGGTTCCACGTGACCCAGTCATCCCCCTCCACGGGAAGTTGCGTGCCGTCGACCAGACGGCCGGCGTACGGGAGGCCGACCGACGTCGCGCGGTGCCACTCGACACTGGCGAGCGCCGTCTTCCGTGCGACCGCTCGCCCAGCCGCCTCTCGGGGGGACGCGTCAGCTCGTGAGCCCGGCGTGCTTCGGGCAACACGTGCGTCGTTGATCCGGAACCCGAGGCTCGGAGGATCCGCCTGCAGCGGGCCGGGATCCCGCGAACCGCTGCCCTGCCGGAGTGCGGCGATCGGGAGCATCGTGGCGGAGCCGAGCACGAGCGCGACTGCCGGCACCGTGCGCGTGAGGAGCCGGCGTCGCCGCTCTGCCTGCCTCGCCATCCGCCGTCGCCGCGACGCCTCGAGCCCCGTGCCGACCGGCATGAAGACAGACGCCTCGAACCGACGGTTCACGAACGCCGGCACTGTCAGGCTGAGCGCCGCGAAGGGCTCCCGCGGCTGCTCGCGGAACCAGAAGATGTCCGCGTCCAGCCATACCTCGTCCGGCCGCCAGCCCATGAACAGACGTCCTTCGCTCAGAGAGCGCCCTGTCCTGCGCCCGGACACGCTTCAGCGGTCGGGTCGGTTCGACGACCCGACGCGGGCCGCAGAAAGCGGGGACCGTCAGGTGGACCCGGCCTGTGCGACCAGTCGCGCGGCCTGGTCGACGGAAAGAGCGTCCGTGTTGACGACGACGTCGTAGTGCGTCGGCGACTCCTGCGCGATGTCGTAGAAGCGCCTCAGGTAGTCGCGTCGAGCAGCGTCCGAGTCCTTCACCTCGCGGACGGCGGCCGCTCGGTCGAGGCTCTTCAGGTCGGCGATCCGTGTGGCACGTGTCTCCGGAGACGCCGTCACGAGCACCCGGAGCGCCTCGTGCGCGCGGGAGACAGCATAGGACGCACCGTGCGCGACGATCACCACCTCGCCACGGGCCGCCGTCTGCAGGATCGTTTCCCGGATCAACGCGCGAATGGCGTCGCTGCTCAGCTCCTCCCCCGCGCTCGGGGAGCGGCTGCCGGCCAGCGCCCAGGCATCACCGCTCCGGGCCATCCCTTCGAGCATGCGGACGACGAGAGACTTTCGACGCTCTTCGTCTGCGATCTCTGCGGGGTCGACGCCTCCTTCGCTCGCTGCCCGCGCCACGATCTCGTCGTCGACGTAGAGGAAGCCGAGACGGTGGGCAACGAGCCGGCCGACCTCGTCGCCGCCGGAGCCCGTTGCATGTGAGATGCACACGATCCTGTATGCCACGGGTCTCGACGCTAGGAGCCGAGGCGGCCCCCGTCAAGCGGTTCTCCCCGGTGGAGGCGAGCGTCGCTTCCCGTCAGGGCACCCAGCGCTCGGCGAGCGGCGTGACCTGCAGCTCGTGCGTCGCGCCCCGCGCGCCCTGCTCGGCGAGGAACTCGACCGCCCGGGCGAGCGCACGAGGGTCGGCAAGGGCCTCGGTCGACTGCCCGGGAGGTGCTCCGCCGATCGGCTCGATGCCCGCGTCGACGATCAGCAGCGCGACGTGGATGCCGTGCTCCCTGAGCTCGAGCGCCGCCGCGTTGCTGAGCGCACGGACGCCGAAGGATCCCGCCGCCCACAGGCCGCGTCCGGGCATGGCGCGACGCGCGGAGCCACCGGTCACCTGGACCACGGTCGCAGGGCCGCCCTGTTCGAGCAGGAACGCTCCGACGGTCGAAAGGAACGTGAAGGCCGCGCGGGCCGGGGCGGCCGCCCAGGGCTCGAACGCATCCGGTGCCGCCTCGCTGAGCCGGCCGCCGCCGAACGGGCCGCGCCGGTCGCCGCCGTAGGGAGCCGCCGCGTTCACGACCAGATCGACCCGTCCGTGCGACTCGGCCGCCTGCACGAGCACCTGTCGGACACTCGCGCTCTCGGTGATGTCCCCCTGGAGTACCACGGCACCCGTGGTGGCGACGCCGTCGAGCGTCGCCTGCGAACGGGCGACGGCGACGACCGCCCATCCCCCGGAGGTGAGCCGCTCGATCACGGCGCGGCCGAGATTTCGCGCGCCGAACACGACGGCGCTGCGCGGAGCCGGCTCCGTGCTCATCTTGCAACCCTAGAGGTCCGAGCGCTCGAACCCGCCGTCGACTCGTCTCGGCTCGGACGCCCCGGGTTCGAGCGTCACGGTGCGACTACGTCCCCACGTCGACGGTCGCGAGGACGACGAGCACGAGCGTCGTGGCAGCGAGAATGCCGTGCAGGGCGACCATGGGAACCGGGAAGCGGCGTTCCGGCGCATCCGCGGTCTCGGCGGCGGCCATGCCGCCGCGTCGCTGGCCGAGCCAGATCGCGAGCATCCCGAATCCGAGCAACGCCACCGCGAGCAGCAGCACGAAGGCGATCCACGCCAGTGTCTCGCTCCCGTTCGCCACGAAGACGATCCAGAGCACGAGCCCGATGGCGGCGAGAGAGCGAAGTGCGTCAGCCAGCCGCCGGCTGACAGGGCGACGAACCCGGCGAGAGCGAACACGAGCCCGGCGGTCGTGACGGTGCCGTCCTCGTAGCCGGGGCCACTGCAGCCACGCGGCGATCGCAACGAGCGACACGGCGGGAAGGCGCTTGACAGGCAGTCACTTCAACATGCAAAGTCACTATTCGAATTGAAGTGGCAGCCCTGGCCGCTTCCACCCCACCTCGAACGAAGGAGTGTCGCCATGTCAGTCCTCGACGAAGTCATCGCCGCGAACGAGGCTTACGCACGTGAGTTCGGCGACAAGGGCGAGCTCGCGCTCCCCCCGGCCAGGCACTTCGCGATCCTCACGTGCATGGATGCGCGTCTCGACCCCGCGAAGTACGCCGGCCTCAGCGAGGGCGACGCGCATGTGATCCGCAACGCCGGGGGCCGCGCCTCGGACGACGCAATCCGCTCGCTCGTGATCTCCTACAAGCTGCTCGGCACCAGCGAGTGGTTCGTGATCCACCACAGCGACTGCGGCATGGAGTTCTTCACGAACGAGGTGATGGCGGATCTCCTCGACAAGAGCCTGGAGACCGCTGCCCTCGGCGAGAACGGCTTCCACGACGTCGGTGCCGGCCCCGGCTCGAGCGAGGGCCACAACATCGACTGGCTCACGATCGCCGATCGGAACCTGAGCGTCGTCGAGGACGTCGAGCGGATCCGTGACCACCCGCTGGTACCCGCCGGCATCGCGATCTACGGGTACGTCTACGACGTCCGCACCGGACAGCTGATCGAGGTTCCCGAGGCAACAGCAGCCGGAGCTCCCGTCTAGAGGCTCGAGGAGGAGCCCGAGTCAGGGCCCTCTCGACCGGGTGAGCGCGATCCGCGTCGCGCTCGCTCCCAGCGACTGCGCCTGGGCGAGACCGAGACCGCCCGAGCGGAACGTGAGGATGACGAGGATCGCGGGCCCGTCGTCGTCGTAGACGATGGCGGCAGTCGAGCGGCTGTCCGAGAGCCAGCCGTTCTTCTGGGCAACCGGCGTCTTCGCCGGCAGATAGGGCCCGACGAGCCCGACGTTGTCGCCTCCGGCGTCGCTGTCCACGAGTGCCCGGAGCAGCGCCCGGGCCGTCGCGGGCCGGAGGCCGGTGGCGTCGAGGCCTGCGCGTCTTCCGATGGCGGCGAGATGGATGGCGCGCATGATCGACGCGAGGTCCCGGGCGGTGGTGACTCGGGTCGTCCCGAGGGGCGGCTGGGACGGGGCAGCGTTGGACGACGTGCCGACGCGGTACTCGCCCGGGTACGTGCTGGAGGTCGCCCCGAGCGACCGCAGTCTCCGCTCGGCGACCGTTCTGCCCCTGGCCGCGTCACCGCGTCCGACGATTCCGAAGAGCCGATTGGCCGCGAGGTTGGAAGACCACTCTGCCGCCTGACCGACGTCGTAGAGCACGGGCGAGCCGCGCCCGAGACCGTGGCGGCGAGCGGCCTCGATCATCACGGCGAGCTTGACGGTCGAGGCTGCAGGGAACCGAGCGGCGCCGTTCCACTCCGCGACGGTCCCGGTCCCGAGCCTCTCGATGCGAATCGACGAGTACCCGCTGAAGGCGCGGGCCGCCGCTGCAAGCCGCGCCGTGAGCGCCGGATCCCGTCGCGGCTTCGCGGGTGCCTTCGTCGCGAGGGGTGGCAGGGCGAACGCGTCTCGGGACACGGCCACGCCGACCTGCTCGCCGGCGTCGTTCAGGAAGAGCGCCTCGACGAGCGCCGGACCGTGGCGCACGGCTGCCCTCACGTCGAACCGTCCTCCGCTGACTGCTGCAGTCGCGGCTCTTGCCCCGTTGACGTTGATCAGCACCCTGGTCGACCTCGCGGGGGCGGGACCCGCCACGTGCCCGAAGAAGACCTCGCCCGGGCCGGGCAGGGACAGAGCCGGGACGGCGTCCGCCGGTGCGGTGACCCCTCCGGCCGCGCACCGGGGGCGGATGCCTTCGACGCGGCGTCGTGCAGCCTCCGCGCGTCTGTGGAGAGCTCGCCACGGCCGCAGGCGGTCGAACGCCTCGGTCACGGCGATCTCGGCCTCGGCGAGGATCACGAGGGCCTCCTGGAGCCGGTCACATCCCTTCGGGACGACCACCCGGCGGGTCGACTCCGCGAGGTCCCGCGCTGCGTCGTAACGGCGCTGCATCCAGTCGGGGTCGCCGCCGAGACTGGCCCGCGCAGCGGCGTCGATGCGCGGCAGCATCGCCAGCTGGGGAGCCAGCGGGCTCGGCGAGGAAGCCAGAGCCGCGGCCGTGCCGACGCCCAGCGCAACGCATCCGGCGAGCGCCCGTGCCCACATCGGGCGATGCTGGCGCCGCGCCCACCCCTCGCCCGGGAGGTCGGCCGCCTTCGGCGAGTGGCCGACCTGCTCGATCCGCTGCCGAAGCTCGTCGCCTCGAGGACGCTGGAGGATCGCTCGAGTGGCTCGGACGACGCCGAGGCGACTGATAGGGGCCGCGCCGTTGCCTCTAGCTCGCGACGTGAGTGCCGAACCAGCTCAGCATCCGGCGATAGGCGGCCGATGCCGCCGGCGCGTCGTAACGCGAGCTCGTCGGGTTGAAGAACGCGTGATCGACGCCGGGGTAGGTGACGATCTGGTGCCGCAGGCCCGCCCTGCGCAGGGCCGCGCGCGCCGCCGCGCGGGACGCGTTGACTCTCGAGTCGAGCCCCGCGTACACCCCGAGCACCGCAGCACTGGTGCCGGAGAGGTTCCCGTTCTCGGGGAAGGGGCCGTAGAAGGGGACCGCGGCGGCCAGCCGAGATTCCTTCGAGGCAAGCAGGAGCCACGTCATGCCGCCGCCGAAGCAGAAGCCGGTGGCAGCAACCTTCTTTCCCGGGAGCCGGCGGCGGAGCTCCGTCACGCCCGCCTTCATGTCCGCCACGAATCGCGAGGTCGGGGCGGACCCGAGCGCGGCCACCGCCTCGAACTCGTCCGAGAACGACTTCGTGCCGCCCTCCTCCGAGAGCAGGTCGATCGCGAGGGCGGAGTAGCGGCTTGCAGCGAGGCGGCCCGCGATCGCGCGGATCGAGTCGTTGAGCCCCCGGTTCTCGTGGATCACCAGCACGCCTCCGCGCGGCTGACGCGCCGAAGCCCAGGCGCCCAGCAACCTCCGTCCTCCCGGCCCCCGGAACGTGATCTCCCGCGTCGGGAGCGCCGCAGCCTCGACCTTCGCCCCTCGCCGAGCAGCTGCCGTCCCCGCGTGCCCCGCGGCACCAGTCAGCGCCCTCGCCTGGTCCGCCACGGCCGCCGCGAGCAATGAAGCGGCTGCGGCACCGCTCACGCCGAGCAAGCCGAGCCGACGAAGCGCCTCGCGCCGCGAGACGTGGCCGTCTGCATGGTCCTCCGCGACCTCTTCCGCCAGATACCGCTGGAACTCTGTCACGACCGGCCCTCCTCGGACGTTCGCCGTGTGGCTGTCATCGCGCCGGGCCCGCTGATCTTCCTGCAGGGAGGTACGCGGAGGCAAGGCGGGCGGATTCCGGGCGTCGAGCTGCCGACGTCAAAGGAGGTGGCGGCCGAAGTCGCGCTCGAAATCGCGCCAGACGCTGTGGATGTGCGTCCCGCTGTTCCTCGAGTTGTCGAACTCGAGCAGGAACGTCGGTCCCTGGAGCCGGTAGTAGTGGGGCACGCCGGGGCGAGTGCTGCCGGCCCAGCCGAAACGCGTCCGCCCGATGCCCGCCCGCTCGATCCGGGCCTGGGCGGCGCGCGCCAGAGCGAGGGGATGGTTCGCCAGGTACGTACGCAGGATCTCGAGCACGCGCCTCTGCGCCGCGGACGGGAGATCGCCGGTGAGCACGCCCACCCGCCCGAGCGGGCTCACCCGGACGGCGTTCTGGGTGAGGTGGTCGGTGAGCGACTCCGACGAGAACACGACCTGCCTCCGCAGGCGGCCGTCGAGCGAGAGCACGATCTCCCGGGCCGCGTCCTCCTCGCGCCGCATCGTCCGGTGGCCGCGGGCGACCGAGCGGTACGCGCTCGCCGCGCGGGTGGGCCAGGCGCCCAGGAAGAACGGCTCGGTGACAAGGGTGCCGCCGACGACGGTGAAGTGCCTCGAGAGATGGTGCCCCTCGAACCGCCATCCCCACGCTCGGGCCCCGGGCGTCCCGAACACCGAGACGTAGTAGCGGTCGGGGTCGAACGGATCGCTCAACCCCGTGTTCATCCGCTGCAGCACGCCCTGCAGCGCCATGATGTCGAGCGACTTGCGGAAGCCGGCGGGCGAGCTGCTCGAGCGCAGCAGCGCGAGCGCGAGCCTCCGCTGGCCGGCCGACATCGCTCCGAGCGGAAGGCCGTTCCGAGGCACCGAGGCAGGCACCGTCCAGTGCCAGCGGGTGCGCTCGGCGCCCGCGAACGGGAACGATGCACGGTCGCGATCGACCGGTGACAGGGATGCGAGGAAGGCGCGGGCGGCGGTCTCGACCGCCGCAGCGTCGGTCGGTGCGGCGCGTGCGGGTGGAACGCCCAGCGCCAATCCCGCGGCGCCGGCGCCCGCGAGCCGCAGGACGGCGGTGCGCGTGAGTCGTGGCTCGAGGTGGTCGTCGTTCACGTCGGAGCCTCCTTCGGAGCAGACCTGCCTCTTCGCAAAGACTGCCTACGCTCGCAGCCGTCCGTTGACAACGTGGCCGAGAAGGCTCCGGTTGACGTATTCCGATATGGGAATATAATGCCCGGCATGGCACGGGCGGCGACGACGGCAGATGCATTCAACGCAGTGGCCGAGCCCCGGCGGCGGCAGATCCTGGATCTTCTCGCCGGCGGAGAGCGGCCCGTGAACGACCTGGTGGCCGTGCTCGGGATGTCTCAGCCACAGGTGTCCAAGCACCTACGTGTGCTCCGGGAGGTTGGGGCGGTCGACGTGCGTGAGGAAGGACGGCAGCGGCTGTATCGGGTCGACGGACGGGCGCTCAAGCCCATTCACGACTGGGTGAAGGACTACGAGCGCTCCTGGACGGAGCGGTTCGAGCGGCTCGATGTCGTGTTGGAGGAACTCGAGCAGGAGGAGGAATCAGATGCCGGCGACGACCAGCCGCACAGCGACGGTGACGCTTCCCGCGGATGAGCAGATCCTCATCACCCGGGAGTTCGACGCGCCGCGGCACCTGGTCTACAAGGCGTGGACCACGCCCGATCTGGTCAAGCGGTGGTGGCACGCGAACCGCGGCACGGCGACGATCTGCGAGATCGACCTGCGTGTCGGCGGGACATGGCGGTACGTGATGGTGACGGACGACGGCTTCGAGGTCGCCTTCCACGGCGAGTACCGCGAGATCGTCCCGGACGAGCGAATCGTCTCGACCGAGATCTACGAGGGCATGCCCGACGCAGAGGCGGTGAACACCGTCACATTCACCGAGGCAGGCGGGCGCACGACCCTCACGATCCTGGGGCAGCACGCAAGCAAGGAACACCGGGATGCACACATCGCCTCCGGGATGGAGGCGGGCCTGCAGGACGCACTGGGACTCCTGGAGCAGGTCGCGAGCTCGCTTCGCTGAGCAGCCGCGCCCGTCGAGCGATGGAGAGGGGGCGGCATCGCCGCCCCCTCCCACATGCGGGCGGCGCGATGCTCAGCGGGCGGTGAAGCAGAACTGGGTGAGTGCGAGGAAGAACTCACCCCGCCTCCCCAGCTCCTGCAGGTCGTCCGACCACGCACGGAGCTCGTCGGGCGGGAAGTCGCCTCGCCCGCCGACGTAGTCCTCCATCAGCGTGATCATCGACGCGTAGAACGCTCCGGGCTCGTACTCGATCGTCGAGAACGAGTGACCGTCCGCCTCGACGTGCTCGAACCCGGCCGCTCGGAGCTGCGTCGCGAGGGTTCTCGGCAGCGTCGGATGTGTGAGGTGCCCGTCCCACGCCTCGAGCACCCGCGCCGTGAGCGCGGGATCGGTCGAGTGGAGCGACAGGGTGCTCCAGTCGACGTCCCAGACGAGCAGCCGGCCGCCGGGCCGAAGCGCCCGTCGCATTGCTGTGAGCGCAGCGACCGTGTCCGGCACGTACTCCAGGACCTGGACGCACAACGCCGCGTCGAACGATCCCTCTTCCACCGGCAGCTCGGTCGCCTCGCCTTCGAGAAACGACGCGTTCGCCTTCGCCTCGTTGCGCTGGCGCGCGGCGCCCAGCATCTGCGGGCTCCGGTCGACGCCGACGATCGAGCCCGAGGGGCCGACGTCCTCGAGGAGATCCGCCACGTAGAACCCGGGGCCGCAGCCGACGTCGAGGATTCGCTCACCGGGTGCCGCGGCCAGGGACTCCCGCACGATGCGCCGCCGACGCAGGATCTCGGCCGTCCGGTAGAGGGCCTCCAGGCGGGGCAGGAGATCGGCGTCGAAGCTCAGCTGGCTCACGCTTGCTCCAATCCTCGACGAAGGACGGATGCTACAACCGCCGGACGTGCCTCTCCAGAACCGCGTCACGCCGTTGGGAGAGCTGATCGCGCACCCGGCCCGCGGCCTCGTGTACGGCAACCGCGGCTGCCTGCACGACGCAGACGGGCGCATCCGCCGCCGCTACCAGGTGAGGCGCTGGATCTCGTGCCGTCTGGAGTTCCGCGGGCGTCGGCGCTCTCCGCTGATGCAGCCCGGCCGGTACACGGAGCTGTTCTTTCTCGACGACGCGACCGCGCTCGCGGCCGGTCACCGGCCTTGCGCGGAGTGTCGCCGTGAGGACTACGGCCGTTTCACGTCACTCTGGCGTGACCTCAACGGAGACGCGGGTGCCGACGCGATCGACACGCGGCTCCATGGCGAGCGAATCGATGCGGAGACCCCCAAGCACCGCCTCCACCAGGAGGAGGCGGACGAGCTGCCCGACGGCGCGTTCGTGCTGCACGACGGCTCGCCGAAGCTCGTGCTCGGCGACGAGCTGCTGACGTGGGCAGTTGGCGGCTACCTCGCACGCGAGCCGCGGCCGCGCGGGTCGGCGACGCTGATCACGCCACCCTCCCTCGTCGCCGTCCTCCGCGCGGGCTGGCGCCCCACGGCGGTTCCGTTGCTCCACCCCTCGACGGCCCGTAGATGAGAAGGGCGCCGAGCGCGAGGAGCCGGATCCCGGCGCGGCGAGGCGAGTTGCCGACCCTCGTCGGCTCGGCCGCAAGCACCGCGCAACACCGCAGGCCTCTGGTACCACTCCGCCGTGGCCCCCGCGCAGAACTCCGGCTTCACCGTCTGGCTCACCGGCCTCTCGGGCGCCGGGAAGACCACCATCGGCCACGCGGTGGCGGTCGAGCTCGAGCGGAGGGGCCTGCACGTCGAGGTGCTCGACGGGGACGTCGTGCGGACGCATCTGTCGAAGGGGCTCGGCTTCTCGCACGAGGATCGCGACACGAACATCGAGCGGATCGGCTGGGTCGCGTCGCGCCTCACCCGGCACGGCGCGGCCGTCGTGGTCGCCGCGATCTCCCCGTACGACACGACCCGCAAGCGGGTGCGCGCTCTCGTCGAGGAGCAGGGCCCCTTCGTCGAGGTCTGGGTGAAGGCACCCCTCGAGGAGTGCGCACGACGGGACGTCAAAGGCCTGTACGCGAAGGCGTTCGCCGGCGAGATCACGCAGTTCACAGGGGTGGACGATCCCTACGAGGAGCCCGACGACGCCGAGGTGGTCGCCGACACGGTGGCGCTCTCGCCCGACGAGTCGGTCGCCCTCGTGATGGCCGAGCTCGAGCGGCTCGGCATCGTGCCCGTGGCTACGCCGGCTTCGGCGCCGCGCTGAGCTCGTAGCCGAGCGCGAGGAGCTCAGCGCCTGCCTCGCGCTCGACGTCGGCCAGCTGCTCCCGCGTCAGATCGCGTCGCCAGCGGCCCGCCGACGTGTCGTGCGCCAGGGCGAACGCCGCGGCAACGGCATCGGCGTCGACGCCGAGCTTCGAGGCGACCGGTGCGGCGGCGGCGGCGGGGTCTGCCACGAGCTGCTCGTAGCGCAGCCGAACCGTCCGTCCGGGGACGGCCTCGGCGGCGGTGACGTACCGCCGCCAGGCCCAGGCCGCGCGGGTTGCGTCCGACACACGCGAGAACTCCTCCGCCCTCCCCGGCTCGACCCAGAATCTCGGGTGCGCACCGAACGGCAGCCGAGCGTCGTCCGCCCCGGTCCGTTCGGCGCTGAGCCAGCCACGTTCGAGCAGCGAGGTGACCACGTCTCGCCCGTCGCGGATCACGTGGACCGCGACCGCCTCCCGGTACGCCTCGAGCGCCGCCGCGAGCACGAAGCTGGTCTCCGGGGTCTGCTCGATGCCCCGCAGGCCGCGCGCCAGGCCGAGCGTGCGCACGCGCTCGAGAATCCGGCGCAGCCGCTCCGCAACCTCGTCCTCGGGTTGCCCGATGAGCCCCGGGATGGCCGCCTTCCACGGCTGCACCTCGTCGAGGTCGACGAAGCCCGGCAGCGACCCGAGCGCCCGCGCCGTGAACGTCGTTCCCGAGCGCGGCGACCCGACCACGAACACGAGTCGCTCCTCGGTGCCGAGGCTCCTCCCCCGGCGCGCGACTCGGGACGCGCTCCGCGCGTAGAGTGCCGCGCTCACGGCAGCCTCCCTCAGGCGAGACATCGACGGAATCTAGCCCGCGTACGTCGCCGTGAGCTCGCCGATGCGAGCAGCGCTTCGCTCGAGCGCGGCCCGCGGGAGGCGGCCGGCGCGTGCTTCGGCGACGAGCGCGTCGAAGACCCGCTCCGTGGATCGCTCCGAGCCGACGAACAGCAGCAGGTCGACGCCGGTGCGAGCGGCCCGGATGGCTGACTCGGCCAACGACATACGCTGCGTCGTCGCAAGCGCCTCCAGGGCGTCGGTGATCGTCGCGCCGCGAAACCCGAGCCCGCGTAGGAGCCGGAGCACCCCGGGTGACCAGGCCGCGGGCCGGGCCCCGTATGCGGCGTACGACGCGTTCGAGACCATCACGAGGGGCACGACACCCGCAGCGATCGCACGGCGGTAGGGAACCAGTCCCGGCTCGAGCGCAGCTTCGTCGGCGTCGATCGCTACCGCCACGCGGTCGGTCGTCTTCGTCGCGAGGCCGAGCCCGGGAAAGTGCTTCAGCGCGGGCGCGATGCCGCCGTCGAGGAGCCCCGCCGAGAAGGCGGTCACCGACTTCGCCACACGCATCGGGATCGTCGAGAAGCCCCGCCGCTGGCGCGAGATGAACGATCCCTCGACCGTCGGCACGTCCGCGACCGGTGCGAGATCGACGTCGAGGCCGAGCCGCTCGAGCGCACGCGCCGTGTCGCGCCCGCGCCGCCGCAGGGCGGCCTCACCGAGGCGACCCATCTCGTCTGCGGAGGCAGCGGGCGGCGCCCAGCGGAATCGACGGACGGCGCCGCCTTCCTGATCGGTGACGATCAGAATCGGCCGGCGGGCCTCGGCGGCCGCGGCGCGGAGGCTCCCCGTCAACGCCCGGACCTGCGGCGCCGAGCGGACGTTTCGCCCCATCAGGATCACGCCGCCGACGCGGCCGCTCCGGATGCGACGCAGGAGCGCGGGCGTCGCGGTCGGGCCGTCCACGCCGACCACGAGCCGGGTGCCGATCAGCCGCTCGAGGCTGTTCCCCGCCGCCGCCGGTGCCGACGAGGCGCACGGCAACGCGCAGGCTGCAAGCAGGGCGACAAGGGCGAGGCGGCGCGCCATCGCCCCATCCTGTCAGCGGTTCAGGCCGTCGAGCCCGGGATCCACGGCGCCGACGGGCTCGGTGGGGCCCCGCAGGGCTGGGTCACAGGGCGTCTTCCTCCTCGACCCGGACGGTGAAAGGAAGACGCCACTCGTCGTCGGCCTCACCGTCGATCGTCAGCCGCCACTCGTAGCGCCCGGGGTCGAGCGGGATCGGTCCGGAGTTGACCGCTACGGGAAAATCCAGAGGCGTGCCGGGCTTCAGGCCGGCCGGGCGCCCCACCTCGAAGGGGAAGTCGTCGAAGAACACCACCGGCTGCGTGCCGTCGTCGGTGTCCATGTCGACCGCGATGCCGTCGGCGTCGAGCAGCTCGAGCCGCATCACGTGGCGCTGGTTCGCCTGGTCCCAGGGGACGCGGATGAGGATCGCGATGCCGAAGGGGACCGGCTCCGGGCCGGTCAGCGACCATCCTCCGCCTACCACCGTGAGCTTGCCGTCCGACACCTGGGCGAAGTCGGCGAGGAGCATCGTCACACGCACGCCGCGAGTCTCGCACAGCGGGACCGCTCCGACGCGGCTCCCAGGCTCGGGTCGAGGAAGCCCGGCTCTGGCCGATGATCAGCCGGGCGATTCGGCGCGGTCAGGCGGCGAGGGGCTCCGCCACGGTCGCCGAGGTCAGCGCCTCGAGCACGCCGGCCAGCTCCTCGCGGAGCTCGGGATCGGGGTCCGCGAGCCTGCGGTCGGCCTTCGCGACCGGGAGCTCGACGTCGAGCACCTTGGCGCTCATCAGCCCGAGCACCTTCTTCAGCTCGCGCTGGGCCCAGACCGCGCCGAACGCTCCGGTGCTGGCTCCGATCACGGCGGTGGGCTTGCCCCTGATCGGCGACTCGCTGATGGGCCGCGAGACCCAGTCGAGCGCGTTCTTCAGCTGGCCCGGGATCGAGCCGTTGTACTCGGGGGTCGCGAGGAGGACAGCGTCCGCTGCGGCGATCGCGTCCTTCAGGACTTCGACGGGTGAGGGGGCCAAATCCTCGAGATCCTGGTCGTAGGGCGGGATCTCCGCCAGGCGCCGGTAGACGTCGAGCTCGACACCCGCAGGCAGCTCCTCCGCCGCGAGGCGAAGGAGCTGCGCGTTGAGCGAGTCGGCGCGGAGGCTGCCCGCCAGACCGAGGACCTTCATTACGACTCGTCCCCGGCGCTCCGCACGAAGACGAGCTTCGCGTCGAGCTCGACCTCGTCGGCCAGCATCGAGCCGCCCTCGGGAAGCGGAGCGTTCCATGTCAGCCCGACGGCGTTCTTGTCGACGGTCCCGGCGAGCGAGAGGCCGAGCTTGGTGTTGCCCCAGGGATCGGCGACGGGCTCGGCGATCGTCCCCGTGAGCGTGATCGGCGCCCGGTTGCCCTTCACCTCGAGGACGCCCTCGAACGTCACCCGGTTGCCGTCACGCCTCGCCGGGCCGGCCTCGAAGGAGAGCTCGGGGTAGGTCGCGCTGTCGAAGAAGTCGGCTGACGCGAGGTGCTCCGCGAGCTGGTCGTTGTCGACGTCGATGCTCGACGCCTTGGCCTTGCCGCGCAGCCCCTGCCCGTCGAGGGTGGCCTCGAACGAGCGGAAAGCGCCCTGGAACGGAGCGACGCCCATGTAGAGGACGTTGAACCCGATTGTCGAGTGGGTCGGGTCGAGGGCCCACGTCCCGGTGGGGATGCCGGTCTCGATCATGCTGGTGCTGCTCACGGTTCCTCCCGCGTCGTGCGCATTTGCTTGCGCAGAGAATAGTTGCTAATACAAGTAACGGGAGGAGCCTAGCAGCTATTCCCTTGCTTGCGCAAGTGTTTCCAGCGCGGGGGCGATTCTCTCTCGGTCGGCGGGGGGCAGCGGGAACATCGGGGAGACCACGAGCACCTTCGCTCCCTCCGCGCGCTCGGAGGCGAGCGCGATGGCCTCGTCGAGGGTCTGGGCGCGCACGATTCGGCTCCGGTCGAAGAACGGCGCGAGCCGTGCGGCGGCCGGCCCGAAGAGGACGACGAGGCGTGCGACCCGGCGCGCCTCGGCGCAGGCCTGCTCGAGCAGCATCTGCTCCTCTGGGGAGGAGTGAACGGGGAGGCCCGCGATCTCGAGCTCCCCGCCGGCGACGAGCACCACCGATCCCGCAGCCCGTCTCCGGAGCGCGGCCGCCGTCTTGGCGGGGGTCGCTGCCATGCCGTCGTCGATCAGCTCCGTGTCACCCAGCTGCCCGACCCGCGTGGCACGGAAGGGTGGCGCCTGCGGCGGGCCGAGCTGCTCCGGCAGCGCGCCGGCCGCCAACGCCGTCGCCGCGGCCGCGAGCAGCGCCTGGAGGCGAGGTCCGTCCACGCGGGCGGGCACGTGAAACGACCGCTCGCCCGTCGCGTCGCGCAGCACGACTTCCTTCCCCCTCACGAATGCGCCCGCGTCCACCTCGGCCTTCGCGGAGAACCCGAAGCGCCGACCGGGAGATCCGCTTGCGATCGCAGCGGCATCCACGTCGTCCTCGTTCACCACCACGACGTCGCCCGGGGACTGCCGGCTCACGATCGCCTCCTTGGCCGCCCGATAGCGGTCGAGCGACCCGTGCAACTCGAGGTGGTCGGGCCAGAAGCACGTGATCACCGCGATCCTCGGGCTCCGGGTCGTGAAGCAGAGATGCGAGCTCGTGAGCTCCATCAGCACGACGCCGTCCGCCGGCGCGGGCAGCAGCTCGTCCGTCGGCCACAGGTTCGCCGCTCGTGCGGTCGTGCTCGTGTGGACCGTGACCCCGGCGGTACGGAGGAGGTAGGCGAGGAACGCCGCGGTCGTCGTCTTGCCCGCGGTCCCGGTGACGCCGATCGTCGGCGCCTCGGAACGCTCGAGTACGAAGTCTCCAAGGCACCGTACGACGCACCCGCTCTCGCGGAGCAGTGCCACGCGGGGCGCGACTTCGGGCGTCCACACGTCGAGGAACGCCTCGTCGTGCTGGCCGGGGTTGGCGTCGAGGTCGGCATGTGCCCTGATCTCGACGCCCTTCGCGCGGAGCGCCAGAGCCTGCTGAGAGGCTGTGTCAGGGCCGGCGAGCGTGACTCGCCGACCCTCGCGCGCGAGAAGCCGCGCCAGTGTGACCGCGCCGCGGTCGAAGCCCTCGACGAGCGTTCGCGTCATGCGAGAGGCGGCCGGGGCGGCGCCGCAGGTCCGCCCCGACCGACAGGTGACGATTGTGCACGCATCGGGGCCGGCGGGTCAACGGTTGAGGCCCGATGCATTTCTCCCTACCTCGTCTGCGGGAACCCGAGATCGACCTTGCTGGTCGCGGGATCGGGCCACCGCGAGGTGACGACCTTGCCGCGCGTGTAGAAGTGGATCGACTCCGGCCCGTAGGCGTGCGAGTCCCCGAAGAGCGACGCCTTCCAGCCTCCGAACGAGTAGTAGGCGACGGGCACGGGGATCGGCACGTTGATACCGACCATGCCGGCGCTGACGTCGAACTGGAACTGGCGCGCGACGCCTCCGTCACGCGTGAACAGCGCAACGCCGTTGCCGTACGGGTTGTCGTTGACAAGGCCGATCGCATCGTCATAGCTCGCGGCCCGGACGACGGACAGGACCGGGCCGAAGATCTCGTCCCGGTAGGCGTCCATCGCCGTCGTCACGTTGTCGAGCAGCGAGACGCCCAGGAAGAAGCCGTCCCCGTCGGGTGTCGACTCGCGCCCGTCGGCCACGACCGTGGCGCCCTGCTCGGACCCGGAGGCGATGTAGGACGCCACCTTGTCCCGATGCTCCCGCGTCACGAGGGGGCCCATCTCCGAGTCGGGCTGCATGCCGTCGCCGACCTTGACCTTCGGCAGCCGCGCCTTGATCGCCTCGACGAGGGGGTCGGCCGCGTCCCCGACCGCGACGAGCACGGACACGGCCATGCAGCGCTCGCCGGCCGAGCCGTAGCCCGCCGAGACCGCCGCGTCGGCGGCCATCTCGATGTCGGCGTCGGGCAGCACGATCATGTGGTTCTTCGCGCCGCCGAGTGCCTGCACGCGCTTGCCGTGCTTCGTGCCGGTCTCGTAGATGTAGCGGGCGATGGGCGTCGAGCCGACGAACGAGATCGCGGAGATGCCGGGATGCGCGAGCAACGCGTCGACCGCGACCTTGTCGCCGTGCACGACGTTGAAGACGCCGTCCGGCAGGCCCGCCTCCTTGAGGAGCTCCGCCGTCAGCAGCGAGGCGGAGGGGTCCTTCTCGGAGGGCTTGAGGATGAAGCAGTTCCCGCACGCGATCGCCGGCGCCCACATCCACATGGGCACCATCGCCGGGAAGTTGAACGGCGTGATGCCTGCGACCACGCCGAGCGGCTGGCGGATCGAGTACACGTCGATACCCGTGGACGCCTGCTCGGAGAACTCACCCTTGATCAGGGTGGGGATCCCGCAGGCGTACTCGATCACCTCGAGCCCGCGTGCGACCTCGCCCATCGCGTCGGACAGCACCTTCCCGTGCTCGGCGGTGAGGAGCTTCGCGAGGTCCTCGCGGTGGGTGTGGAACAGCTCGCGGATGCGGAAGAAGAGCTCGGCGCGCTTCGCGAGGGACACGGTGCGCCAGGGCTCCCACGCCTCTGCGGCGTTCCGCACCGCGGCATCCACCTCCTCCACCGACGCCAGGTCGACGGCGCCGGACTGGCGACCGGCGGAGGGGTTGTAGACCGGGCCGCTGCGGCCCGACGTGCCGTCGACGCGCTTTCCGCCGATCCAGTGTGGGATCCGGGTGATCGTCTGGTCGCGCCCGGCCGCCGGCGCCTCCGCAAGCTCCGTCATGGCTCACTCCTCTCGGAATCCGTGTCTCCTGAGGGTATCGCGGCAGGGCCCGGCGACGCGGTCGCAGCGCCGGGGCGCCGAGCGCTGTCAGACACCGATCTCTGTCAAGGGGAAATCGCGCCGATTTCGTGCCGATTCATCCACAAGATTCATCCACAACTGGACGAACGGCTTGGCGCGGCGCCTTGGGCCGGGTGAGCCGCTTCCCGCGGCCGACCGGGCACGTCTCACCCGGACGTCTTGACGAGAAACAGTGTCTGACACCGAACGTGCGCACCACCGCGAGCCCACGCGTGGACGCGGCGGCTCAGACGTCGACGCTGCCCGTGTCGCAGTCGTTGACGTCGCCGGACTCGAAGCCCTTGCGGAACCACTCCGTCCGGAGCGCCGCCGAGCCGTGGGTCCACTGCTCGGGGCTCCGCGCCCCCAGGCGATCGTCGCCGACGGCAGACGCGGCCGTGAGCCCTTCCTCGACGTCGCCTTCCTCGAGCACCCCCCGCTCGTACGTGGAGTGAGCCCACACGCCTGCAAAGCAGTCGGCCTGGAGCTCGAGCCGAACGAGGTACAGGTTCGCATTCCCCGGGTCGCTCTGCTGCTTCTGTCGCACCTCGCCTTCGATGCCGAGCACCGCCTGCACGTGGTGCCCGATCTCGTGAGCGATCACGTACGCCCACGCGAAGTCGCCGGGGGCGCCGAACCGCCGAGACAGCTCCTGCGCGAACGAGAGATCGAGGTAGACCTTGTTGTCGGCCGGGCAGTAGAACGGGCCTGTCGCGGCAGACGCCGGGCCGCAGCCGGTCTGCGTTCCGCTCGTGAAGGTGACGACGGGCGCGCGCGGGTACTGCCGGTCCGCCGAGGAGAAGACCTGCGTCCACATGTCCTGGGAGTCCTTGCTCACGAACTTCGTGAACTCGAACAGGTCGTCGTCGCCCCGCGCCGTCTGGCTTCCCGGAGCGGCAGGCTGTGCCGGCTGGAGGCCGCCCCCCGGCGAGAAACCGCTGTCCGCTCCGCCGCCGCCGATGACGTTCCCGCCGAGCAGAAGCGCCGCGACGATCGCGATGATGATCCCGAGGCCGCCGGCACCCTTCCCCATCGGGATCGGAAGACCGCCTCCGCCGAGCATGCCACCGCCTTGCCCGCGGCGGTCCTCCATGTCGCCCTGGCCCTGAACCTTCTTCCAGCGCACGCCCGGAGCCTACCCACAGGCTGTGGGCGAAAAAACGTGCTCTAGGCGGCCAGACCGGCTTCGGCCAGCGGCCGGCGTGCCCACGCGAGCGTCTCCGCGTACCACCCCTGGAGCGGCTGGAGGGTGACGCCGCCGCCCGACGAGTGGACGAACCAGCCGTTTCCGACGTAGATCCCCATGTGGCCGACCTCCGACGGCTTCGACTTCCGCCCGCGGGCTCCGAAGAAGACGATGTCGGCGGGCTGGAGTGTCGACGGATCGATGCGCTGCGGCCTGGCCACCTCCCCGCTCATGGCGTAGCTCGTGCGACCCTTCAGCACCGCTGCCAGCGCCGGCGCGTCCGCGAACGGCTGGAGCTTGTAGACCCGCCAGACGAGGCCGGAGCAGTCGAACCCGCCCGGCGCGGAGATCGCGTTGCCGGGGGCAGTCGCGCTCCAGAGGGTCTGCGTCTTCTCGGACATGCCCGCGAAGACGTACGGCTGCCCGACGAGACGCAGCGCGCGGGCGAGAACTTCCCGCTGGAGGCCGGAGAGCGCGGGCACCATGAACCCGCCCGCGAGCTCCTGGACGAGAGCGATCCGGGCGGGGTCGAGCAACCGGAGCTTGGCGAGCGAGTAGGCGGCCTCTGCCCGCGAGGCCGGCGCCGTGGGGGCGCGCTCGAGGTCCTCGGTGCCCTGCGGATGGTTGAGCCGGAGCCCGAGGAGACGCGCGATCGTTTCCGTGCCGAGCATGTCGGTGGGCTCGAGACCGGCGGCGCGTGCCGCGAGCCGGATCGTGCGGGCCGACGGGAGCAGCCCGACGGCGGCCACGAGCTGCGCATCGAGCTCACGCATCGTGACGATGCGACCGGGATCGAGCGGTGTCCGGTGGGGCTTTCCGAGCGCGACGATCGCGTCGTGCAGCTCTCCGCGCGTGAGCGGGTCGTGGGGCCGGAACGACGGGACGTTCGGCCCCATCAGCCGCGCCAGCACGACGGACGCGATCTGGGGCGCGGCCCAGCTCTTCACGGAGGTCGCGGTCGGGGCCAGGTCGTCCGAGGGGGCCGCGGAGGACGCAGCGGCGGGGGCGACGAGCGCCAGGGCACCGACGAGGCAGAGACGATGGACGATCCAGCGACGCATCCGTACTCGTATCGGACGTATGCGAGTCGCTCTTGATCGGCCGCTCGAGGATGTGAACGAAATCCGAACAACGGCGGCCCCCTGCGGCCACTCCATCACGGTGTGGCTGTGCGGAGGGGGCTCGCGCTGCTGACGGTGATGGTGGTCGGCGGTCGGCATCGCCTCCTCGGGGGCGGCCGAGGCAGAGGCGCAACGGCCGCAGATCGCGGGGGTCACGCTCGACGGCAAGCACCTGGCACTCGCGGACCTCGGCGGCGAGCCGGTGGTCGTCAACGTGTGGTCATCGTGGTGAAGCGTCTGCAACAGCGAGGCGGTCGCCTACGCACGATGGGTCCGAGGGCAAGGGAAGCGATTTCGCTTCCTCGGCCTGAACGCGGCGGACACGCCCTCGGGCGCAAAGGCGTTCGTGCGCGGCTACGGCTGGACCTGGCCGTCGATCCGTGATCCGCGTCGTGCCCTCGCGCGACGCTTCGGCGCGACGGACCAGCCGGCGTTCATCCTGATCGATGCCAAGGGCAGGTACGTCGCGGGCTTCCAGAATGCCGGGGACGCCCGCTCGCTGGAACACGCTCGTCGCGAAACTGCGCTAGAACGCGCGCATGGCGCGGGAGACCATCCGCGACTGGGTCCGATCGGTCGAGCGCGCAGAGCCGACCGAGCAGTGGGTGATGCTCTGCTTCTTCGCGGGACGTGACGTCCCGGTCGACGACGACGAGCTGAACGGCGCGATCCGCCGTGCCGAGCTCCTCCTCGCCGCCGGCGGTGACCCGCGGCGCACGCTGGATCCCTTCGGCCGGGCGGCCGAATCGCTGGCCGACGACCTCGACGCGCCAGACCGGCGCGCGCTGCTCCGCGCGGGGCTCGAGGCCCTCCGAGCCGACGTCACCGGGCTCCGCGGCGCACGTGAGTCGCTCGCGCTCCTGCTCTCGGATCCCGACCTCGCCTGGAGGGCCTACGCGACGTCATTGCTCGCGGAGGCGCTCGCCGAGGGGGACATCTGATGACTAGCGTGGCATAGATGCATGCCACGAACCACGATCGACCTGGACGCTGCCGTCCTTCGCGAGCTGAAGCGGCGCTCACGTGCGCGGGGGACGACGATGAGCAGACTCGCCTCGGAGCTACTCGCACACGCACTCGTGGCGAGAACGGTGTGCGGACGATCTGGACCAACGACCGCGACTTCGCCGGTTCGAGGGAATCCTCGTCCGGGATCCGTTCGTCTGAGGTCAGCCGGCCAGGCGGGCGATCAGCTTGAGCGGGCCGCGAGCTGCGCCGCGCGCGTCCGCCGGGTGCGCGACGTCGCCGCAGAGCAGGCCGGCGACGACGTCGAAGACCCCGGGCGCTCGGGCGGCCGCGAAGACGGTGCGGGGATATCGGTCGAGCGCTCGCTTCGCGGCCCAGGAGGCGGCCGCATGCCGGTCGAGCGTCGCCGACAGGGCTCTGGTGTACCCGGGCAGGTCGCCGGCGAGGATCGCGGTCGCCGCGAGCCGGGCGGAGACGAACGCCTCGTACATCCCGTCGCCGGAGAGCGGATCGACGAGCCCGGCCGCATCCCCCACGAGCAGCACGCGGCCCGTGCCGGCGGGAGTGCCCAGCCGCCGCATGGGCAAACGATGGCCCTTGATGTCGGTCAGCGTCCCCGGATCGAGGCGATGCTCTCGCGCGAGACGTGCGAGGTGCTCGCGCAGCCGCGGGCCCTCGCTCCCCCAGCCCCCGACGCCGAGGTTCGCGTGGTCTCCCTTCGGAAACACCCAGCCGTACCCGCCGGGGACGACTGCCAGCTCGATCACGGCCGTCCGCTCGAGATCTCCCGAGAGAGCGTGGAGCGGCGCGTTGCCCTCGAGGGCGACCCCTCGCACGATGCCGTCCACGAGCCCTGCGGAGCGTGCGACGACGCCGTTCGCCCCGTCCGCGCCGACGAGCACGTCTGCGCGTACCGTGTCGGCTCCGACACGGGCCGTGACCCCGGTCCTGTCCAGCTCGAGCGCCTCCACGCGCGCGCCGTCCCGAAGCTCCGCTCCAACCTCGGCGGCGTGCTCGGCGAGGAACGAGTCCAGCCGCCGGCGTTGCGTCATCCGGATCAGAGGCTCGTCGTGCGTCCGGGAGAACGTCGAGCCGTAGCGCAGGCGAAGCTCGAAGCGGTCGACGTCGCGCTCCACGACGGGTGACGGGTCGACCGGGATCCGCTTCAGCGCGCGCCCTGTGAGTCCGCCGCCGCACGGCTTGTCGCGCGGGAAGCGCGCCTTGTCGGCAAGGACAACGCTTGCACCCCCACGGGCCAGGTGGAACGCGGTCGACGAGCCCGCCGGCCCGGCCCCGACGACGAGGGCGTCGAAGGTCTGCACATCCCGAGTCTAGGCGTCACGCGGCTACAATCCGCGCTCCCGCAGGGATTCCCGAGTGGCCAAAGGGGGCGGGCTGTAAACCCGCTGGCTCAGCCTTCGGAGGTTCGAATCCTCCTCCCTGCATGGTGGCGCGGGAGCCCAGGGCTCTCCTACCGACCGTCCTTCTGCGTGGAGGTGTCTGCGCGTCGCGGAAGCGCCGGCCTGTTCGGGCCGGCAGACAGACGCTGCGCCTTCGACATCCACTCGTCGCCCGGCGGGCGGGTCTCGACCCGCGCGCGCGACACTCGCTTCGGGTCTCGCCGTCACGGGATCTCGACATCCCTGACCTCGATCGGCACGGTGCGTCGCGCGACGAACTGCGGGAGCTGCGCGAGGGCCGCGGCAGCATCCTCGGCCTGGACGCGCCACCACAGCGCGTGCCCTCCTCCGAGACAGGTCGACGCCGCGCGGCGGTGACGCAGAGGGCTCCGAAATCCCGCCCAGGCGGCGAACGCGGCTGCGCACTCGTCCGGCTCGTGTCGGTGGTGGAGAAGGAAGAACGGCATGCATCGAGGGTGCCGCAGCCGCGGTTCCCGTACATCGGGGACAGGCCCTTAACCGAGAGTGGAACGGCAGCGCAGTAGGGTCGCAGGACGTGCCGATCGATTTCAGCGTCGGGCCGACCGTCGGGCGCGAGTCCGCGCTCGAGCAGTTCGACGCGGCTCTCGACGCGCTGGCCGAGAGAGCCCCTGCCTGTATCGCGGTCGAGGGCGAGCCGGGCATCGGCAAGACGCATCTGCTCACGGAGCTGCGCCGCCGGGCCGAGGAGCGGGGATATCTCGTCCTGGCGGGGTCGGCGACGGAGTTCGAGCAGGACCTGGCCTTCAGCGTCTGGACCGATGCCTTGGACGCCTACGTCGCGTCGCAGGAGCTCGAGCTGGGAGACGGGTGGAGCGCCGAGCTGGTGCGCGAGCTCGGCGAGATCGTTCCCTCGGTTCGGCGCCCCGGCCGGGGGGCCCGTCGATCCGTCGCCGACGAGCGCTACAGGGTCCATCGCGCCGCGCGCCTGCTGCTCGAGCTCCTCGCCCACGAACGGCCGCTGATCGTCGTTCTCGACGACCTGCACTGGGGGGACGAGGCGTCGCTCGAGCTGCTCGCCGCGCTCCTCAGGCGCGGCCCGGTGGCGCCTGTCCTCCTCGCCCCCGCCTTCCGGTCAGGGCAGGCTCCCGTACGGCTGTCGGCCGCGCTCGCGGCCCCGACCGTCCGCCGGATCTCGCTCGAGCCGCTGACGGAGGCAGAGGCGAACGAGCTGCTCGGCGGCGTCGAGCCGCGAACCGCTGCGGCGATCTACCGGCACGGGGGCGGCAACCCGTTCTACCTCCAGCAGCTCAGACGTGCGGGCGAGGAGGGGCGGCTGCACGTCGAGCCCGAGGAGGGGAGCGAGACAGTGGCCGTGGCGGGCGTGCCTCCAGCAGTCGCGGCGTCGCTGGCCGAGGAGCTCGCGTCCCTCCCGGCCGACCAGCTCGTGCTGCTGCGCGCGGCGGCCGTCGCGGGGGAGCCCTTCGAGCCGGACCTGGCGGCGGCGGTCGCCGAGCTGCCGCCGTCGGACGGCCTCGACGCGCTGGACGCGTTGCTGGCGCTCGACCTGGTCCGTCCCACGTCCGTGCCGCGCCGGTTCGTCTTTCGTCATCCGCTCGTGCGGCGTGCCGTCTACGAATCCTCCCCCGCCGGCTGGAGGCTCGGGGCCCACTCGCGCGCGGCCCGCGCACTGGAGACGCGGGGGGCGCCGGCGGCCGAGCGCGCTCATCACGTCGAGCAGTACGCGGGGCAGGGGGACGAGGAAGCGATCGCGCTGATGATGGAGGCCGGAGCGACCGCGGCGGGCCGCGCACCCGCCGCAGCGGCCCGCTGGTTCCAGTCGGCCCTGCGCCTGCTGCCCGCCCACGACGAGCGCCAGGTCGACCTCCGCGTGTCCCTCGCCTCGTCGCTGCGCTCTCTCGGAGAGCTCGACCGTTGTCGGGCTGCCTTGCTCGAGGCGCACGAGCAGCTACCGGCGGATGCCGTCGCACGCAGGGTCGAGCTCACCGCGCACTGCGCGGCCGTCGAACACTGGCTCGGCCGACACGACGAGGCGCATCGGCGCCTGACGCGTGCCTGGGAGGAGCTACCCGACCGCACGACCGCCGAGGCCGCGGCGCTCGAGATCGAGCTCGCGGTCGATGGGCTCTACGAGCTCGACTTCACGCAGGCGGTGGAAATGGGCCGCCGTGCGCTGCTGACCGCGCGTGACGTCGGCGACCGACCGCTGATCGCCGCGGCTGCTGCCGCACTCTGCCTCGCCGAGACGGCGGCGGGGCACATCGAGGTCGCCGGAGAGCTCCGGCTGGAGGCACGAGACGAGGTCGACGGCCTCTCGGACGCGGAGCTCGCGCCGCGGCTGGAGGCGCTCTATCACCTCGCCTGGGCCGAGACGTACCTCGAGCGCTACGAGGACGCGGTAGCCCACGCCGAGCGTGGGATCGCGATCGCGAGAGCATTCGGCGAAGGCCGACTGCTCGTGCCGCTGTCGCTCGCCAGGAATTTCCCCTTCGAGATGCAGGGTCGCCTCCGGGAGGCGATGGCTCTCTGTGAGGCCGCTCTGGAGGCCGCGCAGCTGTCGGCGAGCCCGCACGAGCTCTACCGCGCGCTGTTCGAGCTCGGATGGACGCGGTACTACGCCGGCGATCTCGACGGAGCCCTCGCCGCGCACGAGGAGAGCTCCCGCGTCGACCCGAGGCTGGCCGGAGGCACGATTCCCAACGGTGGCGGCGGCCCGGGCTGGGGGCTCGGCGTCGCCTGGCTCGAGTCGGGCGAGGTCGAACGTGCGCGCGAGCTGCTCCTCCAGCTCGGAGGCGAAGACGTCGCCCGCACGATGCCGGTCGAGCGCTGCTTCGACTGGGAGAGCCTCACGCTCGTCGAGTTGGCCGCCGGCGACGTGGAGGCGGCTGAGAGCTATGCACGCCGCGCAGAGGAGGACGCCGCGCAACTCGGGTTGAGCCTCCCCCGCTCGCTGGCGGGGCGGGCGCGGGCCGCGGTCCTGCTCGCCCGTGGCGACCATCTCGAGGCGGCCCGAGTCGCGCACGAGTCCGCCGAGGCTGCCGGCGCCGTGGGAGCCCGGCTGCAGGCCGCTTTCTCCCGCAGCCTCGAGGGACGTGCTCTGACAGCCGCCGGCGAGCGACTCGAGGCGATAGCGGTGCTCCGCGCGGCCGAGCAGGATCTCGACGCTTGCGGCTCGGTGCGGGTGCGCGACCAGATGCGCCGCGAGCTACGGCGGTTGGGCGCCCGCGCCGAGCCGCGCGGGCCAGCCGGCCCGGACGACAGCGGCGTCCATGCGCTCAGCAAGCGCGAGCTCGAGATCGCGAACCTCGTGACCGATCGCCTCACGAACCGGGAGATCGCCGCAGCGCTCTTCCTCAGCGACAAGACCGTCGAGTCGCACATGCGCAACATCTTCCGGAAGCTGGGCGTGTCGTCGCGAGTCGAGGTCGCCCGGGCCGTGGAACGCGACCGCAACGAGCCGACCCGGGCGCACGTGTGACCTACGTCGCGCCGCCAGCGGATCCCGATGCCGCGCGCCTTGCGGAGCTCGGCTACCGCCAGGAGCTCGCCCGCGGCCTTCATCTGCTCGACAACGCCGCGATGGGCTTCGCCGCCATCTCGCCCGTCGTCGGTCTGTACGCGGTGGTGCTGGTCGGCATGGTCGTGGCCGGACCGGCGTGGGTCTGGGTCCTGCCGATCGCGCTGACGGGCCAGTGCCTGCTGCTGGCGGTCTACGCCGAGCTCGCGTCGGAGTTCCCGATCGCAGGAGGCGCGTACCAGTGGAGTCGCCGACTCATGGGGGGCGGGTACGGCTGGCTGAGCGGCTGGGTGGCGATCTGCGCCTACTGCGCCGCGAACACGACGATCGCCTACCTCGGCGCCCCGTGGGCCCTCACCGTCGCGGGCGTCGCCCCCACGCCCAACGCGATCGTGGTGACGGGCATGGCGCTCGTCGCAGCCTGTGCCGTCGTCGGGGCGTCGAGCGTCGACGTGCTCGGCCGGGTGATCAAGGCCGGGATCGCCGCGGAGATCGTCGCGTCGGTCGGCATCGGGCTCGCGCTCCTGCTCGTGTTCCGCACCCAGGACATCTCGATCCTGACGCAGACGTTCGGTGCGGAGGCGCTCTCGGGCGGGTCGGTGGGAGCCGGGATGCTCGCGGCGCTGGCCGTCGGCGGCTGGGTGTTCATCGGCTTCGATGCCTGCGTGAGCGCGTCCGAGGAGACGAGGCGTGCCGCTCGCCACGTTCCGCGCGCGATCTGGATTGCGCTGCTGAGCGTCGGCATGCTCGTGATCCTCAACGCGTTCGCCGTCACGCTCGCGCACCCCGATGTCGCGGAGGTCGTCGCCGGCAAGGACCCCGACCCCGTCGCCCGGTCCGTCGAAGCGTCCTTCGGGTCGTGGTCGGCGAAGCCCTTCGCCGCAGTTGTGCTCGCGGCGTTCCTCGCCTGCGGCATCGCCGCGCAGGCGCTGACCGCTCGCACGATCTACTCCATCGCCCGCGACGACGTGCTCCCGGCTTCCCGGTTTCTCCGACGCGTCGACCGGCGTCAGGCACCGATCGGCGCGATCGCGACCACCGCCGTCGCCGCATGCCTGGGCTTGCTGCTCGGCCTGCACTCCGCGGCGGTCGGCAGCCTGATCACGTTCGGCACCGCAGGGATCTACGTGGCCTTCCTGCTCGTCGCGCTTGCCGCTCTCGTCGCGCGGGTGCGGGGGACCTGGAGGCCGGCGGGGCACGTCCGGCTCGGCCGCGCGGGTGTCGTCGTCAACGCCCTGGCCGTGGCGTGGCTCTCGTTCGAGACCGTCAACATCGCGTGGCCCCGGGCTTCGTTGGCACCGGTGGGAGCGCCGGCCTACCAGGTGTGGGCGGCGCCGATCCTGCTGGCGGTGATCGGCGCCGCCGGGATCACGTACCTCGTGGCGGCCAGGCCCCAGCGGAAGCTGCCCGGGGGCTGACCGTGTCCGCGGCTCAGTTCGCCGCGGCCGGCGAGGCGCCCTGCATCGCCGCAAGCCGCTCGGCACGCCGCTTGACACCGTGGAGCATCTTGCGCTCCATCACGAGCGAGCCGGGCTCCATGACGGCCATCCCGATCCGGTCGCCGAGCGACGGGTCGACCATCGCGATCCGGTTCCGGCTCAACAGCCTGGTCGCGCCGCCGAGGTCGTCGAGCACGAAGGCCCAGACCCACGTTCCGTCGGTGGACCGGAGCACCAGTGCGCGGTCGGGCTCGAGCACCTCCACCCGCATGTCCGAGAGGCTCTTCCTGCCCGGGATCACGTCGCCGACGGAGAGGTCCTGCCATTCCGGGTGGACCGTGTCCGCGCTGTGGATCTCCAGACCGAAAAGGTTCTCGATCCAGTCGTAGGTGTACGCGCCGCCGCGGCCCGCTCCCATCTGGACGAGCCATGGCCAGACCGCCGAGGGTGACGCGTCGATCGTGATCGCCCGCGTCGAGACGACCGCCGTCTGGGGGAGCAGCTCGTCGCCCGGCAGCTTTCGCGCCACCTCCTCGTCGGTCGCGCCCCAGGTGAGGACCGGCGTGCGCACGATCCGCCGGGCCGCCTCCAGCGCCGCCGCCGTTCCGGCCGCCGTCGCGAGCACCTTCGTCGTGCCTCTCATGTCATTCGCCTCCGATCGTGGACGTCTCGATCCCAGCATGGCGAAGCGAGAGCCGGCCGCATCGGCGGCGACCCGGATCAGCCCTGCGCGGACCTACCGATCCGAGGGCGTTCCTAGGGGTAGTAAGGCGGTGGCGGTGGCGGCGGCGGGGAGGGCGGCGGCGGGGTAGCCGGCGGCGGCGGCGCCGTCGCCGCGCGCGTGACGATCTTCCCCGAGGAGGAGACCACGTACCACTCGCGGTCGACCCCCTGGCCCCTCACGTCGCCGGGCTTCCTGTCCGGCGCATACCGGTACAGCGCATGCCCGTTGTAGGTGACCTGGAGCCCGCCGTCGGGGCGCTTGATCGTGGCGAGCTTCGTCGCGAGGACACCCGCGCCTGCCGCCGGCTTCGTGCCTGCCTTGACCAGCAAGGGCGGCCAGAACCTCGCGCATGCGCCCTTGCACGCGATCTTCCCCCGCTTCTCGTCCGTGTAGTGGTACAGCGTCAACCCGCTCGACGTTGCGACGACCTTTCCCAGTCCGGACGTCCGTACGACCTTCACCGTCGGACGCTGGGCCGCGCTCCCGGCCGCCACCAGGACGGCGCAGGCCGCGACCAGCACCGCCGACACCACAACGCGTGTTCCAGGTGACCTCCGCATCGTCCACTCCTTCGTTGCGCGAACCGGTCCCCGATGTCTACGGTCGCCGAGGCCGGGCGGTTTCGCCGCGGGGGCGCTGACGCGCCTCGGTACGACGATTCGGCTTCCACCCGCCCCCGACCGATCCGTTCGCGTGGTTCGACCGTAGACACGAGGGGTAGCCACTGATGAACAGCTCGATCGGATGAGCGAGGGAAGGAGAGAGCACACGATGATTCGACGTATCCGATCCACGTCTGTCCTCGGGATCGCGCTGGCTGCAACGGCCGCGATCCTGGTCGCCGTTCCGGCTGCGGCAGCCCCCGGCGCGACCGTCTCCGCCACGTCGGGCACAGCCCACGGCCCGGCCGTCTTCCCCACGGAGTTCGCCCTGCCGACCGGGTTCCTGCCGGAGGGCATCGCCATCGGCGCCCTTCCGTATGCCTTCTTCGGCTCTCGCGCCGACGGCGACATCTACCGCGTGAATCTCATCACGGGCAACGGCTCGGTGTTCAGCCAGGGACCCGGCACGCCGTCCGTGGGTATGAAGGTCGACCATCGCTTCCGGCTCTTCGTCGCAGGCGGGACGGGCGGCGACGCCCGCGTGGTGAACGCCGTCACGGGCGAGATCCTCGCCAGCTACGCGTTCGGGTCCACACCGACGTTCGTCAACGACGTCGTGCTGACCCCGGACGCCGCGTGGTTCACCGACTCCCAGCAGCCGTTCCTGTACAAGGTCCCACTGGGGCGGGCCGGGAGCCTGCCGGACCAGAGCGACGTGACCAAGCTGCCCCTCGGCGGCGACTACGTGCACCAGGCCGGGTTCAATCTGAACGGCATCGCTCGAACGCCGGACGGCGACGCCCTGCTCGTCATCCAGTCGGCCACGGGCCTGCTCTTCCGGGTCGATCCATCGACTGGCCGTGCGACGACCGTCGACCTCGGAGGAACACTGCTCAACAACGGCGACGGCTTGCTGCTCGACGGACGCACGCTCTTCGTCGTCCAGAACCAGCTGAACCGCGTCGCCGTCGTCGAGCTCGACAGGGCGGGGACGGAAGGCGTGGTCACGGAGTTCCTCACGGATCCTCGCTTCGACATCCCCACGACGGTCGCCGAGTTCGGAAACCGGCTCTACCTGCCGAACGCGCGGTTCACCTCACCGCAGGTGCCGACGACCACGTTCAACGCAGTCGCGATCCGGAAGCCCTGAGGTCGGCCGAGGACCGCATCCTGCGAGACCCGGTTGTCTGGTGAAATCCACGAACGAGGCTCGGCTCGGCGTCTGCCGGGCCGAGCCCGATCGGCGCAGGCGAAGCGGCTAACCTACGAGCCTCGCCCTCTTAGCTCAGTTGGTAGAGCACCTCCATGGTAAGGAGGGGGTCGACGGTTCGAGTCCGTCAGAGGGCTTCTCGAAAACCGCCTGCATGCCTGCGGTTTCTGCGAATTGCGGTCTTCGTCGCACCTCGTGTTGACGCGTCGATGTCAACTACGAATGTCACCACCATGGAGGTTCCCAGGCTGTATTGGCGGACATGGCCGGGCACTGGCGGTTGCGCTTCTTCCTGCTAACTCAGCCTTGACGGTGTGACGGTCGTGTCCGCCCGTGCCTGCGCGTCCGCACCCCGATGCACCCGTCTCGTACCCGCGCGGTGTTGTCCGAGTCAAGAGCACACGGGAAAGAAGGTGAATGCCGAGTTAGACGTCACGCGAGGATGCAGGACCGAGAGCCATTAGTCGCCCACGGCAGAGGTCACGGCCGCACCCGCCGGCAAGTCAGTGCCAAGCTCGAGCACGACCTTGCCACGCTTCCCGCGGCCTGCGACGCGCTCGAACGCCGCCCGGGCCTCGGTGAGCGGAAAAACCGAGTCGACCTCCGCGCGAAGCTCGCCTGCGTCCACGAGCGTTCTCAACTCCAGCAGTTGCTCGTGGTCGGGTTCGACGATGAAGTAGATCGCGCCCGGCATCTCCTCTGCGATCGTGACCACGCGCTCGCCAGCGGGGACCTCGCCGCCACGAGTGTTGAAGACCAGATCGACCGGACCGCTCTCCACGACCGCTGCGCCGGCGTGTCGCGCAAGCTGGACGGCGATGTGCCCAACCCCGCCTGAGGCGCCCGTGACCAGCACCCGCTCGCCTCGGGCGAGCCGTCCGTGCACAAACAGTGCTTGCCAGGCGGTCAGCCCGCCCATCGGCAGAGCTGCCGCCTCGACGTGGCTCAGCCGCAAGGGCTTCGGTGCAAGCACATCGGCTGGGACGACGGCGTACTCGGCAGCCACGCCGTCGCGGTCGAAAGGCGTGAGCGCATATACCTCGTCACCGCTGCCGACGACAACGCCCGAAAGCTCGTAAGACGGAATCGCCGGCAGTCGATCGACCGGCCACTCCAGCTCGCCACGTGTAATCGCTGCCGCATGCACGCGCACCAGCACCTCGCCCGGACCCGGCGACGGCGTCTCGATCTCCTCGACCTTCAAGCCGTCATCGTGCACCCGTACCGCTAGCACACTGCTCCCCTGCCCCTGACGTTGTCCCAAGGAGATCTTGCCATCTGGGCGGTCCCCGGTGACCGCTTCTCCAAGAGAGAAGGGTGCACCGCCTGCCCGACGCAACTCTGTTGCCTTACTAGACTACAAAGGATGGAGCCTTTCTGGAGCCCGTGGTTGCAGCCGGTCGCAATCGGTGGCAAGTCGGATCGGCGCAGAAGCCGCGAAAACAAGCCGAAACCTTGCCGTGGGTTGCTACCGCGGGCTGCGGGCGCTCGGCAGCGTCAGCGAGCGCCTCGCGCACCGCGCTGATGCCTCGCTGCTCGTCGTCCGCGCGCCTGGCTGGACGACCTGCGCGTCGCGCTCTTCAGTGGTGCGCGTGATCGTGCCCGGCGAGGGCCTCCATGCGCTCGAGCACCGCTTCCGTGAGCTCCGGCGGGGCGGCGTCGAAGGCGGGGAGCTGGATGTCCTCCTCCTTGCGGAAGTGGACGCTGATCAGCGCCTGCAGGCCGTAGAGCAGCTCCTGGAGCGTTTCGACGTCGCCGGGGTCGGCGCGCTCGAGACGCTCGATCCGCTCGACGATCGCCTCGTGGTCGTGGATCATCGGCACAGCCGCATCCTCGAACCCGACCAGCTTCGCCCACTCGGGGTACAACACCTCCTCCTCCGCCTTCGCGTGCGGGACGAGCGTGCCCGCGAGGAACTCCACGATCCTCCCGACGAGCGCCTCGCGCTCGCCGACGTCGAGGCGCGCGACCTCGCGCGCGGCCTGCCCGATGTGTTCGATGTGCGCGTGCAGCTCTGCGTGCTCGCG
>NZ_DASTCS010000068.1:0-27860 GCF_035710885.1 Gaiella sp. | reverse complement strand
CGGCGACGACTTCGACGACCTGTTCGTGATCGGCATCGCCCTTGCGATCGCGGCGATCCCGACGGGCCTGCCGGCGGTCGTCACGACCATGCTCTCGCTCGGGACGCAGGCGCTCGCCGCGAAGGGGGCGATCGTGAAGCGACTCCGGTCGGTGGAAACTCTCGGTTCGACCTCGGCGATCTGCTCCGACAAGACGGGCACGCTGACGCTCAACCAGATGACCGCCCGCCAGCTGCTGATCGCGGGGCGTCGCTACTCGATCGAGGGGGAGGGCTACGCCACGGAAGGGAAGATCCTCCGCGTCGCGGGCGACACGGACACGTCCCTCGAGCCGTACCTCCTCCCGATGGCCCTCGCCAACGATGCGGCCGTGCGTGACGGAGAGATCGTCGGCGACCCGACCGAGGCGGCGCTCGTCGTGCTCGCGGCGAAGGGAGGGCTCGACGTCGGCGAGACGCGGCGCACCTATCCGCGCGTCGGCGAGGTCCCGTTCGACTCCGAATACAAGTTCATGGCGACCTTCCACGAGATGGAGGACGACGGGAAGAAGGTGATTCGCTGCTTCGTGAAGGGTGCCCCGGACGTCCTGCTGGCGAGGTCCTCGAGGGGCCGGGACGTGGACGGCTCGCTCGTCGAGATCGAGAGCTACCGCGACCGCGTGCTCGAGGAGAACGACCGTCTCGCCGGCGAGGGCCTGCGGGTGCTCGCCGTGGCGGCGCGCGACATCGACCCTTCGGCCTTCGACGCCGGCGGCGACCTGCTCGTGCAGGTGCAGGACCTGACGCTGCTTGCCCTGGTCGGGATCGTCGACCCTCCGCGCAAGGAGGCCCGGGACGCGATCGCGCTCTGCAAGGAGGCCGGGATCCAGGTCCGCATGATCACCGGCGACCACGCCACCACCGCCGCCGCGATCGGCGCCCAGCTCGGGATCGAGGGCCGCGCCCTGACAGGCACCGAGTTCGCGGCGCTCAGCGACGACGAGCTCGACGCCCAGGTGGGAGAGATCGGCGTGGTTGCGCGGGTCGCGCCGGAGGACAAGGTGCGGCTCGTGGACATGCTGAAGCGCAAGGGCAACGTCGTCTCGATGACGGGCGACGGGGTCAACGACGCCCCGGCGCTCAAGCGCGCGGACATCGGTGTCGCGATGGGGATCACCGGGACCGAGGTGACGAAGGAAGCCGCGGACATGATTCTCACCGACGACAACTTCGCGACGATCGTGTCGGCGGTCGAGGGCGGGCGGGGGATCTACGACAACCTGATGAAGTACGTGCGCATCCAGCTGATCGAGCTGGGCGCGTTCATCCTCCTGTTCGTCCTCGCGGGTGTGTTCTTCGTCGCCGACGGCGCTCCGCTCACGCCGCTCCAGGTCCTCTGGATCAACTTCGCGATCGACGTGGTGCTGGCGATCGGCCTGGGCTTCGACGCGGCCGTGCCCGGCCTCATGCGGCGCAAGCCCAGGGATGCCAGCGCGCCGATCGTGAACAGGTCGCTTGCGATCCGACTCGGCGGGCTGGCGCTCGTCATGGCCGCGATCGCGCTCGTCGTCGTCGCCTGGGGCGAGGAGCGCTACGACCTGGCCGTCGCGACGACGATGGGCCTGACCACGCTGTCACTGATGCACATCGTCGCCGCGTTGGAGGTCAGGGAGCCGACGCAGACCCTCTTCAGCCGCTACACGGTCGAGAACCGGCGGTTCGTGCAGCTGATCGGCCTGACGCTCTTGCTGACGTTCCTCGTGACCGAGCTGTCCTTCCTGCAGCGCATCTTCGACACGGTCTCCCTGACGAGCTCGCAGTGGGGGATCTGCCTGCTCGGGCCGATCGTCTACCTCGCCGTCACGGAGCTCGTGAAGGCCTTCGACCGGCGGTCCGGCCACGGCCGGGCCGCTCTCCTCCCCGCCGAGGCGTAGGCGCCGGCGTGAGCGTCCGCGGCGCTGCGTTCATCGGCATCGGCTCCATGGTCGGAGCCGGCATCTTCGCCCTCCTCGGTCAGGCGGCCGTCCTCGCGGGATCCGCCGTGTGGCTGTCGTTCCTCCTCGCGGGGCTCGTCACGGGGCTGCTCGCCTACAACGTCGTCAAGCTCGGGATCCGGTATCCGTCCGAGGGCGGGCTGATCGAGTACCTGCGGCAGGGCTTCGGGAACGGACGGCTGCTCGGGGTGGCCTCGTGGCTCGGATATGCCGCCGCGTTCGTGGTCGTGGCGGCGATGCTCGCGGTCTCGTTCGGGAGCTACGCGACCACCCTGTTCGTGGGCGACGACGCGTGGAGCGGCTGGGACAACCTGTTCGCATCCCTTCTGCTCGTGGTGATGACCGTGGTCAACATGACCGGGGCGACGTTCGTCTCGCGGGTCGCGTCCGTGATGGTGGTCGTGCTCCTGGCGGTGTTCGCCGTCTTCATCTGGGTGACGATCTCGGATGTCAACTTCGACCTCCTGGCCTGGAGCGGCTACCCGTCGTTCGCGAAGATCATCTCCAGCATCGCCCTGACGTTCTTCGCGTTCCTCGGCTTCGGCGTGATGACGTTTACGGTCGCGAGCCTCCGCGATCCGGCGCGCGAGCTGCCGCGGGCTGTGGCCCTCGCGCTGGGGCTGACGACGGCGCTCTACGTGCTGATCTCGATCGGCGTCTTCGGGACGCTCACCGTCGACGAGGCGATCGGCTACGGCGAGACGGCGATCGCAGAGGCCGCGCGACCGACCCTCGGCGATGCCGGCTTCACGCTGATGGCGGTCGCTGCGCTCATCGCGACCGCCGGCGCGACGAACGGAACGCTCTTCGGTGCGGCGGGCCTGACGGCCTCGCTGGCGAAGCTCGGGCAGTTTCCTCCTCTGCTCGGCCCCAGCTCGCGGCTCGGCAGGCACGGCGGCCTGCTCGTCACCGGGATCGTCGCCCTCCTGCTGGCGAACTTCCTCGATCTCTCCGCGATCGCGTCGGTCGGGAGCGCCTGCTCGCTCGTCGTCTTCCTGCTCGTCGGGCTCGCGGGATACCGGTTACGGTCGGAGTCCGGCGCCTCGGCGGCGATCGTCCTGCTCGGGATGGCGGCGACCGCGGTCGTGCTCGGATTCTTCGCCGTCGACACGCTCCGCAACGATCCCGAGACGTTCGGGGCAATCGTCGCGATGACGCTCCTCGCGGTCGTTCTCGATGTCGTGTGGAAGCACATGAGGGAACCCGCACCCCCCGCAGCGCCCTCACAGCCGACGCCCGGATGATCGTCCCGCGCTGGGAGTGGCGGACGTTCGGCGAGACGTTCGGCGAAGCGGAAGAGCGGCTGGCCGCGCTCGAGCCGACGCGCGTGGACGAGAGTGACGAGCTGTACGTCGTGTCGCGTGGCGGCGAGGCCAGCATCAAGGTGCGGGGAGGCGTGCTGGACGTGAAGCGCCTCGAGCAGGTCAGCGACGACGGGCTGGAGCAGTGGCGGCCGGTTGCGAAGGCGGAGTTCCCGATCGCCGCCGCAGGGGTCGCCTCGCTGCTCTCGGCGCTCGGCGTCGAGTCGCCGGCGCTCGCGCGTGATGCACTCGAGCTCGACGAGCTCGTCGAGGTCGTGAGCCAGAGCAGCGACCTGATCGTCGTCCCGGTGCACAAGCGACGCGCTCACTACACGTTCGGTGGATGCGCTGCGGAGCTCACCGAGGTGCGCACGGACGCGCTGACCACACGCACCATCGCGGTCGAGTCCGAGGATCCTGCCCTCGTGCGGGCGGCGCTGCGCACGCTGGAGCTGGAGTCGCAGCCGAACGTGAGCTTCCCGCGCGGCCTCATGGCGCTCGTCGGATTCGGAGCGCGACGGTACGCGGTCGTCGACGTCGGCACGAACTCGGTCAAGTTCCACCTCGCCGAGCGGGTGGCCGACGGCCGGTGGCGCCAGCTGGTCGACCGCGCCGAGGTGACCCGGCTGGGCGAAGGGCTCGACGACTCGGGCCGTCTCCAACCGGAGCCGATGGAGCGGACGATCGAGGCAATTGCCGGGATGGCCGAAGAGGCACGGGCGCACGGGGCCGAGGCGATCGCCGCCGTCGGAACGGCGGGACTGCGGGTCGCGGGCAACAGCGCCGACTTCGTCGACGCCGTGCACGCACGTTGCGGCGTTCGCGTCGAGGTCATCACCGGCGACGAGGAAGCCCGCCTCTCGTACCTCGCCGCGACGGCCGGCATCGGTCGCGTCGACGGCTCGCTCGTCGTGTTCGAGACCGGCGGTGGCAGCACGCAGTTCACCTTCGGCCAGGGAGACCGTATCGACGAGCAGTTCAGCATCGATGTCGGTGCCGTGCGGTTCACCGAGCGGTTCGGTCTCGACGGCGTCGTCGGCGACGACGCTCTTACCGCCGCGCTCGACGCGATCGCAGGAGCACTCGGGTCGCTCGACGGACGCCCCCTGCCCGACGCTTTGGTGGGGATGGGCGGAGCCCTGACGAATCTCGCGGCCGTGAAGCACGAGCTTGCGACCTACGACCCGGAGCTCGTCGAGGGCACCGTGCTCGACCTGGGAGAGCTCGACCGGCAGATCGAGATGTTCCGCACCCGGAGCGCCGAGCAGCGCCGCGAGATCGTCGGACTCCAGCCGAAGCGGGCGGAGATCATCCTCGCCGGCGCCTGCGTCGTCCGGGCCGTGCTGGTCGCGCTCCGACGCGAATCGCTCGTCGTGAGCGATCGCGGCCTCCGTCACCGCCTGCTCGTGGAGCGATTCGGCTCGTAGCCGCGCCGCGCGTGCGAGAGCTGCGCGAAGTGGAAGACAGCACCGTGAACTAAGGAGGCGTCGAATGGCTGGAGGACACGAGAAAAGGCAGAGGAAGGTCCTCTCCGACGAGGAGCTCGGCCGGATCCTCTCCCTCATGAAGGGCGCCGACAGCGTCGAGCTCAAGGCGACGGTGCCGGCGGTCGATCAGCGCTCCGCGGTCGACGCGCTGGGGCTCGACGCGATCGAGGCGCAGATCCGGCAGGTGTTCTTCTTCGACACGCCCGACCTCGCGCTCGACGCTGCGGGCCTGGTCGTCCGCGCCCGTCGGGTGCAGGGCGGGAGCGGCGACTCGGTCGTCAAGCTTCGCCCTGTGGAGCCCACCGAGCTGCCCAAGCGGATCCGGCAGTCGGACGCGTTCACCGTCGAAGTCGACGCGATGCCGGGCGGGTTCGTCTGCTCTGGGTCGATGAAGGGGGCCGTCGACGCGGCGGACGTGCGCGACGCCGTCCGCGGAGGTCGCCCTGTCCGCAAGCTGTTCTCGAAGCAGCAACGGGCGTTCTACGACGAGTACGCCCCGGACGTGCTCGGGCTCGACGACCTGACGATCCTGGGGCCGATCTTCGTCCTGAAGCTGAAGTCCACGCCGAAGGGCTTCGGCCGGAAGCTGACGGCGGAGATGTGGCTGTTTCCGGACAATTCCAGGATCCTCGAGCTCTCGACCAAGTGCCCACCATCCGAGGCGTTCGAGGTCGCCGCGGAGACGCGAGCGTTCCTCGGCGCGAAGGGCATCGACCTGGATGCCGAGCAGCAGACGAAGACCAGGACTGCGCTGGAGCTCTTCGCCGCGGCGCCCTAGCAACCGACCAGGAAGACATCGGGGTGCCCGGAGCTGCAGTCGGCTTCTTCGTCGCCGTGGCGCTCGTCGAGCCAGCCGACGTCTCGCGCCCGGCGGCATGATCCCTGTTCGGTGATCATGCGGGCGTGCGGATCCAGCTCGTCGAAGGCGACATAACGGCGCAGGAGGTCGACGCGATCGTCAACGCCGCGAACTCGTCGCTTCTCGGGGGCGGCGGCGTGGACGGCGCGATCCACCGCGGGGGCGGGCCCGCGATCCTCGCGGAGTGCCGGGAGCTACGGGCCTCGCGCTACCCGGCCGGGCTGCCAGCCGGAGAGGCTGTCGCGACCACGGCCGGCGCGCTGCCCGCACGATGGGTGATCCACACGGTGGGCCCGGTGTACGACGCGCGCACCGATCTGAGCGACACGCTGCGCTCCTGCTACACGCGGTCGGTGGCCGTCGCGGACGAGGTCGGCGCCACCACCGTCGCGTTCCCGCTCATCTCCTCGGGCGCGTTCGGCTGGCCCCTCGAGGACGCGATCCGTCAGGCGCTCACAGCGCTCCGGGGCGCCGAGACGACGGTGGAGGAGGCCCGGCTCGTGCTGTTCGGCTCGGAGACGTTCGCCGCCGCCGAGCGGGTCTTCGCAGCCTGAGGGTGCTCGACCGACGCTCAGTCGGGCTTCGCGCCCATCGCCCACACGGCGACGATCCAGCCGATCAGGGCGATGGCCGTGATCAATCCGGCAGCCTTTCCGAGGCCGCTCTTCGACTTCCACGACGCGATCCCGGCGGTGACGAGTGCGATCAGGAGCAGGACCGCACCGATGTCGGCGGTGATGTAGCCGATGGCGATCCAGGCCGGGTCGTCGTCGGTGTCACCGAACTCCTTCGAGTACATCCACTCCGCGCCGATCCGCATCACGATGTAGGCGGGCAGCCCGACGAGCAGGAGCGAGCGGAACGTGAAGCGGCGCATCCGGTCGCGCTCGGACGCGCCGACGGTCGCGAGCGACGTGACGACCGCCGTCGTGGCGGCTCCGACCAGCAGCATCGCCCCGAGCACGTGGATGAAGAGCGGGAAGTTCCAGCTGTCGGGGCGGATCGCGGCGAGCAGGCCCGTCATGCGCCGGGCTTCCAGATCATGATGACGAGGATCACGAGGACGACAACGCTGGTCGCGACGTGCAGCCAGAACCCGCGGGACGCTCCGAACGCGGCGGCGACTTCCGGGCTGGACTCCGTGCCGGCCGCGGCGAGCTCGCCGGCGCGGGTGGCGGCCGACGCGTACTCGTCACCGGCCCGCCGCCCCAGCTCGCTGGCGATCGCCCAGAGGACGATCGCCGCGATGATCCAGCCGTCCCACACCTCGTAGCCGTCGATCGAGATCGCGAGCCACACGCCGAAGACGATCGTCCCCAGGGTTCCCGCGATGACCATGGCCGTCGCCACCCGTGAGAGCGTGACGAACGACGTGACACGCGCCGTGCTCTCGGTCCCCCAGAGCGACGCGATCTGGATCGAGAAGATCACCTCGGCACCGACGAGGGCGAAGGCCGCGAGGAGATGAAGCGCCAGGATCCAGTCGTTCAGCTCCACCGCGGCGGGACGCTACTAAGTTCCCGGGCTCGCTTCAATCTCGAGCGTCGCTCGGAGACGTCGTTCCGCGGCGTGTACCCCTCGGACGTCTTGCCGGCGTCCCGGCTCGAAGGCACCATCGGAGCGTGGAGGACGACGAGGCGACGCAGCTGATCCTGGAGACACTCTCGATATGAGGATCGTGATCGGCGAGATCCCCGACGCGGTCGTAGAGCCGGAGGACGACCATGAAGAGACGCAAGAAGACACCTGAGGAGAGGCGCGCGGAGCTCGAGCGGCGGGCGGACATCGACCGTCGGCTGCTGGAGATGATCGAGCGCTACCGGGAGCTCAACGCGAAGCGGGCCGCGGGCGCCTAGCCCCGCTCCGACGAGCGCGAGGTCCCTCAGGCGAGCGTGAAGCGGACCTGTCGCTTCAGGACGTCCGCCAGCTCCAGCCGCACCTCGACGCGCTCGCCGAGCGGTAGCTCGTCGCCCTGGCAGCGGGCGGTCACCGCCGGGTCCGTCAGCTGGACGGTGCCACCGTCGTCGTCATCGTCGGCCTCGACGACGACGGCGTCGAAGGTGTCGCCGATGCTCGACTGCAGGAGCGCCGCCTCGAGGATCGAGACGATCCCGGCCTCGTACTGGCTCGCCCGTCGGCCGGACTCGTCCATCACCGCCGGGAGGCCTGGCAGCTCCGCCAGGACCCAATCGGGCGGCTCGTGCCCCGCGGACAGGGCGCGGCACGCCTCGCCGACGTAGCGGTCGACGAGCCGGCGAAGGGGCGCGGTCGTGTGCGCGTACGTCGACGCGAGCGCGGCGTGGATCGGATCCTCAGGGGCATCGTGATCGAACGCCGTGTAGCCGGATCCGCGCATCAGCCCCGCCGCCTCGGCGAGCAGCGCGGCGTGGTTCGGCAGGTTGGGGTCCATGGTGCGGATGAGGTCGGGGTACGCGAGACCCTCGGGCCAGGGGACGTCGAGGGCCTTCGCCGTCCTCCGGAGTCGCGCCAGCCTCGAGGGGTCCGGCGCGGGAACGGTGCGGAGGATTCCCACCTCGCCGGTGAGCATCAGCTCGGCGGCGGCCATCCCGGTCATCAGCGAGATCTGCGCATTCCAGCCCTCGATCGGGAGCGGAGCGCGGTACTCGAGGTCGTATCCGTCCGGCCCCCGCGTCACCTCCTGCTCGGGCAGTGGGAGGCTGACACCGCCGCGGCGGGCCTCGCGCTCCTGGCGCTTCGTGCCGACCTCGCGCAGCAGCAGGATCACGTCGTCGGCCGACCCGTCGTCGAGGGAGCGCTGCGCGCCTTCGTAGCTGAGCTTCGCCCGGCTGCGGACGAGCGCGCGACGGACGTCCACCTCGATCCCCTCGCCGGTCTCGTCCACGTCCATCGTCCACACGAGAGCAGGCCTGTCCTGGTCCGGCAGCAGGCTGGCCGCTCCCTCGGACAGCTGCGGCGGGTAGAGGCGCGCCTTCTCGTCCGGGGCGTAGAGCGTCTCGCCACGGCGGTGCGCCTCCACGTCCATCGGCCCGCCCGGCGTGACGAAGGACGCGACGTCGGCGATCGCATACCGCACCCGGTAGCCGGAGCCGCGCCGCTCGATGTGGACGGCCTGGTCGAGATCCATCGACGTCGGCGGGTCGATCGTGACGAACGGGATCGACGTCTCGTCCGCGTCCGGAGCTTCCAGGGGCGAACGAGCTGCGCGCTCGGCGTCCGCCAGCACGTCGTGCCCGAAGCCGAGCGTGACGTCGAGCTGGCGGCGTAGCTCCGCGAACGCAGCCTCGATCTCCGCGCTCGCGCCGTCGGTGAGGCGGAACTGGCGCTTCGGCACCCGGCCAGCGTACGTCTCCGCGTGGGTGCGGCCGGCCGTACCCCGTCCGGGGGATAACCGGAGTGCGGTCGGGATCCGCAGCGGCGATCCTGCGGTTCTTGCACTCGCAACCACATACCAGGAGCCCGATCCGATGACAGCAGTCGAGTTCATCAGTCACCGTCCCGACCTGCAGTCGCGCGTGCGCGGAGCGGTGATCGAGCCGGGGGCGCCCGGCTGGGATGCCGCCACGCAGGCCTTCAACCTCTCATTCACGCAAGAGCCGATGCTCGTCGCCGTTCCCGAGGACGAGGTGGACGTCGTGGAGATCGTCCGCTACGCCGCGGCCAACGGCCTTCAGGTCGCCCCGCAGCGGACCGGTCACAACGCCGAGCCGCTGGGCGCGATGGAAAACGTGATCCTGCTCAGGACGGACAAGCTCCGCGGCGTCGAGATCGACGCCCAGCGGCGCATCGCACGCGTGCGGGCGGGGTCGAAGTGGGAGGAGGTCGTGCCGCGGGCCTCCAATCTCGGCCTAGCCGCGTTGCACGGGTCGACCCCCGACGTGAGCGTCGCGGGGTACTCACTCGGCGGCGGTGTCGGCTGGTACGCGCGCAAGCTCGGGCTGTCCACGAACAGCGTCACGGCGATCGAGCTCGTCACGGCGGACGGGCGGCTGCGCCGCGTCGACCACGAGCACGACCCGGAGCTGTTCTGGGCGCTCCGCGGCGGCGGCGGCAACTTCGGCGTCGTGACCTCGCTCGAGGTGCAGCTCTACGCGATCCCCGAGGTCTACGCCGGCGTCCTCTTCTTCCCGTGGGAGCGCTCGTCGGAGGTGCTCCACGCCTGGCTCGACTGGACGCGGACGGTGCCCGAGGAGATCACCTCGGTGGGGCGGATCCTCCAGTTCCCGCCGCTCCCCGAGCTCCCCGAGACTCTGCGCGGCGGAAAGTTCGCGGTCGTCGAGGCGGTGTTCATCGGCGCCGAAAAGGACGGCGCGAAGATGCTCGAGCCGCTCAGGGCGCTCGGCCCGTCGATGGACACCTTCGCGATGGTGCCTCCGGTCGGCATCGCGGAGCTGCACATGGACCCGCCCGAGCCGGTGCCGTACACGGGCGAGGGCATGATGCTCGGCGAGCTCGACCCGGCGGCGATCGACGCGTTCGTCTGGGCCGCGGGGCCGGGCTCCGGCTCGCCGCTCGTCTCTGCCGAGATTCGCCATCTCGGCGGGGCGCTCGCGCGGTCCGGAGACGGGCACGGGGCGCTCTCGGCCTTCGATGCGTCGTACCTCACGTTCGCGCTCGGAATGGTGTTCGACGACGAGACCTACGCTGCCAACAGGCAGCAGCTCGAGGTCGTCCGGAAGGCGCTGACGCCCTACGACACGGGTCGGCAGTACCTCAACTTCACCGAGGAGGAGACCGACCCGGCGACCTTCTACCGCGCGGGCGCGTACAAGCGGCTCCGCGCGGTCAAGGCCGCCGTCGACCCCGGCAACGTCTTCCGCGCGAACCATCCGATCGCGGGCGCGTAGGAACGGAGAGGGCCGGCCGCGCAGTGCTGCCGGCCCTCGCCTGCCCGGGAGGAGGGCCGGGCGTCAGACTGCGTCTCGACACCGAGGACGGAGGTGAGACGTGGGTCAGCGGGAGCTCGACGTGGTCGTGATCGGAGCCGGGGCTCCGGGCGAGGTCGTCGCGGGTCGTCTGGGGGAGGCGGGCCTCGACGTGGCGGTCGTCGAGGAGCGGCTGGTCGGCGGTGAGTGCTCGTTCTTTGCGTGCATGCCGTCGAAGGCGCTCCTCCGGCCGGGGGAGCTGACGGCGGAGGCACGGCGGGTGAAGGGTGTCCGCGTCGGCGACCTCGACGTCGAGGTGGTGCTGGCACGCCGCGACGAGGTCGTTCACGACCTGGACGACTCGTCGATGCTGCCCTGGCTCGAGGAGCGTGGCGTCACTCTGGTCCGTGGGCACGGGCGCCTGGACGGCGAGCGCCGTGTGGTCGTGGAAGGGGACGTGCTCACGGCCCGCCGGGCGGTCGTGGTCGCCAGCGGGAGCTTCGCGACGATCCCACCGGTGGCGGGGTTGGAGGACGCGCGGCCGTGGACGAACGTCGAGGCGACGACGGCGAAGCGGGTGCCGGCTCGCCTTTTCGTGCTCGGCGGTGGAGTCGTCGGGGTCGAGATGGCTCAGGCATGGTCGTGGCTCGGATCGCGCGTGACGCTCGCGCACCGCAGCGAGCGGCTGATCGAGCGCGAGGAGCCGTTCGCGAGCGCGCACGTCGAGGACGCGCTGCGCGAGGCCGGGGTCGACGTGCGGCTGGGCACGTCGGCTACCGCGGTGTCGCGCAACGGCTCCGTCCGCGTCGGGCTCGACGACGGCGACGAGGTCGAGGCCGACGAGCTTCTCGTCGCGATCGGTCGGACGCCCCGCACCGCCGACCTGGGGCTGGAGACGGTGGGGCTCGAGCCGGGGAAGCACGTCGAGGTCGACGACTCGCTGCGCGTGCCCGGCGTCGACTGGCTGTACGCGGTCGGCGACGTCAACGGTCGCGCGCTCCTCACGCACATGGGGAAGTACCAGGCACGGCTCGCGGCGGACGCGATCCTCGGAAAGGACGTACGGCTGCGCTCGGACGGCGCCGCCTCGCCGCGGGTGATCTTCACCGACCCTCAGGTGGGCGCGGTCGGGCTGACGCTCGCCGCCGCGGAAGAGGCGGGGGTTCGAGCACGCGTGGTGGAGGTCGAGACGAGCGGCAACGCGGGCGGCTCGTTCGTCGGGAAGGGCGCTCCCGGGACTGCGCGGCTCGTCGTCGACGAGGACCGGGGCGTCGTCGTCGGGGCCACGATCACCGGCGCGGAGATCGCCGAGGCGTTGCACGCGGCGACGATCGCCGTGGTCGGCGAGGTTCCGCTCGACGACCTCTGGCATGCAGTACCGGCGTTTCCCACGCGGTCGGAGCTCTGGCTGCGGCTGCTCGAGGCGTACGGCCTGTAGCTGCCGTGCGGCTCGACGTGGAGCCGACCTTGCCGTCGGTTCGCCGCTGCGTGCCGTAGTTGTAAGTTGACACTTACGTAAGTCTACACTTACACTACTACCCATGGAAGCCGTATTGAGGGCGATCGCGGAGCCTCGGAGGCGGGCGATCCTGCGTCTGGTGTCTGACACCGAACTGCCCGCCGGCAGCATCGCGGTGCACTTCGACGTCACCCGGCCTGCAATCTCGCAGCACCTGGGCGTCCTGAAGGAGGCGGGGCTCGTGAGCGAGCGGAGGGACGGCACGCGACGCCTCTATCGAGCGCGCCCGGAAGGGCTTCTCGAGGTGAGGGCGTTCCTGGACGAGTTCTGGGGCGAGCGCCTCGAGGCGCTGAAGCACGAGGCCGAAGGAGAGGAGCGGAAGAGAGATGGAGAGCGTCACCGAGTCGACTGAGGTCGTGCGGGAGCTGACGATCGCGGCGAGGCCCGAGACGGTCTGGGAGTTTCTCGTCGACGCCGACAAGGCGAAGCGCTGGATGGGCGTCGATGCGACGCTCGAACCGCGGGCCGGCGGGCTGTATCGGGTCGAGGTCGTCCCCGGGACGATCGCCCGCGGGTCGTTCGTCGAGCTCGATCCCCCGCACCGTGTCGTCTTCACGTGGGGTTGGGAGGCGATGGCCGCCGGCGAGGCCTACGACGTGCCGCCGGGGTCGTCGACGATCGAGATCGTGCTGGAGCCGGACGGCGACGGCACGCGCCTGCGCTTCACGCACGGCGGCCTGCCGACGGCGGAGTCGGCGGGGCGGCACGCCCACGGCTGGGATCACTTCCTCCCGCGCCTGGTCGAGGCGGCCGGCGGCGGCGACCCCGGCCGCGATCCCTGGCTCGACGGGGAGCTGTAGACCGAATCGGACATGTCCGTGCCAGGCACGGGGACATGTCCGGTCGGGCCACGGCCGGCGCGGACGTGTCTTGGTGCCAGGCACGGGGGCATGTCCAATTGGGCCGTGGCCGGTGCAGGGCCGCGACGCCGCGGTAGGTCGCGATCCCGCGGTACGCTCGCGCGCGTGCGGAGGGTCGCCGCGACGCGGTACGTGACGCCTCTGCGGGAGGGCGGGTCGCTCCCTGCGCTCGTCGAAGCCGACGACGACGGGCTGTACGTCCTCAAGTTCCGCGGCGCCGGGCAGGGGCCGAAGGCGCTCGTCGCGGAGGTCGTGGTCGGCGAGCTCGCCCGCGCGCTCGGCCTGTCGGTGCCCGAGCTCGCTCTCGTCGAGCTCGACGCGACGATCGGGCGCGCCGAGCCGGATCCCGAGATCCAGGATCTGCTCCTCGCGAGCGACGGGCTCAATCTCGGGGTCGACTTCCTGCCCGGCGCACTACCCTTCAACCCGGCGGCTGGGCCCGACCCCGACCCGGGCTTCGCGGCGGATGTCGTGTGGCTCGACGCCCTCGTCACGAACGTCGACCGGACGGCGCAGAACCCGAACCTGCTGTGGTGGCACAACCGCCTGTGGCTCATCGACCACGGCGCCGCGCTCTACTTCCACCATGCCGGGGAGACCGACCCGGAGCATGCCCGCGGACGCTTCGAGGCGGTCCGCGACCATGTCCTGCTGCCGTACGCATCGTCGATCGCGGATGCCGATGGTCGACTCGCCTCCCACGTGACCGGCGAACTGCTCGAGCGCGTCGTCTCCGCTGTACCGGCGGAATGGCTCGGGCCGGACGACGGGAGCGTGTACGTCGACTATCTTGTGCGTCGGCTCGAAGAGCCGCGGATCTTCGTCGAGGAGGGGGACCGCGCCCGTGGCTGAGCCGTTCTCCTACGCGATCCTCCGGCTGGTCCCGGACATCGAGCGCGGGGAGCAGCTGAACGTCGGCGTGGTCGTCTTCTGTCGTCCGCTCGACTTCCTCGGCGCCCGCACGGCGCTCGACGACGATCGCGCTCGGGCGATCGCGCCCAACGTCGATCTCGAGGGTGCGCGGCGGCATCTGGCCGCGATCGAGCGCGTCGCGGCCGGAGACGCGGGCGCGGGCCCGATCGCCGAGCTGGACACGACCGCGCGCTTCCACTGGCTCGTCGCCCCGTCGAGCACGATCGTCCAGCCCTCCGAGGTGCACACCGGCCTGTGCGACGACCCGCGCGCCTGCCTCGACGAGCTGTTCGAGAGGCTCGTGCGCTGATGCTCGATCCGTCGCTGCCGATCCCGGCCACCGGGCGGACGTTCTCCGCGCGGCGCCGTATCAGGCTCGGCGACATGGACGAGACCGGCCGTCTGCGGCTCGACGCGGTCGCACGGTTCCTGCAGGACGTGGCCATCGACGACGTGCAGGAGACCGGGTGGGGGACACCGGAGCACCTGTGGTTCGTACGCCGGATCCGCGTCGAGGTCCGGACGCCGTTCCACGAGGACGGCGAGCTGGCGCTGGTGACGTGGTGCAGCGGGCTCGCGGCCATCGCGGCCGGGAGACGCTGGTCGCTGACCGGGGACGGAGGCGGAAGGATCGAAGTCGACAGCGTCTGGATCCACCTCGGGCCCGACCAGCGGCCGGCGCGGATCGAATCGTTCGGCGTGTACGCGGAGGCGACCGGCGGGCGACCCGTCTCCACGCGGCTCGAGCTCCCCGTCCCGCCGGACGAAGCCACGCGCTCACCGTGGGCGCTGCGAGCGGCGGACGTCGATCTCCACGGGCACGTGAACAACGCGGTCCACTGGCAGGCGGTCGAGGACGCGCTCCGAGGCAGCACTGTCGACACCGGCGGCGCGCTCGTCGCCGAGCTCGACTACCACCACCCGATCGACCTCTCGGACCGACTCGAGCTCTCGACGGACACGTCGGACGGCGGGCTGGCCGTGGGGTTCCACGTCGGCGAGACAGTGTGCGCCGTCGCGCGAGTCGCGACGTCGTGAGGTGAGGCAGCGTTGCACGGTGGGGCAGGCCGCATCTCAGCGTCCACGGCGGAGGAGACGCCCGATGGGCGTCAGCACCCTGCCGTACGTCGCCGCCTGCTCTCGTCGATAGTCGGCGATTTCGGGCTTGTCTCAGACGGCCACTCGACGAGAATCGGCGTCTGACGCCGCACGGAGGAAAAGGAGCATCGTGGGACTCACCAGTCGGCTGGCGGTCACTGCGGACATGCCGGCGCTGCGTGCGCTGATGGATGCGGCGATCGCCGAGCTCCAGCGCGGGTTTCTCGACGACGCCCAGATCGAGTCGAGCCGCGCGATCATGGGCATAGACACGCAGCTCGTCGACGACGGCACGTACTTCGTCGTCGAGTCGGGCGGCGACCTGGCGGGCTGCGGCGGCTGGAGTCGCCGCGGGACCCTCTACGGCGGCAACCAGACGCCCGGCCGCGACAGCAACCTCCTCGACCCGGCCTTCGACGCTGCTCGCGTGAGGGCGATGTACACGCACCCGGCGTATGCGCGGCGCGGCGTCGGCCGTCTGATCCTCGAGCTGAGCGAGGCGGCCGCTGCAGCCGAGGGGTTCACGCGACTAGAGCTGATGGCGACGCTGTCCGGCGAGCCGCTCTACACCGCCTACGGGTTCCGTCCGATCGAGCGGCTCGAGGACGCAACCGGCGGCGTCCCGGTGCCGATCGTGCGGATGGAGAAGCCGATCGATCCCAGCCTGCTCGGCTCCGCTACCGACGCGGCCTGAGCGCCGCGAACGGATCCGTGATCGCCAGCTGCGTGTCACGGAAGCGGAAGACCTCTGCGGGGCGTCCGCCGGCGCTGCCCGACGGCCGACGCTCGCCGGTCGGCTCGATCACCGCACGGCGCTCCAGGACACGCCGGAGGTTCGTCGCCGAGACCTCGTGGCCGAGCGCCGCCACGTACACCTCGCGCAGCTCGGCCAGGGTGAAGGTCGGGGGCGCGAGCGCGAAGCCGGCGTTCGAGTAGGAGAGCTTCCCGCGGAGACGCTCGCGCGCGGCCAGCACGATCGCGCCGTGGTCGAACGCGGTGGGCGGGAGGTCGTCGACCGGGTGCCAGCGGGTGTCCTGGGGCACGTGGGGGTCGAGCCCCAGCTGGACGAGGCCGAGATACGCGGTGGCGAGCTCCCACACCTCGGGGTCGCGGCGGGAGTCGCCGTAGGTGCCGAGCTGCTCGAGGTGGGAGACCTCGCGCACGTCGACCTTCGCCGCGAGGTGGCGCCGGATCGACGCCTCGAGCGTCTCGCCCTCCTCGAGCAGGCCGCCGGGGAGAGCCCACGCGTCTCGCCATGGGTGACGCGCCCGCTGCCAGAGGAGCACCTGAAGCGCTCCCGCGCGCACCTGAAGCACCACGGCGAGGGTCGCGTGGCGTGGTCTGGTAGACTCGCCCGCAGGTTTACGACTCATAGTCAAAAACTAGCGCATCAGGAGAGAGCATGATCGGAATCCCCTCGAAGCTCTTCGCTGCCGCGGCCGTCCTCGCCGTCGGCGCGTCACTCGCAGCCGGCTGCGGCGGTGACGACGAGGCCACCGGCGAGACGACAGAGACGGCGGCGGCGTCGGGCCTGAAGGTCGGGCTCGTCGCCGATGCAGGTCAGCTGAACGACAACGGGTTCAACGAGCTGGCCTACAAGGGCTTGAAGAGGGCCGAGCGGGAGCTGGGAGTCAAGGGCCGCGTCGTCGAGGCCAAGACCGCCGCCGACTACGTCCCGAACATGTCGTCGCTCGCCCGCCAGGACTACGACCTGATCATCGGCGTCGGCTTCGCGCAGGGCGACGCGATCGCGGCCGCCGCGAAGCGCTTTCCCGATACGAACTTCGCGATCGTGGACGTCGACCATTCGTTCCTCAAGGGCAAGCCGACGAACGTCCAGGGGCTGCTCTTCCGTGAGGAGCAGGTCGGGTACCTCGTCGGCTACTTCGCAGCGCTCGAGGCGAAGCGGGCGGGGACCGAGTCGATCAGCGCCGTCGGCGGCTACAAGGAACCGCCGGTCGACAGGTTCATCGCCGGATACAGGGCCGGCGCGCAGGCCGCGGTTCCCGGGACGAAGGTGCGCTGGGACTACTCGCAGGACTGGGAGGACCAGGCGAAGTGCAAGGAGCTCGCCCTCAACCAGATCGCGGCGGGCTCGAAGGTCGTGTTCCAGGTTGCGGGAGGCTGCGGGCTCGGCGCCCTCTCCGCGGCGAAGGACAGGGACGTCTGGGGCATCGGCGTCGACGGCGACCAGTCGTTCCTCGGCCCGCACGTCCTGACGAGCGCGCTGAAGGGCGTCGACAGCGCTGTCTTCCTCACGATCCAGGCCGTCGAGGACGGGACGTTCGAGGCCGGCAAGAACGTCGTCTTCGGGATCGACCAGGAAGGCGTCGGCCTCGGCACGCTCAGCCCGAACGCGAACGCCGACGACGTCAGCGCCGTCGAGGAGGTCGAGGAGCAGCTCGCCTCCGGCGAGATCAGCGACATCCCGACGACGCTCGAGTAGGCGAGCATCGGGGGCTCTGCCTCGAGGGCAGAGCCCCGCGAACGTGGCGTGCTACGCCGTGCGCACGGAGTAGACGGGCGGCAGGTGGTCGGCGACCTGTGTCCAGCTGGCGCCTGCGTCGCGCGAGCCGAATACCTCGCCGGAGGTCGCGCCGAAGTAGAGCTCGAGGCTGCCGCCCTCTCCAGCGCTGTCGAACGCCTCGCGCAGGATGGTGAGGAACGCGTTGTCCGGAAGTCCGTCTCCCCGTGCCTGCCACGACTCACCCGCGTCGCGTGTCTCCCAGACCCTGATCGAGCCGTCGGGAGGTGTCCTGTCCTCGGCGCCGATCAACGGGATCACGTACGCGCTGTCCGCGTCGGCGGGATCGACGACGATCGGGAAACCGAAGTCCGACGGAAGACCTTCGCCGATGTCGATCCAGTTCTCGCCTGCGTCGTCGGAGCGGTAGACGCCGCCGTGGAACTGCATGAACAGCCGCTCCGGGCGGCCGGGGGCACGACGCACGTCGTGGACGCAGTGCTGGATCGGGTTCTGGTCGCGCCCCTCCTCGGGGACGTAGCCGGGGACGATGCCGTCGTTCGAGTAGCGCCAGGTCTGACCGCCGTCGTCGGTGAGCCAGACGCCCACCGCGGAGATGGCGACCAGCAGCTTGGACGGGTCGTCGGGCCAGGGCGCGATCGTGTGCAGGCAAAGGCCACCGTTGCCGGGGCTCCAGTCGGGGCGGGTCGGGTGGTTCCAGAGGCCCTCGTTCAGGGCCCAGGTGAGGCCGCCGTCCCTGCTCTCGAAGAGCGGTCCGGGATCCCCGCCCGCGTACAGCACGCCGTCGGCGGCTCCGGGGGCGATCACCCAGATCCGCTCGAGAGCCTTCTCGTCCCCATCGGGCAGGGCCGTTCCCTCCGCCTGCTCCCACTCGCCGGCGGGGTCGTCGGTGACCCAGATCTTGGGGCCGTAGAACCAGGACGTCACCGACGCGAGATAGCGCCCGGTGCGTGGATCGCGCATCGCGTACTCCACGCTCTGCCCCGCAAAGGCGCGGGCGGTGATCTCGAGGCCGTCCCCGTCGCCCTCGAGTCGGAAAAGGCCCTTCTTCGTGCCCACCAAGAGCTCGGTCATGCGATGCGCTCCTTCCTGTGCTGTTGCCGCGTTCCAGAGGACGGTGCAGGAGGGAGCACGTGCCTAACCTCCCGTGATCGCGGGGAGAACGTGAACCCGGTCGGCGTCCTCGACCGGTGTCCTTTCCTCCCCGTGCGTTCCGTTGACGAAGACGTTCACGTGCTCGCGGATGCGTCCCTGCTCGTCCAGCACCCAGCCGGCGATCGGCGGATGCGCCGCCTCGAGCGCGACGAGCACGTCCCGGACGGTCGCGCCCGCGACCACATGGCTGCGCCCGCCGCACAGCTCCGACAGCGGAGCGCGGAGCATCACCTGCGCCATGGGCCGATCCTAGGACGCGTCATATCGATGAGACGTACGGCTCACACGACTATCGACAGGTGCGGCGACCGAAACTCATCGGCGGAAGAACAGGTTGAGCACGATCGTCCCGACGATCGAGAGGATCACCATCAGCAGGATCGGCACGGTCACGCTGACGTTCTCGGACGGCTTCCAGTGGATCGTGCCCGGCAGGCGATCGACGCCGAGGCGGGCGAGGACGAGAGCTCCGATGCCGAGCGCCGCGAGCACGAGCGCGGCCGCCAGCAGCACCTTCCCGGCAGTCTCCATGCACCGAGCGTAGTCGCGGTCTCAGGCGGCGGCGAGGTGCGAGCCTGCGTGCCAGGCACGTAGCCACGTCCGCCCGAGACGTGGCTGGGTGGGACGGTCGAGCGAGGGGTCACCGGTGGTCGGGGGCCGACTGACCGCCTGGCCCGTTCCGACGACCGAATCGGGCGCATTCCGCGCCGGGCGGTGGATCGCGCGAGCCGGACCTGTCTCTCGCGGCCCGGTCCGACCGCGGCGCGTCCGACCGGCCGCGCCGGCGGCCGGACGTGCCAGGCACGTAGCCACGTCCGCGCGGGACGCGTCCCCGTCCGGCGGGCCGGCACACCGGTGCGCGGCCCGAAACCCGCATCGGGCCGTCGTCGACGGCCACTCGGCCGTGCCCGCGAGGGACGTGTCCTCGACCGGCACGCCCGCGGGCCGGGCGCGGCCCCAGACCTGCCTACGGCTCCAGCTCGAGCACCCCGTGGGGTGAGCCGAGCTCCGCGAGCTTGTCGAGGTACGGCCGCGCGGGGAAGGCCTCCGGCCCGAGCACGCCCTGACCCGACCAGGCTCCGGCGTCGAGGAGCTCGAGCGCCACGACGGGGTTGAGGGCCGTCTGCCAGACGACCGCCTGCGCTCCGTACTCGCGTATCGACCAGTCGTTGTCGACGACGTGGTACAGGTAGGTCTTCCGCGGCTTTCCGTCGGTGCCGAGGCCCGTCACGAGCGTCCCGGCGCAGGTCTTGCCGCTCATCCGCTCGCCGAGCGTGGCGGGGTCCGGCAGCGCCGCGGCGACGACGTCTCGCGGCGCGACGTCGACCCCCTTCACCCGGATCGGATCCTTCCGGTCGAGGCCCAGCCGCTGGAGCGTCTTCAGCACCTGGATGAACTCGTCGCCGAGCCCGTACTTGAACGTCACGCGCCGGCACTCGACCCAGCGCGGCACGAGCAGCACTTCCTCGTGCTCGACGTTGACGCACTCGACCGGGCCGATCCCCTCCGGGAAGTCGAACACCTCCGGCTCGGAGAACGGCTCGGTCGTATGCCAGCCGCGGTCGCGCTCCCACACGACCGGAGGGTTCAGGCACTCCTCGATCGTCGTCCAGATGGAAAACGTCGGCGCGAAGTCGTAGCCCTCGACGACGAGGTTCGCACCGTCGCGAACCCCGATCTCGTCGATCTCGGAAAAGAGCTCGTCCGCGGCATGGCGTGCGAAGACGTCGGCGGCGCCTGGCTCGACGCCGATGCCGACGAGCGCGAGCAGCTCCTTCTCCTCCCACTCCGGCGCTCGCTCGAACTGATAGTCGCCGAGCTTCACGCCGGTGAGCTCGAACGGCCGCTCGGGGTGCGGCTCGGAGAGCGTCATCGCCATGTCGAGGTAGGTGACACCCGCCTGGAAGCACGCGTCGAAGATCGGGACGTTGAAGACCGGGTCGACGGCGTTCAGGACGGCGTCCGGCCTCGTCACCCGGATCAGGTCGACGACCGCCTCACGGCTCGACGCGTCGATCCGGTGCGCGGAGAAGCGGCCATCATCGAGGGAGTCGGCGACGGCGGCCGGCCGGGCATGGTCGTAGTCCGCCAGCGCGCAGTGCTCCAGGAACGAGCGTCGCGCGACGATCGCGGCGAACGCCGAGCCCACGCCCCCGGTTCCGACGACGAGGATCCTCACGCGGCCTCGATCGGCCGGCCGACCGTGAGCGCATCCCGGAGCGAGACGGGCAGCTCCTGGAAGACCGCGTCGGGCTCGATGCCGAGGCCGTCGAGCGTCTTCGAGTAGAAGCAGCGGATCGCGGCGGCGAGGACGACGTCCGCGATCTCCGCGTCGGAGAGCCCGTGAGCGCGCAGCCGGTCGATGTCGTGCTGCGTGACGCAGGTCGCGTCCGCCGCGACCTTGTCGGCAAGCTCCATCACCGCACGGTCCAGGTCGTCGAGCGCCTCGACCGGCCGTGCTCGTGCGAGTCCCTCGACGTCGGCCGCGGTCAGGAACCGGTCGGCCAGGACCTTGCCGTGCGCCAGCGTGCAGTAGCTCGAGCGGAGACGGCGCGCCGCGGCCAGGGTCGCCAGCTCGTACCGCCGTTCGTCCATGTTCGCCGTCACCGCACCGAGGAGCTCCTTCCACGCGCGGTAGACGGCCGGCCGGTGCGCGAAGCCGCGCGCGTAGTTCGGGAGGTACCCGCGCTGTGCGCGATCGGCCTCGAGCAGGCCCGCCGCGTCGCCTGCGCTCTTCTCCGTCAGGAGCTCGATGAAAGCCATGATCCTCCGTTCGACGTGGGAGTGCGATGCGTTCTACTACGGCGGGCACTTCGGCCGGGTGGTTGCTCCCGAGCCCGACCCGCGGCGCGAGCGATCGTCTAGTGTCGCCCTGGTTCCCGAGTAGCGGAGGAGCGGAGGAGCGATGAGCGTTTCGGTCTCCCAGCAGAAGATGTTCGTGGACGGCGAGTTCGTCGACGCCCTGTCCGGCGAGACGATGGAGGTGCTGAACCCGGCCACAGGCGAGGTGGTCGCGGAGGTGCCGAAGGCCGGGGAGGAGGACGTCGACCGCGCGGTCGCAGCGGCCGAGAAGGCCTGGGAGACGTGGCGCGACAAGACGCCCAAGGACCGGATGGAGCTCCTCCTGAAGCTCGCCGACGTGATCGACGAGAACGCTGAGGAGCTCGCCCGCCTCGAGTCGCTGAACGTCGGCAAGCCGTGGTGGGTGGCGGTCGACGAGCCCGGGATGATGTCCGACAACCTGCGCTTCTTCGCCGGGGCCGCGCGGAACCTCGAGGGCAAGGCCGCCGCCGAGTACGTGGAGGGCTACACGTCGATGATCCGGCGCGAGCCGCTCGGGATCGTCGCGGGCATCGCGCCCTGGAACTACCCCCTCTTCATGGTCATGTGGAAGACCGGCCCCGCGCTCGCGGCGGGGAACGTGCAGATCGTGAAGCCGGCCGAGCAGACGCCACTCACGACGCTGCGCTTCGTCGAGCTCGCCCAGGAGATCCTTCCCCCGGGCGTGCTCCAGGTCGTCACGGGCGAGGGCATCCCGGCCGGCGATCGGCTCGTGCGTCATCCTTCTGTGCGCCTCGTCTCGCTGACGGGCGACACCGCCACCGGGAAGCTGATCGCGAAGAACGCCGCCGACACCGTCAAGCGGGTGCACCTCGAGCTCGGGGGAAAGGCGCCGATGGTGGTGCTCGACGATGCGGACCCGGCCACCGTGGCCGAGGCGATCAAGGTGGGCGGTTACTTCAACTCCGGGCAGGACTGCACCGCCTCGTCGCGGATCCTCGTCTCCGAGCGCATCTACGACGACGTCCTCTCGTCGACGGTGGACGCGGTCGAGGGCATGTCGGTCGGCGACCCGGCCACCGACGACGAGATCGGGATGGGCCCGGTGATCTCGGCCGAGCAGCAGGAGCGCGTTCTCGGCTTCGTCGAGCGGGCGAAGGCGGCGAAGGCGACGGTGGTCACGGGGGGCGGCACCGTGGGCGATCGCGGCTTCTTCGTCGCGCCCACGATCGTCACCGACGTCGCGCAGGACGCCGAGATCGTCCAGAACGAGGTCTTCGGCCCCGTCGTCACGATGCAGCGGTTCGCCTCCGACGACGAGGCGATCGCGCTGGCGAACGACGTCCGCTACGGGCTCGCCGCGTCGGTCTTCTCGGAGAACGTGGGCCGGGCGATGAAGGTCGCGGGCCGGCTCGACTTCGGCACCGTGTGGGTGAACGAGCACCTCTTCCCGCTGACCTCGGAGATGCCGCACGGCGGCTTCAAGGAGTCGGGCTATGGCAAGGACATGTCGATGTACTCGATGGAGGAGTACACGCGCATCAAGCACGTCTGCGTCAAGCTCGCGTAAGGCTCGCCGCTCGCTCAATCGGAGTATGCGCCGTCCGCGACACGCGTAGCCGCGCGGGTCTCGTTTGACGCATTGCGTCGCAACTTGGTACGAATCGCTCGCATTGCGCAGCCGATCGCAGGCACGGGTCGCGGCCCGGCCGACCGAAGCGTCCGAGCCCCGCCGCGGTCCGGTCTCGCGGGCCCCGGAGCTCGATCGCGTGGACCGCGGGATCATCCACGCGCTGCAGCGAAACGGCCGCGAGTCGTTCCGGCGGATCGCCGCCGCGCTCGGCGTCTCCGAGGCGACGGTGCGCGCCCGCTACGCGCGCCTCTGCGACCAGAGCATCCTGCAGGTCACCGGGGTCACGAACCCCCTGGGGCTCGGCTTCGAGTCCCAGGCGATGGTCGGCATCCGCACGACGGGGCCGCCGGAGGACGTGGCCGAGGTGCTCGTGAACTGGGAGGAAGCCGACTACGTCGTCGTCACCACGGGTCGCTTCGACCTGCTCGTGGAGGTGGTCTGCGCCGACCGCCGCGCGCTGCTCGACGTCACGAACCGGATCCGCTCCCTGCCCGAGGTCGTCTCGACCGAGACGTTCCTCTACCTCGAGCTCTGGAAGCAGCTGTACGACTGGGGCGCCGGCGCCGGCGGTCCCCGTGACGGCGACGGCGAGGAGCGTCCCGCGTGAGCGAGACCGCGACGGCGCCGGACGTGCGGCTCGAGGAGGTCGTCAAGGAGTTCGGCGAGACGCGCGCCGTCGACGGCATCTCCCTGGAGATCCCGCGAGGCTCGTTCTTCGCGTTGCTCGGGCCGTCCGGCTGCGGGAAGACGACGACGCTCAGGATGATCGGCGGCTTCGAGGAGGCGACCTCCGGCCGGATCTTCCTCGGTGACCGCGACGTCGTCGGGCTCCCGCCCTACAAGCGCGACGTCAACACCGTGTTCCAGAGCTACGCACTCTTCCCGCACATGACGGTCGCGGACAACGTCGCATTCGGGCTCGAGCGCCGGAAGATCGCGAAGTCCGAGATCGCGACACGCGTCTCCGAGATCCTCGAGCTCGTCGACCTCGAGGGGCGGGGGAGCCGGAAGCCGCGCCAGCTCTCGGGCGGGCAGCAGCAGCGTGTCGCGCTCGCGCGGGCGATCGTCAACAACCCCCGCGTGCTGCTGCTCGACGAGCCGCTCGGCGCGCTCGACCTCAAGCTGCGCAAGCAGATGCAGCTCGAGCTCAAGCGGATCCAGCACGAGATCGGGATCACGTTCGTCCACGTCACGCACGACCAGGAGGAGGCGATGACGATGGCGGACACGATCGCGGTCATGAACCAGGGCCGGATCGAGCAGCTCGGCACACCCGCCGAGCTCTACGAGCGCCCGCTGACGGCGTTCGTCGCCGGGTTCCTCGGCAAGTCGAACCTGCTCGAGGGCACGGTGGCCGGGGACGGTGTGGTGAGGCTCGGCGACGGAACGGAGCTGCGCGCACGCACGGACGGATCACAGGGCGCCGTGTCCGTCGGGGTCCGACCCGAGAAGATCAGCCTCGGTGAGGGAGGCGTGAATCGGCTCTCCGGGCAGGTGAGAGAGTCCGCCTACATCGGCGTCGCCACCGAGGTCGTCGTGGCGACGGCGGTCGGGGAGCTGACGGTGTTCCATCAGAACGTCGAGGCGGGGGGCGTCGTGCCCGCCCCCGGAAGCCACGTGACCCTGTCGTGGTCACCGGACGCGACGTTCGTGGTCGATCGACGAGAGGAGATCAGCGGATGACGATGCGGATGACGCGTCGCGAGCTCGTGCACCGGGGTGCGGCCGGAGCGACGATCCTGAGCCTTCCCGGGCTCCTCGCCGCGTGCGGTGGCGGCGGCGACGGCGGCGGAGGTGGTGGGGAGCTGCAGGACGTCCTCAACTTCGCGAACTGGCCGCTGTACATCGACGTCGACGAGGACACGAAGAAGCGACCAACGCTCGAGCAGTTCACGGCCGACACGGGGATCAAGGTCAACTACTTCGAGGAGATCAACGACAACGCGGAGTACTTCGCGAAGGTGCAGGGGCCCCTGTCGCAGGGCAAGGGCATCGACCGGGACATCTTCGTCTTCACGGACAACTCACGCTTCCCGGGCCTGCTCATCGGCCAGGGCTGGGTGCAGAAGCTCGACAAGGAGCGGATCCCGAACATCGGGAACCTGATCGACGCGCAGGCGAGCCCGCCGTTCGACCCCGACCGCGAGTACTCGCTGCCGTGGCAGTCCGGCATGACGGGCATCGCGTGGAACGAGGAGCTCACGGGCCCCGTGGAGTCGATCGAGCAGCTGCTCGAGGACCCGAAGCTGAAGGGCAAAGTGTCGATGCTGATGGAGATGGCCGACTCGGTCGGCCTCGTGATGCTCGCGAACGGAGACGACCCGGCCAGCGTCACCGACGAGACCTTCGGGCGCGTGACGGAGCGCGTCCAGGCGGCCGTCGACTCGGGTCAGATCGTCCGCTTCACCGGCAACGACTTCGCGCAGCCTCTGACGCGTGGGGAGTTCGCGGCCTCCGTCGCCTGGTCGGGCGACATGATCCAGCTCCTGGCCGACAACCCGAAGCTCAAGTGGGCCGTGCCGAAGGACGGCGGGATGATCTGGACCGACAACATGTTCATCCCGACGGGAGGCAGCGTCCCGACCGCGTCGACGTTCATGAACTTCGTCTACGACCCCGCCGTGGCGGCCCAGATCGCGGCCTACGTCAACTACGTGCCGCCCGTCGAGGGCGTCAAGCAGGAGCTCGTCAAGATCGATCCCGATCTGGCGAACAACACCTTGATCATCCCGGACGAGGCGCTGCTGTCCGAGCTCCACCAGTACGACTCCGAGGCGCTCAACAACGACGACCACATCACGAAGTGGCAGGCGGTCCTGGGCCAGTGATCCGCTAGAGGACGGAGCACGAGCGTGGGATCGTTCCTCCACCGGCATCGGGGCCTCGCCCCGTACCTGTTGCTCCTGCCGGGGCTGGCGTGGCTGGCCGTGTTCTTCGTCGTCCCGCTCGTCTTCCTCGGCTACCAGTCGCTGCAGTCCGGGGTCTTCCCGGGCTTCGAGTTCACCTGGGAGTTCTCGAACTTCCCCGACGCCCTCTCGGAGTACCGCGAGCAGTTCGCCCGCTCCTTCCTCTACGCGGGCATCGCGACGGTGGTCGCGCTGCTCCTCGCGTACCCGCTGGTGTACTGGATCGCGTTTCGCTCGGGGCCGTGGCGGAACCTCTTCCTGCTCTTCATCGTCGCCCCGTTCTTCGTCACCTACCTGATCCGGACGCTCGCGTGGCTCAACATCCTGGCCGACGAGGGCCCGGTGGTCGGCTTCCTGCAGTCCGTCAACGTGTTGGGGGAGGACGAGGGGCTGCTGTTCACCTCGCTCGCGGTGATCGCGGGCATCACCTACAACTTCTTCCCCTTCATGGCCCTGCCCATCTACGTCTCGCTGGAGCAGGTCGACCCGCGGCTGCTCGAGGCGGCGAAGGATCTCTACGCGAGCCCCTACCACGCGTTCCTCCGGGTCACGCTCCCCCTCTCGGCCCCGGGGATCGTGGCGGGCACGCTCCTCACCTTCATCCCCGCCGCCGGCGACTTCATCAACGCCGAGCTGCTCGGCACGCCCAAGCAGCAGATGATCGGCAACGTCATCCAGGCCAAGTTCCTGGAATCGCTGGACTACCCGACGGCCGCGTCGCTCTCCTTTGTGCTGATGGCCCTGATCCTTGCCGCGCTGCTCGTCTACGCGCGCATCGTGGGCACCGAGAGGCTGACGGGGTGACCACCGCCGCAGAGGTCGTCGAGGCCGGGCCTCGCCCCAACGCCCTCGCGCGGGTGTGGCGCGCCGTCAAGCGGCACGCGCTGACGGTGTACGCGATCCTCGCGATCGTCTACCTGATGCTGCCGATCGCCGTGGTGATCCTGTTCTCCTTCAACAGGCCCGCGGGGCGCTTCAACTACGTCTGGCAGGAGTTCACGCTGGACAACTGGGTGGAGTGGGACGCCGTCCTCGGCATCCGGGACGCCGTCGTGACCTCGCTGCAGGTCGGCGTGCTCGCGACGCTCGTCGCGACGGTCCTCGGGACGCTGATCGCGCTCGCCATCGTCCGCCACGAGTTCCGCGGCCGGGGTGTCACCAACGTCCTCGTCTTCCTCCCGATGTCGACGCCCGAGATCGTCCTCGGCGCCTCGCTGCTGACGCTCTTCCTCAACATGACGACGGTCTTCACCCTCGGCTTCTGGACGATCTTCATCGCCCACGTGATGTTCATCGTCAGCTACATCGTCGTCACCGTGAAGGCCCGCCTGATCGGGTTCGACCGCCACCTCGAGGAGGCGGCGATGGACCTCGGGGCCAACGAGTGGACGACGTTCCGGAAGGTCACGCTGCCGCTGCTCGCGCCGGCGATCGTCGCCGCGGCGCTGCTCGGCTTCGCGCTCTCGATCGACGACTTCGTGATCACCTACTTCAACGCGGGTGGGACGCAGACGTTCCCGGTGTTCGTGTGGGGGATCGCCCGCGTCTCCGTCCCACCCCAGGTCAACGTCGTGGCGAGCGCGATCTTCATCGTCGCGATCGCGATCGCCCTCGCCAACGTCGTCTGGCAGTACCGATCCGCGAGAAGATCACAGGGAGCCGTATGACAGCGATCGACACGCTCGACCTGCAACGCGCCGCCAAGGAGCACCTCTGGATGCACTTCACGCGCATGGGCGGCTACGCCGACCAGGACGTGCCGATCATCGTCCGCGGCGAGGGCTGCTACCTGGAGGACGCGAACGGCAAGCGGTACCTCGACGCGCTCGCGGGGCTCTTCTCCGTGAACATCGGCTACTCGTTCGGCGAGGAGATCGGTCAGGCGGCGCTCGAGCAGATGCGCGAGCTGCCCTTCTACACGAACTGGTCGTACGCGCATCCGCGCGCGATCGAGCTCGCCGCCGAGGTCGCGTCGATCTTCCCCGGCGACCTGAATCGAGTCTTCTTCGTGTCCGGCGGCTCCGAGTCCGTCGAGTCGGCCTGGAAGC
>NZ_DASTCS010000067.1:0-9551 GCF_035710885.1 Gaiella sp. | reverse complement strand
GGTGGTGGAAGGGTCTCTGCGCGTGACGCGCGAGGGCAGGAAGGTGAGCGAGCTCGGCGCCGGTGACTTCGTCGGCGAGATGGCGCTGATCGCCGACGTGCCGCGCACTGCGACGGTGACTGCCGCCACTCCCGTGCATCTGCTCGTGCTCACCGACCGCGGGTTCCGCGACCTGCTGGCGCAGTCGCCGTCGATCGCAACCAAGATCCTCCAGGGCCTCGGAGAGCGCCTGCACACGGATTCGCTCTGATCCTGCGATTCCGTAGGATCGGGCGACTGGAGGAGATGCCGGGCGCCGGATGACCGCGCCGGCGCAAGCCCTCGCACGGAAGGAGTCGACGATGCTCGGAGATCATGACGTGGGCGCCACCCTCGCCGTTGCGGATTTCGCCCGGTCGAGATCGTTCTACGAGGACACCCTCGGCCTCGAGCCCCTGTTGGAGCAGGAGGATTCAGCCGTGTACCGGAGCGGCAGCTCGCGAGTGCTTGTATACCAGTCCGACTACGCCGGCACGAACAAGGCGACGGCCGCGACGTGGGCGGTTGGCGCTCAACTCGACTCCATCGTCGACGCGCTTCGTGCAAAAGGCGTGTCGTTCGAGCACTACGATCTCCCGGGAACCACGCGAGACGGCGATATCCACTCGATGGGCGGGATGCGGGGCGTGTGGCTCAAGGATCCGGACGGCAACATTCTCGGCCTGGTCGACCAGTAGACGCGCCGTGACACACGAGCAGGCACTCGACGCGATCCGCGCCACGTGCCAGGCTGCGCCGGCGCCGGTGTCGATCGCGGTCGTCGACGACCACGGAGAGCTCGTGGCCTGCCTGGCAATGGACGGCGCCGCCCGCGACACGCTCGAGAACGCCCGTCGCAAGGCCTACACGGCGGCGCGGAGCGACGCGACGTCGACTCGCGCCCTCGCCGAGAAGGTGCGCGGCGCTCCCACCGAGCTCGCGAGCTTCGATCCGCAGTTCTCGTTCTTCCACGGCGGGGTGGCCGCGCTCGCGGACGGTCGGCGCGTAGGTGCCGTCGGCGTCAGCGGGCTCCCCGGGGCCGAGGACGAGCGTCTGGCCGTCGCGGCGATCGGCGCGGCGGGGCTCGAGCCCGGCACGTGACGAAGCTCCGGCGCGAGCATGCGGTGCCCGGAACCCGGACGGCCGCATCTTCGAGCCCGACGACTCTCACAGCTCGAGACGAAACGTGCGCATCACTCCCGGCCGCCCAGGCTGGGCGACGACCTGGGCGCGCGCCGTGACCCATCCCTTCAGCCCACCCCGGTAGACGAGCTGCACGACGCCGCTCGTCCGCGGTCGGAGATCGCGGGCTTCGGCACGGAGGCGAGTGCGCGCCGCCCCGCGCTCCAACGAGATCCACACACGGCCGCGCTCCAGCGTCTCCGTCACGTTGCCACGGTTGCTCACGCCGAGCTCGAGAATCCGTGCTCCGCGCGCGCGCCGCACCCGGAGGCCCCGCAGGGCGAGCCGACGGACCACCCGACCGGGGGCGCGCACGACCACCACGACGCCGATCCTCATCTTGACGACGATCCCCGCGCGCCGCCGTGGCCGCGTCGTGAGCAGCACGAGGGCGTCGTGGTCTCCCGGCTCGGCACGCTCGGGCACGCGCGACGAGACGGTGACCGACCTGCTCGCCCCCGCTGCGAGCGGGAACCGGGCCGGCCGGATCGAGAGCCACGACGCTGCGGTGCGAACGCCGCGGCGGGGAGCAACTCTCGGGCGGCCGCGGCGATCGAGCGAGAACCCGGCCCGCCCGACGTCGACCACCACCGGGCTCCGGCCTGGGTTCGTGACGCGCAGGCTCGCCCGGCCGGACCCGACCAACGAGACGTGCGCCGGGGTGGCCGTGAGCGCGAGCGGCGGCCGCGTCGCGCTCGAGCCCGCCTCGGCGGGTGCGAGCGCGACGGAGGCGAGCGAGACGGCGAGCAAGACCGTCGCCCGGCTCATCGACCGATGGCCGTGAAGGTGATCGTCGCCGCGTACCTGCCGGCCGTCACGACGGGAATCGGCGAGACGAAGCCGAGGCGCGTGTCCCAGACGTCGCCCGTCGGAGCGCTTTGCGCGGCCGTGGTTCCGATGAGCAGGTCGGGGGCGGGCGCGATCGGGATGGCAGCCGTCGCCCCACCTGCGAGCGAGCCGCCGATCGTCCCGCCGCTCGGCGCGGTGCCGGCGATTCCGAGCGGCAGATCGGCCGGAAGGAAGGCCGTCCGGTGAACGGTCAGCGCGTACCCGCCGGCATGGTTCGAGACGACGGTCACCCGCTCGGACACCGGGGCCGGGGTGGCGCCGGAGGTCGTGTTCCCGAAGCTGACGCTTGCGCGCTCGAGTGCGATCGAGAGGACGGGCTGGATGTCGACGTCCACCGCCGCGCTCTGGGAGACGCCACCCGGGGGCGGCGGCTCGCCACCGCACGTGACGACCGCGCTCGACGAGTTTCGCGGTGCCGGGACGCCGGCCGAGAAGTCCGTGGCGTTCGCGTCGGTGTCCGCACAGCCGTCGCCGCCGCGCACCGCGGCGGTGGTGCTGTCGAGTGCACCGGCCGGCCCGCCGCCCTCGTAGTCCACGGCAGCGCCGTATCCGACCAGGTCGGCCACCGAGGCGACGGCCGAGCAGCTGCCGGCGGACGCGCCGCAGGTGAGCGCCGTGGAGTCGCGCACGACGGCGACCTTGCCACCCGAGACGGCGAGGTTCGTCGTCCCGGTCGCGTCCGGGGTGGGCAGAGGTGCGCCGACGGCGCCTGCCGACGCGAGCTGGACGAGGTAGCGCCGACCGGGCGCGATCGACCCGCTCAGCGCCGTCGCCTGCCAGGTCGTACCCCCGGCCGAGGCGTACTGGATCGTCCAGCCGCTGACGTCGATCGCGGCCGAGCCGCGGTTGAACAGCTCGACGAAGTCGTTCGCGAAGCTTGCGCCGGAGTTGCCGCCGCCGGCGTAGACCTGACCGACGACGATGTCGGGAGAGGCACTGCGAGCGGTCGGCACGGCGAGCAGAGCGCCGGCGACGATGACGGACAGGACGAGGGCTGCTACTCGAGGCATGTGAGGGCTCCGATCTCTGAGGGGAAGGTGGTTCCCTTCCTCATAGCGTGTTGTCAGATCGGGCGAAAGTGCACGGCGGTAATTGGCACACATTCGGCACACATCGTGAGCGGAAGGTGCCGGCCTCCCTGCCGTGATCCGCACAGCGCGGGGTTACTGTCCCGCGGTGCGCGGCTTCCTTCGCAGCCTCGATCCGCAGCTCCCCCGCTCCGTCCACACGCTCCAGCTCGGAGGGCTCGTCAGCGCGCTGGGCAACGGGATGCTCCTCCCGTTCCTCCTCATCTACCTCCACAACGTCCGGGGAATCGGCCTCGGCGTCGCCGGGCTGATCGTGGGCGCCAACGCCGTCGTCAGCGTCGTCGCAGGGCCGGTGGCCGGGACGCTCGTCGACCGGTACGGCGGCCGGCACGTCCTCGCACTCTCGCTGGTGGTCCTCGCGTTCGGGTACGGAGGATTCGCGCTCGTCCACGAGCCGTGGCAGGGATTCCTCGCCGCGGCCGTGACCGGTCTCGGCAACGGCTTCTTCTGGCCGGCGCAGTCGACGCTCCTCGCGTCGCTGTCACCGCCGGACAGGCGGCACGCCACATTCGCGATGCAGCGGGTGATGATGAACCTCGGGATCGGCGTGGGCGCGCTCGTCGGCGGGCTGATCGCGGACGCCGATGATCCCGCGACGTTCATCGCGCTGTTCCTGCTGGACGGGGCAACCTTCCTCGTCTATCTGGGCGTGCTCCTCGCCGCCGTGCCGGAGCCGGCGCCCGTTCGGGCCGCCGGCGCCGGCGGCAGGCAGGGGAGCTACGGCGCCGTGCTCCGCAGCCGAGCGTTCGTCGCCGTGATCGGGCTCAACACACTGTTCGTCTTCGCCGGCATGTCCGGCTTCGAGCTCCTCCCGGTGTTCGCCAAGAACGAGGTCGGCGTCGCCGAGGGCGCAATCGGGGCGATCTTCTTCGTCAACACCGTGGTGATCGTGCTCGCCCAGCTGCCGATCGCGAAGCTGTCCGAGGGACATCGACGCATGCGGATGCTCGCCGTGCTCGGCGTCATCTGGGCGGCGTGCTGGGTCGCCGTCTCGATCGTCGGCGGAACCGTCGACGGCACGACCGCCGCTGTCCTGCTGGCCGTCGTGATGGCCGCGTTCGGGATCGGCGAGTGCATCCACGGCACCGTGCAGGCACCACTCGTGAGCGACCTGGCGGAGCCGCGGCTGCTCGGCCGCTACATGGCTCTCTCGGCGCTCTCCTGGCAGCTCGGGTTCGCCGCCGGGCCGGCCCTCGGCGGGTTCCTGCTCTCCGTCAGCCCGCTCGGCACCTGGCTCGTTTGGGCGGCCCTCTGCGCGCTCGGCGCCGTCCTCTCGATCGCGCTCGAGCGCACGATCCCGTCGGCCGTACGCCGCACGCCCGTGGCCCAGGCGGCGTGAAGGCCGCTGCAGGCGCGGGCAGGCAGCGGCACTAGAATGCCGAACATGGTGCCCACGACCGACGACCCGCTGAGTTCCCGTGCCCAGCCTGCCCCGCATCCGCAGGAGCACCCGCTCGCGCCCCGGCGCGGACGACGTCGCGCGCACCCCGCACGTCGCTGAGCTCGCTGCCGGCGGCCTGACCTGGGTCAACGTCGTCGCCCCCGACCTCGACACGGCCCAGCTGCTCGCCGAGCGCTTCGGCTGGCATCCCCTCGACGTCGAGGACATCGTCTCGAAGCGCCAGAGGCCGAAGGTCGACGACTACGAGGAGGAGCGCTACCTCTTCGCCGTCCTCCATTTCCCGGTCTACGACAAGGCTGTCCAGCGGCTCAACGCGGCCGAGCTCGACGTCTTCCTCGGCCCGGACTACCTCGTCACCCTCCCCAACCGCGAGCTTCTCCCGGTCACGCGGCTGTTCGCGCGGTGCGAGGCGGACGAGGCGTACCGCGAGCAGCTGTTCGCAAAGGGATCGGGTCGCCTGCTGTACGAGGTGCTCGACGACCTCTTCGACTACTGCTTCCCGATCCTCGACAAGATCGGCCACAAGCTCGACCGGGTGGAAGACGACATGTTCGAGCGGGCAGCCGAGGACGTCGTGCGCGACATCTCGAACGTCAAGCAGGAGATCATCTCGTACCGCAAGGTGATCAAGCCGGAACGCTCCACGCTCCGCGTGCTGGAGCGTCGCGCGAACCGCTTCCTGCCGGAGGAGCTCGAGCTCTACTTCGACGACATCAACGACGCGGTCGAGCGCATCTGGGACCAGCTCGACAACTACAAGGAGGTCGTGGAGGCGCTCGAGTCGACGAACGAGTCGGTCATCTCGCACCGCCAGAACGACGTCCTGCGCCTGCTCACGATCATCAGCGTCACGATGCTCCCGCTGACGCTGATCACGAGCGTGTTCGGGATGAACGTCCTCTTCCCGGGCGAGACGACGTCGGCCGCCTTCTGGATCATCCTCGCCGCGCTCGTCGCGACGCTCGCGACGATGATCGGGTTCTTCCGCTGGAAAGGCTGGTTGTGAGAGTTGTGGCCTGCCGGCGGCACCGCCGGAGCCGCAGCCGCTTCGACAGCTTGCCGAGCGTCGCGAGAAAGCGCTCGGCTGTCGGCGGCGTCGCTTCCTCGAGGTCGACGTAGGGCAGATTCACCGGCTTGTGTCGCGCCCGGGTCGGTGCACCTGTTGCGACGGCCGGCCGAGGTGGCCGTGGCGCTAGCGCTGCCGGCGCGGGTGCTCGAGGCGTCCCAACGAGACCGTCTGCTTCATCAGCGGGTCTGGCCCGGAGGTCATGAACTGCACGATCTCCGCCGCGCCCGCTCTACTCCACACCCCGGTATCGATCAGTCGCCGAACGATCTCGTGTCGGCCGACGCCGGAATCGAGCATCTTGCGAACGTCCCACGCGCTCAACGAGGTCTTCGAACTCACCTGCTGCTCCCCCTCGGGTTGCAGTTACGACGGTGGTTCGCGGATACCCGGTCGAGCAGTGCGGAAATCCCCTCGTTCGAGGGAGATCGACCCCTCACTCGGTGAGCGGGCCGCAAGAGCTATGCGGCGAGGATGTAGTCGTCCGGCGAAGCCGGTGCGCTCTCCGTGACCGAGATCGGTGTGTCAGCCGTCGGATTGACACGGGTGACGAAGCCCCATGCTTGTTCGGGCTCCCCGGCCTCCGGTCCAGAGATCCTTGTGATCGCGATCGTGTCGCCAACCTGCGGAAGCCACTCCGCGGTGTACTGCCAGGTATCGACTTCGAAGTACGGCAGGCCGGGGCCGACCTTGACCAGCGTCACGCTGAACGTCCTCTCGTCTCCCATCGTGCTTCGGAACCTAATGGTCCTCTCTCGCATCGGCCCGTGCCGTTCGGCCAGATCGATCTCGTCGGATCGGACGGGTTGGGATGGCCGAACGGGTAGGGCACGTCCGTCGAGGCCAGCAGGCGGCGGCTCCCGATCTCCGGTCGCCTCGCGCTGTTGCCGCCAGAAGGCCTCCCCCGGAGGACCTCTCTAGCTGCAAGGCCGAATCCGAAGTTCGGAGCCGCCGACCGCGTTGTCCCCGAGTTGCGGGAACTCAAACTCCGCCGTCGATGGTCTCGCTGGGCGTCTTTCACTGCTCGGCGCCCCCGCAGGAGTGCGAGAGGCACGGTTGACGGGGGAGGTGCGCCCCGGGGCGTGATTCGCTGCGGCGCTCCCCTCCGCGGCGTCGCTCCGGGGCGCTGTCTGCACTTCGGCAAACGCGGCCATTCGGATGAGCCCGAAGGACTACGAGCGAAGCCACGGGTACGCCGTGACAAGATCGCGGTAAACCACCGACGCCGCCCCTGCGGGACGAGTGGAGGATGAGGCCTTCCCGATCCAAGTGCGCCAGGCGGCCCATTCCGAATTCGACGGCTCAGGGTTGTGCCGCCTGGTGCCGAACGCGACGGGAATCAGGCGTGCTCTTGGACCTCGCCTACCTCGATGCTGATCGGCGTCACCGAGGGAGGCGGGTTCGTCCGAAGCATTTCCGCCGCCGTCTGCGCTGCCTCTTCCGACTCGAAGACGATCATCGAGGCCCCGGAGGTCTCTCCGAGCCTTACCCAGTGCCCGCTGACAAAGCCTGGTGCCTGGGAGAGGCGCGGAATGCCCTCCTCTCTCAAGAACTTCCTCGCCTCGTCGAAATCCTGAATCGTGCTCCTCGCGACGACCGCGTGCATACTTGCCTCCCTTTGTCGGCGCTGGGACTCCAGCGACGTGGACAATGCCACCGAATGGGGCGTCCGGCCAGCTGCCCGCCGTCTCGACGAGCTCTCACCAGAGGGCACCCGATCCCCGGGGAAGCCTGCGAAGCGAATCATCGGCCGACCAGATGGCAGCGCAGCGTCGTACTTGTCTACCGGAGCTCGTGGCAACCGTTGTAGCCGCACCGCTCATCGACGGAGATGTCTGGTCTGCTCCAGCACTCAGTCGGCCCGTTCGGCCTCAGCCACGAGCATGACGGCACGAACCGCAGGCTCGAACTCACGCTGACGGCGAGCTTCCGCAACCGCATGGCAGCTTCGTGCGTGGCGGTGGAGCACGACATGGTCAGGCTGTCTAGATTCTCACGATGCTGGACTGGCTCGAAGCGGCCCAACGGCGGCTAGAGGCTTCCGTGGAGGCGTCGGGCGATCTCACGCTGTCACCGGGTGATATCGAGGCGCTTCTCGAGCTGGCGCGGGAGGCTGCGCATGGGAGCGGCGACAGGACCAACGCGCCACTCATCGCGTATCTGGTTGGGCTCGTCCACGGTCGTAGCCCCCAGACGGAGCTGCGGTTCGTCATAGCCGCCGCTCTGGGCGACGCATCTCCTCGAGGCGATGAACACTGAGCTCGCAGCCGAGCTTGCGCGCATGGCGGACGAAGACCAGCGCGTACGCAGGGCGCTCCCTTCTGACGCATCTTCGCCGTCGGCCTTCGACTGGCCGAGGGCGATGGAGATGGCTCGGGTCGACGTGGAGAACACCGATCGACTCCGCGAGATCGTCGACGAGCACGGCTGGCCCGGACGCTCACTGGTGGGAGAGGAAGGCGCAGAGCACGCTTGGCTGCTGGCGCAGCACGCCTCCACGCGACTCGACTTCCAGCGCCGGGTACTCGACCTGCTGACCGCCGCGGTCGCCGCAGGGGAAGCCACGCCGCGGCAACTCGCCTACCTCACCGATCGCGTCCGGATGTCGGAGGGGAAGAACCAGATCTATGGCACCCAGTACATCCGAGACGAGCACGACCACCGCGTGCCGTACCCGATAGAGGATGGCGTTCATGTCGACGCGCGTCGCGCCGGAGTTGGCCTCGCACCGCTTGGGGAGTGCCCGTAGGCGTGGCTGGCCGCAGGGTCGTCTTCCACCTGCCGCTGCTGGGGTATGCGGCTGAGCCGGTGACCCGGGTGGTGCGGTTCACGGGCCGGCCGGCTGGTCCCGGCGACGGCGAGGTGTGCGGTCTCGGCGGTGTTGCCGGCCAGCGCAATGGCCCGTCGTACGCCGCCCGCGAGTTCTCGCTGCGGCCCAACCGGCGCAGCAGGCTGGCGCGGGTGGCGTGGTAGCCCTCCAGCGGCAGACCGTCAACCTCCAGCCGGGTCGCCGTATCGCCTCACCGGTCAGGTCGATGCGAAGCGCCTCCCTCTCGGGGTCCGAGGCCAGGTAGCCCTCGTTGAAGAAGTCGGAGCCGGTCGTCGTCGATGGCGCCGAGCGGCTCGGCGTCATCGTGTAAGCCGCCCCCGCGGGCCGCCTCTCACCCCTACGAATGCGCCTGCCTCGATTCGACACGCTCCGCTGAAGCTGCATCGAAGGTACGCCGCGCGGTTCGGCCGCCGATCGGACGCGGTGGCGGCGCACTTCTCCTGTCCGTCGAGCTGGTCCCGCATGGAGTGCACGTGCGTGGATGCGCCCGAGCACAGACAGACGTTGTCTGAACAGTCACCACGACGCGTGACCGTTCTGGCTCGGGTTGTTTGATCTTGCGCACCCTGGGAACCCTGATCACCCAGCGACGGACCAGGGAGGTCACATGAGCACCATGGGTGCCGGCACAACCGGCGGGCAGGAACAGGGCGGAGGGATCACGGAGACGGTCTCCGAGCAGGCGACAAAGGCGAAGGACAAGGGCAGGCGCGAGCTTCGCGACCAGCTCGACGACCGTACGACGCAGCTCGGCCAGCAGGCGCGCTCGCTTGCGGAGACGCTGCGACGCTCGGGCGTCGAGGCGCAGGCGCATGGCCCCGACGAGATGGGCGTCGAGCAGATCACGGGGGGTGTCGCTGATCGGCTCGAGCGTGCGGGCGGCTACCTCGAGCGGGCGAACGGGGACGAGATGCTCCGCGACGCAGAGCAGCTCGTTCGGGCACGCCCCTGGGTGGTGGCAGGAGCGGCGGCGGGGGCCGGCATCCTCGCCTCGCGCGTCTTCAAGGCGTCGTCCGAACGACGCTACGACGACTCGACCAACGTTTCCAGGACGGCCGGCGCGCCGGTCACCCCCTCTGCCTCGCGGAGCTACGAGGGAGTCTCGGTCGGTGCGCA
>NZ_DASTCS010000066.1:0-62540 GCF_035710885.1 Gaiella sp. | reverse complement strand
CGTCACCGCCATGGTGCTTGAGCGCGCGGACCGTGGCGACGAGCACGACCGCGCTCGGCCGTAGTCCGCCGATCCGGCAGGTGATGTCGAAGAACTTCTCCATCCCCATGTCGGAGGCGAACCCGGACTCGGTGACGAGGTAGTCGCCGAGCTTCAGGGCGACCCGGTCGGCGACGAGCGAGTTGTTCCCGTGCGCGATGTTCGCGAACGGCCCGCAGTGGACGAACGCCGGCTGGCCCTCGAGCGTCTGGACGAGGTTCGGCTTGATCACGTCCTTGAGGAGCACCGTCATCGAGCCGGCGGCGTTCAGGTGCTCGGCGGTGACGGGCTCCCCCTCGTACGTCTGCCCGATCGTGATCCGGCCGAGACGCTCGCGCAGGTCGGCGAGGTCGCGCGCGACGGCGACGAGCCCCATCACCTCGCTCGCGGCCGTGATGTCGAACCCAGTCTGGCGCGGGTACCCGTTCACCCTGCCGCCGAGGGAGGTGACGATGTCGCGCAGCGAGCGGTCGTTCATGTCCATGCAACGCCGCCACGAGATCGTCAGCGGGTCAATCCCGAGGGCGTTGCCCTGGAGCAGGTGGGCGTCCAGGAGGGCCGCGAGGAGGTTGTTGGCGGCGGTGATCGCGTGGAGGTCGCCGGTGAAGTGGAGGTTCAGGTCCTCCATCGGGACGACCTGCGCGTAGCCGCCCCCGGCCGCCCCGCCCTTGACGCCGAAGACCGGCCCGAGCGACGCCTCGCGGATCGCAAGCACCGGCTTCCGGCCGAGCGCGCCGAGACCCTGGGTCAGCGAGACCGACGTCGTCGTCTTCCCCTCGCCCGCGGGCGTGGGCGTGATGGCCGTGACGTTGACGATCTTCCCGTCGGGCCCGTCGGCGAGCCGGTCGAGGATCGAGAGATCGACCTTCGCCTTGTACCGGCCGTACTGCTCGAGCTCGTCGAGCTCGATCCCCGACTCCGCAGCGATGTCGGTGATCGGGCGCAGCGTTGCGGCCTGGGCGATCTCGAGGCTCGAGAGCATGCGGTTCAGTCCTCCTGCGTCGTATCAGCTGTAGTCGCGACCGCGACAGCGGGCGCCTTTAGGGGTCTGTCCCGCCGGAGGCGGGGATCAAGCGGCGAGAATCCGCTCCTGCGGGTTCTCGCTTCGCGAGCGAGCATCAGTGGCTGACCGCCGCGGCGGCCAGCTCGGAGACGAGAGTGTCGGTGGCGAAGCGCTCGAGCCGGAACGGCTCGATCAGGTCGGGAGTCGTGCCGCTCGCGATCAGCTCGGAGAGGGTCACGCCGACGATCGGGGCCGCCTTGAACCCGTACGTCCCCCAGCCGCAGTCGACGAGGAAGCCGTCGATCTCGGTGAGCCCCATGATCGGGCTGTAGTCGGGGCTCATGTCGCAGAGGCCGGTCCAGTGGCGGAGGAGCCGCGTCGAGTGGAGCTGCGGGAACAGCTCGAGCACGTGGCGGCAGGCGTACTCGACGAACGGAAAGGTGCCCTTGTTCGAGTAGGTCGGATACGGCTCGACCTCGGCGCCGATCAGGAACTCGCCCCGGTCGGTCTGCGAGACGTAGATGTGCATCTGCGCCGACACGATGATCTTGTCGAGGAACGGCTTCACCGGCTCGGTGACGAACGCCTGCAGGATCGAGGTCGTGATCGGCAGGCGGAGGCCGGCGAGCTTCGCGACGGGGCTCGACCAGCCGGCGGTGGCGCTGACGACGACGTCGCACGAGATGTCGCCCTTCGTCGTCCGGACGCCGTGGCAGCGGCCGTCCCGGACGTCGAACCCGGTCACCTCGACGCCCTGGTGGATGTCGATCCCCGCACGCCCGACCTGCTTCGCGAAGCCCCAGACGACCGCGTCGTGCCGGATGATCCCGCCGGGCGGGTGATAGAGCGCGCCGAGGATCGGCCAGGTCACGTCCTCGCCGACGTTGATCTGCGGGCAGAGCCGCTTCACCTCGTCGCGGTCGATCACGCGGCTGGAGATCCCGAGCAGCTTGTTCACCTCGGCCCGCTCGTGCTGGACGACCAGCGAGCGGTCGGAGTGCGCGAGCGTGAAGTGCCCGTGCTGCGAGAACATCAGGTTGAAGCCGAGCTCCGTCGAGAGCCGCTCGTAGAGCTCGACGCTCTCCTTGTAGAAGGCCGCGCCCTCCGGCGTGCGGTAGTTCGCGCGGATGATGGTGGTGTTCCGTCCCGCCGCACCGGAGCCGATGTAGCTCTTCTCGAGGATCGCGACGTTGGTGATCCCGTGACGGCGTGCGAGGTAGTACGCCGTGGCGAGGCCGTGCGAGCCGCCGCCGACGATGACGACGTCGTAGTGCCGCCGGAGCTCCCCGGGGCTCTGCAGCACGCGCTTGCGGAGGAAGATGTCCTTCACGGCTGCTCCTCTGCCGGGAGCGCGTCCACCCCGACGAGCCCCCCACCGAGGGCCTCGGCACAGTCGAGCGCGACCTCCCCGACGTAGTGCCCGAGCTCCTGGGCGACGAGGATCCTGAAGCCGCCGCCCGCCGGCAGGACGTGCGCCGCGACGTGCGCAACCTCGCCGCCCGAGGGGAAGCGGTGGAGGTGGGTGAGACGGGCGAGGAGCGCGCGCGCGTCGCGGCCCGAGAGCGCCAGCACCGTGTACGCGGCGCTCGCGTCGACGACGAGCTCGGCGCCCGCGGCGCTCTCCTCGACCTGCGCCGCGACCGTCTGCGGGTACAGCACGAGGGCGCGTCGTGGCGAGAGGCGGTACGTCGTGACGCCGTCCAGCCCGAGGTCGGCGGGCGGAGCCGGGCGGAGCTCCAGCTTCCGAAGGTGGGAGAGGTCGGCGATGCCGACGCGGGAGAGGTGGTCTGCCTCGCCGGGCACCGCGACGGGGACGAGCCAGCCGTCGCGCTCGGCGAAGGTCGCCTCCGCCGCACGGTAGAGGCGCTCGGTGGCGGAGCGCGCCACCGGGTGGAAGCCGCCCTCGTCGCGCGCGCCAGAAGGCGAGAGAAACTCGAGGACGCCGCTCACGATCTCAGCTTCTCACCGGCGGGGTCGAAGAACGGGCCGAGGTGCACCCGCATCGGCACGCGCCGCCCGTCGACCTGGACGTCGAACCGTCCACCGTCCACGGCGAGCGCGTGGGGGACGATCGCGAGCCCGATCACCTTCCCCAGCTGCGCCGAGTGCCTCACGGACGTGACGCGGCCGGAGGAGACCCCGTCGACGACGACCTGGCCGCCCTCGACCGGCATCGCGCCGCTCGGGCTCTCGAACCCCACGAGCATCCAGCGGAGGCCTCGCTGGGCGACCTCCTGCGTCGCCCACTTGCCGACCCACTCGAACTCCTTGTCGTTCTTCACGATCCACGGCATGGCGGCCTCGAGCAGGTTCGACTCGGAGTCCGTGTCCTGGCTCACGATCACGTGGCCCTTCTCGAGGCGGAGGATCCGCTGCGGCTCGAGCCCGAACGGAGCCGCTCCGAGGTCACGGCCCCGCTCGAGGAGCGTGTCCCAGACGTGCTCGGCCAGCGGGCTGGGGAAGTGGAGCTCGTAGCCGAGCTCCCCCACGAACCCGATCCGCAACGCCAGGCACGGGACGCCCGCGACGCGGACGTGCCGGGCGTCGAGATATCCGAGGCCCTCGTTCGAGAAGTCGTCCGGCGAGACCCGCTGCATCAGCTCCCGAGCGCGGGGGCCGGCGACATTCACGGCGGACACCGCTCCCGTCAGCTGCGCGAAGCGGACGTCCATGAACCAGACCGCGTTCCACCACGTGAACCACTGGTAGACGCCGTCCGCGCCCGTGGAGGTGGTCGTGACGTAGAACGTCTCGTCGTCGAGCCGTGCGACGGTGCCGTCGTCCATGATCCGGCCCGCGTCGCCCGTGAGCACCCCGTAGCGGATCCGACCGGGACGGAGGTCCGAGAAGCGGTTCGGGTAGGTGCGCTCGAGGAAGGCGGCTGCGTCGGGGCCGGCGACGAGGATCTTGCCGAGCGTGGAGACGTCGATCAGGCCGACGGCGTCGTGCACGTGGCGCGCCTCGGCGGCGGGGTCGGGGCCGTACGAGTGGGGCCGCCGCCACGGGCCGGTCCACATCATCTGCCCGCCCTGGTCCTCGTGTCGGTGATGGAGCGACGTCCTCTTCGTCGGCTCGTGGGGACGCCCGGCGAGCAGGCCGAGCGTCACGGGCGTGTGCGGGGGGCGCGAGGTCGTCGTGCCGATCGCGCTCTCGTCGAGCCCGGTCGTCTTTGCGTAGAGCCGGATCGAGTTGAGGTGGCAGAGCCGCCCCTGGCAGGGGCCCATCGTCACGGTCGTGTAGCGCTTCGACAGCTCGATCGAGTCGAAGCCCTCCTCGATCGCGTAGCGCAGGTCTTTCTTGGTCTGGTCCTCGCAGAAGCAGACGAAGCACTTGTCGCCGTGGTGGCCGAGGACCGGCAGCGGGACGCCGGGCTCGCCGACGTCACCCGCGGCAGCACCCACCGCCTCGACGTCCGGGGGCAAGTCGGTGGGCACGAAGATCCCCCGCGCCGCGTCGTACTCCACGCGTGCGCCTGCCTGCGCGAGCAGCTTGTAGTCGGGCTGCGGGCTGCCGGACATCACCACGAGGTCGCAGGGCGTGACCTTCCCGTTGACCGCGAACGCCTCGACCCGGCCCCGCCGCCCGCGGGCCTCGAGGTTCGGCGGCTGCGCCTCTCGGAGATCGAGTACGCCGACGACGTCGACACCGGCCGACTCCAGGTCCGAGGCGGCCGCCAGGCCCCTCTCGTCTGCCGTGACGACGAAGGCGCGGTCGGCGGGCTTGACCGACCACAGATTGACGAGGCGACGCACGCCCTCAGGGAGCATCACCCCGACGAGGTCGTTGCCCGGGAAGACGAGCGGCTGCTCGATGGCGCCCGCGGCGACCACGACCTTCCCGGCGCGGATCTTGACGAGGGTGTCGCCGTGGGCGACGGGGACGAAGCCCTGCTCGAAGAGCCCGATCGCCACGGCCGGGACGAGCAGCTCGACGCCGGCCTCGAGCGCCTGCGCATGCAGCTCGTCGGCGCGCGACCGCCCCTCCGGGTCGGCCAGAAGACGTCCTCCCACGACCGGCCCGTCGTCGACGACGATCACGCGCTCGCCCGCCGCGGCTGCCACGGCGGCGGCCTCCAGGCCCGACCGGCCGCCGCCGATCACGAGGACGCCTGCGTGCTCGTGGACGACCTCGACGCGCCTGCGCGGCGTGCCGTTCGGGTCGACCTTCCCGAGGCCGGCGACGCCGCGGAGCACCTTCTCGTAGAGGGGCCAGAGTCGCCGCGGGCGGATGAACGTCTTGTAGTAGAAGCCGGGGGGCGTGAAGGGCCCGCCGAGCTTGTCGGTCACCTGCAGCAGGTCACGGTCGAGGGAGCCGCGGAAGTTCTGCCCCTGGACCACCGCCCCCTCGCGCGCCGGCGTGACGCAGACCCTCACGTTGGGCTCGCCGTCCACCGTCATCTGGCAGTTCGCGCAATGGCCGGAGCAGCACTGGAGCCCGCGGGGTCGGTGGTACTTGAAGCTGCGCGAGAACACGCGGCGCCCGGCCGCGAACAGGGCCGATCCGATCGTGTCGCCCTCGAAGGCGCGGACGGGCCGGCCGTCGAAGGCGAACGTGATCTCCGCCGAGCGGTCGATCAGCTCGCCGGGGCGGGGTGCGAGCCGCGTCACGCCCGACGCTCGGCGGGCTCCGGGTGCCACGTTCGCGCCACCTCGTTCGTGTACGTGTGGCGCTCGGCGAGAAACCATTCCTCGCAGGAGCGGCAGAACCACCACTCGCGCTGGAAGCCCCACACGTTGTCGCGCACGTACAGGTAGTCGTTGAGCTCGCGCCGGGTCGGACGCGCCTGCGGGCGTCTCGTCGACTCACCGGCGCAGCGGAGCTCGTGCACCTCGCGCGGACCGCAGTTGGGGCAGGTGACGAGCAGCGACATTGCGTGTATGTTCCGTCTAGCGCAACGGCGTCTCGCCGTTCGCAACGGCACCCTAACGTCGTGCAGAGCCCCCGTCAACCGTCGAGCGGCCGCATCGAGGCCTCCCAGCGCGCGGTCACGATCCTCGACGCGCTGGCCGACGCCGGGGAGATCGGGACGAACGAGCTCGCACGGCGGGTCGGTATGCCGGCCAGCACGGTGTCCCGGCAGCTCGGCACGCTCGCGGCCACCGGGCTCGTCGAGCAGGACGCCGCGACCGGGCGCTACCGGCTCGGAATCCGTGTCGTGCACCTCGCGAACGCCGTCCTCGCGCGTCTCGACGTGCGCCGCGTGGCGCGTCCCCACCTCGAGGAGCTCGTGCGGATCACGGGAGAGACGGCGACGCTCCACGTCCCGGGCGAGGAGGACGCCGTCACCGTGGACTTCGTGCCGAGCGCCCATTTCGTCCAGCACGTCAGCCAGCTGGGGCGTCCCTCGATCGCCCACGCCACCTCGGCGGGGAAGGTGATGCTCGCCTTCACCGACCGTCCACTCCCCCGCGCGCCGCTCCGGGCCTACGGCCCGCGCACGATCACCGGCGTCGAGGAGCTCGCCGCCGAGATCGAGCTCGTGCGGCGCCGCGGCTACGCGGACGCGTTCGAGGAGCGCGAGCCCGGGCTCGCCGCGGTCGCCGCCCCCGTCTGGTCGTCGACCGGCGCGCTCGAAGCGATCGTCGCCCTCCAGGGCCCCACGGCCCGCTTCGGCGAGGCCGAGGTGCGCGCGGCCGTGCCTCCGATCCTCGAGCACGCCGCCGCGATCTCGGCCGCCCTCGGCGCCGGCCCCGCTACGTCGGGGCCCGGCGCACCTCGAGCAGGTACGCGACCATGACGTCCTCGCCTCCGATCTGCAGATGGTGCGCGTCCGAGCTCTCCTCGACGCGGAGGATCTGGCCCCGGTGCTCGGCGAACACGGGCCCGAACGGGAAGAAGCCGAAGTCGGCGACGCGCGCTTCGAGCCCGCCGTCGGCCAGGAGCCGCTGTGTCTCGAGCTGACCGATGATCGAGAGCTGCATGACATACGCGACGCCGTCGGGCGCGAGGAGCGCCGGCAGCCGCCTGAGGAAGTGGTCGAGGAGGCTGCGGCCCCAGTAGTCGAGCGGCCGGTGGCCCGCGGGCTCCTGGAAGGGGTCGACGGGCATCTGGTACAGGCTCGCCACAACCACGTCGAAGCGCTCCTCCGGCTCCCACTGGTAGAGGTCGACGGCGTCGCCGTGCACACGGTCCGCGACGCCGCAGCGGTAGGCGTTGGCGAGCGTGTTGGCAACCGCAGCGGGGTCGATGTCCACGGCCGTCACGTCCGAGGCTCCGTTCCGGGCGAGCTGGACCGCGAGGATGCCGCACCCGCAGCCGACGTCGACGCACCGCTTCCCGGCGCCGACGCTCTCGCGAAAGAGGTGCTTCCACAACAGGTAGCTCCCCTGGGTCGGGACGAACACGCCGGGGTCGACGACGATCTCGGGAAAGGGCAGCGGCGCGAGGACTCGGCCCTGCTGGTCGCGCCACGGCGGAGGCGGCGCCCCCCCGGGACGACGGGCGGGGGCGAGTGTCAGCGGCTCCCGCCGCTTCGCGCCTCGGGGAACGGCTTCGAGGGCACGGACCGCCGCAGCGAGGTGGTCCGGGCCGACGCCGCAGCAGCCACCGATGATCGCGGCTCCCTCCTCGCGCCACTCCAGGGCCAGCTCCGCGTACCGCTCCGCGGTCACGTCCTCGTCGAAGCGCCAGGAGGGGCCGGCGAGCCGACCGAGGTTGGGGTATGCGCCGAGCGGGAGATCGGTGAAGTCGCGCAGCCACGAGAGCATCCCCGGCACGTGGTCGACCGGCAGGCAGTTGACGAGCAGTGCCTGGACGCCCATCTCCTCGAAGCGGCGGGCGGCACGACCGAAGAGGTCGCCTTCGGGCGGGCCCCAGTGCTCCCCGTACACACCGCAGACACCGTGCCGGCACCGGCGGAAGGAGAGCCAGAGGGGAAACCCGCTCTCGACGAGCAGCGCGACGACCTCGAACGTGAGCGGTTCCCGGATGAGCGTGAGGGTCTCGAGCAGCAGGAGGTCGGGCGGCTCGTCCTCCCACACGCGGCGCAGCAGGGCGACGGTCTCCTCCGGGTCTCCGCCGGTCACGTCGTCGGACATCGTGTACGCCACGGCGCATCCCCGGTCGCGACCGGAATCCGCGACGGCCTCACGGGCGAGGCGCACCGCGGACCGCGCGACGTCCATCCAGTGCATGACGTCGCCCGCCCGCGCGGAGAGCTCCGTCGACGACAGCAGCGACCACGTGTTCGTGGACACGATGTCGCATCCCGCCTCGGCGTAGAGCCTGTGTACGTCGTAGACCGACCGCGGCGCCTTGTACAGCGCGGCGCTTCCCCAGAGGCCGCCCTCGGACGGACGGGCGCCGAGCTTCTGCAGCTCGGTCGCGACGCCGCCGTCGAGCACGACGCAGCGGTCGCTCGCGAGCTTCTCGACGATGTGGGAGTAGCCGGCCCGGACCGCCGCGGCCGGAGGTATGGCTGTCACGTCCGGAGGATAGTGCTGCCGCGGCCCGTCGCTACGGCGCCGCGATCCGCGACGCGACGCGGTCGGCGAGCTCGTCGACCAGGCCGCGCTGCATCCCCGCGAGCGGCACGCCGGTCATCAGCGCCGCCTCGAGGGTGACTGCCACCAGGTCCTCGGGCTCCATGTTGTGCACGTGCGACTTCCCGCAGGCCCGTGCGAGCGTCTGGGCCTCGAGCGTGAGCACGCGGAGGTAGTTGGCGAGACGTCGCCCGCCGAGGACCGGGTCGAAGCGCGCCGCCAGCTCGTCTTCCTGCGTGGAGATGCCCGCCGGGTCGCGGCCCGCCTGCCAGTCGTCGTAGAAGCCCGCCGCGCTGCCGATCGCCCTGTACTCGTTGTCGAGCTCCGGTGCGTTGTCGCCGAGCGCGATCAGAGCAGCGACGCCGATCGACACCGCGTCCGCCCCGAGGGCGAGCGCCTTCGCGACGTCCGCGCCCGTCCGGATGCCACCCGACACGACGAGCTGCACCTTCCGATGCATGCCGAGCTCCTGCAGCGCGTCCACCGCGAGCTTCACGGCGGGGAGCGTCGGTATCCCGACGTGCTCGATGAAGACGTCCTGTGTCGCGGCGGTCCCGCCCTGCATACCGTCGACGACGATCACGTCCGCGCCGGCCTTCACCGCCAGCTGGACGTCGTAGTACGTCCGCGTCGCGCCGACCTTCACGAAGATCGGCTTCTCCCAGTCGGTGATCTCGCGCAGCTCCTGGAGCTTGATCTCGAGGTCGTCCGGGCCCGTCCAGTCGGGGTGGCGCGACGCGCTGCGCTGGTCGATCCCCTTGGGCAGGTCGCGCATCTCCGCGACACGGTCGGAGATCTTGTGGCCGAGCAGCATTCCCCCTCCGCCCGGCTTCGCGCCCTGGCCGACGACCACCTCGACGGCGTCGGCCCGGCGGAGGTCGTCGGGGTTCATCCCGTACCGCGACGGGAGGAGCTGGTAGACCAGCGTCTCCGAGTGCTCGCGCTCCTCGGCCGTCATGCCGCCGTCGCCGGTGGTCGTCGACGTGCCGGCCTCGGTGGCGCCGCGGCCGAGCGCCTCCTTCGCGGGCGCGGACAGCGCTCCGAAGCTCATGCCGGCGATCGTGATCGGGATGCGGAGCTCGAGCGGCTTGCTCGCGAACCGGGTGCCGAGCGTGACGTCGGTCGCGCAGCGCTCCCGGTATCCCTCGAGCGGGTACCGCGAGATGCTGGCGCCGAGCACGAGCAGGTCGTCGAAGTGCGGGAGCCGGCGCTTCGCGCCGAACCCGCGGATGTCGTAGATGCCCTCGCGGGCCGCCCGCTGGATCTCGGCGATCGTCAGGCGGTCGTACAGCGCCGACTCGCGCAGCCCCTGCTGCGCGGGCGAGAGCGGACGCTCGACGGCCGCCATCAGTAGGCGTTGTCGATCTTGAAGTTGTACAGCCGTCGCGCCGAGCCGTAGCGCCGGAACGAGGCGGCGTCGACGTCGCCGATCTCGGCCCGGGCGAGCAGCTCACGGACCTCCTCGACGTGCTCGGGGCGTACCTCCTTCTCGACGCAGTCGGCCCCGAGCCCGGCGACGTCGCCCGCAACGTACAGCCGCGATTCGTAGATGGAGTCGCCGAGCGCCTCGCCGGCGTCGCCGCAGACGACGAGCCGGCCGGTCTGGGCCATGAATGCGCTCAGGTGCCCGACCGACCCCCGGACGACGATGTCGGCTCCCTTGAGCGAGATCGCGCAGCGGGCCGACGCGTCGCCGTGGATCACCAGCAGCCCTCCGTGGGCGGTCGCCCCGGCGGACTGGCTCGCGTTGCCGTCGACCACGACGAGCCCGGACATCATGTTCTCCGCAACGCCCGTCCCGGCGCTCCCGCGAACGCGTACGGTGGCGCGCTTGTTCATGCCCGCGCAGTAGTAGCCCGCATGGCCCTCGATCTCCACCTCGAGCTCAGTGTCGAGGCCGCACGCGAGTGCGTGCGCGCCGTTCGGGTGGACGACGCGCCAGTGCCGCGGCCCCGCGCCGGTCCGGGCGACGTCGTGGAGACGCTGGTTGAGCTCGCGGAGCGGCGTGACCGCGAGATCGACCGTCTCCACCGCAGCCGACTGCGCCACCGCGCTCACGCCGCGACCCGCTCCCACGCGTACACCACGCCGGGGCTCGGCTCCCAGACCCGCGCGTCCTCGGCGCCCGGGAGCACCGCGATCGCGCGCACCTCGGAGGCCATCGCCACCCACTCGTCGGTCTCGGCGAGGACCGCGGGCTTGCAGGCGATCGGGTCCCTCAGGACGGCGAACCCGTCGGCCGTGCCGACGAGGAAGGTGTAGAAGCCATCGAGGTCCTCGAGGCAGCCCTCGAGCGCCTGCTCCAGCGACGCGCCCTCCCGCATGCGCCACGCGAGATAGCCGGCCGCGACCTCGGTGTCGTTGTCGGTCTGGAACGCGATCCCCTCGCGGCGCAGCGCGAGCCGGAGGCGGTTGTGGTTCGAGAGGGAGCCGTTGTGGACGAGGCAGACGTCGAGGCCTGTCGAGAACGGATGCGAGGCCTCGGTCGTGACGCGGCTCTCCGTCGCCATCCGTGTGTGGCCGAGGGCGTGTGTCCCGCGGACGTCCTCCAGCGCGAACTGCCGGGCGAAGTGCTCGGGGCGACCCACCTCCTTGTAGACCTCGATCGCGCGCCCGGCGCTCATCACCCTCAGCCCGGGGCGGTGCTCTCGCACCCAGCGCTCGGCCTCGTCGGCGTCGGCCTCGACGACGACGCACGCGTGCGTGGCGCGCACCGCCGGATCGCCAGCGCCGCCGAACGCGTCGCGGAGCGCCCCGCTCACGGCCGTCCAGTCCTCGCCTGGATCCGCCGAGTAGAGCGTGAGCTTGCTCGAGCCCGACGGCACCTCGTCGCGGTAGAACGCGACACCGGCGCTGTCCGGGCCGCGGTCCGAGAGCTGCACCAGCATCGCGGCGAGATCGGTCCCGAGCCGCGCCTCGACCCGGCTGGACTTCGCGAAGAGGCCGACGATTCCGCACACGGAGTGGAGACTAGCTCTATACGCACCCGCCGCCACGCGCCGCATTCGCTAGAAAACGGCGGGCAGGTATGTCGAATGTGCACATACACCCGCGCGGAGCGTCGGGTGCATGGGGCGTCAGACGCGGGTCAGGTATTCGCGGATCTCCCAGTCGGTCACCTGCTCGTGGTAGCGGTGCCACTCGTCGCGCTTGATCCGGACGATCCAGTCCACGATGTCCTCGTCGCGGCCGCGGCCGAACGCCGAGCGCAGCACCGCGTCACGCTCGAACTCGTCGAGCGCCTCGGCGAGCGTGGCGGGCAGCGTCGAGAGACCGGACGGGCGGGACTTGCCGGTGGAGGCCTGGTAGAGGTTCTCCGTGTTGGGCTCTCCGGGGTCGATCCCGCGCTCGATCCCGTCGAGACCGGCCGCCAGGACCGCGGTCGCGGCGAGGTAGGGATTGCAGGCACCGTCGATGGTGCGGTCCTCGATCCGTCCCGGTCCGGGGATGCGCAGCATCTGGGTGCGGTTGTTGTAGCCGTAGGAGATCCACACGGGTGACCACGTCGCCCCGGAGGTCGTGGAGCCCAGCTTGAGCCGCTTGTACGAGTTCACCGTGGGTGCAGTGACCGCGGAGTAGGCGCGCGCGTGCTCCTTGAGCCCGCCGATGAAGCGGTATGCGGTCTCCGAGAGCCCGAGCCCGCGGGGGTCGTCCTCGTCGAGGAAGGCGTTCTCACCGTCCCGCCAGAGCGACATGTGGAAGTGGCACCCGTTCCCCGTCAGGTGCGTGAACGGCTTGGGCATGAACGTCGCCAGCAGGCCCTGCCGCTGGGCGAGCGTGTGCACCATGTAGCGGAAGAAGATCGCGCGGTCGCAGCTGACCAGCGCCTCGTCGTACGTGAAGTTCTGCTCGAACTGGCCGTTCGCGTCCTCGTGGTCGTTCGCGTAGTTCCCCCACCCGAGCTCGTTGACGTACCGCGAGACGGTCGTGAGGAACTCGTAGTTGCGCGTGAGGCCCCGGAGGTCGTAGCAGGGCTTCTCGAGGTCGTCGAGCGGGTCGGCGAGCTCGATCCGGCCGTCCTCGGCACGGCGGAGGAGGAAGTACTCGAGCTCGAGGCCGATCTTGAAGTCGAAGCCGGCATCGCGCGCCCGCGCGAGCTGGTTGCGGAGGATCGTCCGGGGGTCGTACGGCCACGGCTCGCCCTCGACCGTGACGTCGCATGCGAACCGCGCGACCGAGGAGTCCCACGGGACGGGGGTGAAGCTCGAGAGGTCGGGGATCGCCGCGATGTCCGGGTCGCTCGGGACCTGGCCGATGTCTCCGGCGGCGAAGCCCGCGAACCCCGCCCCGTCCGCGATCAGGTCGTCGAGGTAGGCGGCCGGGATCAGCTTCGCGCTGGGGCGTGCGTGGAGGTCGACGAACTGGGCGAAGATGAACTCGACGCCGCGGTCGGCGATCTCCTTGCGAATCGTCTCGATGCCCTCCACGGCCACGGTGACCCCTCCTCGTCGCTCACGGGTGCACGGTTCTACCACGGCCCTCCGACCGCCTCACAGGTCGAGAATCGACACTCGCTAGGCCCCGGATGTGTCCATCCCGGACGCCAGCCGGAGCAGCACGAGCTTGACCGCGATCTCGATCATCAGCCAGTCGTCGGTGCGGAGGTCGAGGTCCGTGAGCTCCGCGATCCGGCGCAGCCGCTGCCGGAGCGTGTTCGGGTGGACGAACAGCGCCTCGGCGGTCGCGCTGATGTTCCCGCGGCGGCGGAGGAACTCGTCGAGCGTCGCGAGGAGCTGCGTCTGTCGCTGCCGGTCGTACACCGCAAGCCGCCCGACGGCGTCGACCGTCGCGTCGCGGATGGCGTCGCTCGCGATGCGGAGCAGGTACTTGTGGGCGCCGAGCTCCTCGTACATCGCCACCCCGGCCACCTTGCCGAGCACGGCCGCCCCGGTGAGCGCGTGCCGAGCCTCCTCGAACCCGTCGACGTACGCGGCGGGCTCGGAGCAGACGCTCGAGAGGCCGATCGCCTCGGCGCCGGGTGCCGCCTGGAGCGCACGCGCGGCGTCGGCGACGTGCTCCGCGCCCCGTCGGGTCACGGGGACGAGCGCCCTCACTGCCTCCCCGTCGCGATGGACGAGCGTCCCGGGCAGCGCGGACGGGAGCGCCGCATCGAAGCGCTCGTCGACCGCCTGCGCGAGGAGCACGACGTGCGGCAGGGAGAGATCGCAGCCGAGCCGCGCTGCCCGCCCCTCCAGCTCCGGGCCGGCGCGGCCGTGCGACAGCTGCTCGAAGAAGTCGGCGATCAGGTTCTGCTCGGTGAGCCGCTCGATCAGCCGCACCTTCTTGATGCCGACCGCGACCTGGCCTGCGATCGCGCGGGCCAGCTCCACGCGGCGCGTCGCGTCCGCCACGACGAGCCCGAGCAGCTCGTCGTCGGCGACGAGCGGCACGGCGACGCGTCCACGTCGCGCGCGCGTCGACAGCTCCGGCCCGAGCTCGGCGAGGGGGATCATCGGCCGCGCGGTCGCACCCGGCGGATGCGAGTAGCACAGCGTGAGGTCGTCTCCGCCGCGCTCGATGAGATACACGTGACACGCCTCCGCGTCCAGCAGCCGGCGCGCGCCGCCAGCAACCGCGGGGAGCAGCTCCTCGAGCGCCTCCGTGCGCGCGATCGCCTCCGCGAGCTCCGTCAGCGCCTCGAGCTCCTGCACCCTCCGGCGCATCTCGCCGTAGAGGCGCGCGTTCTCGATCGCGCCCGCCACGAGCGAGGCGGTGGTGACGACGAACTCGACCTCCTCCGGCGAGAACTCTCGCGGGGCCTCGGTGTGGGCGGAGATGACCCCGATCACGTCGCCGTCCGTCCCCACGATCGGGACGGAGAGCAGTGACTGGAAGCGCTCTTCCTCCAGCTCGGGGACGTACTTCACACGGGGATCCGCGAGCAGGTTCTCCGGGATGAAGGCCGGCTCCCGGTGCTCGGCCGCCCACCAGGCGAGCCCCTCGCCTCGCGGCAGGTCGATCTGGCCCGCAAGATGGCCGTACGGCTCGGAGGCGGCGCGGAGCACGAGACGGCCGCCGCTCGATTCCATCAGGTACACGAAGCACGCGTGCACCGCGCTCGCGTCGGTCAGGAGGCGGACGACCGCGGCGAGCACCTCGTCCAGCTCGAGCGAGGAGGAGACCGTCGACACGATGCGTGTGAGGAACGAGTCCTCGCGTGCGCGCGAGCTCACGCGCAGAGGCTAGTAGGTGGCGCCGCACGGTGCAGGCGCAGGGGCGCGCGGGTGGGCCGTCGGCCGTTCGCTAGCCCGCCGGCGGAGGGTGCCGCCCCTCGCTCAGTGCTGCGCGAGGGCCCCCAGATGCCGCACGTGGGCGCCCGTCTCCAGGATCTGGCCGATCTGGTCGAGGACGAAGCGGAGCTCGTCGTCGGAGGTGTAGTAGTGCGGCCCGAGCCTGATGCCCGCGTCCGGGCGGAAGTCGCAGAGGATCTGCCGCTCGGCCAGCTCGCGGTGCACCGCCGGGAAGTCGGGTACGTGGACGGTGACGGTCCCTCCGCGGCGCTCGGGCGCACGGGGGCTCCGCACCTCGAATCCCGCGGCGTCGGCGAGATCGATCAGAAGCTGCGTCTGACGCAGCGAGTTGGCGCGGATCCGTTCGACGCCGATCCCCTCGATCAGGTCGTAGCCGGCGGTCGCCGCGTAGTGGGCGGGAACGTTCGGGGTGCCGGTGAGAAATCTCGCCGCGCCCGACGCGTAGCGCATCTCCTCCTCGAAGCCGAAGGGCGCCTCGTGCGCCTGCCAGCCCGTGAACGTCGGCGAGAGCCGCTCGGCGAGGTCGGGCCGGACGTAGAGCCAGCCGTTGCCGGGCCCGCCGCAGAGCCATTTGACCGAGCCGCCGACGGCGAAGTCGACGCCGAGCGCGGCCACGTCGACCGGAACGATCCCCGCCGACTGGTAGCAGTCGAGGATCACGTGGGCGCCGACCTCGTGCGCCCGCCGCACGATCGGCTCGACGTCCTGGATCTCTGCCGTCCTGAAGAGGACGTGGCTGATCGGCACGAGCAGCGTCCGCTCGTCGATCGCGTCGACGATCGCCCCGTCGTCCTCGCAGACCACGACCTCGAGCCCGGGTTGCGCCTGGTACAGGTAGCGCACCGAGGGGAAGTTCCCGCGCTCGTACACGACCCGGTTCCGCTCCGGCGCGATGGGGAAGAAGCAGGAGAGCACCACGGCCTCGGCGACCGCGACGTTCTGGTGCATCACCGTCGAGCCCGGCGGGGCTCCGACGATACGGCCGACCTGGTCACCGACCGTCATCGGCATCGTCCACCAGCCCTCTCCCCACGCCCGGATCCCCCTCTCCCGCCACATCCGTGCGTACTGCGCGAGCCGTTCCTCCGCCCCCCGCGGCATCGCCGCGAGGGAGTGGTTGATGAGGTACGTGGTGTGCTCCAGGATCGGGAACTCGGAGCGATAGTCGAGGAGATCCCGCACGAGGAGGAGACTAGACCGACGATGAGGGCGATGGTGCTCCGCAGCCCGGGGGCCCCGTTGGAGGCGGCCGAGCTCCCCGATCCCGTGCCGGGCCCGGGCCAGGCGCTGCTCCGCGTGCTCGCCTGCGGCGTCTGCCGCACCGACCTCCACGTGCTGGACGGCGAGCTGACACGTCCCAAGCTGCCACTCGTGCTCGGGCACGAGATCGTCGGTGAGGTCGTCTCGAGCGCCGGGCGCTTCGACGCGGGCGACCGGGTGGGCGTGCCCTGGCTCGGGTGGACGTGCGGCGAGTGCGCGTACTGCCTCGGGGGTCGGGAGAACCTCTGCGACGGCGCACGCTTCACCGGCTACGACACCGACGGCGGGTACGCGGAGCTCTGCGTCGCCGACGAGCGGTTCTGCTTCCCCATCCCCGGCGGCTACCCCGATCTCCAGGCCGCTCCGCTGCTCTGCGCCGGGCTGATCGGCTACCGGTCGCTGCGGCTCGTGGGAGACGCCACCCGGGTCGGGCTGTACGGGTTCGGGGCGGCGGCGCACATCGTGTGCCAGGTCGCAGCGCACGACGGACGCGAGGTGTACGCCCTGACCCGGCCGGGAGACGAGGCGGCGCAGGCGTTCGCGCGCTCGCTCGGTGCGACATGGGCCGGCGACACCGCCGAAGGACCGCCGGTCGAGCTCGACGCGGCGATCCTCTACGCGCCGGCCGGCGAGCTCGTCCCGACCGCGCTCCGCCATGTCGGGAAGGGCGGCAGCGTCGTCTGCGCCGGGATCCACATGAGCGACATCCCCGCCTTCCCCTACGAGCTGCTCTGGGGAGAGCGCGTGGTGCGCTCGGTCGCGAACCTCACGCGTGCCGACGGCGAGGAGTTCCTCTCGCTCGCCCCCGCGGTGCCCGTGCACACGGAGGTCGAGGCGGTCCCGCTGGCCGGGGCGAACGAGGCGCTCGCCCGCCTGCGAGCGGGCGCGGTCCGCGGCGCGCTCGTGCTCGTCCCGGAAGCCTAGGAGAGGCGCCTGAGCAGCCCCAGCGCACGCTGGTCCCACGGGACACGGTGCGTGAGCCCCGCCCCGCGGAGCTCGTCACGGTGCGAGAGATACCAGTCGTACGTCGCGCACAGGGTCTCGGCGTTCGAGAGCCGCGGCTCCCAGGCGAGCAGGTCGCGGGCCTTGTCGATCGAGACGAACGAGTCCTTGTGCGCAGTGCGGTAGTGCCACTCGGCGAGCGGAGAGAGCCGCGCGAGCTCCAGCGCCCGCAGCGCCAGCTCGGCCGGTCTCGCGGGCACGGGCCGCAGTCTCGAGCGCGAGCCCGCATGTTCGATCAGCGCCTCGAGGTCCTCCCGCACGGTGCCGAACCGCCCTGCGCCGACGTTCAGCGCCTCGCCCGCCACCACGACCGCGTCCAGGCATCGAGCCATCGCCTCGACGAGGTCCTCGACGGCGAGCAGCTGGTAGCGGTTCCCGCCGTCTCCCAGGATCGGGATGCGCCTGCCCTCGCGGATCCAGTCGAACAGGATCTCGAACACGCCGAGCCGCTCCGGCCCGACGAACGTCTTCGGCCGCACGATCACGGCCTCGAGCCCCCGGAGCCCGAATGCCTCGCACAACCGCTCGGCGTCGATCTTCGACTCGCCGTAGTGGCCGACGCCCACGAGGGGGTCGTCCTCGCGGATCGGATGGCGCTCGGGCACGCCGTAGACGGCGGTCGACGACACGAGCACCACGCGGCGCACTCCCGCCTCGACGGCCGCGCCGAACGTCACCGCCGCGCCCTCCACGTTCACCGACCGGATCGCCGCCCGGCTCTCCTGGATCGGAAGCGCGGCGGCGGCATGGACGAGCACGTCGGCTCCGGCCGCCAACCGCCGTGCATCCGACGCGAGCCGGACGTCGCCGCGAAGCTCCTCCACGTGGCCCTCCAGCGCCGAGTCGTCGAGCGGTGCGAGATCGAGGGTGCGCACCGAATGCCCGTCGGCGACGAGGCGTCGGGAGAGATGCAGGCCGAGAAAGCCCGCGCCGCCGGAGATCGCGACGAGCACGGGTCGGAAAGCTAGCGACGGCGCCGCCGCCCGCGGCGTGCGCTCGGCGGTACCTACGGCACGGAGCTGGGCACCGCGCTCGACGGGCCGGTCTCGACCGGCGGCGGCGCTCCGTTGACGAGGACGGCCGCCGCGAGCAGCACCGCCATCGCGACGGCACTCTCCCCGAGCAGGCTGCGGCCGACCCCCGAGGGCGACTCTCCGCGCTCGAGGCGCGGCCGGACGAAGGTGTGGTGGATCCCGCCCCAGGCGAGCGCGACGAGCACGAGCCCGATCTTGACGAGCAGCGTGTGGCCGTACGAGGTGCTCCAGAGGTCGTCCAGCGCGGGCAGCCGCTCGATCGCGACGAACGTCCCGGCCAACACGAGGACGCCGATCAGGACGACGGCGATCCGCGAGAAGCGCAGGAAGGCGGTGCGGCGGAGGTCCGGCGCGAGCGGCCAGACGACGAGGGCGAGCGTGAGCACGCCCCCGACCCAGAGCATCGCCGTCACGAGGTGTACCCAGTCCGCGATCTGCCCGAGCACCGACGCGTTCGGCTCGGTCGCCTGGTGCCCCGACAGGGGATAGCCCCATACGAGGGCGATCACGAGCAGGAACGCGGGCCAGCGGAGCTCCGGCCGGTCGAGCGCCCATGCGACGACGAGGATCGTCAGGCAGATACCGAAGCCGAGCGTCGTGACCAGGAACGCCGTTCCGAAGCGGGTCGAGTCGGCGAAAGGCGACAGGTCGGCGTAGAGGAGGTCGACCCCCGAGACCTGCAGGGCGTTGGCCGAACGGATCACGAAACCCACGATCCCGGCGTTGAGGGCGAGCACCGCCCCGAGCGTTCCCAGCAAATAGACGCGCTGCTCCACACGCTCGTCCACGACCCGCGGGAGGACGAGCAGCCGGATCCCGACGACGCCCAGCACGAGCGCCAGCGAGGCGAACAGGGCCCAGCGCGCGACGTCGTCGCGCCACGTCATGCCGGAGGCACCCACCGCCTCCGTCGGAGGCGGCGCCTCCACCCCCACGCCGAAGGTGAACACGCCGTGGCCGATGTGACCGTCGGCGGACAGCTCCCGCCAGCGAACCGTGTAGGCCTCGCCCGCCACGAGCCCCGTGACCGGCGCCCGCATCACCGTCCCGCGGTCCGACTGCTCCACCGCCCCCGACACCGTGCGCCCGTCGGAGGCCAGCACGACGATCCCGTCCGGGGGCGCCGTGACCGCCTGGTCGAAGCGCAGCACGACCTCGCTCGGCGGCGTGTCGACAGTCCCCTGGACCGCAGGCGTCGCGCCGGACATCGACGCGTGTGCGGCGGCGAGGCCCGGGACGACCAGCGCGAGCGCTCCGGCCGCGAGGAGCGCGCGTCTCACGGCGGCCCGCCCGCCAGGTCGGAGAGGTGCCCGAAGATCGGCGCGACGTCGCGGTCTGCGAAGAGCATCACCGCGACCGCCACCCACGTCGCCGCGAACCCCCACGCCCAGATCGAGCGGCGTGGCCGGAACGCGGCCCCGAGCGGGAACAGGGCCGACACGACGAGCGTCCAGCCGATCAGGTGGTGCAGGAAGGCGGACCGGGCGAACAGCCACCCGTTCTGCTCGTGGACGAGGAAGGCCGCACCCGTGACCAGGAGCGCTCCCGAGGTCACGAGCGACCAGTAGGACGAATGGAGCCGGCCGCGCACGACGGCGAGCTGAACCGCGCCCGCGGCGGTGGCCGCCTGCGCCCAGAGCGAGTGGGCGACCAGGTGCAGCGTCGAGAACGTCGAGAAGATGGTGATCACCCACAGCCACATCCCTGCGAGCAGCGCCAGGGAAGGCCACAGGCACGCGCGCCACGCGCGCCGGCGGAAGACGGCGGGCCCGACGATCGCCTCGGCGAGGAGGACGAGGCCGAAGAAGAGGAATCCGGCGGCGAACAGCCAGTGAGCTACTTCAGCCCGAGGCAGCATCTCCGCTCTCGCCGCTCGTCCGGTCGAGGTCCTCGATGAGCCCGGGCGCCACCAGGAAAGCGAAGAGGAGCCCGACGAGCACGACGAGGAGCGGCGGCTGGACCGCCCAGTCCCAGAAACCCTTTCCGTCGGGGTAGAAGAAGGTCACGCGATACGGCTGCGCGAACGCCCAGACGATCCCGCCGAGCACCGTCAGTGGGCCGAGCGCCTCGACCGCGAGCACGCGCAGGCCCTTCCGCGCGGCGCGCGGCTCGTCCGCAGTGTGTGCACGGGGGGTGACGAGCTCGTTCACGACGGGTCGGGGGGTTTGCCTGCCGTCAGTCTGCACAGGCGGACCGCCGCAACGCAAACCGGTACCGATTTAAGGATTCCGTCGTGGTCACGGCCGGGGCGGGCCGGGATGATGACCCGTATGCGCGTCGCCGTGTCCGTGCTCGCAACCGTTGTCGCCGTCGCCTCGGCCGTCTCGGTCGCAGCACTCTCCGCGCCGACGAGGAACGGGCTGCCCGCGTACACGGACGGGTACGCCCGGTGGACGAAGCTCAATCGACGGCCCCTGACCGCTCCGGGCGCGCACAACGGCGTGAAGAACGTCTACGCGAGCAGGCCGCGTGGGAGGAATCGCCTGTTTCCGAACGGCACTGTGATCGTCAAGTCGATCGCCGAGCCCGGGGCGAAGGGCCTGGCGCGCCAGGTGGCGGTGATGCGAAAGGCCCGCGGGCGCTGGCAGTGGGTCGAGTACGACCTCCAGGGTGCGCGCTACGGCGTCCTGGCGAAGGGCTCGCTCTGCACGTCGTGCCACATGCAGGCACGGGCCAACGACTGGGTGTTCACGAAGCGCTGACGGCGGCGCCGGGCACGTGCCCTTCGCTAGCCGGCGAGGATTCCGTCCGCCGAGATCTCGACCGCCCGGGTCCCGAAGTCCTCGCGCGAGAGCGAGCGCAGCATTCCGTGGGCCGTCTCGGCCGGATCGAGTGCCGGCAGGCCCGGGCCGACGAGGTGCGTGGGGACGACCCGGCCCGTCTCGAACGTCCCATCGCCGCGCAGGGTGATGCGCAGAATCGCGCTCGTGGAGAGCGGGCCGCCCATCGAGAACACCTTGTACCCGGCGAAGTTGCCGAGTGAGTAGGCGATCAGGCGCTTCTTGTGCCATTCCATCCCGCGCAGCACGTGCGGGCCGTGGCCGACGACGAGGTCGGCCCCGGCGTCGACGACCGCGCGGGAGAAGCGCACGACGTTTCCTCGGTTCTCGCCGAGGAAGCGCTCGGTGCGGCGGGTGACGTGCTGATGGTCGCGGCCCTCGGCTCCGGCGTGCATGGTCACGACGACGACGTCCGCGAGCCGCGACGCCCTGCGGACGAGGCGCTTCGCGGCCGCGATGTCCGTGAGCGACGCGGCCCAGGGGTACGATGCGAAGCCGACCAGCGCCACGCGGATCTCCCCGACCGTCTGCACCGTGACCTGGCCGGGCCTCCCCGTGTGCTCGAGCCCGACGCCCGTCAGCGCGGCGATGGTCTGCTCCAGCCCCCGCCGGCCGAAGTCGTAGGCGTGGTTGTTGGCGAGGTTCATGACCGTGAACCCCGCCTGCGCGAGCCAGCGCGCGTACGACGGGGGCGTCTGGAACGCGAAGCAGTCGGTGCTCCTCGCCCCGCACTTCGAGCCGCCGCCGGTCGAGAGGGTTCCCTCCAGGTTCCCCAGCACGACGTCGCCGGCCAGGTCGGTCTGCACGTCGGAGAAGAACGAGCGCCCACCGTCCGGGGGCAGGTTGGGGGTCGACCCCATCACGATGTCCCCCGTCGCGACGATTGCCACCACCCCCGGCGGGACCTTCGGCCTCGCCGGCACGGCCTTCGCCGCCGGCCGAGGCTCCGGCTGCTCGACGGCCTGGACGTCGGGGCGTGCGGCGGTCGCCGGTCTCGGCCCGCCGTCGACGAGCAGCGAGAACACGAACGCGCTCGCGGCCACGACTGCGCCGGCACGCACGATCAGCGCGATCACCCGCACGACGGGGCTGCCTAGTTGCGGTTGCCGAGGAAGACGAGCGCGTAGTACGCGAGCTGCGACAGCGCGGCGAGCGCGCCGGCGACGTACGTCATCGCCGCCGCCGTGAGCACCTTGCGGGCGCCCTGCGCCTCACCCTTCGTGACGAGGCCCATCCCGTTCAGCTGGCTCATCGCACGGCGCGACGCATCGAACTCGACCGGAAGCGTCACGAGCTGGAAGAGCACGACGACCGCGTAGAGGATGATCGCGAGCGTGACGAGCCCGAAGATCTGCGCGAAGGCGCCGATCATGAGCAGGAAGATCCAGGCGTTCGAGGCGAACGCCACGACCGGCCACATCGCCGACCGCGCCCGGAACGGCGCGTAGGCCTTCGCATGCTGGATCGCGTGCCCGACCTCGTGCGCGGCGATCGCGGTGGACGCGATCGCGCGGCCCGCGTAGACCGGCTCCGAGAGGTGCACGGACTTCTTCCGCGGGTCGTAGTGGTCGGAGAGCGGCCCGCCGGGCGACGGCTCGACGGGAACACCCTGGAGGCCGTTCTGGTCGAGGATCTGGCGGGCGACCTCGGCTCCTGTGAGGCCGTTCACCACCTCGACCAGCATGTTCGCGGCCACCGTCCGCTTCAGCCACGCCTGGACGGCGAAGCCGATGATCAGCGGCGGAATCAGGAAGAGGAGATAGAGGCCCCAGTTGCCCATCGGCGTGAAGGGTAACAACGACGTACGATCGCGCCAACGTGGGAGACGCTTCCGACGTGCACGGGCAGGGCGCGCAGCTCGGCGAGGCGTTCGACAACCCGCTCGAGCGGCTACGCCTGCTCTCCGGCGACGACGACGCGATCGCGACGTTCCTCGACGAGCTCGACGTCCAGTCCCCACGCGAGCGCGAGATGCTGGCGGAGCTGGCCCGCGCGTCCGTCCTGGCGCGACCCGACCGCTTCGACGAGGACCACCGTCGTGCGATCGAGGCGCTCGAGAGCCTGCGGCGCCACGGCTTCCACGGCTCGCAGGCGGGCGCGGGCCTCGGCCCGTTCCGGCTCGTCGTGCGCTGGCTCGTGCAGCTGGTCGCGCGCTACCTCGTCGTCTCCTACGTCAAGGAGGTCTCGACCACGCTCCGGAACCTCTACTGGATGCGCGAGATGGAGGCGGCGCCGGACTCGAGGGAGCTCAAGCTCCTCCGCCCCGCCCGCTTCGACGCGAACTACCTCGTCGAGATCATGCGCTCGCGCGAGATCGGCGTGCCGTCGTTCGTCATCGCGGGCCTGCTGATCCCGCTCGGTGCCTCGATCTGGCGCCTGATGACGGGCTTCACCTTCGACGACTGGTGGGTCGCCCTGGTGATCGGGCTCGTCGGAGTCGCGATCGGCGTCGGGCTCTCCTGGATCGTCCTGCGGGGAAGCGCGCTGGCGAGCACCCGTATCCGGCTCGCGGTCAGGGAGCCTCTGCAGGCGGTGTGGGACTCGGTCGGCCACTGCGGCCGCCCTCCGAAGGACGGCACGCGCAAGTTCGCGATCATCGCGATCGTCCTGATGGTCGGCGTCTGGGTCGTGTTCCCCGCGATCGTCGCCCTGGCGCTCGCGGTCTGAGCGCGAGCCGGCGGGAGCGAGCCGAGCGGGATTCGGCCTCGGCTCCGGCCCGGGCCTGCGTCCCTGCCCTTCAGCGCGTCCGTGAGAAGCGCTGCACCGCGGCAAGGAGCTCCTCGCTCTTCGCCCCGGCGACCGCGGCGTCGCCCGACGCGAGCGCCTCCGCGACGCAGTGCGTCACGTGGTCCTCGAGGAGCTTCGCGCCGACCTGCTCGAGGGCGGTGCGGACGGCGGCGATCTGCGTGAGGATGTCGATGCAGTAACGATCCTCCTCGACCATCCGCTCGATTCCCCGCACCTGACCCTCGATGCGGTGCAGGCGCCTGGTCAGGGCGTCCTTGTGCTTGGCGTAGCCGTGCATCAGATCTCCTCCCGGAGCGATGAGAAGCGCCGCAGGCGCAGGCTGTTCGTGACGACGAAGACGCTCGAGAACGCCATCGCCGCCGCCGCGACGATCGGATCGAGAAGCCCCGCGACGGCCAGCGGGATCGCCGCGACGTTGTAGGCGAAGGCCCAGAACAGGTTCACCTTGATCGTGCGCAGCGTCTTCCGCGACAGGCGGATGGCGTCGGCCGCGCCACGGAGGTCGCCGGAGACCAGGGTCAGGTCGCTCGCCTCGATCGCAACGTCGGTGCCGGTTCCGATGGCGAGCCCGAGGTCCGCCTGCGCGAGCGCGGGGGCGTCGTTGACGCCGTCGCCGACCATCGCCACGACCTCGCCGGAGGCCTGCAGCGCCTCGATCTCCGCGCTCTTCGCCTCGGGGAGCACGTTCGCGTGCACGCGCTCGATCCCGACCTCGGCGGCGACCCTGCGGGCGGTGCGCTCGTTGTCCCCGGTCAGCAGGACGGGCTCGAGCCCGAGGTCGCGCAGCCGCGAGACAGCCTCCGCGGAGGAGGGCTTGATCCGGTCTGCGATCACGAGGAGCCCGGCAGGGCGCCCGTCGATCGCCGCGGCGACGACCGTGTGACCCTTCGCCTCCTCGTCCGCGAACCGCGCCGCGAGGGCCTCGCCGAGCTCGACGCCGAGCTCCGCGAGCATCGCCGCACGCCCGACGACGACCGTGCGGCCCTCCACCACGGCCTCGACCCCGAGCCCCGCGCGGCTCGTGAAGCTCTCGACGGCCGGCAGCCGTCCGACAGCGTCACTCGCAGCCGCGGCGATCGCCTGTGCGATCGGGTGCTCGCTCGCCGCCTCGGCGGCGCCCGCCAGGCGAAGCAGCCTCTCCGGCTCGACGCCGGTCGCGGGGAGGGCGTCCGCGACCCACATCCGGCCCTCGGTGACCGTGCCGGTCTTGTCGAGCACGATCGTCGTGATCCGCCTCGTCTGCTCGAGCACCTCCGGCCCCTTGATCAGGATCCCGAGCTGCGCGCCTCGTCCCGTGCCGACCATCAGCGCCGTCGGCGTGGCGAGCCCGAGGGCACACGGACAGGCGATGATCAGCACCGCGACCGCTGCCGTGAAGGCGGCGGACCCGTCGCCCGTCGCGACCAGCCAGCCCGCGAGCGTGGCCAGCGCGACCACGAGCACGATCGGCACGAAGACGGCCGCTACGCGGTCGACGAGCCGCTGGATCGGCGCCTTCCCCGCCTGCGCCTCGGCCACGAGACGCGCGATCTGGGCGAGCGCCGTGTCCGCGCCGACCCTCGTCGCGCGAACCACGAGACGGCCCGAGGCGTTGATGGTCGCACCGGCGACCTCTGCACCGGGAACGACCTCGACGGGGACGGGCTCGCCGGTCAGCATCGACTCGTCGACCGCGGAGAGCCCCTCGAGCACGACGCCGTCGGTCGCGATCTTCTCGCCGGGCCGCACCACGAACACGTCGCCGACGGCGAGGTCGTCCGCCGGCACGAGCACCTCCTCGCCGTCACGGAGCACACGTGCCTCCCGCGCGCCGAGCTCGAGGAGGGCGCGGATAGCCTCGCTCGAGCGACCGCGGGCCCGGAGCTCGAGCCACCGGCCGAGCAGGATCAGCGTGGTGATCACCGCAGCCACCTCGAAGTAGGTGTGCGCCTCGATCCCACCGACGAGTACGACCGTCGACCACGTCCAGGCCGAGATCGTCCCGATCGAGATCAGCGTGTCCATCGTCGCGGCCAGGTGCCGTGCGTTCAGAAGCGTGGCGCGGTGGAAGGCGAGGCCGCACCAGAACACGACCGGGGTCGCGAGCGCGAGCGCGAGCCATTCCCAGCCGTCGAACTGCAGCGGCGCCACCATCGCCAGCACGGCCAGCGGCGCGGTGAGCCCGAGGGCGACGACGAGCCTCGTTCGCACCGCGCGGGCTGCGTCCGGAGCGTCGTACGGCTCGGTCGGCAGCGCAGCGTGGTAGCCGACGGCCTCGACCGAGGCGATCAGGTCGTCGACGGAGACGGCGGCCGGGTCGAACGACACCGACGCCTCCTCGGTCGCGTAGTTGACGGTCGCCTCGACGCCGTCGAGCTTGTTCAGCCTGCGCTCGATGCGCGCCGCGCACGAGGCGCACGTCATCCCGTCGAGCTCGAGCCGGAGTTGTTCCCTCTCTGGCGTCGCGACGGCCATCACGCCGCCTCGTACCCGGCTTCCTCGATCGCCGCGCGGATCGCCGCGTCGTCGAGCGACTGCCCACCCACGTCGACCCGCTTGGTCTCGAGGTTGACGTCGACCTCCTCCACACCGGGCACTCCGGACACCTCCTCGCGGACGGCCGCGACACAGTGCTCGCAGTGCATCCCGGGGACCGTGTAGCTACGAGCCTCCATGCTGCACAGCATACCCTATTGGGGTATAGGGTGCCCGCTCGCCGTCATGATTCCGCAATGACCGCCGGTTCCCACCGTCCGACGGCCGCGTGACCGGCCGGACGAGATCCGCCGCCGCGGGCGCCGCGGCAGCCGGCGTCTGGGCGCTGCAGGAGCCGCTCGACCAGCGGGTCTTCCGCTGCGACTACTCGGACGTCGCGATCCTCGGCAAGGCCTTGACCGGCGGGCAGCGCTGGCGGCCGGCGGGGCTCGTGCTCCACGTCGCGAACGGCGTCGCGTTCGGGCTCTTCTACCACGAGGTGCGCGCCCGGTGGCCTACCGCGCCTCGACGGCTCGCGCTCGGGCTGGCTCTCGGCGAGCACGTCGCGCTCTACCCGCTCACCCACCTCGTCGACCGTCTCCACCCGCGCCGCGGGACGCGGGGCATCCCGCCGCTCCTTCGCAACCGGCGCGCGTTCGCGCAGGCGACCTGGCGGCACGCGCTGTTCGGCGTCGTGCTCGGGCGGCTCGCCTGAGGGCTAGGGCGAGGCGGGCTCGAGGGCGAGCCAGACGGCCGGCGCGGCGGCGGCTCGAGCGAACGACGTCGCCGATCTCTGCTCGATGCAGTGTCCTGGCCCGGTCAGGCGGCACGGCTGGCCTGGCTGGCCGCGAGCTCGTCGACGGTCCTTTGGAGCGCCGTGGCCAGACGTGGGTCGCGGAGGCGGCCGTCGTCGGCGAACGCGGCATGTGCCGCGGGAACGGCGACCTCCGCATCGAGGACCGCGGCGCCGAGTGTCGTCAGTACCTTGCGGAGCTCGGCTTGCGCCCAGACCGCGCCGAAGAGACCGGTGCTCGCGCCGATGACGGCGACCGGCTTCCGCCTCAGGACGTTGTCCGGGAAGGGCCGCGAGACCCAGTCGACCGCGTTCTTCAAGTGACCCGGGATGGAGGAGTTGTACTCGGGCGTGGCGATCAGGAGCGCGTCTGCGGAGGCGATCGCGCGGCGGAGCTGCTCGACGGCCGGGTGCGCTCTCTCGAGGTCGAGGTCCTCGGAGTAGGGTGGCACAGCCGCGAGATCGGTATAGATCTCGAGGTCCGCGGGCGGCGGCAACAGTCGTCCGGCTGCCCGGAGGAGGGACGTGTTGTAGGAGCCGCTCCGCAGGCTCCCGGATAGGCCGAGGACGCGCACTCGCTACGCAGCGTCGGCGACGAGCTCGAGGTGAACGGAGACGTCGACGTCCCAGGAGAGCACGTCGTCGCCGTTTGGCAACTGTCCCTGGTAGTTCATCTGCCAGTCGCGGCGATCGATCCTCGAGACGAGGTCGATTGCGGCCCGTTGCCTGCCGTAGATGTCTTCGATCGGCGGCCGGTACGTCCCTGTGGCACGTATCGACTTCTCCATGCCCTTGATCGTCAGCGTGCCCTCGAGCTCGACGTTGCCGTCGTCGTGCATTCGCAGCGTCGCGGACTCGAAAGAGATGTACGGGTGGTTGCCTGCGTCGAGGAACTCGCTGCCTTCGACCACGTGCGCACGGAACTCGGGCGGGTGCTTGATGCCGATCGAGTCTGCCCGGGCGCGGCCCACCAGCCGATAGCCGCCTGCGGTCGACTCGAGCCGGGCGTCGACGTCCTCGAACGCGGTGCGGAACGAGCCCACGCCCATGTGACGTAGCGACACCTGGAACGAGGAGTGGGCGGGGTCGGCGCTGTATGCGCCGCTGAACGGATGAACTGCGGACGCCATTGCGGCTCCTTTCTGCTGTCTGTTCGGGATCGAGACGATGAACCGTCAGGCTTCTGGAATGGGCGCCTCGATGCGGTGGCCTTCGCCGGCGAGGAGCTGGTCGACGCCGTCGACGAGCGCCTCGAAGAGCTCCCGTGCGTGGTGGTGGCGCAGGAGTGGAGCGGCTTGGCCCGACCACAGGGAGTAGAGGTCGGTGCGGCCTTGCCTGCGAGCGGCGTCGACGACCGGTTTGAGCAGATAGCCCTGGTAGGGGTACGGCTCGATCGCGCCGCTCTCGGCGAGCTCGCTCATCGGGCGGTTCGGGATCCCGCGGGCGAGCCGCCCGCTGAAGGCCCGCGTCAGCTGCGTATGTCTCGCAGCCCGGCCGAAGAGCAGCGCCCGGTGCTCGGGCGTCGTGCCGGATTCCTCGGTTGCGAGAAACGCGGTTCCTATCTGGACGGCTTCCGCGCCGAGCATGAACGCCGCTGCGATCCCGCGCGCGTCGGCAATGCCTCCCGCGGCGACGACGGGCGCCCGAACCTCCTCCGCGACGACCCGGACGAGCGCCATCGTGCCGACGAGGGAGTCTTCGGCGTTGGCGAGAAACGCGCCGCGATGCCCACCCGCTTCGGAGCCGGACGCGACGATCAGGTCGACGCCGGCCTCGTCGAGCGCGACAGCCTCGTCGGGGGTGATGGCCGTGCCGATCGTGACGACTCCGCGTTCGCGACACGCCTGCAGCACGCCGTCGCCCGGAACACCAAAGACGAAGCTGAACGCTCGTGGCGCTGCGGCGATCACCGCTTCCACCTGATCCTCGAACGACGCGGCGAATCGATCCGGGTACAGCGGAGGCGTCACTGCGAGCTCTTCGTAGAGGGGCCCCAGGCGGTTCACCGCGTCGGCGAACCGTTCACGCGTCATTTCCGCCTCGACGACGTCATGGGTCGACACCCAGAGGTTGATCGCGAACGAGCTCTTCGTCGCCGCGCGAAGCTCCGAGGTCAGACCCGCGATCTCACCCGGCTCGAGATGGTGAGCACCGAATGAGCCCAGGCCACCCGCATTGGAGACAGCCGACACGAGCGCCACGCTCGACAGCCCGCCGCCGAACGGCCCCTGGATGATCGGATAGCGAAGATCCAGCATCTCGGCGACCCGCGTCCGTGGCCAGCCGCCGCCGGTCTGTGGGGGTCGAACTCGCATCGAAGATCACCATAGGTAACCAAGGTGCTTCTCGCAAGCAACTGCCAGTAGGCATCTGGTAACTTGGTGACACCTTGGTCAAGTACCGCAAGAGCCGGGTGGAGGCTCCGCCGACCGTGTGTCCGCTTTCGGAGTGCATGGCCTTCCTCGGGGGCGCATGGACGCCGAACATCGTCTGGTACCTCCGCGAGGGCCCACGACGCTTCAACGAGCTCCGGGGCGACATCGGTGGCGTCTCCGCCAAGATGCTCTCGGCCAGACTTCAGCGACTCCGCCACGACGGCATCGTCGAGCGCACGGTCATGCCGACCTCCCCGCCGACAGTGGAGTACGAGCTCACCGAACTGGGGCGGGAACTGCTCCCGGTGGTCGATGCGATGGTGCAGGTCGGGCCTCGCCTCAAGGCGCGTAGGCAGAAGACTCTGCAGTCGCATCCCGCCGCCGCACCGGCCGACGCCGCTTGACCCTCACCCCGGGCGTGTCCGCGCGGATTCCCGTACGTCGGCGGCAGCTAGCCGGTGCCCCGCGTCCAGGCCTGATGCGTTTCGGCGTTACCGGGAAAGAACGCTTCGACCCGGAGCTCTTGCGCGGTGACGTCGATCGGCGTGCCGATCGTCGACACGACAGAGAAGAAGCTGAGGCGATCGCCGCCGAACGCGAAGGCGACGTCGATGACCGGCAAGGTCGGTTTCGCGGCAGCGGCCTGGTCGATCAGCGACGCGACGTCGCGTCGGGAGCGGAATCTCTCGAGCCGTTCGGCGGTGGCGGGATCGATGACGCCCCCGACCGCTTCGCGCCGGCAACGTTCCAGAAGCTCGGGCACGACGGCCTCCCAGTTCAGCACGGCATCGCGGACCGCGCCGGGCTCGATCATCAGGTCGAGGACGTTGGCCGGCTCGGGTAGCGGCTCCGGAGCCAGCAGCTCGCCGAAGAGTCGCTGGGCCCCGTCGTTTGCCTGCAGGACGTTCCAGGCTCGGTCCATGACGACGGCGGGGAACGGCTCGTGCTTGGACAGCATCGATCCGAGCGCCAGGCGCACGCGGTCCAGCTCTGGGCCCTCGAGCTTGCTCGCCGCGTAGAGCGGCGCGTACCCGGCTGCGAGCAGGAGGCCGTTGCGCTCGCGAAGCGGTACCTCGAGCGCCCGTGCGAGCCGGACGACCATCCGGCGGCTGGGTTGCGACCGGCCGGTCTCGACGAAGCTGACATAGCGCGCCGTGGTTCGCGCCGCCCCTGCGAGGTCGAGTTGGCTCTTCCCCCGGACGCGGCGCCAATGCCGCAGCAACTCGCCGAAATCGACACGTGCTTGGGCGACGGCCACGACCCAATGCTAGGCGGCTACGGCGAGCTCGCACTTCCCTCCCAGGGAATTGCCGGGCTCACGGGGCGGCCGCATTCTTCGGACTCCGACGACCGAAGGAGATCCCATGATGGAGCTCACCATCCACAGCGCCGAGGACGCCCCGGACGGGTCGAAGGCGATCCTCGACGGCATCGCGGCCGATCTCGGCTTCGTACCGAACATGGCCGGCACCGCCGCGGGCTCGCCCGCCCTGCTGAGCGCGTTCGACGGGCTGCGCCGCGCAGTCGGATCCGGCCGGCTCGACCCGGTCGCACGCGAGACTGCCGGCGTGGCCGTCGGCGTCGCGGTCGACAACCGGTACGGCGTGGCGTTCCACTCGACGGTCCTGGCCAGCCTCGGCGTGGACGACACCGAGCTCGAGCGCATGCGCTCGAACAGGCCGCCATCGGACGCCAAGCTCGCCGCCGTCTACGAGCTCGCCCGAAGCATCGTGGTCGACCGTGGCAAGGTGGACGACGAGGCGGTCTCGCGCGCGACCGCGGCAGGGGTGACGACGCCGGAGATCCTCGAGATCGTTGCCGAATGCACGTTCGCAGGCCTCGTCGGGACACTCGACAATCTCGCCGGCCGAGTCGAGCTGGACGAGTTCCTCAGGCCTCGCGCCTGGAGCTGAGCCGCCTCGCAACCTGCGGCGGTCGGTGGCCGATCGTGTGACCGAGCGACCCGCGTGACTCGCTGTCGGCAGTGACGGACGATCGAGAGGCCCCCGAAAAGGGCCTCTCGACGTAGCGCGATCCCGCGTGAGTCCCGGAAAGCCGACGCGCGGCCTCGAACCGCGGACCCCTTCATTACGAGTGAAGTGCTCTACCAGCTGAGCTACGTCGGCCGGGGACGGCGAAGTGTAGCGCCGTGGGCCCGGCGAAAACCCCCCTGGGACCGGGGCGCGTGCTTAACCCGGGCGACACGAGCCGGCCTCTACCCTGGCCGGAGATGGCACGGTCGGCGCTGGTCGGGATGCTCGCAGTCATTGCCGCGCTCTCCTTCTCCGGCACCGTCTCCGCCCGCGAGGTCGTGTTGCAGGACGACGACGGGAGAGCGATGCACTTCGACGTCCGCGCGGACGTCGAGCTCGGGTGGTACGCCGGGTTGCTGCGGCGCGCCGCGCACGCCCACGAGATCTCGCGGGTGACGATCCGGATCGTGACCTGGGACGAGCTGCGCGACCGCTGCGGGCACGGCGCCGCGGGCTGCTACTCGCGCCGGACGGGCAACCGAGGAGTGATGGTCGTGCCGGCCGGAAGCGGCTTCGACACCGCGCACACCCTGATCCACGAGTACGGTCATCACGTCGACGCGAGCAGGCGCCACGGCGGCCTCGACGAGCCCAACGGGACGCCGCTCTGGTGGAAGGCTCGCGGGATGGCCGAGCTGGTCGAGGCCCGCAGCGTGCGCGACCGCTACGAGGTCGGCTGGGACCGGTCGATCAGCGAGGTGTTCGCGGAGGACTACGCATACACGAACCTCCGACGCGGCTACAAGATCGCCTGGCTCCATCCTCCCTCTCGAACCGTTCAGCAGGCGATCCGTGCCGACCTCGGCCTCGCCGAGCCGCCCGTGATCACGGGCACCGCACCTGCTCTCAAGCCCGTGGTGATCGTGAGGCAGGGGACACTCGACCCCAACGACCGTGTCTCGGTCCCCTTCGGGCTTCTCGGCCCGAACCGGCGTGTGCGCCTCGACGGCGCCTTCCGCCGCGGCTCGGGTGCTCGCGGCCGGGTCGAGGTCACGTGCGGGGACGTCCTGCGCCGCAAACTCCTCACGGGCACGAGCTCTACCGCGGCCCTCGTGCTGCCGCGGGCGGGCCCCGGTCAGTGCACGGCCTCGATCCTGAACACGGGCTCTCGCCCGCAGCGGTTCCGCTTCACGGTGCGACTGACGGTCGGCTGAGCTCACGCCGGAGGCGGACGAAGAGCGCCTCGAGCAGCAGCGGGGCGTTGAGGTTGAACTCCTCCGCCTCGCGCCATGCCTGGCGCACCAGGGCTGCGGCCCCCTCGGCACCGGCCCCCGCCCCTGCCGCCGCGTCCTCGCGCAGCTCTTCGAGCCGGTCGGCGTGGACGACCGCGGCCTCCGCGCCGTTCGCGACCACGACCAGGTCGCGGTACCACGCGCCGAGGTCGTCGAGGGAGGCGAGCACCTCGGCCTTCTCGGCGCCGAACTCGGCTCGACGCACCCGTTGCTCCGACTCGCGGGTAGGAAGATCGAGGTCGTCGACGCGAGCCTGCTCGCGCTCGCGGGCGGCTGCCCCCAGGGCGTCGGCGGCCGCCACGATCACGGCCGCCGCCGCGGCGGGGTCGAAAGCGTCGTCGCGGTACGCGGCGCGCGCCGTGTCGAGGAGGGCCGTGCGCCGGGCGCGCGCCGGCTCGTCCAGCAGCCTCGCCGCCCGGTCGAGCCGCCCGCCCGCGACCCGCCCCAGCACGGCGACCTCAGCGGGGGCGAGGCCCGGCGCCTTCACGGAGATCCACTCCTCGATCGCCGCGCGCGAGAGGCGCCGGAACGGAACGAGCTGGCAGCGCGATCGGATCGTCTCCGGGAGGGGGCCGAGCTCGTCGGCAACGAGGACGAGGGTCGCGTACCCCGGCGGCTCCTCGAGGTCCTTGAGGAGGCTGGCTGCAGCCTCGTCGTTCATCCGGTGCGCGTCGAAGATGAGGTAGACGCGGCGATCGGCCTCGAAGGGCCGCATGTGCAGGTCGTGGTGGAGAGCCCTGATCTCCTCGATCCGGATCATCTCGCCGAGCGCCTCGATCACGCGCAGGTCGGGGTGGGTGCCCGCGTCGACGCGACGGGGGTCGCCGAGCAGCACGCCGGCGAGGGCGCGGGCCGCGGAGCGCTTGCCGACGCCCGCCGCGCCGTGGAACAGGTAGGCGTGCGCCGGCCCGTCCGCGAGCGCGGCCTCGAGGAGGCGCTTCGCCTCGGTCTGCTCGGGCACGTCAGCGAAGGTGGTCACGGATCTCCGCCGCGATCTCGTCCGGGCCTCGCCGGCCGTCGACGACGACGTAGCGCTCGGGGAACCGGGCCGCCAGGTGATGGTACGCGTCCACGACACGGGGCCAGAACTCGGCGCCCGCACGTTCGATCCGATCTCCCTTGTCGCCGACGCGCGCGAGAGCGGTCTCGACGTCGATGTCGACGAGGAACGTCCGGTCAGGGACCAACCCGCCGACGGCGACGAGGTTCAGGTCGAGGATCGTGTCCAGCCCCAGGCCCCGGCCCGCACCCTGGTAGGCAGCGGAGGTGTCGAGGTACCTGTCGGAGATCACGGTGGCGCCGCGCTCGAGCGCCGGCCGGATCACCTGCTCCACGTGCTGGGCCCGCGACGCGACATAGAGCGCGGCCTCGGCCCACGGCGCAACGTGGTCGCCGTGCAGGACGAGCTCGCGGATCCGGTCTCCGAGCGGCGTGCCGCCGGGCTCGCGGGTCGACACGACGTCCACGCCGTCGCGCGCCAGCGCGTCGGCGAGCAGCCTCGCCTGGGTCGTCTTGCCGCTGCCGTCGAGGCCTTCGAACGTGACGAACATCGGCCGGACGTTAGACCACGCGTCCCGACACACGTCTAGAGGCTCGATGTGGGTTGGGGGGTGCGTGGCGGGGAGGGCATGCGCCAAGCAGCGTGGTCGTATCCGTGCTCGCCGATACCCGAAGGCATCGGTGAGCAGCGGGACGCCCGCGATGCGCCGCGCGCAGGCCCCAACCGCGCGTGCCCAGAACCCACATCAAGCGTCTAGATTGCACCGATGCGAGCCCTCGTCACCGGCGGTGCGGGCTTCATCGGCTCGCACCTCGTCGACGCACTGCTCGCACGCGGTGACGAGGTCGTCGTGGTCGACGACCTCAGCACGGGCCAGCGAGAGCACGTCGACCCGGCGGCGACGCTCCTCGAGCACGACATCCGAGAGCCGTTCGAGACCGACGCGGAGCTGGTCTTCCACCTCGCGGCGCAGGCGGACGTCGGCACCTCGATGGAGCAGCCGGCGTACGACGCGGAGGTGAACGTCGTCGGAACCGTGAACGTGCTCGAGGCGGCGCGGGCTGCGGGCGCGCACCTTGTCTTCTCCTCGACCGGTGGGGCGATCTACGGCGAGGTCGACGGGCCGGCGCGCGAGCGCTCCGCATTGCTGCCGGTCTCGGCCTACGGGCTCGCGAAGCGCTCGGCCGAGGTGTATGTCGACGGCTGGAACCGGGTCTTCGGGACGCGACACGTCACGCTCCGGTTCGCGAACGTGTACGGGCCACGCCAGTCCGCGTCGCTCGAGGGCGGCGTGGTCGCGATCTTCCTCGAACGGCTCGCCGCCGGCGAGCCGACGACGATCTTCGGCGACGGGTCGATCACCCGCGACTTCGTCCACGTCGACGACGTCGTCCGCGCCCTGCTCGCCGCCTCCGCCCAGGGCGGCGGTGTGTTCAACGTCGGCACCGGCGTCGAGACGACGATCGCCGGCCTGCACCGGCTCTGCGAGCAGGCCGTCGGGGTCGACGCGCCGCCCTCGTTCGGGCCACCCCGGCCCGGCGACGCGCAGCGCAGCGTGCTCGACACGGAGCTCGCGTCGCGCGAGCTCGGCTTCACTGCCTCGGTACGGCTCGCCGAGGGCATCGTCGCGACGTGTGCGGCGGTGGAGAAGGAGTAGCCGCACGGCGGGCGAACCTCGTTCGCGTCGTGGACCATCCGATCCGCCTCGATCGCGTCGAGCTCGCCGTCCGTCCCTGGCGCACTGCGACGCTGGTCGTCGCCGCCATCGCCGCCGTCGAGCTCGTCCTGCTGGTGATGATCGGCGGGGCGCTCCTGGCGAAGCCCGAGCCTGCCGTGCGCAGGGCCGCGCCCGAGGCTGCGGTTCCGACGAAGGCGGCGAAGGCGAAGCCGTCGCGCGCCGCGAAGGCGGCCCCGGCCGAGCTTCCGCGCCGCAAGGTGAAGGTCGTCGTCCTGAACGGGAATGGGCGCCAGGGCGCCGCCGCGTCCGCCGCCTCGCGCGTGACGGGGAAGGGATATCGGATCGGCCTCGTCGGCAACGCCCCCAGCCATGACTACGTCACGTCCCTCGTCATGTACCGCCGCGGCTTCGAGGGCGAGGCGCACCGGCTCGCCCGGGATCTCGGCGTGAAGGTGGTCAGCCCGCTCGACGGCGTCCGCCCGAAGCAGCTCCAGGGCGCGCACACCGTGCTGATCCTGGGCGGCTGACCCTCGGCCCGAGCTCGCGTGGGCCGGCGTTCGCGTCAGCGCTCGCACGCGCCGGCGTTGACGGCGACCCGCGCGATGTCGAGCGGCCCTCCCGGCGCCCACCTGCTCGACCGAGGGTCGAGCGTGTACGAGCGGTTGAGAGCCTGGTAGGCGGCGCACTGGTCCTCGGTCGCGACGACGTGGTAGAGGCCCAGGTCGAACCACAGGTCCGGGTTCTCAGGCTGGAGATCGGTCGCCCGCTCGTACCAGGCGACGGCCGCGCGACGGTCACCCTCGGCGTCGGCGGCCAGCGCGCGGGCCTGCAGCGGGGCGGGAGAGAGCGGGTTGAGCGCGCGGGCGCGATCTGCCGCCTCGACGGCATCCGAGATCCTCCCCGCGTCCACGGCCCCCAATGCCCGCTCGGCGTCGCGGTCGGCGAGCGCCGGCAGCGCGACGGCGGCCGCCGCGGCCACGGCGACGGCGCCGAGCGCGACGAGACCCGGCAGGCCGAGGCGGAACGCCGACGCAGGTCTCGCCACCGCGAGGAGCGTGCCGGTCGCAACCAAGGCAGGCGCCGTCACCGCCAGGAAGTCGAGGTCGTAGTCCACGAGGGCGTGCACCGCGTAGGCGAGGACGAGGGAGGCGAGCGCGACGGCCGCCGGCCTCTCGCTCGCCGCCGTCCGCCGCAGCCCGCGCACGATGCCGACGGCGGCGCCGCACGCGACCAGCAGGCCGAGCGCGAAACCGATCGCCCCCAGGTCGGCCAGGAGCTGCAGCGGGACGCTGTGCGGCTGGCTCACGGCTGTTGCGTCCTCCCGATGGCGGCGCCTGGCGAGCGCGAAGGTCCCCGCGCCCGAGCCGCGTGCGGGGTGATCCGCGGCCACACGAATCGCCTCCTCCCACCACGCGAGGCGGTTGTTCGCGCAGAGGTCGGTGAGCCGGCCGGGGTCGTTCACGCATTCGCCGCCGGAGATCTGCGAAGACGCCCAGGAGAACGGGTTTCCCACCGTCGCCACCAGCCCCACGGCACCCACCGCGACGGCGAGCGCACACATGCCGACCAGCACGGCACGGACGGCCGGGCCGCGCTCCGACGCGAGGCGACGGGCGCGCACACGCCAGGCCGCCACGCCGACGACGAGCGCACCGACGATCAGGAGCACGGCGAAGACGCGTCCGTCGTCGACCCGGTCCACGCGCAGGGCACCGTCCTCGACAAGGGCGGGCCGGGTGAACGCCCAGCCGCCGACCGCCAGTGCCGGGAGCAGCGCGAGCGCCGCCCGCAGACCGTCGCTGAGGCGCTCGTCGGAGAGAACGAGCCAGAGGGCGAGCACGGCGACGGCGCCGGCCACGCCCGCCCGCGACTGCGTGAGGAGCAACGCGACGGCGGCGACATACACGAGCAGGCAACCGCCGACGCGCACCGTCACCCTGGGCGTGCGTGCGATCCAGAGCCCGAAGGCGATCGCAGCGCCTGCGAGAAGCGCGAGCGCGTTCCAGTAGCCGACCGGCTCTCGCAGCCGCGAGATCCGGTCGCCGTCGGGGAAGAGCGACGGGATCGCGACGCCGAGGAGAGCCCACGCGAGGGCGGCCGCGATCACGATCGCCGTCAGGGCCGCGACGCGACGGGCGCCTTCCGCCGTCGCCCCGGCGAGTAGCCCGAGCGCGAGGAAGGACAGGTAGACGAGCCCGCGTGCGAGCCACTCCCAGGACAGGTCTCCGGCGACCGACCACGCGATCGAGAGGCCGGCCCAGGCCGTCAGAGCACCAGAGCCGACGACCAACACGACCCCTGCGCGTTCCAGGCGAGGCAGCGGGAGCGCACCCCGGAAAGCAACTCCGAGGCCGAGCGCGGCGCACACGATCGCCGCGATCCCGACCGTGGCGAGCGAGTCGTCACGCGAGCCGGCGCCGTCGAGGACCGCCCCGGCGAGGAGCGCGCCGACAGCGATCAGGAGGCCGATCTCCGCGACGCGCCCGGTCCTGAGCGCGGGTCGCGCCGCCGCGGTCATGACGCGGCGAGGCTACCATGGGCCGTTCGGCGGGCGGAGGTCTCCCGCCGTATGCCGCGAACGGCGTCTTACACATCGTTTACCCTTCCATGATTACCGACCCACGGAGGGCGGGAAGACTCAACCCGGCTCGTCCGATTCGATTGCCCTTGCCTGACGTCTTCTCCCGTCGCTTCCTCGGTCTCCCCGCGCTGATCGCGCTCGTCGCGCTCGTCGCGTTCTGGGCTGCGCCGACCGCGTCGGCCGAGGCGAAGACGTGTGCCGACGAGGTCGTGGCCGACTGGTACGGGGACGGCCGGGTCGACAAGATCTTCCCCAAGCACTGCTACCAGGAGGCGATCCGCTCGCTGCCCGTCGACGTGCTCGACTACTCGAACGCCAAGGAGGACATCCTCCGCGCGCTCGCGTACGCGCGCCAGGGCAAGCCCGACCCGGGCGCGTCGGGCGGCCAGCGGCCGACCGAGACGACCCCGGAGGACCCCGGGGATTCGACGGTGACCGGAGCCGAGCCGGGTGACCCCGGCCCGGGCGAGGAGACCACCGCGTCGGAGCCCGTCGACACGTCGGGCCCCTCCTCCCTGCCGATCCCGCTCTTGATCCTCGGCGGCCTCGCGCTGCTCCTGCTCGCGGCCGGTGGCGCCGGCTACCTGAGCCGCCGCGCGCAGGCGCGCCGCGCCGGCGGCCCGCCGCCCGGCGCCGCCTAGCCCCGCCGCTTTTCTCGGCAACCTGGCGACCACGCCAGGTTTGAGAGCCGTTGACTTGGGGCATAAATAGCGAATGCCCTTCCGTCGACTGCTCGTCCTGGTATCGGTGACGTCGTCGTTCCTGGCGGTGGCGCCAACCGTGACGGCGGGCTCGCTCGACGAGTGCGCAGAGCGTGTGATTCGCGACTGGTACTCGGGCGGCCGGGTCGACGGCGTATACCCGCTCCCCTGCTATCGAGCCGCGATCAGTGCCCTCCCGGACGACGTCCTCCAGTACTCCGACGCCGACCGCGACATCGCCCGGGCGCTCGAGTACGCCCGACGCGGTCGGAGCGACCCGGGCAACGGACCGCCCGGGCCGGCCGCAGCCGAGGCTCCCACGGCGGAGGCCGAGCGGGACACGCGGGCAGAGACCGAGGCAGAGGGCGCGCCGCAGCCGGTGACGGGGAGGGCAGATCACCCGCCGGTGAGGGGTGCGACGAAGAAGCCCGCCCGGCTTGCGAGCGAGCCCGCCGAGGAGACCCAGAGCGCGGGGCTGCCGCTGCCGGTGATCGTGCTCGCTGCGCTCTCCGGCGTGCTCCTCGCGAGCGGCGCAGCAGGCTGGCTCGCCGCCCGCCGACGCTGACCTCGGACACGGCGCGGCAGCTAGAATCCGTGGGTGAGAGCGCGCCCGATTTTCAGCAATTTGCAGGAATTTCGGTGCCGTCCGACCCGCGTCCTAGCATGCCCGGTCCGCTCGCAGGACGCGCTACAACGCGCCCGGCGCAAAGGGTGACTCGACATCTCGGCCCGGGAGGACAGCATGGCCACCGCCAAGCAGGCGACGCAGGCACCGCAGACCAAGTCCGAAGAGCAGGAGGAGTACGTCAACACCGTTCTGGACGGCAAGGCCGGCGTCTCGCCGCGGCGATACTTCACGATCCCCGGCCGCGATCCCTTCGACGAGATCGAGTGGGAGACCCGTGATGCGCTGATCCCGGGCAAGAGCGGGCCCGTGTTCGAGCAGCGCGACGTCGAGTTCCCGAAGTTCTGGTCGCAGACAGCTACCAACATCGTCGCGCAGAAGTACTTTCGCGGCCGCATGGCGTCTCCCGAGCGCGAGCGGAGCGTCAAGCAGATGGTCGGCCGCGTCGCCGACACCGTCACGGACTGGGGCCGTCAGGGCGGGTACTTCGCCTCCGACGAGGAGGCCCAGACCTTCCACGCCGAGCTGAAGGCGATCCTCGTCAACCAGTACGCCTCGTTCAACTCCCCGGTCTGGTTCAACGTCGGCTTCGAGGAGACCCCGCAGTGCTCGGCCTGCTTCATCCTCTCGATCGACGACTCGATGGAGTCGATCCTCGACTGGATCCGGCGCGAGGGGATCATCTTCCGCGGCGGCTCGGGCTCCGGCCTCAACCTCTCGCGGCTCCGCTCCTCGAAGGAGCAGCTCTCGAAGGGCGGCTACGCGTCCGGGCCCGTGTCGTTCATGCGCGGCGCGGACGCCTCGGCGGGGACGATCAAGTCGGGCGGCAAGACACGGCGCGCGGCCAAGATGGTCGTGCTCGACGTCGACCACCCGGACATCGAGGAGTTCATCTGGTGCAAGGCACGCGAGGAGCGCAAGGCCCGCGTGCTCGAGCAGGCGGGCTACGACATGTCGCTCGACTCGGCCGACTGGGCGTCGATCCAGTACCAGAACGCGAACAACTCGGTGCGCGTGACGGACGCGTTCATGGAGGCCGTCACGGAGGGGAAGGAGTGGTCGCTCACCGCGCGCACCGACGGCACGGTCGTCGAGTCGGTCGACGCACGCGGCCTGATGCGCGACATCGCCGCGGCGGCCTGGGAGTGCGCCGACCCGGGCGTCCAGTACGACACGACGATCAACTCCTGGCACACGTCGCCGAACACGGGACGGATCAACGCGTCGAACCCGTGCTCCGAGTACATGCACATCGACGACTCGGCGTGCAACCTCGCGTCGCTCAACCTGATGAAGTTCCGCCGGGAGGACGGCGAGTTCGACGTCGAGATGTTCGAGCACGCCGTCGACGTCGTCTTCCTCGCGCAGGAGATCCTCGTCGGCTACTCGTCGTACCCGACCCCCGAGATCGGGCGGAACGCGAAGCGCTTCCGCCAGCTCGGCCTCGGCTACGCGAACCTCGGCGCCCTCCTGATGGCGCGCGGCCTGCCGTACGACTCGGACGAGGGCAGGGCGTACGCCGCCGCGATCACGGCGCTGATGACGGGCCGCGCGTACCGCAAGTCGGCGGAGGTCGCGAAGCGCATGGGCGCGCACGCGGGCTACCAGGAGAACCGGGCGGCGATGGTCGGCGTGATCGCCAAGCACCGCGCCGCGGTCGGGAACATCGACCACACCGAGTCGGTCCCCGACGACCTGCTCGACGGCGCGCGGCGCGCGTGGGACGAGGCGCTCGAGATCGGGGAGGTGCACGGCTTCCGGAACGCGCAGGCCACGGTGCTCGCCCCCACCGGGACGATCAGCTTCATGATGGACTGCGACACGACCGGGGTGGAGCCGGACTTCTCGCTCGTCAAGTCGAAGAAGCTGGTCGGCGGCGGCGAGATCACGATCGTCAACAAGACCGTCCCGATGGCGCTCGGCGAGCTCGGCTACGCGCCGCGCGAGGTCGAGGAGATCGTCGCCTTCATCGACGAGCGCGGCGGCGTCGTCGGGGCGCCTCACCTGAAGACCGAGCACTACCCCGTGTTCGACTGCGCGATCGGCGACCGCGCGATCCACTACATGGGGCACGTGAAGATGATGGGCGCGGTGCAGCCGTTCATCTCGGGCGCGATCTCGAAGACGGTCAACCTGCCCGAGTCGACGACGATCGACGAGATCGCGAAGCTGTTCGTCGAGTCCTGGCAGCTCGGCGTCAAGGCGATCGCGATCTACCGCGACAACTGCAAGGTCGCCCAGCCGCTCTCGTCCTCGAAGGAGGGGCCCGCCCCGGTGGTGCTGCCGATCGGCGCGACCGGCGTCGTCGCCCATCCGCAGCGCCGCCGCCTGCCCGATGACCGCACCGAGGTCGGCCGCAAGTTCAAGGTCGGGGAGTACGAGGGGTACATCCACGTCGGGCTGTTCGAGGACGGCACGCCAGGCGACATCTTCGTGGACATCGCGAAGGAGGGAACGACTCTCGCAGGGCTCATGAACTCCTTCATGATCTCCGTCTCGCTCGGCCTCCAGTACGGCGTGCCGCTCGAGGTGTACGTCTCGAAGTTCAGCCACATGCGCTTCGAGCCGAGCGGCCTCACGAACGACCCGGACATCCGCGTCGCGAAGTCGATCGTCGACTACATCTTCCGCTGGATGGGCAAGAAGTTCCTGACCGCCGACCAGCAGGAGGAGGCGGGGATCCTGACCGCCGAGGTGAAGGCGCGCCTCGCCGCGGCGTACACGGACGACCCGACCGCGGGAGCCGCCGCCGCGGCCGTCGAGTCCGCGCCGCCCGGCCAGACGGCGCTCTTCAACCAGTGGGAGGACGCGGTCGAGTGCGCCCGCTGCGGCGGCCGCATGGTCAGGACCGGCTCGTGCTACACCTGCCGCGACTGCGGCACGAACACCGGCTGCTCGTAGCGCCTCGGGTTGCGACCGTGTCACGGGATTCCACGTCCCGTGACACGGTCGCTAGACGTTCTCGCCCTCGACGTGCCGCACGATCCGCTGCCGCGCACGGTAGAGCCGGCTCATCACGGTCCCCTCGCGGGCGCCGAGCGCATCGGCCGCCTCCCGGTAGGAGAGCCCCGCGACGTCGACCGCGACGAGCACGTCGCGGAACTCGTCCGGGAGCGCGGCGATCGCGTCGTAGATCTCGCGGGCCTCGTGCGCTCGCTCGGGCTGCGTGGTCGCGCGCTCCTCCACGAAGTCGGCGCCTTCCGGGAGCGGGCTCGTGCGTGGTCGCCGCGAGCGCGTGCGCTGCTCGTTGAGGAACGTGTTCCGCAGGACACGAAGGAGGTAGCCGAGGTCGTCGTCCCGGCGCAGGAAGCGCGGCCTCGCGAGCACGCGGGCGTAGGTCTCCTGGACGAGGTCCTCGGCGTCCTCACGCGACCCGGTCAGCGCCCAGGCCGCGCGGAAGAGCCGATCGACGTGGTCGCCGAGGCGTGCTGGGTCGAGCTCGCGATCCATGCGGAATAGGTCTCGGGACGGCGGTGTCCTCGGGGGAACACAGGACACCTGCCACTCGGGACTCGAAGGAGGAGACATGATCTCACGCCCAAGCACTCGGAGCCTCGCCGTACTCGCACTGCTCGGGACGGCCGCGGCGACCCTGATCGTGACCTTGCAGCCGGCCGGCGCGGCCCTGCAGGCGGGCCGCACGTTCGCGAGGAACGTGCTCGTAGGCGCCGACAACGACAACGCCGCCAACACGTTCATCCAACCGGCGAACGTCACCGCGAAGCAGCACCTCGACAACACGGACGTCCTCGTCGGCGGCGTGCGAGGCGACCTGCTGATCGGGATGAAGGGCGGCGACGTGATCGAGGGCGGCCTGTCGAGCGACATCCTCGTCGGTGGTGTCGAGAAGGGTCTCGCGCCGAACAGCGACGTCCTCTCGAGCGGCCATGGGAACGACGTCAACATCTGGGCTCCCGGCGACGGGAGCGACTTCTACCTCGGCGGCAGCGGCTACGACACGCACATCTCGGCGCCGCTCGTCCTCGATGGAGAGCAGGTTGCGTTGTTCCGGGCCTACGGCCGCGACGTGCCGCACGTCTCGATCGACTCGAAGCCGCAGTTCACGTGCACGGTCGAACGGGTGCCGAGGGAGCTCGGCCTGGGCTTCGGCTACATCACGCGGTTCTTCGCGAACGGCAACCTCGCCGTCACTATCCGCCTCCAGGACGTGGAGCAGGTCCTCTGCCCGAGCCCCAACGCCGGGAAGGTGCAGGTGGCCAGGCTCGTCGGCGCCAACCCGGCCTTCGTCGAGCGCTCGCTGTCCGACTTCTCCGGGTCGCTCCTCGGGGCGATCCTCCAGGCGCCTGCAGTTAGATGATTGATGCCACGATCTCGCGCGCTCGGCTGCGTGGTCTCGCGCGTCTGGGCCGCTTCCGGCCAGCCCACGCCCCGACCCGGACGATCTCATGGCATCGATCATCTAGTCGGGCCTCATACTCGACTGGACGGCTCCACGAGCCGTCCAGTCGAGTCACGCGGTGAGCGCCGCTATAGCCTCCCGGGGCATGAGCGACCTCGCAGACCTCTTCGAGCGGAACCGCGCGTGGGCCGCGGCCATGGTGGCGAGCGACCCAGACGTCTTCACGAGCCTCGCCGCGCGACAGTCGCCCGAGTACCTGTGGATCGGCTGCTCCGACAGCCGCGTCCCGGCCAACCAGATCGTCGGGCTCGCGCCGGGCGACGTGTTCGTGCACCGCAACGTCGCGAACGTCGTCGTGCACACGGATCTGAACTGCCTCTCCGTGCTCCAGTACGCGGTCGACATCCTGCGGGTGAAGCACGTGATCGTGTGCGGCCACTACGGCTGCGGCGGTGTGGCGGCGGCGCTCACCGGCGCGCGCCACGGGCTGATCGACAACTGGCTCCGGCACGTCGAGGACGTCTGCGAGAAGCACGCCGAGGAGCTCGGATCCCTGCCCGAGCAGCAGCGCCTCGACCGGCTCTGCGAGCTGAACGTGGCCGAGCAGGTGGCGAACGTGAGCCAGACGACCGTCGTGGAGGACGCCTGGGCGCGCGGGGAGGAGCTCATCGTGCACGGGCTGGTGTACGGCCTCGAGGACGGGCTGCTTCGCGACCTCGGCGTCAGCACGTCGGGCGGGAAGGCGACGGATGGGCGCTGAGCGCGCCGTCGTCGTCCGGCCGGGCGAGGGCCACCGGGTCGGGAACGTCGAGTTCCTCGCGCGTAGCGCCGACACGCCGCGGTTCAACCTGTCGTCGGTCACCGTGGCGCCGCATCGGGAAGGGCCGGAGCCGCACGTCCACCCGACCGAGGACGACGCGTTCTACGTTGTCGAGGGCGAGCTGGTCTTCCTCGTCGAGGACGACGAGGTCACAGCCGGAGCAGGGACGTTCGTGCTCGTGCCGCCGGGCGTGCGGCACACGTTCGCGAACCGCACGGATTCGATCGCACGATTCCTCAACGTGCACGCTCCGGCAGGCTTCGACCTGCGCCTCGCAGCGGACTGAGAACTCGAATCAGAACGACGCTTCTGCAACAGGGCGAGGCTTCGTTCCGATTCGAGCTCCAAGCCCGTGGCGCCGCGTCGCGACGTGGTCGCGCGGCACCTGCGAGACTCACGTCCGATGCCGATCCACCCACGGGCGCAGGCGCTGCTCGAGCTGATCGAGTCCCTCGGCGATCCCCCGATCGAGACGTCGACCCCCGAGGCCGTTCGGGCTCTGCGCAACTCGCGGATCCGTCCTCCCACCGTCTCCCTCGACGAGATCCGGGATGTCGACGCCGGAGGCGTGCCCGCGCGCCTGTACCGGCCGAGCGCCGAGCAGGGTCTCGGGTTACTCGTCTACCTCCACGGCGGCGGCTGGGTGCTCGGCAGCCTCGACACGCACGACAACCTGGCGCGGTCGCTCGCGGACGAGAGCGGATGCGCCGTGCTCTCCGTTGCCTACCGGCTTGCCCCCGAGCAGCCCTTCCCGTCGGGGCTGGAAGACGCGTTCACCGCGGCCCGCTGGGCGCACGCGAACGCAAGAGCCCTCGGCTGCGATCCCGGGCGGCTCGCGATCGGCGGGGACTCGGCGGGCGCCAACCTTGCTGCCGTCGTGACGCAGAGCGGCTCGCCGCCGTTTCGCTTCCAGCTGCTCGTCTACCCCGTGACGGACGCCCGCGGTGGCAGCGCCTCACACGAGGCCTACAAGGAGGGCTACTGGCTCACCGAGGCGGCGATGGACTGGTTCGTCGACCACTACCTCGCAGGCGGCGACGGCTCGATCGACGACCCGCGTGTCTCGCCCCTCCTCGCAAGCGACGAGGCTCTGGCGGTCTCTCCGCCCACCCTGGTGATCACCGCCGAGCTCGATCCCCTGCGCGACGAGGGGGAAGCCTACGCCGCCCGGCTGCGCTCACTCGGCGTTCCCGCCGAGGTGACGCGCTACGACGGCATGATCCACGGCTTCTTCTCGTTCGGTGAGTTCCTGGACGACGGCAGGCGCGCCGTCGCGCAGGCCGCGACCGCCCTCGCGGAGGCGCTCGCCGCTCCCGCACCGGCACTGCAGACGTCGACGTCCTGACCGCGAGCCGCGCGGGCTACTCGCAGGCGCCCGCGTCGTCCTGGCTGCGACCCAGGAGCGTCGTGAAGGCGTGGGCGAGCGTCTTGACCGTGGAATCGGAGAGAGGCGCAAAGAACCGCTCCTCGACGAACCCGAAGACCGCGTCCTGGGCCCCGCGGGCCAACGTCAGGCCGGCACGCGTCAGCGTCACGTTCGTGGCGCGTGCGTCGGCCGGGCACGGACGGCGCTGGACGAGCCCCCGGCGCTCGAGGGCGTCGATCAGCCTGGAGATCCGGCTGACACTGAGCCCCATCGCCTCGGCCAGCTCGGTCTGCCGCAGCGTCCGAGCCTCCGCGCGCTCCAGCCGACCCATGACCCCGAGCATGCTCACGCTCAGGCCGAACGGCTCGAGCAGGCCCTCGGCCGCACGACGTAGCTGTCGGCTGAGCTCGAGGAACCCCTCCCACGCGGCCGCGCGCTCGGGCGACCACGCTCGGTCGACGTTCCGCCCCATCATGTAGCCCGCGCGCGCGGTGATCGGGGCCATCCGGCCGTCGGCCTCGGGTGGTCCCGTGAGCGCGTCGCTCGGCTCGGGTCTCATCAGGCGAGGATCTTGACCGAGCTCGCGTAGCCCGTACCGAGCTGCTCCTGGAGCGCGATGTGCAGATAGCCGAGAGCCTCGAGCTGGTGCGCACGGCGGAGCGGGCCGGCGTCGACGGCACGCAAGCCGGCATCCTCCACGAGCTGCGCCACTGTCCGCTTGGCCTCGTCGTCGTCGGAGGCGAGGAGCACGTCGAGCGGGTGCCCGCCGACCTCACCGGGAACCAGCGTTCCTGCGAAGGTCGTGTTGAAGGCCTTTACGACCTTCGCGCCGGGCGCCGCAGCTGCGACCTCCTGGGCACCCGAGCCGGCGTCCGGGAGAACCGGCTCGAACGTCTGGACATCGAGCGGGTTGGAGATGTCCACGACCACCTTGCCGTCGAGCTGCGAGCCGTAGCGCTCCACGACCTCCCGCGAGACCGGGTACCAGACCGCGAGGACGACGACGTCGCCCGAGATCGGATCGCCGACCACGCCGGCGCGTGTCTCGCCGCCCAGCTCGCGTGCCAGCGCCTCGGCATTCGAGCCGTCGACGCCGAGCACCGTGAGCGGGTGGCCGCCTGCGACGACGCGGGTCCCGATGCCCCGGGCCATGTTCCCCGTGCCGATGATGGTGACGTCCATTCCGTTCTCCTTCCGCTCAATAGTTGTTAGAGCAATTATAATCAGTTTATTTGATACTGCAAGTACCGGGCCTCCCCCACCGGAACACGTGACGGTTGCCACATGTCCCGGGCGGGTACATGATGACCAGATGGGCCACGTGTCGGACATCCTCGAAGCGAAGGGCCACGACGTCCTCGAGATCGGAGGCGCGGCGACGGTGCTGGATGCGGTCACGAGGATGGTCGAGGGCAACGTCGGCTCCCTCCTCGTCATGGAAGCCGGACGGCTGGTGGGGATCGTCACCGAGCGGGACTACCTGCGCCGCGTGACCCTCGAGGGCCGCGACGAGCGCGTCACGCCGGTGAGCGAGATCATGTCCAGGGAGATCGCGTACGTGACCCCCGCCACGTCGATCGAGGAGTGCATGGCGGTGATGACCGAGCGGCGGATCCGGCACCTGCCTGTGCTGTCGGAGGAGAAGCAGGTCGTCGGGATCGTCTCGATCGGCGACGTGGTCAAGTTCCAGTCGCAGGAACAGCGCGTCCGGATCGAGTTCCTCACCGAGTACATCTCCGGCTAGCGGGAGGCGGTCTCGCGGGAGGGACCGCGCTCCCTCCCGCCCTAGACTGGCCGGATGGATGTCCGGGCGCTGGAGCTGCTGGAGCTGCCGGCAGTCCTCGAGCGCCTCGCCGGGATCGCGGCGAGCGAGCCGGGGCGCGCACGCGCGCTCGGTCTGCTGCCGTCCGCCGATCCGGACGAGGTCGCCGCCCGGCACCTGCTGACGGCCGAGGCGATCGCGCTCTACGAGCTGTCCGCCGAGCCGGACCTCGCGGGTGTCCGCGAGATCCGACCCGCGGCGGAGCTCGGGGCGCGCGGCAGCGTCCTCGACCCGTCGGCCCTGCGGGCGATCGCCGGGACGATCGAGGCTGCGCTCGCCGCGCGGGCCGGGCTGGAGGGCGTCGAGGGGACACCGCGCCTCTGCGAGCTTGCGACCGCCATCGAGCCGGGGCTCGCACCCGTGGCGGCCGCGATCACCAAGGCCGTGGAGGACGACGGCTCGGATCTCCGCGACGGTGCCTCACCGGCGCTCCGACGGCTTCGTCGCGAGCTTCGGGAAGGACGGGCGCGCGTTGCCGAGCGCCTCCGCTCGCTCGCCCGCGACGCATCGCTCCGGGAACACCTCCAGGACGACTTCGTCACCGAGCGCGGCGGACGGCCGGTACTCGCGCTCCGCGCGTCGGCCCGAGGGGCTGTCCCGGGGATCGTCCACGACAGCTCGGGATCGGGTCAGACGCTGTTCGTCGAGCCCTTCGCCGTCGTGGAGGACTCCAACCGGCTGCGCGAGGCGGAGAGCGCAGAGCGCGAGGAGGTGGCCTCGATCCTCCGCGGGCTGTCGCGCGAGGTCGGCGACCACGCGGAGCACCTGGCGGCCCTGGTCGAGGCGGCGGGCGAGATCGACCTCGTCCTCGCCCGCGGCGTCCTCTCGCGCCGCTGGCGCGGTGCTCGGGTGACCCAGGGCGACCGCGTCGCCCTGCGCGGGGCACGACACCCGCTGCTCGATCCGGAGAGCGCCGTGCCGATCGACCTGGAGCCGGGCGACCTGAGGGCGGTCGTGATCAGCGGCCCGAACACGGGCGGCAAGACGGTCGCCCTGAAGACGCTCGGCCTCGCCGCGGTGCTGCACCAGTGCGGGCTGCGCCCGCAGGCCGACCATGCCGAGCTGCCGGTCTTCGACCAGGTGCTCGCCGACATCGGCGACGAGCAGTCGATCGAGATGAGCCTGTCGACCTTCTCCGGCCATGTCCGCAGCCTCCTCGAGATCCTCGACGCCGCGACCGATCGCTCGCTGGTGCTCCTGGACGAGGTGGCGGGCGGAACAGACCCGGTCGAGGGAGCGGCCCTCGCGCAGGCACTCGTCGAGCGTCTCGTCGGGCAGGCGCGGCTGACGGTCGTGACGAGCCACTACCCGGAGCTGAAGGAGTGGGCGAGCGCGACGGAGGGCGTCGCAAATGCCGCCACCGGGTTCGATCCCGAGACGCAGGAGCCTCTCTACCGGATCACGCTCGGCCGACCCGGGACGTCGCACGCGCTCCGGATCGCGGAGCGCCTCGGGCTGCCTGCGGAGGTGGTCCGCGCCGCGCGCGACCGCATCGCGCCGGAGCGGCGTCGCGTGGCGGAGCTGCTCGCCGAGGCCGAGGCGGCCGAGGAGCGCGCCGCAGACGAGCGCGAGAGCGCAGCCGCCTCGCGAGCGGCGGCCGAGGAGGCCAGACAGGAGGCGGACGGGCGCGTCCGTGAGCTCGAGGAGGAGATCGAGCGTGTCCGGGCATCCGCCCGCTCGGAGCGTGAGCGTGCGCTGGCCGATGCCGAGCGCGAGCTCACCGAGACGAGGGCGGAGCTGGACGCACTCCGCAAGGAGATCCGCGAGGCCCGCCGGCTCGAGCGAGAACGCCGTCGGGCCACGACACCCAAGGCGCTCGCGAAGGAGCGCGAGCGCGACCGGCGGCTCGGTGCGGCGGCTGAGCGTTCCGCGCGTGCCGGGCGTGCTCTCCGCGACGCGGACGCGCCGCTGCCGGTCTCGGCGCCACTCGCGCCCGGTGACCCCGTGGTCTCTCCCGCGCTGGGCGTGAGGGGCACGATCGCGGAGATCGTGAGGGACGACGCGGTCGTCGTCGGCCGCGGCGGGCTCCGCGTCCGCGTCCCGGTGGCACGCCTCCAGCCAGACGGTGACCCGCAGCAGGATGTCGCCCAGGAGCAGGGCGTGACGATCCGCACGCCGACGCCGGCCGACGCGCCGTCGGAGCTCGACCTCCGCGGGCGAACGGCTCAGGAGGCACGGGAAGCTCTTCGCACGTTCGTCGACACTGCCGCGCTGGCCGGGAGGGACGAGGTGCGCGTGATCCACGGTCGCGGCACGGGGGCGATCCGCAGTGCCGTCCGCGACGAGCTCGCCCGCCACCCACTCGTCTCGTCGCACGAGCCCGACGCGGCGGACGGCGCGACCGTCGTGCACCTGAGCGGGTGAGGCGAAGCGGCAGGTTTGCGCGGACGGGCCACCGGGTAAGAGGCGCGCGATGCGCCTCGTGGTGGCACTCGTCGCGCTGGTCGGTGCGCTCGCGCTCGTCAGCGCGGGGTGCGGCGGTGACGACGACGGCGGCGGCAGCGCCGAGACGTCGCCCGCCACGACGCAGACCACAGGTGGCGAGGCCGGCGACGCGGCCAACGGCGAGGAGGTCTTCGCCTCGGCCGGCTGCGGCGGCTGCCACACGTTCGCTGCCGCGGGGTCGAGCGGCAGCGTCGGGCCGGACCTCGACAACGCCGCACCTTCGTTCGATGCGGTCGTCACCCAGGTCACCAACGGGGGTGGCGCGATGCCTGCCTTCGGCGACGAGCTGAGCGCGCAGGAGATCCGCGACGTGGCCGCGTTCGTCTCCGGCTCGTAGCTTCGGCGCAGCACCCCTGCAGCGGCGTCGTCCGTCGCGCCTATGCTGATGGGTCGTGCCGGACACGGTCTCCTCCACGCCGACACCCGCCGGCACCACGCTCGAGCTCCTCTGGCAGCAGGACGCGAGCGCCTTCGCGCTCGTGCGCGAGCCCGACGGCACGCTCTCCTCAGGGCGCCTGCAGATGGGGATGCCGGCCGTCGTCGACGTCGCCGATGCGGGCCACGGCGTCAGCGCCCGCAGGCTCGAGCTCGAGGAGCTGATCGAGCTCGCGTCCGAGCCGCCGGACGGCATCGAGCAGGGCGGAACCGCCCGGGTCGTGCTCGCCGTGCTCGACGTCGCACGCCGGTCGGTGGCCACGGGGCTCGTCCACCCCCACCTCCAGGCGGCCGACGGTCGCTGGCACGCGCTCTGGGGGGCCACGCTCGACGAGCACGTGCGCGCGGAGCTGGACGCGGTGGCGCACGCGGCGCCCGCCGCCGCCGCCGAGGCGTTCGACGGGGACACGCACGCCTTCGTCCACGACCTCCATGCCTGCGCAGTCGACGAGCTCGCGAGGCGGGCGCTGCGCGCCGCGGGGGTGACGCTGTCGCCGACCGCCCCGCAGCCCGGCGCGCCGGAGCTCTTCCTCGCCGGCCTCGCGGCCGCAGGCCCGGAGCTGCCGGGGCACCACGGCTACGTGGCGCTCGAGCGGCGGGTCAACGCATGGGTGGACGACGGGCTCGCGAGGCGTTCTCGCGCGCCGTGGAACCTCGGGCTGCGCCTCGACGAGGGCGAGACGCCGCGTGACGGCGCCGATGACCCGTCCGTCCGGCTCGAGCTCTGGCTCGAGGCCGCCGACGACCCCACGCTCGCCCTTCCGGCCGCGCTGCTTCGCGACGGCACCGATGGGATCTTCGCCTTCCTGCGGGAGAGCGATCCGCGCCGCGCGCTGGAGTTGCGCCTCGACACGATCCGCCCGATCCTCTCCGAGGCGGGCATCTTCCTCGACGGCGAGCTTCCCTCCGAGATCGAGCTCGACGCCGACCAGATACGCGCCTTCCTCCGACAGGCGATGCCGCGCCTCGAGGAGCTGGGAGTCCCCGTCCGCCTTCCGCGCGAGTGGGTCTCGTCGCCGAGCCGCGTGCGCGTCAATCTCGTCGCGACGAGCTCTCCGGCGACGTCGAGCGGCTTCCTGACGCGCGATGCGATCGCCTCCTTCGACTGGCGCCTTGCGATCGGGGACGTGGAGCTCTCCGAGCAGGAGCTGCGCGAGCTCGCGGCGGCGAAGGAGCCGCTCATCAGGCTCCGGGGCAAGTGGCACGCCCTCCAGGCGTCGGAGGTCGAGCGTGCCCTACGGTTCCTCGACGGTCGTGGGCGCTCCGCCGGCGTCGTCGAGCTCGTGCGGGCCGTGTCCGGCCTCGAGACCGACGAGGCGGGTATCGAGCTCGGGGCCGTGCGCCTCGACGCGACGCTCGACGATCTCCTCACGGGCGCGGAGGACCGACGCTATCGGGCGCTGCCCACCCCCGCCGGGATGCGGCACGACCTGTTTCCGTTCCAGGAGCGGGGACACGGCTGGCTGCGCCTGCTCGGCGACATGCGGGTGGGAGGGATTCTGGCCGACGACATGGGGCTCGGAAAGACCGTGCAGGCGATCGCGACGCTCGTGTCGGAGCGCGAGGACGCCGACAGCGACGTGGGGCCGACGCTCGTCGTCAGCCCGATGAGCGTCGCCCAGCAGTGGGCGCGCGAGATCGCCCGCTTCGCACCCGCACTGCGCGTGCACCTCCACCACGGGCCTTCCCGGCTCGCGGGCAAGCCCTTCGTCGCCGAAGCTTTGGCCAGCGACGTCGTGGTCACCTCGTACGACGTCGCGACGAGGGACGTCGAGCTGCTCGCGGGGCTCCAGTGGGACCGGCTGCTGCTCGACGAGGCACAGGACGCGAAGAATCCGCGGACGAAGCGTCATCGCGCGCTGCGGCGGATCCCGCGGCGGCGGACGCTCGCGCTCACCGGGACGCCGATCGAGAACCGGCTCGGCGAGCTCTGGGCGATCATGGACCTCGTCAACCCCGGCCTGCTCGGCACGCGGGAGGCGTTCGAACGGTCGCTTGCCCGCCCGATCGAGGCGCGGCGCGACGCAGCGGCGCTGGAGCGACTCCGCTCGCTCGTCGGGCCGTTCGTGCTGCGACGCGCGAAGGATGCGCCGGAGGTGGATCTCGAGCTGCCGCCGATCACGCTCACGAAGGTGCCGTGCAACCTCACGGTCGAGCAGGCGAGCCTCTACACCGCGACCGTCGACCGCTGGATGCCGCGCATCGAGAGCCACGAGCGGACGTTCGACCGCCGCGGAGCCGTGCTCGCGATGCTCGGTCAGCTCAAGCAGGTCTGCAACCATCCCGAGCTCGTCGTCCCCACGGGTCGGCCGCTCGAGGGCCGTTCGGGCAAGCTCGAGCGGCTGATCGAGCTCCTGGCCGCCGTCCCCGCGGACGACCAGGCGCTCGTGTTCACGCAGTACCCCGGCTTCCAACGGCTCGCGCCGCACCTGGCAGCCCGGCTCGGTCGCGAGGTCGGGTTCTTCCACGGCGGGCTCTCCGCCCGCGCGCGCGACGACCTCCTCACGCGGTTCGACTCGGGCGGCGGGCCGACCATCCTGGTCGTCTCGCTGCGCGCAGGCGGACGCGGGCTGAACCTCCCGGCCGCGAACCACGTCGTCCACTTCGATCGCTGGTGGAACCCGGCGGTGGAGCAGCAGGCGACCGATCGCGTGCATCGCCTCGGCCAGCGGAAGCCTGTGTTCGTGTCCAGCCTCGTGTGCACGGCGACGCTCGAGGAGCGGATCGACGCGCTCCTCGACGCGAAGCGCGAGCTCGCGGAGCAGGTGATGGCAGGGGGCGCGGACGACTGGCTCGGAGAGCTCGACCTCGATGCGATCCGCGCAGCGGTCGCGCTCGCGCCCGGTCCGATCGAGGAGGCAGCGTGACCGCCGTCCTCCTGGCGGGTGGCGAGCCCGTTCGCCCCGCGGACGGCGGCGACCGGATCGGCGTCGGTCCGTGGGCAAGGTGGCTCGCGAGCGCGGTGGTACCCGACGAGGGATCCGCCAGGGCCGAGCGCGGTCGCGAGCTCGCGCGCCGCGGCGCGGTCGCCTCGGTGGCCGTCGCCCCGGGGGCGGTGACGGCGCGGGTCGCGAGCTCGAGCGGCTCGGAGTACGTCGTCTCGCTCTCCACGCCGCCGATACCGCCCGAGGCATGGTCCGACGCGGTGCGGGCCGCTTCGGCGCGCCCCCACCTGGATGGAGGCCTCGCGGGGACGGAGCAGTCCCTCCACCTCGCGCACCTGCTCGAGACGGAGCTGCGGGAGCCGCTCGTGCCTCCGACCCGCGCCGTCACGACGAGCTGCACCTGCCCCGACCGGGAGCGGTCAACGGTGTGCAAGCACGTGGCCGCCCTCGCGTTCGCCGTGGCCGACGCGATCGACGGGGACCCGTCCCTCGTCCTCCACTGGCGCGGGTGCCGGCCCGTCGAGCCGCCTGCCTCGCGGAACGGCAACCCCTGGCGCGCCGGCCCGCTGCCCGCGCCGCAGCCGCCGAGGGCCCTTCCTCCGGGGGCAGTCGTCAAGCGGCTCGGGCGGAGCGGGATCCGGGTCGGCGGCCGCGACCTCGCCGAGGCGCTCGAGCCGGCGTATCGGGCCTTCTCGGCCTCTGCGTGAGCGTCGGCCACCGTGTCATGATCGGAACGTGGAGCAGCGCCTCAGCCTCGTGACGCTCGGGGTGGCCGACCTCGAGGCAGCGCGCCGCTTCTACGAGGCGCTCGGCTGGACGCAGACGCCGCGGGCCGAGGGAGTCGTGTTCTTCCAGGCGGGCTGCATGATCGTGGCCCTCTGGGATCGGGCTGAGCTCACGACCGACAGCGGCGTGACCGACGGCGGCGGCTGGGGCGGCGTCACCTTCGCGCACAACGTCCGCTCCGCTGCCGAAGTGGACGCGATCATCGAGGAGGCACGCACCGCGGGCGCGCAGATCGCACGGGAGCCGGGCGAGACGCTCTGGGGCGGCTACTCGGGCGTGTTCGTCGATCCGGACGGGCATCCCTGGGAGGTCGCCCACAACCCCTACTGGACGATCGCAGAGGACGGCTCGATCAGCCTGGATGCCGCCGAGCCCGTGTCCGGCTGACGTCGGCGGCGCGAGGTGCCCGCCGCCGGCTACTCGGGGACGCCGGTCGCCCGCAAGCTCGGGATCGGCGAGGGGACCACGTACGCGATCGTCGCCGACCCGGGCGGCGCGGAGGCGCTGCTCCATCCGCTGCCGGCCGGTGCGCAGCGCGTCGCGGAGCCGGCCGCCGCAGGCGTGACTCTCTTCTTCACGACCGAGCGCGCCTTGCTCGAGCGCAGGATCGAGGAGCTCGGCGGGGCGATCCATCCCGACCGGGTGCTCTGGGTCGCCTGGCCGAAGCGGGCGTCGAAGGTGCCCACCGACGTGACCGAGGACGTCGTGCGCGACGTCGCGCTTCCGCTCGGCCTCGTCGACACGAAGGTCGCCGCACTCGACGGGACATGGTCGGGCCTCCGGCTGGTCTGGCGTCTGGAGCGCCGGTCGGAGGTGGCGCCGGGCGGCTGACGGCCGCGTACGATCGCGACGTGGAGGAGCGCGCACTCGGGCGGAGCGGTGTCGCGATCTCCCGCATCGTGCTCGGCTGCGGCAACTTCGGTGGCGTCGGCTCCGCGCCGTCCCTGTTCGGCAAGGGGACGCCGCGCGACGAGGCCTTCCGTCTCCTGGACGCCGCGTGGGACCTCGGCGTGACCACACTCGACACCGCGGACGCCTACGGGGGCGGGCGCAGCGAGGAGTACATCGGCGCATGGCTGGCGACGAAGGGGTCCCAAGTGCACGAGCGGGTGGTGATCGCGACGAAGACCTTCAACCCGATGACGGAGGGCGCCGACCGCGGCCTCGCCGCCGCGAGGATCCGACGCCAGGTCGAGACGAGCCTGCGCCGCCTCGGGCTCGAACGGATCCCCCTGTACCTCCCCCACGCCTTCGACCCCGATGTGCCTCAGGAGGAGACGCTGTCCGTGTTCGACGAGCTCGTCCGCAGCGGAGTCGTCGGAGCGGTCGGCGCGTCGAACTTCACGGCCGAGCAGCTCGCCGAGGCGCTCGAGCTGTCCGCGCTCGAGGGTCTCACGCGCTACGAGTGGGTGCAGAACGCCTTCTCGCTCCTCGAGCAGGGCGACCGGGAGACCGTCTTCCCCCTCTGCCACGAACACGGGCTCGGCTACACGCCGTACAGCCCGCTCGCCGGCGGGTGGCTCACGGGGAAGTACCGGCGCGGCGAGCCGCCGCCGCCGGGCTCGCGGATGACCGTCCGCCCGGAGGGCGCCGAGGGCTACCGCACGGAGGCGACGTTCGACGCGCTCGAGGCCCTCGAGCGGGAGTCGACGGGCCACGGGGCATCGATGGCCGCGCTGGCGCTCGCCTGGCTGCTCCATACTCCGGAGATCACTGCGATCGTGGTTGGACCGAGCACGGTCGAGCAGCTCGCACCCGTCCGCGAGGCGCTCGAGATCACCTTCGACGCGGACGAGCGGGCGAGGCTCGGAGGCGTCTTCAGGTGAGCGTGCTCGTCCTCTCCGACGCGGACGTCCGCGCCCTGCTCGACATGGAGTCGTGCATCGCTGCGATGGAGGACGCGCTCGCCGCTCTCGCGCGCGACGAGCTCTCGATGCCGCTCCGGTTCGTGTTCCGGCCGCCGGCGCAGCAGCTCCTCGGCCTGATGCCCGCGCACCGTGGCGGTGCCAGGCCGCTCTTCTCTCTCAAGGAGATCGTGATCTCGCCGGAGAATGCCGCGCGCGGGCTCGACCCGCATCAGGGCGCCGTGCTCCTGCACGACGGGGAGACCGGCCAACTGCAGGCCGTGCTCAACGCCTCCCCCATCACGGAGATCAGGACCGCGGCGGTCTCCGCGGTGGCGACGAAGCTGCTCGCACGACCGGGTGCGCGGCGGGTGGCGATCCTGGGCTCGGGGGTACAGGCGCGCTCGCACGCGCACGCCATGCGCACCGTGATCGACGACCCGGAGCTTCGGATCTGGAGCCGGACGCCGGCCCATGCGGAGGCACTCGCGCTGGAGTCGCACGCCGTGTCGTGCGAGACCGTCGAGGAGGCGCTCGACGGCGCGGACGTCGTCTGCACGTGTACCGCCGCCCGCGAGCCGATCGTCCGTCATGCGTGGCTCGCGCCCGGCACGCACGTCAACGCCGTCGGATCGTCGGTGCCGTCCACACGTGAGCTCGATGCAGAGCTCGTCGCCGCGGCATCGCTGTACGTGGACCGGCGGGAGTCGACCTTGAACGAGTCGGGCGACTACCTGCGGGCCGTGGAGGAGAGGGGGATCGGGCCCGACCACATCCTCGCCGAGCTGGGCGAGCTCCTCCTCGGCGCGCATCGGGGACGGACCGACGACGGCGAGCTCACGCTCTTCAAGTCGCTGGGGCTCGCCGTCGAGGATCTCGCCGCGGCGGCGCTCTGCGTGGCCCGTGCACGCGAGCAGGGAGTCGGCACCGAGGTCGCGTTCTGATCGCGCTCGAGGCGATCGAGCGCGCGCGGTCGATCACCGCCGACGTCGTCTCGGAGAGCCCGCTGCTCCGCCTGTACGCCGACGCGCCGTGCGAGGTGTGGCTCAAGCTCGAATGCCTCCAGCCGATCGGCTCGTTCAAGCTCCGCGGCGCGACGAGCGCGATCCGTCAGTCCGACCCGGCGGAGTGGCGCGTAGGTGTGTGGACCACGAGCGCCGGCAACATGGCCCAGGGTGTCTGCTGGGTCGCGCGTGAGCTCGGCGTCCCCGCCACGGTCGTCGCTCCCGATCACGCTCCCCGCGCGAAGCTCGACGCGATCGAGCGGCTCGGCGGCCGCGTGATCCCGGTGCCCTTCGAGACGTGGTGGGAGACGATGGAGGAAGGCGCGTACCCCGGGGTCGAGGGGCTCTTCGTCCATCCGGTGCTCGACGAGCGGGTGATGGCCGGTAACGGCGTGATCGGGCTCGAGCTGGCCGAGCGGCTGGAGGGTATCGACGCCGTACTCGTGCCGTGGGGCGGCGGAGGGCTCACGACCGGGGTTGCGAGCGCGCTCGCGGCGGTGTCGCCGGAGACCCGGGTGATCGCCTGCGAGCCCGAGACCGGGGCGCCCCTCGCGGCGTCTCTCGAGGCCGGCGAGCCGGTTCAGGTCGACTACGCGCCGTCGTTCGTGGACGGCGCCGGCTCGAAGGCGCTTCTCCCGGCGATGTGGGACCGCGCCCGGCCGCTCGTCGCTGCCGCCGTCGCCGTCCCGCTCCGTGAAGTGGCGGCCGCTGTCGGGCTGCTGGCCACCCGTGCCCACGTCGTCGCCGAGGGCGCGGGGGCGCTGTCCGTCGCGGCCGCCCTCGCCGGGCACGCAGGCGAGGGACGCGTGGTCTGCATCGTGTCGGGCGGGAACATCGATCCCGGGACGCTCGCCGCGATCCTCGAGGGCGACGACCCCGCGTAGGGCCTCTTCAGTCGGTCCCGGCGCCGATCCGGGGGTGGCTCCCGAGCTCGTGCAGCTCCTCGTCGTCCACCTCGTCATCCCAGCGCTCGTACGGCCCCGAGAGCGGCAGCGCGTACCAGACGAGGAGGAACGCGGCGCCGACGACCGCCGTGACGGCGAGCGCGAGCCCGGTCCTCGCCATCTCGTCGATCGCGATGTAGGTGGCAGCCGTCATGGCGACCGCGAGGCAGGCGATCCCGGCGACGACGCCGAGCTGGGAGAAGCGGAGCATGCGCTCCTTGTTCCGCTCGCGCCAGCGGAGGCGGTGATACGCAGTCGGCGTCATCAGGCCCACGACCGAGAGCAGCGTGGCGAGGAACGCGACGACGTACGCCGCATGCTGAGAGTCCGTGGCGTCGTCCCATCCCGAGTTGAACGGGACGACGAGGAGGAAGCCGAAGAGCACGCTCGCCCCGGCGAGCGCCACCCTGACCTCGTTCAGGATCTCGATGAGCTCCTGATCCCGCTTCTCGCGCAGCTGCTTCTCGTTCACCCCCGCGACGATAGCGCCGCCGGAGCCTCAGCAGTTTCGGCGCACCGTCTCCGAGACGGCGAGCTTGACCCACTCGAGCGGGATGCCGACCAGGCTGTTCCACCACGACTCGTCGACGCCGTACGTCGCGACACGGAAGTCCCCACACCGCTGGAAGGCGCGCTCGAGGCGGAAGCGCTCGAAGTCCGAGCTGACGAGGATGAGCGTGTCCCAGCCGCGATCCTCGGCCAGACGGGAGATCGCCTGCGCCTCGCCGCTCGTCGCGAGCGGCCCGCCGTACACGCAGATCACGTCGTCTGCCTTGGTCCTGCAGAGCCGCGCGCGACGCTCGTCCCTGCCGCTCCGCTCGGCCGAGACGACCAGCATGGGCGCGATCCCGCCGCCGACGAGCGTCTGCGCCGCGGGCAGCGTCCGCTCGGAGCCGGACAGTGCGACGACGGCGTCGGCGCCCCTGGGCAGCGAGTCGTCGTCCTGCAAGAGGAAGAGCGGGACGCCCACGACGAAAGCCGCCGCCAGGGCCACCGCGCAGACGATGACGAACCGTCGCACGTGCGAACAGTGACAGGCGTGTCGGTCGTCTTCGACTGCCGTTCGGGTAGAAGAGGCCCGTGCCGAAGGCGAGCATTCCGCAGGCGGCCGTGCGCCGTCTCGCGATCACCGCGCAGCGGTATGCAGCGCGTGCGCGGCGCGGGACCACCGCGGAGGTGGAGGCGACCGTGCGCCGCCTCTCGTGCGTCCAGCTCGACTCGATCTCCACGGTCGAGCGGAGCCACCGGATCGTGCTCGGCGCTCGGATCGGGGCATTTCCGGACGAGTCCGTCACCCGCCTGCTCGGCGGTGGACGGCTGATCGAGTACTGGGCCCACGAGGCATGCCTGCTCCCGGCGGTGGACTGGCCGCTCCTCCGGCCGGCGATGCAGGTCGGCGGCCGACGGTGGTACGGCGAGGTCGACCGCACGCACCCCCATCTGCGGGACCACGTCCTGGACGAGATCCGCGCCCGCGGGCCGCTCGGATCGCGGCATTTCGACGGCGCCGCCCGCAAGGGCGAGATGTGGGGCTGGAAGCCTGCGAAGCGGATGCTCGAGCTGCTCTGGAACCACGGCGAACTGGTGGTCGCCGGCCGTCAGGGTTTCCAGCGGCTCTACGACGTCCCCGAGCGGGTCCTACCGGGCGAGATCCTCGACGCGCCGACGCCGCCCGAGCCGGAGCGGTTGCGCAAGCTGGTCGAGCGTGCCGTCCGCGGGCGAGGTGTGCTGACCGAGCGCGGCGTCGTCGAGCACTGGCGCCTGAAGGGCGGCGCGGCACGGGTGCGCGGCGCCGTCGACTCGCTCGTCTCGGAAGGCGTGATCCGACGGCTCGCGGTGGACGACGGAGGGGCTCCCGTGCTCGTGCCGGGAGACGCCGACCTCGAGGGCCGCGCACCGTCGTCGGCGGTCCTCCTCTCGCCGTTCGACAACCTGCTCTGGGACCGGCCGTTCGCCCGCCGCATTCTCGGCTTCGACCACCTGATCGAGGTGTACAAGCCGGCGCCGCAGCGGCGATACGGCTACTACGTCCTGCCTCTCCTGCGCGGCGACCGGATCGTCGGTCGAGCCGACCTCAAGTCGGAGCGCGCGAGCGGCGAGCTCGTCGTCAACGCGTTCCACCGGGAGGACGGAGTGCGAGCGTCGGCCGCGCTCGACGACGCCTTCGATCGGGCACTCGACCGGCTCCGCCGCGTGACCGGGCTGGAGTCGGTGCGGCGATGATCGAGCTCTCGATCGCGGAGGCGAGGCGGCTCGCCGTCGCCGCACAGCTACTCGACGGAAGCGCGCCGTCGAGCGTGGTCGAGGTCGTGTCGGCCCTCGGGGCCCTGCAGGTCGACCCGGTCGCGGCCGTCGCCCGCGCCGAGCGGATGGTGCTGTTCAGCCGGCTGGGGCCCTACGACGTGACCGAGCTCGACGCGGCGCTCGATCGCGGTGACCTGTTCGAGTACTGGGCGCACATCGTGCCCCGTTCCGACTACGGCATCCACCGGGAGACGATGCGGCGGTACCCGCGCGGAGATCTCAGCCGCGCCAGGTACATCCGCGAGTGGCTCGGAGCGAACAACGCGTTCCGCCGCTACGTGCTACGGGAGCTCCGTGACCGTGGGCCGCTCCGCTCTCGCGACCTCGAGGACCGCTCGACGCACCCATGGCGCACGGGAGGCTGGAACGACGGCAAGGGCCTCGCGCGCCTGCTCGACATCCTCTGGTTCCGCGGCGAGATCGCGATCGTCGGACGGGACGGCAACGAGCGGGTCTGGGACCTGGCGGCGAGACGTCTGCCGCACGACGAGCCGCGCTGGCGCACCGCCGAGGTCGCGCGCGCCGTCGTCGAGCGCGGGCTCCGCCGGAAGGGCATCGCCCGCCGCGCCGAGCTCGGCCGGGGATTCGACGGCCTGCCACCCGGTGCGGACGCGGCGTTCCGCGCGCTCGTGCGCGACGGGACCGCCGTGCCCGCCCGGATCACGGGCCTGGAGGGGGAGTGGTGGGCGCACGGCGCCCTTCTCGAACGTCGGCCTACGACGCAGCGCACCGTCCTCCTCTCGCCGTTCGACCGGCTCGTCCACGACCGTGAGCGCACCGCCGAGTTGTTCGGCTTCCGCTACCGGCTCGAGATGTACGTCCCTGCCGCGAGACGCGAATTCGGCTACTACGTGCTCCCGATCCTGAACGGGGGCGAGCTGATCGGGCGGGTAGACGCCACGTTCGAGCGGGGGCCGGGCGTGCTCCGCGTCGACGGTGTCTGGGCGGAGCGCGGGGCGCCTGCCGACGCGGGGGCCGGTGTCGGCGCGGCGCTGTGCGAGCTGGGAGCGTGGCTCGGCGCCGACCGCATCCGGATGGGCAGGCGCGTTCCGCGGGTCTGGGCGGGGAGTCTTCGTGCCTGAGGCGATGCGGCAACGGCTTTCTCCCGCCACGGCGGGGGAACGGTTGGTCGACGAGGCCGCGGCGCGACGGATCGCCGTCAGGTCGCAGCTCCTCGACGGGTCGGCGACGGGCGTCCTCGAGACGATCCGCCGGCTGGGCTTCCTCCAGCTCGACCCGATCGCGACCGTCGCCCCCGCGCAACATCTCGTCCTCTGGAGCAGGCTCGGCCGATACGACGTCACGGAGCTCGACCGGCTTCTCTGGGAGGAGCGCTCCCTGTTCGAGTGGGACGCGCTCATCTGGCCGATCGAGGCGCTACCGCTCGTTCGCGGTCTGATGCGTCGCTGGAGGACGTCGTCCCACTACAAGTCGGAACGCTGGGTGCGGGAGTTCGTCGCCGAGAACCGGGGGTTCCGCCGGTACGTCCTACGCGAGCTCGAGCGACGCGGCCCTCTTCTCTCACGCGAGCTCGAGGACCGTTCCCGCGGTGAACGGGAAGAGCGCCGCTGGTACGGGACGCGGAACGTCGGACTGATGCTGACCTCATTGCACCTGCGGGGGGAGGTGGCCGTCGCCGGGCGTGTCGGCGGACAGCGCCTGTGGGACCTCTCGGAACGAGTGCTGCCCCTAACCGATGCCCTTCCGTTGCGCGAGGCCGAGTTGGCGGTCGAGGAGACGAGGTTCCGCGCGCTCGGCGTTCGGCTGACACGTGACGGCTGGGCGGCACACCCCCACGCGACCGACGGCGAGATCCCGGACCGGGTGACATTCCTCTCCCCCTTCGATCGCCTGATCCACGACCGCGAACGCGCCGAGGCGCTGTTCGGGTTCTTCTACCGGCTGGAGATGTTCGTGCCGAGAGCGAAGCGCGTGTACGGGTACTACGTCCTGCCGATCCTCCGCGGCACGGAGCTGATCGGGCGGATCGAGCCGGTGTTCGACCGCCGGCGCGGGTCGCTCTCCGTCGACGGCGTCTGGCGGGAGCCCCGAGCACCGGCCGACGCGGGAGCGGCGATCCGCGAGGCGCTGGACGCGCTCGCCGCGTGGCTCGGGGCGGAGACCGTCACGGTCGGCCGCCGGATTCCTCGCCTGTGGGCGCGCGCGCTCCGCTCCTGAAGCCGTCCAATTCGGACACGGCCGCGACGGACGTGGCTACGTGCCTGGCACCTCTTCAGGCCTCGCGTGGCGCCGAGATGCCGCAACGAGCGACATTCCCGGCGGGCGCTTCTGTCGGCTCCGGACACGGCCGTGTCGGACGTGGCTACGTGCCTGGCACGAGCGTCCCGGCGCGGCGATCCCGCGGTGCGGCGGGGCCGTGCCCGCGCGCTGCACCCCGCCCTCGATGCCCATCCCGGGCCGGTAGTGGGGGGGAGGGCCCTCCCCCCACTACGAT
>NZ_DASTCS010000065.1:0-6688 GCF_035710885.1 Gaiella sp. | reverse complement strand
CACGTTCCCGAAGCGGCCCATCGCGACGTGGGTCGGCCCCTCGTGACTGAAGGCGGCGATCTTGCCGTCCTCGATGAGGATGTCGTCGAGCGTGAGGAGGAGCTCGCGGTCGGCCGGTGGCCAGTAGCCCGGCTCTTCGGGGACGACGAGGATGTTCCCGTACAGGCCGAGCTCCTGGCCGTAGTCCTCGCGGATGTGCGGGTGGTACCAGTAGACGCCTGGGTCCGGCACCTGGACCTCGTACGTGAACGTCTCGCCCACCGCGATCGGCGCCTGCGTTTCGTGCGTCCCGTCGAACCGGTTCTCGAGCCGGACGCCGTGCCAGTGCACCGTCGCGTCGAGGTCGCCCCGGTTCGTCACGCGCACGGTCAGCGTCGCTCCCTGAGGCGCCACGAGCGTCGGCCCGGGGATCGAGCCGTTGTACGCGAGCATGCGCACGGTCGCGTCGCCGATGCGCTTCCGGACCGGGGCGATCTCGAGGTCGCAGGAGTCGCCGTCCGCGAGCTCGATCCGCTCGGGCCGCGAGGCCGCAACGAGGCCCTCCGTGTCGGTGGGGAGCCGATCGGCCGTTGCGCGGTCGGCGACCAGCCCGGCGATGTACTCCGCGTCGTCCTTCACCCAGCCGATCAAAGCCGATCCGCGCGTGTGCTGCCACGTGAGGCCGAGGAAGTAGAGGCCGGGCACGTCCGTCGCGCCCCGCCGGTGGCGCGCGCGCCCGTGCTCGTCGAGCACCGGCAGGTCGATCCAGGCGTAGTCCGGCCGGTAGCCGGTCGCCCAGATCACCGCGTCGACGCCCAGCTCGCTCCCGTCCTCGAAGCGAACCGTGCGGCCCGAGGCGTCGACCGCTCGTGACCGGAGCTCGACGCCGTAGCGGCGCCGGAGCTCGCGCGGGCTCGAGCCGATGAGCGCGTCGCGCGCACTCAGCCGCTGTCCGAGCCGCGACTCGACGGTCGTCCGCAGGAGCCGGGTCTTCGTCAGCCACCAGAAGAGGTCGCGACCGAGGAAGCGCTGCGGCAGCGGCTTCTGGCGGGAGCCGACGGCGAGGTGCACGTCGTGGGTCGCCGAGAGCTCCTTCGCGATCTGGAAGCCCGTGTTGCCGCCGCCGACCACGAGTACGGAGCTGCCCGGAACGTCGTCGGAACGCCGGTACCCGGTGCTGTGCATGTGCACGACCTCGGGCGAGAGGCCGCCTGCGAGCGCGGGCACGAATGGCGCCTGGAAGGGGCCGGTGGCGACGACGACCTGGTCCGCCGTAACGGCCCGGCCGCCGAGCTCGAGGACGAACGCGCCGTCCTCGCTCGAGAGCCGCCGCACCTCGGTCGAGAGCTCCAGCGGAAGCTCGAACGTGTCGGCATACCGCTCGAGGTACGCGATCACCTCGTCGCGGCCGGGGTAGCCGTCGGGGTCGCCGGGGAACTCGAGGCCCGGAAGGCCGTCGTAGCGGCGGGCGGTGAAGAGCGTCAGCGACTCCCAGCGCTCACGCCACGCCGAACCCACCGAGACGGCGCGGTCGAAGATCACGAAGCGAAGGCCCCGGCGGGCGAGGAACCATCCCATCGCGAGCCCCGCCTGCCCCGCTCCGACGACCGCGACGTCGTGGTGCGGACGCCGTTCCATGGTGCACGCGTTCCCCTCGAGCAACCCCTGAAACACGCGACGCGCGGCGAGGGCCAGGTCCGGCGCGGGCGCCCGTCGAGGCGGATCCTCCACCGGTCGATCGTCGACACGCGCAGGTGGCTCCCGCTCCACGGATCGCGGGCGAGCGTCTCGCGAACAGCGTCCTCCGACTCGGCCTCGACCGCGTGCGCGACGCGGAACTCGTCCGAGAGCGGGCCCCCGAGGACGACAAAGCCCGAGTCCACGAGTCCGTTCATGAAGGCCGCGTGCTCCGTCCACCTGGACTGCTCCTCGAGCGGTCGCGAGAGGTCGCACTCCGGCGCCGACCGCTCGAGCACGAGGAGGAACATCGCCACATCGCCTTCCAGCACGCGCTAGGTTCGGTGCCATGGGAGCGCTGGAGCGCGAACTCGACGCGATCGCGAAGGAGACGGCCTTCTCCGGCGTCGTCCGTGTCGACCGCGGAGCGGAGGTCGAGCTCGAGAGGGCGTACGGCGCCGCACACCGCGGCTTGGGAGTCCCGAACGCGGTCGACACCCGGTTCGCGCTCGCGAGCGGCACGAAGGGGCTGACCGCGCTCGCGGTGGCGAGCCTCGTCGAGGAGGGCGTGCTCGCACTCGACACGCCCGCGCGCTCGCTCCTCGCGGACGACCTGCCTCTCGTCGGCGACGACGTGACCGTCGAGCACCTGCTCGCGCACCGCTCGGGGATCGGGGACTACCTCGACGAGGACGGGGACGTCGACATCGCCGCCTACCTCATGCCAGTCCCAGTCCACGAGCTGGCGACGACCGAGGAGTACCTCACCGCTCTCGACGGGCATCCGCCGAAGTTCGCCCCCGGCGAGCGCTTCTCGTACTCGAACAGCGGCTACGTCGTGCTCGCACTGCTCGCGGAGCGCGCGAGCGGCGTCGGGTTCCACGAGCTCGTCGTCGAGCGCGTCTGCCGGCCCGCGGGCATGCCCGATACTGCCTTTCTGCGCTCGGACGAGCTGCCCGGCCGCGTCGCGCTCGGCTACCTGGAACTGAACGGGGGCTGGCGGACGAACGTCTTCCATCTGCCCGTCCGCGGATCCGGTGACGGCGGGATCTACTCGACCGCCGCCGACATCCGTGCCCTCTGGGCGGCGCTCTTCGCGGGCGAGATCCTCCCGCTCGACCGCGTCGCGGAGATGACCCGCCCGCACAGCGAGGACGGCGTCCGGCGCTACGGCCTCGGCTTCTGGCTCGACGCCTCCGGCGACCGCGTGGTGCTCGAGGGGATGGACGCGGGCGTCTCCTTCCGCTCCGTCCACGACCCGCGGTCCGACCTCACGCACACCGTGATCTCGAACACGACGGACGGCGCTTGGCCTCTCGCCCGACTCCTCAGGGAGCGGTTCGGGGGCTGAGCACGCTCACGGGCGACCCCGTGCAGCCCACGCGCGCGCCGTGAGTTCGAACGGCGCCGCGGGGAGGGCCTCGCGGCAGCGATCGGCCAGCGCCTCGCGCCGATCGGGATCGAGGCTCGTTACGTAGGCACCGGCCGGCCCCACGCCGAGCGTGTACGGCTCCCACCACTCCTCGAAGGTCGCGTGCTCCACGCGCACGGACACGTCGCCGTCCTCAACGTCCCGGAGCCCGGCCGCCGCGAACAGCTCGGCGAGGTGGCCCTCGCGCGACCCGGCCAGCATCGACTCGTCGGGGACGGCGCCGTCGAGCTCGTGGACGACGTTCCAGAAGAGGCTGAGCGGCCCGTCGTCGCCCGCGTGGTTCCAGACACACGCGGAGACGACGCCTCCGTTCCTCGTCACCCGCCCCATCTCGCGGAGGCCCGACACCGGGTCGGCCATGAAGTGGACGACGAGCTGCGCGAGGGCCGCGTCGAAGCCGTCGTCCGGGAAGGGCAGGTCCTCCGCAGGCGCTTGCCGCACGTCCACGCCCGGGTGCCGCTCCGCCAGCGCCGCGACGAAGGGCTCGGAGGGGTCGACGGCGGCCACCGAGGCAGGACCGACACGACCGACGAGCTCCGCGGTCAGGGCCCCCGGGCCGCATCCGACGTCGAGCACGCGCTGCCCGGCGGAGACGCCGGAGAAGTCCGCGAACGGGCGCGCGAGCGGGGTGGAGTACCTGCCCATGAACCGGTCGTACGCGTCCGCGGCGACGAAGAAGCTCACGGACGGAATCTAGACGCCTCGCTGCTCGCGAGCTTCACTCGCCCGGTGGCAACTCGAAGCGGGCGATGATCCCTTCGTCACCGCCCTCCGGCACCGGGCGCTCGGGATGGCGCGTCGCAACCCACGCGACGCCACGCTCCGGGTACGCGACGACGTCGGGGAACCGCTTCGTCGAGATGCCGAGCACGCGCGCCGGCTCGGTCGTCGGGTTCGAGAACGTGTGCAGGCCGCCGGGACCTTCCGGGAAGTAGACGACGTCTCCGGGCGAGAGCTGTTCCTCGCCCGCCGGCGTGCGAACGGTCGGCGTTCCGCTCAGCACGAAGAACATCTCTTCGACCCCGTAGTGCAGGTGCAACGGCCCGCCGTCCGCCCCGGGCAGGAGCTCGGTCAAGGACGCGCCGAGCAAGTCGGTGCCGAACGGATGCCCGAACCACCGGCGCCTGACGTCGTCATCGGCTTCGTCCCAGGGTTCGTCGTCCAGGAAGTTCAAGCGTCGCATGAGCGTCCTCCCTTTCCGTCGTCGATTCGGAGATCATGCTCGTCCGCGCTCGTGTGGCTGCTACGTGCTTCTCCACATCCGAGATCACGGGAAGCTCCGACGGCTGGAGGTCGCGGACAGGTGAGACTCGGCCTGGTAGGCACTCGGGCGGAGGTTCACGATGCCAACAGCGGTACGAGAGCGCGCCCCCGCGCGCAGGTCCGGGCTCACGACGACGGCGTCGGCCCATCGCTCGAAGCCGCGCACGCCGAGTGTGGGCACGACGCCGCACGTGTCGGCGGAGCAGCACTCGCTCCCGCGTTCGATCGTGCTCCACCTGCTGCCGGGGGCCGTGCTGTTCGGGTTCGTGCTCGGCGCGGCCGCGCTGGGCATCCCGGGCATCCTCGCACTGCTGATCGGAATCGCGCTCGTCGTCGTCCCGATCGAGCTCGGCTACCTGCTGTACCAGGGCAGGTCGAAGAGCGGTCGCTGGTCGGTTTGGGAGGTCGTCGACTACCGGGAGCCGATGCCGGCGCGGCGGATCGCCCTGTGGACCGTGCCGCTCGTCGCCTGGTTCATCCTGATGTTGTCCCTCTCCGTTGCCGTGCTCGACGGGAGGATTGCGGACGGTCTGTTCGCCTGGTATCCGGAGTCGGTCCGCGAGTTCGCTTCCTTCGAGGGAGACAGCACGTACGCGACCTGGGTCGTGGTCGTCGTGTTCGCGGCCGCCCTCGCCATCAACGGCATCCTCGGGCCCGTGGTCGAGGAGCTCTACTTCCGCGGCCATCTGCTTCCCCGGATCGACCGCTTCGGCCGAGGCGCCCCCGTGCTGAATGCGGTGCTCTTCTCCCTCTACCACCTGTGGACGCCGTGGCAGAACATCGGCCGGATCCTCGGGCTGCTCCCCTGGATCTACACGGTCTGGCGGAAGCGCAGCGTCGCGCTCTCGATGGCGATTCACATCTCGGTGAACTGCATCTTCCTGCTCCTCGTGCTCGTCGCCGTCACGGCCGACTGAGTGACTCGACGCCAGGAGCTCGTCGGCTCGGTCAGTGGTGCCGGCGGTAGCGCAGCTCGACGATCCCGTTGCTGGAGGCGGCGGTGGAGACGAGGTCGAGCCGGTACGACCTGGGGACGCCGTCGAACAGCCGGGTGCCCTCGCCGGCGACGTAGGGGAACATGCTCACCCGCAGCTCGTCGATCAGGTCGAGCTGCATCAGCGAACGCCACAGGCTGACGCCGCCCCAGACGACGATGTGGCCGTCGCCGCCCCGCCGGAGCTCGTCGATCTCCTCCGCCGCGTCACCCCCGGCGATGGTGGTGTTTGCCCACTCGGCCGTCTTCAGCGTCCGGGAGAAGACGACCTTCGGCGCGGCGTTCAGGATGGGGGCGAAGGGATGGTCGGTGGCGGTCGTCATCGCTTCGGAGATGCTTTCGTAGGCGGTGCGGCCGAAGAGGTGCGCGGACGCGCTCTCCAGGAAGTCGAGTTGCGGGCGATGGTCGGGCTCACGGTTCTCCGGCAGGCTGAAGCAGAACTCCCAGAATTCGGTGCCCTCGTCGGCAAGCAGGCCGTCGAGCGAGTAGTTGAACACCGTCGCGATCAGTTTCCGCATGATCGGAGCTCCTTCGTCGTTGGTGCTCAGACGGCGCCGCAGGGCAAGAGTCATCTGCGCCGCGGGTTTCGGGTCTACGATGCGCGGCGGCCGATGGGCGACTTCTCCCTCGAGCGGCTCGACCACGTCTCGCTGAACGTGCGCGACCGCGCCGCGTCGATCGCGTGGTACCGCGACGTGCTCGGGCTCGAGCAGCGGAACGAGCCCCGGCAAGACGACTGGCCGGCGTTCATGGGTGCGTTCGGCGCCTGCATCGCGCTCTTCCAGGCTGAAATCGAGTCGCCCGAGCGCGGTAACGAGTCCACCGGCCTCCGGCACGTCGCGTTCGCCGTCTCGCGCGACGACCTCGACCGCGCGCAGGCGCACCTGCGCGAGCGCGACGTCGAGTTCCGCTTCGAGGATCACGGGAGCTCGCACTCCGCGTACGTCAGGGACCCGGACGGCAACGTCGTCGAGCTGACGGCGTACGTGTGACCGAATCGGTCGAGGTCGAGATCCGGCGGCTCGACGCCGCCGCTGCGCGGACCCACCTCGACGACCTCGCCGCCGTCCTCGTCGACTGCGTCGAGGGCGGGGCGTCGGTCGGGTACCTGGCGCCGTTCTCGCACGAGGAGGCCCTGCGCGTGTACGAGGAGTACCTCGTCGACGTCGCGTGCGGCCGGCGCGTACTCCTGGCCGCGTTCTCGGAAGGAGCGCTCATCGGCACCGCCCAGCTCGTCCTCCCGCCGCACCCGAACCAGCCGCACCGCGCGGAGGTCGCCCGCGTGCTCGTCCACCGCTCCGCGCGGCGGCGAGGCATCGCGAGCCGGCTCATGGCGGAGGTGG
>NZ_DASTCS010000064.1:0-18844 GCF_035710885.1 Gaiella sp. | reverse complement strand
GGCCCACCGCGGCACCGGTGTCCTCCGCGTGGTACCGGGCGAGCAGCCGCTCCTCGGCCTCACGCCTGGGGAAGAGGAAGAAGACGACCACGGCGCCGAGCAGGATTGCAGCGATGCCCGCGGTGTAGGCCCAGTCCGCGCCGTCGAGGAAGGATTCCTTTGCAGCGGCGGTGATCTCGCTCGCGTACTGCGGGTGTTGCTGGGCGACCGCTTCGGCGCCGGCGAAGGACTTCGTCAGCTGACTCGCGACGCCGTCCGTGATGTCCTGCCTGTTCGGCGCGGCAGCGACCGCGGCCCCGATTGCCGACGCATAGCCCGCCGTGAGGAGCGCCCCGAGGATCGACTGCATGATCGCCCCGCCCAGGTCGCGCTGGAGGTCAGCCGTCCCCGACGCCATCCCCGCCCGCGTCACGGGCACGGAACCGGTGAGCGAGTGTGACGCGGGAGTGCCGGCGAACCCGACACCGGCTCCGACGAGCGCGTAGGCGAGGCCGATCTTCCAGTAGGCAATCCCCTCGTTCCAGAGCAGGAGCATCGTCAGGAAGCCGAGCAGGCAGAACACGTAGCCGGTGAGCAGCGTGACCCGAGCGCCTCGGGCATCGACGAGCTTGGCCGAACGCGGTGCGATCAGGACCATGAGCGCGGCCGCCGGCAGGATCGAGAGGCCGGCCTCGAGGGTCGAGTAGCCGAGCACGTTCTGGAGGAACTGCTGCCCGACGTACATGGCGCCCATCAGCGTCCCGAAAACGATGACGCCCGCACACGCCGCCACCCAGAAGACGCGGCGCCCGGCGACCGCGAGGTCGTACAGGGGGTTCGTCGCGCGTCGCTGCCGGAACAGGAAGGCGATCAGCGCAGCGAGGGCGATCGCACCCAGGCCGAGCGTCAGGGCTCCTCTGCTCGGAAGGGCGGCGAAGTTGATCGCCAGGACGAGGGCCGCGACCAGGACGACCGACAGGATCCCGCCGAGATTGTCGACGGGATCTGTTGCCTCGTTGACGTGACTCGGGACGAAGAGAAACGCCATCACCAGAGCTACCGCGGCGAGCGGGAGCGTGACCAGGAAGACCGAGCCCCACCAGAAGTGCTCGAGCAGCGCCCCCGCGAGCACGGGACCCAGGGAGGAGATCGCGCCTCCGATGCCGGACCAGAGGGCGATCGACCTGGTTCGCCCGGGGCCGGCCCAGAGGGCGGTGATGAGAGCCAACGTCGTCGGGAACGCCATCCCGGCGGAAAGCCCGCCGAGCACGCGCGCCGCGAAGAGGACCTCGTCGGAGGGCGCCCACGCCGCGAGCAGGCAGGCCGGGATGGAGAGGGCCATCCCCAGGAGGAGCATCAGCTTGCGCCCGTAGCGGTCGCCGAGAGCGCCGAAGTAGAGCACCGACGCGGCGAGCCCGAGGGAGTATCCGACCGCGATCAGGTTGAGCGCAGTCTGACCGGAGTCGAACGCCTCGGCGATGGACGGCAGCGCCACGTTGGCCACCGCCAGGTTGAGGTTGGCGACCGCGGCGACCAGAATCAGCGACACCAGAACGAGCCCGGCTCGTCCGGGCGCGGTCGTTCTCGCCGCTTCACTCGGCGTACTCACGCTCGGGAGACACTCGCACGTCCGCGGCCGTGGAGCATCGTCCGATGCGGGTGAAGCGCGATTGCAGCCCCCAGGCGGATTCGTCCAGACTGGCGACGCGCCTATCGAACGGCCGCGAGGTCGATCCGGTGACCAGGCGGGGGAGGGATGACGAACGTCCCGAACGAGCGACGTAGTAGCGTCGCGCTGTGAACCTCGTCTGGGCACTGCTCGTCATCGTGGCCGCGGCGGGGGTCGCGGTCGGCGTGCTCCTGTTCGTCCGACGCGGCGCGCCCGAGGGGAGCTACTTCAACGACGGCGACAGAGCCGCAGGGGTGTTCGGCGTGCTGGCGACGGGGTTCGCGGTGCTGCTCGGGTTCGTGGTGTTCCTTGCCTTCGAGAGCTACGACGGAGCCCGGAGCGGGGCCGAGTCCGAGGCCCTCGTCGTCGCACAGCAGTTCGAGACCGCTCAGTTCCTGCCCGAGGGGGTGCGGCGCCGGCTCTCCGACGAGCTCGTCTGCTACGCCCGCCACGTCGTCTCACGCGAGTGGCCGCAGATGGAGCAGGGCAACCGAACCGACGCGATCAACCCGTGGGGCGTCGCCCTCTTCAGGACGCTCAAGACGACCGAGCCCCGGGCATCGTCGGAGCAGTCGGCCTACGACAAGTGGCTCGACCAGACCTCCGCCCGCGAGGAGGCGCGAAACGATCGGCTCCACCCTGCCGAGGGGATCATCCCGACGCCCCTCTGGCTCGTCCTGTTCCTCAGCGCCGCGCTGATCTTCGGGTTCATGATCTTCTTCGCCGACAGCGGCGAGCGGGCGATCGTCCAGGGCGTCCTGATCGGCACCGTCACCGTCGTGATCGTCGCGATGCTCCTCCTGCTGCGGTCACTCGACACCCCCTTCCACGAGGGAGTCGGAGGGCTGAAGCCGACTGCGATGGAACGGACGCTGGGCGTGCTGGAGGAAGAGCGAGAGATCGTGGGTGACGACTCGCCGTTGCCCTGCGACGAGGAAGGGTCGGCAACGCGCTCGTGACGGACCGGGGCGCGACGGCGGCGCACAAGGCCTCGAAGCGGGATCGGGTGGAGATCGTCGCGGCCGTACTGCTCTCGGTGGCGGCGGTCGCGATCGCGTGGAGCGGCTACCAGGCGACCCGTTGGAACGGCGAGCAGGCGAAGGCGGCCAGCCGCACGAACGCGATCAGGATCGACGCGGCGCGCGCCTCGAGCCTCGCGGAAGCACAGACGGAGGTCGACGTGGCCACGTTCATCCAGTGGGTCGACGCCCGGGCGGGCGGCGACGATGAGCTTGCGGGCTTCTACCGCGCCCGATTCCGCGCTGAGTTCAAGCCGGCGTTCACAGCATGGCTCGCCACGCGGCCCTTCACGAACGCGGCCGCCCCTCCGACGCCGTTTGCGATGCCGGCGTACAAGCTCGAGTCGACTGCGGAGGCGGAGCGGCTCGACGCGGAGGCCGAGAAGTCGGCGACCGAGGTCCGACGCTACATCCAGCGCGGCTCCAACTACATCCTCGCCGTCGTCCTCTTCTCGGTCTCGCTGTTCTTCGCGGGGATGAGCGCGAAGCTCGACGTTCCGGGCCTGCGCAAGGCGATGCTCGTCGTCGGGTGCATCGTGTTCGCCGGCACCGCCGTGTGGATTGCGACATTCCCGGTGAGCGTCGTCATCTAGCTGCCGGCCCGTCTCGAGCTCGCGCCGAGCTAGCCGGCGCCGAGCCAGGTGATCCCGTGCTTCTCCGACGCGGACGCGTATGCCTCCGGGCCGAGCGTCCCTGCGCGCTGCGCCTCCGAGAGCTCGCGGAAGAACCCCTCGAGCCCGCCCGGCGCCGTCAGGATCAGCAACCGTCCCTCGCCCGGCACCAGACGCCGCTGTGAGTGCGGGACGCCACGCGGCGCAAAGACGAGCCCTCCCGGCCCGGCATGGAACTCTTCGTCGCCGACCTCGAACACGTGCTCCCCTTCGAGCACATAGAACAGCTCGTCCTCGTTGGCGTGCACGTGGAGCGGCGTGTCGAGGAGAGGCGGTACCTCCTCGAAGAGCGTGAAGCGGCCGCCAGTCGCCGCGGCGGAAACCCTGAGCAGGATCGTGACCTCCCCGAACGTCAGCCGCTCACCCCCGTCGGCCTGCAACCCGAATGGCGGCGCGGCGGGTTCCATGCAGGCGAGGATATCCCGCGCGCAGTATGCGAACATATGTTCGCATGGACGCGACGATCCTCCACGCGGACGTCGACTCGTTCTACGCCTCGGTCGAGCAGCGGGACGATCCTCGTTTGCGCGGGCAGCCGGTGATCGTCGGCGCGGGCGTCGTCCTCGCGGCGAGCTACGAGGCCAAGGCGTACGGAGTGCGCACGGCGATGGGGGGCCGCCAGGCCCGTCGGCTCTGCCCGCACGCAGTCGTCGTCCCTCCCCGCATGTCGGCCTACTCCGACGCCAGCAAGGCGATGTTCCGCGTCTTCGAGGACGCCTCGCCCCTCGTCGAGGGCCTCTCGATCGACGAGGCATTCCTCGACGTCCGCGGGATGCGGCGGATCGCCGGGACGCCGACGGAGATCGCGGTGCGGTTGCGGAGCGAGGTGCGCGAACGGGTCGGTCTGCCCATCACGATCGGGGTGGCGAGGACGAAGTTCCTCGCCAAGGTTGCGAGCGGGGTCGCCAAGCCCGACGGGTTGCTCGTCGTGCCACCGGACCGCGAGCTCGAGTTCCTCCATCCCTTGCCGGTGGAACGACTCTGGGGCGTCGGCGCCGTGACCGCGGCCAAGCTCCGCATGCGCGGCATCAGAACCGTCGGGGAGGTCGCACAGCTCGCGGAAGATGCGCTGGTCTCGATGCTCGGTCGGGCTTCCGGCCGCCAGCTCCACGCCCTCGCCCACAACCGTGATCGCCGTCGGGTGCAGACCGGCCGCCGCCGCGGCTCGATCGGGTCGCAGCGCGCGCTCGGGCGACGGCCGAGGTCGCACGATGAGGTCGACGCGACCCTCGTCGGCCTCGTCGACCGGGTGACCGGCCGGATGCGACGCGCCGGGCGGGTGGGACGCACCGTCGTGCTCCGGCTCCGCTTCGACGACTTCTCGCGCGCCACTCGCTCGCACACGCTGCCGTGGGCGACGGCCGAGACGAACGTGATCCTCATGACGGCCCGAGGCCTGATGGCAGAGGCGAAGCCGCTGATCGAGCGTCAGGGGCTCACGCTGGTCGGCATCGCCGTCGCCAACCTGGAGAGCTCACGCGCGGTCCAGCTCGTGCTGCCGTTCGACGGCGCGAGAGGTGTCGCGATCGACGCCGCGATCGACGAGATCCGCGACCGGTTCGGGACGAAGGCGATCGTGCGCGCTGTCCTTCTCGGGCGAGACCCTGGGCTGATCGTGCCGCTGCTCCCCGACTAGGCACGCCCGGCTCGTTCGGTCAGCCCTTGTTCGCCTCGAGCCGGACCACCGCGCGGTTGCCGAGCAGCTCGAGCGACGATCCCGTGATCCGGTACCCGGCACGAGGCCGATGACGGCGGAGCCGCTCACGGCTCAGGAGTACGACCCGGCCGCACGCACCGGGTTTTGCGCTCGTGGCCGCGGGTATGGCCTGAACAGGACCTGCAACAAGACGGGAGGCACAGGCATGACAACCACTGTTGGAGAGGTCATGACGCCGGGCGTCGAGACCGCGACCCCGTCGCAGGCGCTCCGGGAAGCGGCGCGGATGATGAAGACCGGGGACTACGGCTCCGTGCCGGTGGTCGAGGGGGGACGGCTCGTGGGAATGCTCACCGACCGCGACATCGTCGTGCGCGCCGTCGCCGAGGGGCTCGACGGGAACACCGCCCAGGTGGGTGACGTGGCTTCGCGCGACCCGGTGATGGCGACGCCGAGCCAGGATCTCGACGACGCCCTGGAGCTGATGGCCCGCCATCGCGTGCGACGGCTGCCGGTGGTCGAGGACGGCATGCTCGTCGGCATGCTCAGCCAGGCCGACGTCGCGCTCGAGGCGAAGGAGAAGAAGACCGGCGAGGTCGTGCAGGAGATCTCCCAGCCGACCTCCACCCCGTCCGAGATCGGCTGACTTCCGCTTCCGCGCGACGCCCGGCGAGCGCCGGACCGGCGCTCGCCGGCGTTCTGATTGCCTCGCGACAGCGGGGCGTCACGCGGCGTCGAAGCCGGCGATCGCCGCTTCGACGAGCCGCGGCAGGGTGGCGAGGTTGTATCCGCCCTCGAGGACTGCGGCGACGCGAGGGCCGAGCTGCGCGGAACGGCGCGCGAGCTCTGTGAAGCCCCGCTCCGTGACCGCCATCCCGGCGAGCGGGTCGTCGACGTGAGCGTCGAAGCCGGCCGACACGAGCACGAGCTCCGGATCGAAGGCCTCTACGGCCGGCTCGACCAGCTCGGCGAAGGCGGCCGCATAGTCCTCGTCGCCGGTGCCCTCCGGAAGGGGCACGTTCAGTGTCGACTCGTCGCTCGTCCCCGGGCCACCGCTCCCCGGGTAGAACGGCCACTGGTGGAGCGACACGGCGAGAACCGAGTCGTCGCCGCGGAAGATCGCGTCGGTGCCGTTCCCGTGGTGGACGTCCCAGTCCACGATCGCGACGCGCTCGATGCCGAGCTCGTCCTGCGCGTACCGGGCGGCGACTGCGATATTGCCGAACAGGCAGAAGCCCATCGCATGACCGTGCAGCGCATGATGTCCCGGCGGACGGACGAGCGCGAACCCGCCGTCCTCGACCGCCTCGATCGCGCACCCCGCCGCCAGCCGCGCAGCCTCCCACGATGTCGGGCCGCCCAGCGTGTCGCCGTCGAGCCACGTCTCCTCGTCGAGCGAGGCGATCAGATCGACGTAGGCGGGATCGTGGACACGCTCGATCTGCGCCCGGGTCGCCCTGCGTCCATGTCGAGCCCCGCCGAGAGCCTCGAGCAGCACGGCGAGACGCTCGGGCCGCTCGGGATGGTGATGGTGCCCCGTCGGGTGCAGGTGCGCAAGCGCCGGGTGGGAGATCAGCTCGATGCGGCCTCCTCGAGCCGCCCCGCGAGCCGCCCCAGGCCGAGCTCGTCGACGGCGACCGCCGCTGCGTGCCAGTCCGGCTCGCGGTCGGGCAGGGGCGGAACCGGCGCCGTCGCATCGAGCGTCGCGATGTGCCGGTACATGCGCAGATCGTCGGCCTCCGCCGAGAACCGTCCGGCGGCGAGGAGCGCCTCCAGGCTCCCGTTCCCCGCCAGAAGCGACGCAGCGGTCTTCGCGCCCACGCCGCGCGCGCCCGGGATCTTGTCGGACGGGTCTCCTCTGAGCGCGATGAAGTCCGGCACCTGCTCGGGCTCGACGCCGTAGCGCTCGCGCACGTCGGCCGGCCGGATCCGCGCGAGCTCGCTCACGCCCCGTACCGGCTGCAGGATCGTGACGTCGTCCGCCACGAGCTGGAAGGCGTCGCGGTCCGAGGTCGCGACGAGCGAAGTCCCGCCCGCTGCCCGCTCCGACGCCACCGCAGCGGCGAGGAAGTCGTCCGCCTCGAAGCCCGCCGCTTTCGCGCAGACGATCCCGGCGGACTCGAGCAGGGCGGGCGCGAGGTCGAGCTGCTCGAGGAGCTCCGGATCGAACTCACGGCCTGCCTGGTAGCCGGACATCAGCTCGTGCCGGTAGGTGGGCACGGTGAGCGTGTCCCACCCGACGAACACCGCCCGAGGGCGCTCGGCCTGCCAGAGCCGGAGGACCATCGACGTCAGCCCCGTGAGCAGATTCCCGGGCCGGCCGTTCGCCCTCCGGATCGAGCGCGGCAGGGCGTGGAACGCGCGATGGGCGAACGAGTCGCCGTCGATCACGAGCAACGGGCGCCGTGTCGCCCTGCTTCGCGGCGTCAAGACTCCTCCTCGGGAGGCGTCGATCCGACGGCACGCTCGAGCGTGGTGATCGCCTCCCGCAGCCGGTCGGTCGCCACCTGTGCAGCCTCGGCTTCCTCGAGCGCCTCGAGGTCTCCCGTCTCGATCGGCGGTCCGTAGGCGACGCGGAGAGGCCCGAGTCGGCTGAGTCGCTCGGTGCCGGCGATCCCCGCGGGTACGAGAGGCACTCCCGCCTCGAGAGCGATGCGCGCCGCCCCGGTGTGCCAGCGCGCGTCGTGGCGCTTGCGAATCCCCTTCGACCGCCGTGTCCCCTCCGGGAACATCACGACCACGTGACCCGCTCGGCAGAGATCGACGGCGGTGTCGATCGCCCGCTGGTCGCGCCTGCCCCGATCGACGCGGAACCCCCCGCCCGAGCGCACGATCCAGCCGAGCGGCGGCCAGAACAGCTCCTTCTTGGCCATGAAACGGAGAAACCGGCGCGGGAAGAGCGGCAGGCCGAGCGGCCACGGGTCGAAGTTCGACCAGTGGTTCGCCGCCAGCACGCATCCTCCGTCCGGGACGTTCTCGCGGCCGCTCGAGCGCAGCCGCAGGACGAGGAAGGCGACCGGCCAGCTGAGCACCGCGACGAGGGCGTAGAGCCAGCTGGGCCTCGGCGGATGCGCCATCCGCGCGCAGGATACGCAGGGCCGCCCGCGAAGCGGCGCGCGACACGGTCGTTACGCTGTCGAGCCGATGGAGGTCGAATCAGGATGAGGACATGAGCATCCGACGGAGCGTCACGGTGGTCCGGTCTCCGTGACACGCCTCGTCATCGTCGAATCGCCCGCCAAGGCGCGGACGATTGCCGGCTACCTCGGCGGCGACTTCGTGGTCGAATCCAGCGTCGGCCACATCCGCGACCTGCCCAACCGGGCGTCGGACGTGCCGAAGGAGCAGCGCGCGCAGTTCGGGAAGCTGGGGGTCGACGTCGAGAACGGGTTCCAGCCGCTCTACATCGTCGACGCCGACAAGAAGCGGGTCGTCTCCGACCTCAAGCAGAAGCTCCGCGACGCGGACGAGCTCCTGCTCGCAACCGACGAGGACCGGGAGGGGGAGGCGATCGCCTGGCACCTGAGGGAGGTGCTGAAGCCGAAGGTCCCCGTCCGGCGCATGGTGTTCCACGAGATCACGAAGGACGCCATCGAGCGCGCGCTGGACCAGACGAGAGACATCGACGAGCGGCTCGTGGACGCCCAGGAGACGCGGCGCATCCTCGACCGCCTGTACGGGTTCGAGGTGTCTCCGGTCCTCTGGAAGAAGGTGATGCCGCGCCTGTCGGCCGGCCGCGTCCAGTCGGTCGCCACGCGGCTCGTCGTCGAGCGCGAATGGGATCGATGGCGGTTCGTCGCCGCGAGCTACTGGGACGTCGTGGGGACGTTCGAGCCGGGTGACTTCCAGGCGCGGCTGGTGGCGCTGGACGGGACGAGGATCGCGCAGGGCCGGGACTTCGGCGAGGACGGCCGGGTCGGCTCCGAGGTGCTGGTGCTCGACGAGGAGCGCGCGCGGGCGCTGGCGACGGCGCTCGAGGAGAGGCCGTTCACCGTCCGGAAGGTCGACGAGAAGCCGTACACGCGCCGTCCCGCGGCACCGTTCCGGACATCGACGCTCCAGCAGGAGGCGAGCCGGAAGCTGCGCTTCTCCTCGCAGACGACGATGAGCCTTGCGCAGCGCCTCTACGAGAACGGGCACATCACGTACATGCGCACCGACTCGGTGACACTCTCCGACGCGGCGCTCAAGGCAGCCCGTGCGCACGCGGCACGGGAGCACGGCCCCGAGACGGTGCCCGACGAGCCGCGGCGCTACGAGCGCGCGGTCGCGAACGCGCAGGAGGCCCACGAGGCGATTCGCCCGGCGGGGGACGTCTTCCGGACGCCCGCCGAGCTCGCGCGCGAGCTCAACCGCGACGAGCTCGCCCTGTACGACCTGATCTTCAAGCGGACGATCGCCTCGCAGATGAAGGACGCCGCGGGCCAGACGGTCTCGATCGAGCTCGGCGCGACGACCACCGACGGAACCGACGCGACGTTCCGCGCGAGCGGGACGGTGATCACGTTCCCGGGGTTCATGCTCGCCTACGCGTCGGGACGCGACGAGCCCACCGAGGAGGACGAGGAGCGGAGGCTTCCTGCGCTGACGGTCGGCCAGGAGCTCTCGGCCTCGAGCCTCGACGCGCAGGGCCACGAGACGAGCCCTCCCGCGCGGTTCACGGAGGCGAGCCTCGTGAAGGCGCTGGAGGAGCGGGGGATCGGGCGTCCGTCGACATACGCCTCGATCATGTCGACGATCCTCGACCGCGGCTACGTCTACAAGAAGGGAACGGCGCTGGTCCCGACCTTCCTCGCCTTCGCCGTCACGCAGCTCCTCGAACGCCATTTCGACCAACTCGTGGACTACGACTTCACCGCCCGCCTGGAAGGTGACCTCGACCGGATCGCGGCCGGGGACGAGGAGCGGGTCGAGTGGCTCAAGCGCTTCTACTTCGGCGACGGCGACCCGGGGCTGCACGCGCTCGTCACCGACCATCTCGAGGGGATCGACGCCCGCGAGGTCAACTCGATCGCGATCCCGCGCTCAGACATCGTCGTTCGTGTCGGGCGCTACGGCCCTTACCTCGAGCGCGGCGAGGAGCGGGCGAGCCTGTCGGAGGACATGGCCCCGGACGAGCTCACGCCCGAGCGCGCCGAGGAGCTGCTCGTGACACCCGCTGCCGCAGAGCGGTCGCTCGGCGAGCACCCGGAGACGGGGCGGGAGATCGTCGTCCGCGTCGGTCGATTCGGTCCGTACGTGACCGAGGTCCTTCCGGAGGGCGACGAGCAGAAGCCGCGCACGGCGTCCCTGTTCGCCTCGATGACGCCGGAGACGGTCACCCTCGAGGAGGCGGTGCCGCTCCTCTCGCTGCCCCGGACGCTCGAGGGATCGGACGGCCAGGAGATCGTCGTGTCGAACGGGCGCTACGGCCCCTTCGTGAAGAAGGGCTCCGAGACCCGCTCCCTCGAGTCGGAGGAGCAGCTGCTCACGCTCACGGTGCAGCAGGCCGAGGAGATCCTCGCGCAGCCGAAGCAGCGCCGCGGCCGGGGCGCGCCCAAGCCCCCGCTCAAGGAGCTCGGGCCCGATCCTTCGAGCGGCAAGCCGCTCGTCGTGAAAGACGGGCGCTTCGGCCCGTATGTCACCGACGGGGAGACGAATGCGAGCCTGCGGCGCGGCGAAGACGTCGCAGGGCTCACGCTGGAACGGGCGCTCGAGCTGCTCGCGGAGAGGCGGGCCAAGGGCCCTGCCCAGCCACGCCGGCGCACCCGTTCACGGCGCTGAACAGGAGGGATGACCTCTAACATCCAGCATCCGCCGAGCGTCGTAGCATGTCAGTAGCGGGGCGCACTCGGCCGCCCCGCGTGAGGAAGCAACGGCCTCCAGCCGCGGAATACGGCGCCCGAGGCACTCGTTCGGGGATTGTGACACGGTTTGTCGTCTCGATCCCGTGGAAAGACAGGAGGATGGCACGTAGAGTCAGGGAGATTGTGCTCCGCCGCGATCGTGAAAGGACTGACATCCCGGTTTGACCCAGAACCAGCTCATAGAGCTTTTCGAAACGGAGCAGCTGAAGTCCATCGTGGAGCGCTCGGAGGAGCGCGGCTGGGTCGACCCTGCCGAGCTCGAGGCGTTCACCACGGAGCAGGAGCTCGCCAACGAGGAGGTCGAGCAGGTCACGCGCGAGCTGGAGGCGATGGGTCTCGAGATCGGCGCGCCCGTGGAGAGCGAGGAGGAGAAGGCGAAGGAGGCCGCTGAGGCGGCGGTCTGGGCGAGCGAGTCCCTCTCCGGCGCCGCCGACTCGCTCCAGCTGTTCCTCGCCGACGTCGGCCGCCACAAGCTGCTGAACGCCGCGCAGGAGGTGCAGCTCGCGAAGCGCATCGAGCGCGGAGACCCGGTCGCCAAGCGCCACATGATCGAGTCCAACCTCCGGCTCGTCGTCTCGATCGCGAAGGGCTACCGCGGCCTGGGCGTCCCGTTCCTCGACCTGATCCAGGAGGGAACGCTGGGCCTCAACCGGGCGGTCGAGAAGTTCGACTGGCGGCGCGGCTTCAAGTTCTCGACGTACGCCACGTGGTGGATCCGCCAGTCGGTGCAGCGCGCGGTCGCGAACCACGCGCGCACGATCCGCGTTCCCGTGCACGTGGTCGAGCGCCAGCAGAAGCTCTCGCGGGCCGCGCGCCGGCTCGAGGTCGAGCTCGGCCGCGAGGCGACGAAGGAGGAGCTCGCGGAGGCGACCGGCCTGCCGATCCAGCACGTCGAGGAGGCGATGGGGGCCGCGCACGCATCCGTCTCGCTCAACCAGTCGGTCGGAGCCGACGACGAGGGCGAGCTCGGGGACCTCTTCGCCGACCGCGAGGCGGCCGACCCGTTCGACGAGGCCGAGGAGTCGCTGCGGCGCCAGGGCGTCCGACGCGCGCTCGACGCGCTGCCGGAGCGGGAGCGCCGGATCCTCGAGCTGCGCTTCGGGTTCGAGGGCGAGCCGTGGACCCTCGAGGCGATCGGGCACGAGCTCGATCTCACGCGGGAGCGGGTGCGCCAGCTCGAAGGTCAGGCCCTGAGCAGGCTCGCGGCGCTCCGCGAGCTCGCCTCGCTGGCAGCCTAGGAAACGGCGTCGAGGGAGGCTCGCTGGCCGCGGCGTCGCTCCGCCTCGGCGAGCGCGTCGTCGTCGAACAGGTGGCACTCGACCGTCGTGGGTCCCGCCTCGAGCGGGCGCGGGGGGATCGGGTCGAACCACTCGATCTCGACATGGTCGCCGTCGGCCACGATCCGCTTCACGCCCGTCCAGAAGCGCGCGTCGGGCGCGTCGTCCCGGACCGCCTCCAGGAGCGCCGCCATCTCCGCGCCGGTCCGCCCGCGGCCGGCATGGAGCCTGATGCGCGGGGCCGGCGCCTCCAGGGTCGTGAGGTCGCCCATCACCGCCTGCTCCGCCTCGTAGCGCTCCTGCGCCTGGAGCGCCCAGCGCGCCTCCAGAAGGTCCCGGAGGTCGCGAGTCTCCCAGCCGCACACCTCGAACGCCATCGGGCAGCGCGGGTGGAACGTGCACCCGAGAGGCGGACGCGCCGCGTCGGGCACCTCGCCCGGAGGCAGGTCACGCGGCACGCTGCTGTGCGGGTCAGGATCGGGGATCGCACGGAGGAGAGCCTTGGTGTAGGGGTGCTTCGGGTCGGCGTAGATCGCCTCCGACGGCCCGATCTCGACGATCCTGCCGAGGTAGAGGATCGCGATCCGGTCGCAGAAGAACTTCGCGGTCGCGAGGTCGTGCGTGATGTAGAGGTACGTGAGGTTGAGCTCACGCTTGAGGTACAGCATGAGCTCGAGAATCTTCGCCCTGACGCTCATGTCGAGCATCGAGACCGGCTCGTCCGCGACAAGCAGCGCGGGGTTCAGGATGATCGCCCGCGCGATCACGACCCGCTGCTTCTGGCCGCCCGAGAGGTCCGACGCGTACTTGTCCATGAACTGCTCGGGCGGATCGAGGCCGACGGTCGACAGCGTCTCGGCGACCCGTATCCGGCGCTCGGTGCGCGTGCCGACGCCGTGGATCTGGAGCGGGTGCTCCACGAGCTGCCCGATCGTCATCGCGGGGTTCAGCGAGGCATGGGGATCCTGGAAGACGATCTGCATCTCACGCCGCAGCGCGCGAAACTCGCGCTCGGACAGCTTGGTGATCTCGCGCCCCTCGAACTCGATGCTGCCCTCGGTCGCGGATACCAGCCCGAGAATCGTGCGACCGAGCGTGGTCTTGCCGCTGCCGGACTCGCCGACGAGCCCGAGAACCTCGCCGCGCCGCAGCTCGAGGGAGACATCGTCCACCGCCTTCACGGAGCCGGCCTCCCGGCCGACGAGGCGATCGAGAAAGCTGCCGCGAAGCGAGTAGTACGTCTTCAGCCCGCGGATGGAGACGAGAACGTCGCTCCGCGCGGGCGCGTCAGGCTTCCTCTGCAACCGCGATCTCCTCGCGCTCGAGTGGCTCCGTCCCGCCTTCGGGGATTCGCTCCGCCGGCCCGTGCAGCCAACAGAGCACCCGGCGGTCGTCGTCGAGCATCTGCTCGACGGGATCCCGGTCGGCGCACACGACCATCGCGCTCGGGCAGCGCGGGTGGAAGCGACACGCCGGCGGCGGATCGATCAGGTTCGGCGGCGCGCCCGGGATGGAGTGGAGCTCCGCGGTCTCGAGCGAGATCGTCGAGCGCAGCAGCTCACGGGTGTAGGGGTGGGCGGGGTCGGCGAACACGTCGCCGGCATTCCCCTCCTCCGCGATCTTGCCCGCGTACATCACGGCGACGCGGTCGCAGGCCTCGGCCACGATCCCGAGGTTGTGCGTGATGAGAAGCAGGGCGGTGCCAAAGGTGCGCCGCAGATCGGAGAGGATGCCCAGGATCTGCGCCTCGACGATGACGTCGAGCGACGTCGTTGGCTCGTCGGCGACGAGGAGCTTCGGCCGCAACACGAGCGCCAGCGCGATCATGATGCGCTGCCTCATCCCTCCGGAGAACTCGTGCGGGTACTGGCGGAAGCGGGTCGGCGGGATGCCCATCTGCCCGAGCGTCTCCAGCGAGCGCGTGCGGATCTCGCGGTCGGTCAGCCCCGATTCGTGCTGCTCGAGCGTCTCGCGGAAGTGGTCCTCGATCCGCATCAGCGGGTTGAGCCGGGTCATCGGCTCCTGGAAGATCAGCCCCAGGTCGGGCCCGCGGAGGCGCCGCAGCTCCTTCGCGTTCATGCCGACGAGGTTCCGTCCCCCGTACAGCACCTCGCCGTCGGAGACGGCACCCTCGGGGAGCAGGCCCAGGATCCCCCTGCCGAGGCTGGACTTGCCGCAGCCCGACTCCCCGACCAGGCCCAGTACCTCGCCCTCGCCGATGTCGAGCGACACCCGGTCGACGGCTCGGACGGTGCCGCGCGGCGTGCCGTAGTACACGCGGAGGTCGCGCACCGAGACGACCGGTCCGGAGCTCACAGGGTCTCCGGGTCCTGGATCGTCGGCTCGAGGTCGACCTTGACGCCGGGGCGCTTGCGGAGCACGGGGTTGACCGTCTCGTTGAGCCCTTCGCCGAGAAGCGTGAGGCCGGTCACCAGGAGGACGATCGCGAGTCCGGGGAACAGCCCCGTCCACCAGATCCCGGACGACGCGTCCGAGACGGCGCGGTTGATGTCGTAGCCCCACTCCGCTCCCGCGCTCGGCTGGATCCCGTAGCCGAGGAACCCGAGTGCGGCCAGCGTGAGGATCGCGTCGGCGGCGTTGAGCGTGGCGAGCGGCGGGACGTTCTGGACGACGTTGAAGAAGACGTACTTGCGGATGACCGTGAACGGCCGCGCTCCGAGCGCGCGCGCAGCCTCCACGAACGGCTCCTCGCGGATCGCGATCGTATGGTTGCGGACGACGCGGAAGTAGAGCGGCACGTAGACGACGGTGATCGCGATGGCGGCGCTGAGGATCCCCTGGCCGACGCGGTCGGCGAGGAGAAACGCGATCACGATCGCGAGCAGGAGGAACGGGAACACGAACAGCGCGTCCATGATCACGACGAGGATGCGGTCGAGCGTCCCGCCGAAGTAGCCGGAGAGGAGGCCGAGCGGGACGCCGATGGCGATCGAGAAGAAGAGTGACACGATCACGACCTTGAGCTCGGTCTGGGTGCCCCAGATGAGCCTCGAGAGAACGTCGGTGGACTGGACGTTCGTGCCCATCAGATGGTCTGACGACGGCGGCGCGAGCTGCGGGAATCGCTGCCCGTCTGCCCGGAACGTGTCGAAGTCGTACGGGGCGATCAGCGGCGCGAGCACCGCGATCAGCACGAACGCGAGGCTGATGCCCGCCCCGACCCAGAGCATCGTGCGCGCCATGCCCCGGGCCTCGGTGACCGGCCCGAACGCCCGACGCACGCCGCCGAGCCTCCGCGTGGCGGGAGCCCTCGCCGTTTCCGCGCGCGCCGCCACCGTTCAGTACCTGATCCTGGGATCGATGTATGCGTTGACGAAGTCGATGATCAGGCTCGCCAGGACGACGATGAGCGCGAACACGACGATGATCCCCTGGACAGCGGCGTAGTCGCGGTTCTGGAGGTACACGATCAGCGTCTTGCCGATGCCCGGCCAGTTGAACGTCGTCTCGGTGAGCACCGCCCCGGAGAGCAGGAGCGCGACCGTCAGGCCCACGACCGTGATCACGGGGACGAGCGCGTTGCGGAACGCATGGTGGTACACGACGGAGCGCTCGTCGATGCCGCGGGCGCGCGCGGCCTCGATGTAGTCGTCCTTCATCGTCCTGATCACGTTGACGCGCACCAGCCGGATGAACACGCCCGCCGTCACGAGCCCGAGCGTCACCGCGGGCAGGATCAGATGCTTGACCACGTCGACGAACGCCTCCCAGTCGCCGTTCCAGAGCGTGTCGATCGTGTAGATGTGGGTATGGAGCTCGAGCGTGGCGTCGGTGATCGGGCTGGCGCGGTCGGAGGTGGGCAGCCAGCCCAGGTACGAGCCGAAGAACAGCTGGGCCATCAGGCCGAGGAAGAAGACGGGCGTCGCGTAGATCAGGATCCCGAACAGGCGGCTGCCGCTGTCGATCCACGTGTCCCGGAACCGGCCGGCCAGGAGGCCGAACGTGACGCCCACGACGATCGCGACGATCATCGCGAAGAACGTCAGCTCCAGGGTCGCAGTGCCGTTCTCGACGATGATGTCGCCGACCGGCCGCCGGTCGGTGATCGTGGTGCCGAAGTCGCCCCGGCCGATGTCCCACAGGTAGTCGCGGTACTGCAGGTAGATCGGCCGGTCGAATCCGAGGTCCTGCTTGATCTCGTCGACGACGGCAGGAGGCACGTGGCCTCCGAGCGACGCGGTGATCGGGTCGCCCGGAGCGACCCGCATGAGCAGGAACACCAGGGTCAGCAGGATCAGGATCATCGGCACGACCAGCGCGAGTCGCGTGAGCGCGTACCGTCTGAGCGAAGTCCCTCTGCTACCGGCCAATGGACGCCCCGTGCGGTTCGTGGCGACGGTCGCCACGCCGACCGTCAACCCTAGATGAACGGCTGCAGGTCGGCCCTCGGGGGAGGGGGCCCGGCGAGGCGCCCCTCCCCCCGATGGGTCGCCCTACGGCTTCGACAGCTTCCAGAAGCGCATGATGAAGGCCGCGTCCAGCGTGCTCGGGATTCCGCGCACGTTCTTCCGCGCAGCCGCGATCATGTTGCCCTGCCAGACGGGGATGACCGGGACGTCTCTCGCGGCGAGCAACTGGATCTGCCGGATGATCGAGAGGCGCTGGGCCTGCGTCTTGGCCGCCTGCTCTGCGTTCAGGAGCCTGGTCATTCGCGGGCTGGCGTAGCCGTTCGAGGTGAAGTTGTCCTTCTGGTAGAAGGACAGGACGTAGTTCTCGGGGTCCGGATAGTCCGGGAACCAGCCGAGCTGGAACGCGTTGTACTGCTTGCCGAGCGCATCGCTGTACTGCGCCCACTCTGCGGACTTCAGCGTGACCTTGAAGACGCCGCCGCGCTCGAGTCCGCGCTTGATCTCCGCGTACTCGTCGGCCGACGCGTCACCGTAGTGGGTGGGTGTCCACCACAGCTCGATCGGCATCGGCATCGCCACGCCGGCGCTCTGCAGCGCCGCCTTCGCCTTTGCGACGTTCGGCGCACGCCCGTACACCGACGCGAATGCGTCGACGTGGCCGGGCAGGCCGGCCGGAGGCATCGAGAAGAGCGGCTTGACCGTGCCGCGGTAGACCCTCGACGCGATCGACTGCCGCGGGATCATGTACGCCACCGCCCTGCGGACCGCGACATTGTTGAACGGTGGCCGCTGGACGTTCATCACGATGTACCGGATTGCCGCGCCCTGTCCCTGGAACACGGTGAGGTTCTTGTTCTCCGCCAGCGAGACGAGCTCCGTCGGCGTGAACGTCTGGTACGCCATGTCGATCTCGCCACGCTCGAGCCCGAGCTTCATGGTGGACGACTTCGAGTAGTACCGGAGGATCAGGCTCTCGTTCTTCGCCGGGGCGCTCCAGTAGTCGTCGTACCGCTCGAGAACTGCCTGCTGACCGGGCGTGTACCTGACGATCCGATACGGGCCCGTCCCGACCTGCGGCTGGTTGTTCGCCTGCAGCTTGTCGGCCGGGTAGCTGCTCGGCACGATGCCGCCGGCGCCGGATGCGAGGATCAACGGCCAGGTCGACTGCGGCTTCTTGAGGTTGAACGTCACCGCGTTCGGCCCGTTGGTCGTGACGCTGCGCAAGTTCGAAAGCAGCGACGAGATCCCGGAGGGGTCGTTGATCTTGATCACGCGGTCGAACGAATGCTTCACGTCGGCCGAGTCGAACGCCGAGCCGTCGTGGAACGTCACGCCCCGGCGCAGAGCACAGCGCCAGGTCTTGACGGTGCCGACCGGCGCGCATCGCGTCGCGAGCGACGGCACGACCCTGGCTCCGTTCCTGGCGTCGTACAGGTGCTCGTAGACGTTGTAGCCGAGCGTTGCCGACCCGTAGTCGTAGTTGCCGGCCGGGTCGAGGTTCGTCACCGTGTCCGTCGTCCCGGCGACGATCGTGCCGGACGTGGCTCCGGACGCGGACTGCCCTGCGCCGGCACCGAGGGACGCAGCCACGATCGCTACGAGGCCGGCGAGCACACCGAGGCGCCATCGCCTTTCAATTCGACTCATGGGTTCCTCTTTCTCCTTTCCCTGCGGGGTGGGCGTGTGGATGGAGCCGCCCAGCTAGTTGGACGTCGGATTCGCCACGTTGTTCGGAGGGGCGGAGTGAACGACGGCACTTCGAGGAACGGCCGCTCCACACAGCCCGACAGCGTACGGTGGACGGTCCGCCCCGGCAAGCCGAGACGTCCCGCGGAGAGCGGGCATCCCCCGTTCGAGGCATGCGTCCTCACCCCGCTAAAGCGAGTTGGCGCCCGCGCCGATACGCATTGAGTGGACGCCGCGGAGCGTAGGGAGATCCTGAACCGTTATCGCGACCACAGCCGCCGGTTCGAGGCGGCTGCGGCGCGCCGGAATTCGAACCGGACGGGGGCTGTGATCCCCTTCACCCCGCCCCCTGCTCTACGTGAGCTCGAGCAGGAGCCGACGGCGCGTGAGATCCAGGTGCTCCAGCTCGTCGCGGACGGCCTCGTGAACCGCGAGATCGGCCAGCAGCTCTTCCTGTCGGAGGAGACGGTCAAGTCGCACGTCCGCCATCTCCTGGCGAAGCTTCAGGCAAGAAGCAGAGCCCACGCCGTAGCCGTTGGCTTCCGGCGTGGGCTCATTGCGTGAACTCCATCCGTCGACTCTCACTTCTGCTCGGACCCAGCGATCCCCCGGATGAGGGATGCCCGGGTTGTGGACAGAAACGAGGATTCGACGGGCTTACCAGTCCTTC
>NZ_DASTCS010000063.1:0-40544 GCF_035710885.1 Gaiella sp. | reverse complement strand
CCGCGCTCATCTAGCGTCCCACCGTGAGCCGGGACAACAGCATCGTCGCCGAGGGGCTCGTACGGGAGTTCCGGAAAGGGCCGCGCGCGGTGGACGGCATCGACCTGCGCGTCGAGCCCGGCGAGATCTACGGCTTCCTCGGCCCGAACGGCGCGGGAAAGTCGACCACGGTGCACATGCTGACGACCCTCCTGCCGCCGACCGCCGGCACCGCGCGGGTCGCCGGGTTCGACGTCGTGCGCGAGGGGCCGAAGGTGCGGGCCTCGATCGGCGCCGCGCTGCAGGAGGCGGCCCTGGACGCGCTCCTCACGGGGCGCGACCACCTGCGGCTGCAGACGATGCTCCAGGGCCTGCGGCGCGAGGAACGGGCGCCGCGCACGGCCGAGCTGCTCGAGCGCGTCGGTCTCACCGAGGCGGCGGACCGCAAGGTCGGTGGCTACTCGGGCGGGATGAAGCGCCGCCTGGACCTCGCGCTCGCGCTCGTCCACCGGCCGCGCGTGCTGTTCCTCGACGAGCCGACCACGGGGCTCGACCCGCAGAGCCGCACGGCGCTCTGGGACGAGGTCGCGCGGCTCTCGCGCGACGACGGCGTCACGGTGTTCCTCACGACCCAGTACCTCGAGGAGGCGGACGTGCTCGCCGATCGGGTCGGGATCATCGACCACGGCAGGATCGTTGCGGAGGGCACGCCGACCGCCCTCAAGGCCGAGATCGGCCGCCCCAGCGTGCACGCGATCCCGTACGACGACGGCGACCGGCCCCGGATCGAGGCGCTGCTGCGCCGGTTCGGGGAGCCTCTGAGCGACGGCGAGCTCGCGGTCCGGCTGCGCGAGGGGATCGGCCTCGCCGATGTCGTGCGGGGCGTGGACGCGGAGGGAGTCGTCCTCGACGACATCGAGCTGCGCGCCCCGACGCTGGACGACGTGTTCCTAGCGAAGACAGGGCGTACGCTCGAGGGGGCGGCAGAGGCGGACGGCGGATGAGCGTCCTCGCCGTCCAGGTCGGCGCCATCGCGGGTCGCTCGGTCCGCCGCACGCTGAGGCAGCCGGCGATGGCGATCCCGCCGCTCGTCTTTCCGGTCATGCTGATGCTCGTCAACGCCGCGGGTCTCGAGCCTTCGACCGCGCTGCCGGGCTTCCCGACGGACTCGTTCCTCGCCTTCGCGCTTGCCGTGCCGTTCATCCAGGGCGCGTTGTTCGCGACGATGAACGCCGGGACCGATCTCGCCCGCGACATCCAGACGGGCTTCCTGAACCGCCTCTCGCTGACGTCGCTCCGCGGCTCGTCCCTGCTCGCCGGCCAGCTCTCGGGGATCGTCGTCCTCGGGCTGATCCAGTCGGCGGTCTACATCGTGGTCGGGCTGGTCCTGGGCGTCGACTTCGCCTCCGGCCCCGCCGGCATCGTCGTGCTGCTCGTGTTCTCGTTGATCGTCTCGCTGGGATTCGGCGCGCTCGGCTCCTTCCTCGCGTTGCGCACGGGCACGGGGGAGGCCGTGCAGGGGATGTTCCCGCTGCTGTTCGTGTTCCTCTTCATCTCGTCGATGAACACCCCGCGCGACCTGATCGCCGTCGACTGGTTCCGCTGGCTCGCCTCGGTGAACCCGGTCTCGTATCTGATCGAGTGCGTCCGCAGCCTGATCATCACGGGCTGGGACGCCCAGGCCCTCGCGCTCGGGTTCGGCATCGCGATCGTGATCGCGGTCGTCTCGCTCGCGCTCGCGTCGTGGGCGCTGACCGAGAGGATGACCCGCACGTGACGGTCTGGCCGGTCGCGAGGGGCGTCGCGTGGCGCACATTGCACAACGTCCTCACCACCCCCTCGCTCCTCCTCCCGGGGCTGCTCTTCCCGCTCTTCTTCTTCACGGCGTTCGCCGGCGGGCTCTCGCAGGTCTCCGAGGTGCCCGGATTCGACTTCGCGGGCGACTACACCGCCTTCCAGTTCGTGTTCGTCCTGCTCCAGTCCGCAGCCTTCGGCGGCGTGTTCACCGGGTTCGGGATCGCGCGGGACTTCGAGGGCGGCTTCGGCAAGCGGCTGCTGCTCGCCTCGCCGAACCGGATCGGCATCCTCGTCGGCTACGCGCTTGCCGCGCTCGTGCGCTGGGGGATCACCGCGACCATGCTCACCGCGATCGCGCTCCTCGTGGGGATGGACGTCGGGGGCGGCCCCGTCGACGTGATCGGCCTCTACACGCTCGCGCTGCTGCTCAACGTCGCGGCGCTGCTCTGGTCGGCGGGGATCGCGTTCCGCTTCCGGACGATTCAGGTCGGCCCGCTGATGCAGATGCCCGTCTTCCTGCTCCTGTTCTTCGCCCCGGTGTACGTGCCCGTCGACCTCCTGTCCGGGTGGATCGAGACGGCCGCCACGGTCAATCCGGTCACGTACATGCTCGAGGCGGGGCGGAGCCTCATCTCGGGCGCTCCGACCGAGGTCGCCCTCGCCTTCACGCTGGGGCTCGTTCTGATCGCCGTCTTCGCGGTGTGGGGCGTCCGCGGCCTGCGCAGGGCCGAAGCCGCGGGCTAAGCGGGCCGAGGCCCTCCGGGGCGGCCGATACGGTGCCGCGGTGAATCGCACGGCCTGGCCCGGTGTGCCGTTCCCGCTGGGCCCGACCTGGGACGGCAGCGGGACGAACTTCTCGCTGTTCAGCGAGAACGCCGAGGGCGTGGAGCTCTGCCTCTTCGACGAGTCCGACCGGGAGGAGCGGATCGCCATGCGGCAGCGGACGGCGCACACGTGGCACGTCTATCTCCCGGGCGTCGGGCCGGGGCAGCGCTACGGCTACCGCGTCGAAGGACCGTGGAAGCCCGCGGACGGCCACCGATTCAATCCGGCCAAGCTCCTGATCGACCCCTACGCGAAGGCGATCGAGGGACCGATCGCGTTCGACCGTGCGCGCGTCCTCGCCTACGCGCCGGGTGAGGAAGACGTTCGGGACGCGGAAGACTCGGCCCCGGCGATCCCGCGCTGCGTGGTGACGGACGAGACGTTCGACTGGGAGGGCGACGTCCGGATCGAGCGACCGTGGGCCGAGACCGTGATCTACGAGCTCCACGTCAAGGGGTTCACCAGGCTGATGCCCGACGTGCGCGACGACCTGCGCGGTACCTACGCCGGGCTCGCGTCGGATGCCGCGATCGAGTATCTCCGCGATCTCGGCGTCACCGCGGTCGAGCTCCTTCCGGTCCACCACATCGCCGACGAGGATCTCCTCGTCGCGCGAGGGCTCTCCAACTTCTGGGGGTATTCGACCATCGGCTTCCTCGCGCCGCATGCCGGGTACGCCGCGACCGGCACGCGTGGGGAGCAGGTGCGGGAGTTCAAGGGGATGGTGAAGGCACTGCACCGCGCGGGGATCGAGGTGATCCTCGACGTCGTCTACAACCACACCGCCGAGGGGAGCCATCTCGGCCCGACGCTCTCGTTCAAGGGCATCGACAACGCCGCCTACTACCGGCTCCAGCCCGACGACCCGCGCCACTACATGGATTTCACGGGGACCGGCAACTCGCTCAACCCCGTCAACCCGTCGGTGCTCCGCCTGATCATGGACTCGCTGCGCTACTTCGTGACGGAGTGCCACGTGGACGGCTTCCGGTTCGACCTCGCGTCCGCGCTGGCGCGCGAGCTGTACGACGTGGACAAGCTGTCCGCCTTCTTCGACGTGATCCACCAGGACCCCGTCCTCTCCCAGGTGAAGCTGATCGCGGAGCCCTGGGACGTCGGGCCGGGCGGCTACCAGGTCGGGAACTTCCCGATCCTGTGGTCGGAGTGGAACGGGATGTATCGAGACACCATGCGCGACTTCTGGCGCGGGCATACGGCGGTGGCCGAGTTCGCGCGCCGGTTCACCGGGTCGAGCGACCTCTACCAGTCCGACGGCCGTCACCCCTCCGCCTCGATCAACTTCGTCACCTGCCACGACGGCTTCACGCTGCGCGACCTCGTCTCCCACGAGCGCAAGCACAACGAGGCCAACCTCGAGGACAACCGCGACGGCACCGACGACAACCGCTCGTGGAACTGCGGCGTCGAGGGCGAGACGGACGACCCGGAGGTCAACGCCCTGCGGGATCGCCAGACGCGCAACTTCCTGGCGACACTGCTCCTGTCGCAGGGAACGCCGATGGTGCTCGCGGGCGACGAGCTGCGGCGAACCCAGCAGGGGAACAACAACGCCTACTGCCAGGACAACGAGCTCTCGTGGCTCCACTGGGAGCCCGACGAGCGCGCCCGAGGCATCCTCGAGTTCACGAAGCGGCTGCTCCGCCTGCGGGCCGAGCACCCGGTCTTCCGCCGCCCGGAGTTCCTCACGGGCGAGGAGCGGCAGGGCTCGGGCGCGCCGGACGTCTGGTGGTTCCGGCCCGACGGTCGGCGGATGACCCAGGCCGACTGGTCGCGCGGCGACGCGTTCACCCTCGGCGCCTTCCTGAACGGTGCGGAGATCCCCACGCTCACCGCGGACGGCGAGCCGGTGGTGGACGAGTCGTTCATCGTGCTCTTCAACGCGTGGCGGGACCCGGTCACGTTCGTCCTGCCGCCGGCGCGCTTCGGCCGCCGCTGGGCGCACGAGCTCTGCACCGGCGACCCGGAGCTCGGGCCGAACGGGACCACGCACGCGGCCCGCGCCCGGGTCCCGCTCCAGGGGCGTGCGCTCAGGGTGCTGCGGCGCGTCGGGTGAGCGGCGTCGAGCGCCCGGCTCCCGGGCCGGCTCAGAGCTCGGCGGGCGGAGGCTTCTTCAGCACACGCAGGCAGACGTCGACGACACGCGGGTCGAACTGCGTCCCGGCCGCGTCCACGAGCCGCCGGAACGCCTCCTCGACCGGCAGCGCCTCGCGGTAGGGCCGGTCGGTGGTCATCGCGTGGAACGCGTCGCAGGCGAAGATGATCCGCGCCTCGAGCGGTATCCCGTCGCCGCGGAGGCCGTCGGGGTACCCGAGGCCGTCGAAGCGCTCGTGGCAGGCCCGGACGATCGGTCGCACGGCCGCGAGCTGGTCGATCGGGGCCAGGATGCGCTCGCCGAGCTCCGGGTGGCGCTGGATCATCGACCGCTCCTCGGTCGTGAGAGGCCCGGGCTTCATCAGGATCGACGCCGGGATGCCGATCTTGCCGATGTCGTGGAACAGGGCGCCGAGCTCGACGCGCTTGAGGTGCACCGCGTCGAGCCCGAGCGCGCGCCCTACCTCGACCGACATGTCGCAGATCCAGCGGGCATGGGAGGAGGTGTAGGAGTCCTTCGCCTCGAGTGCGTTCGCGAGCGCCTCGACCGTCGAGAGGAAGGTCCGCTCCAGCGTCGCGAAGCTGCCTGCGTTCGTGATCGCGAGCCGCGCCTGGCTCGCGATCCCCGCGAGCAGCTCGAGCTCGCGCGAGCGGATGGCGGTCTCCGTCGCGACCGCGAGCGCCGCCAGCCCCTGGTCGAGCGGGATGAAGGACACGGCGTGGGGAAGGCCCGCCGCGTCGGCGCCGGCGGCCCGCTGGAGCAGGGTCGCCTCCTCGGGTGTCGTCACGAAGGGCGCGCCGCGCGTCGAGAAGCGCGCGACGACGTCGGGGGGCAGGAAGCGGCCCTGGAGCGCCGTGTACCCCGCGTCTCCCACCGCGGCGCGGCAGATGAGCCCGCCGTCGTGCGTCGGCAGCCAGATCGAGCAGCGCCGGGACCCCATGATCCGGGCCGCGCCGCGCACGACCTGGTCGAGCACGCCGTCCAGGTTCGTGACGGCCGACAGCTCTCGCGTGAGCTCGAGCAGCGCCTTGGCGCTCTCGGCCTCCCGCCGTTGAGAGTCGTAGAGGCGAGCGTTGACGAGCGCGACCGAGACGTGGCCGGCCAGCACCTCGAGGAGGCGGAGGTCGTCCGAGTCGAACTGGTCGAGACCGAGCTTCGAGACCACGATCACGCCGACGACCGTCGCGCCGTAGCGAAGCGGGACGGCGAGCAGCGACTCCTCGATCCGTGGTGTCCCCGGGATCCGGACGCCGATCCCGCAGTTCGCCGCGTCGCCGGTGAGGAACGGCTCGCCCGTGAGCGCGACGTGGCCGGTGACGCCCTCGCCCACGCGGGTCTGAAGCACTTCCATCGCCGAGCCGGACGCCGTCAGGTCGCCCCGGAACGCGATCGGGCGCAGGTCCTCGCCGTCGCGGACGAAGACACGGCAGTTGTGGTAGTCGATCAGGAGGCGAAGCTCGTCGGCGATCGTCGCGCCGATCTCCGCGACGTCGTTCAGGCGACTGAGCTTCGTCGAGACGCCGTGGAGCATCTTCAGGTGCGCGATCGAGCGGAACTCGGCCCGGCGCGAGTCGAGGCTCTCCACTGGGCGCTCGCGCCCGTCCTCGTGGAACACGACGATCTGGCCCTTCCCCCGTGCCTTCGCCGTCATCATCGCGACCTCGGCGCACGCGACGAGCTCGCGCGGGTTGGCTGCGTGCTCCGGCCCGGAGGCGATGCCGATCGAGACGCTGATCGGCCCGACCGGGCTGAACTCCGTCAACGCCACCTGCTCCTGGACGCGCTCGGCGAGCCTGAAGGCGTCGGACAGCCCGCTCGCCGGCGCGATGATCGCGAACTCCTCGCCTCCGATCCGGGAGACGACGTCGCCGGAGCGGACCGACGAGAGCAGGATCGTCGCGACCTCGGAGAGCACGTGGTCGCCGGTCGCGTGGCTGTAGACGTCGTTCACGCGCTTGAAGTCGTCGAGGTCGAGCATCACGAGCGAGACGGAGGACTGGTCGGTGGACGCGTCGACGAGCTCCTGACGGAGCCGCTCGTGGAAGGCGCGGTGGTTCCAGAGGCCGGTCAGCGGGTCGGTCTGGGCCTGGCGCTCGAGCGACGCCCGGATGTGGGCGTTGTCGACCGCGAGCGCGGCGGCGTCCCCGAAGCGGACGGCGAGCAGGAACTCGTCCTCGGTGAACTCCTGGAACCCGGAGCGGTAGATGTTGAGCGTTCCCTTGAGGCGTCCGCGCGCGACGAGAGGGACGACGACGAGCGACTCGGGATCGGGCGGCGTGTCGGCCACGAAGCGGACACGCGGGTCGAGCTCGGCGCGGTTCGCGAGGACGGGCTCGCGGTGCTCGACCGCCCAGCCGGTGATCCCCTCGCCGTACGAGAACGGCTCGTCGGCGAGCACCTTCTCGGAGTCCCGGCCCGAGGCGTACACGGCCTTCAGCCGGCGCTTGGCCTCGTCGGCCTCGTAGAACGTGATGTCGTCGTAGGGGATCAGCTCCCCCACGGTGTGCGCGATGCGGTTCAGGAGGTCGTCGAGCGACTGCTCGGAGAGGAGCTCGTGGAAGACGTCCGCGAGCTTGCGGTACGACTCGACCAGCGGGTCGTTCGCGTCGCCCGCGTCGGGACGGGGCGGTCGGTCCGCGGCAGGGATGTTCGAAGGAGGGTTCACGGGCCTCAGACGGAGCATCGGCGGCAACGACGCCCAGCTTGAGCAACGAGTTCTCGTGGCACGCCTCGAATCGGCATGATCTGGGCGATGCCGGGCAGGATCGTCGTCGGGATCGACGGGAGCGAGCACGCCGCCGCGGCGCTGCGCTGGGCAGTCGAGGAGGCTGCGCTGCGGGGCGCGACCGTGGAGGCGGTGCACGCCTGGAGCTACGTCCCCGTGACGACTCCCGCCGACTCCGGGCTCGTGCCGATGGCGTGGACCGAGAGCGCGGACGTTCTCGAGGCGACGCAGCATGCCGCCGAGCGGATCGCCTCGGAGCAGGTCCGCGACGTGCTCGGCGACGACCACGGCGTGACGGTGTCGCTCGTCCAGGGCGATGCCACCGATGCGCTCATCACGGCGGCCGAGGGCGCGGACCTGCTCGTGGTCGGCAACCGCGGGCGAGGCGCCCTGGCGGAGGCGCTGCTCGGGTCGACGTCGGGACGGATCGCAGACCATGCCCCCTGCCCGGTCGTGATCGTCCGCGCGCACCCGGCCGGGCCGTAGCCACCCGTCCCTCCACGTCTGCGGCACGCTCGAGTCTTATCGCCGCGAGCGCTGTCAAGCGTCGCGCGCGGCCTGCCGATGGACCTGCCGTGTCGGCGGCATGGGCGCAGGATTCGCGACCGTGGGGCGGAACTCACCGCGCGTGAGACGCGCTTCGGTCCTGCTCGTCGCCCTCATGGCGCTCTCACTCGCGGCGCCCGCAACGGGTGCGGGCGCGATCCGGGGCGAGGTGTGGTTCCTGCAGCGTGCGCAGCCGGCTCCCGTCGCCCGCGTCGCACCCGGGGTCCCCGGGCTCGTGCGCTCGCTCCTGGCCGGGCCCACGAAGCGCGAGCGCGCGAGCGGACTGCGGACAGCGATCCCCACCGGGACGGCGATCCGCGACCTGCGGATCTCGCGTCGCGTCGTGACGGTCGACCTCGCCGCCCGGTTCACCGCGGGCCGCAACGAGGGCTCGCTCAGCGCGCGAGTGGGGCAGCTCGTCCGCACGCTGCGGGCCGTGCCGGGCGTGCTCGGCGTGAGGATCCGGATCGAGGGCGGCGTCCCGATCGGCCTGTTCCCGGGCTACGACCTCCGCCGCACCGTCCGCGAGCCCGTGCCCGAGCAGCGGGCGCCCGACCTTCGCGGGACGCAGCAGCTCCTGGCCGACCTCGGCTTCATGGCGCCGACGGGGGTCACGGGGCAGCCCGGCGAGGAGACCTCGATCGCAGTACTCGCCTTCCAGAAGTGGTCCGGGCTCCCGCGCACCGGCGCGCTGGATGCGGGCGTGACCGCCGCGCTCCTCCGCGCGATGCGTCCCACCCCGGCCGTCCGGAGGCCCGGCCGGCGGGTGGAGATCCTGCTCGGCCGGCAGGTCGCCCTCCAGATCGTCGGCAACCGCGTCGAGCGCGTGTTCCACATCTCGACCGGCGCCGGTGGGGCAACTCCGAGCGGCTCGTTCCGGGTCTTCCGCAAGGAGCGCATGTCCTGGTCGGTGCCGTTCTCGACCTGGATGCCCTGGGCGAGCTACTTCGTCGGCGGGATCGCCTTCCATGCCTACCCGTCGGTGCCGGCTTACCCGGCCTCGCACGGGTGCATCCGGATGATGGCCCGCGACGCTCCGCTGCTCTACGCCTTCGCCGCCCACGGGACTCCGGTCGACGTGGTCTGGGGGACCGCGTGAGCTCCCTCCGCCGCACGGTGGCCGCCGCCCTCGCCCTCGGGGTGCTCGCCCTGCCCGGCGTCGGCGCAGCAGCCGACCCGTCGGCACCGCCGGCCCGGCCTCCCGCTCAGTCGCTGGTCGTTGCGCTCGGGCTCACGAACGCGTCGCTCCAGGCGGGCGTCGTGCGGGGGAAGGACGTGATCCTCGCCCGCGGGTTCGAGGTGGAGCTCGCGCGCACGCTCGCCCGACGACTCGGCGGCAGGGTCGGAGCATTCGTCCACGCGTCACCGGGCAGGCTGTCCGTGGCCGGCGCTCCCGGGTGGCACCTCGCGCTCGCCGGGATCGAGCCGGCGGGCGTTCCCGTGGCCGCCGGGCACACCACCGTCCCGTACGTGACGACCGACATCGCGGTCGTGACACGGCGCGGCCTCGGGCGGCCCGGCCGCCTCGCCGATCTCCGGGGCGCGCTGCTCTGCGCCGTACGCGGCTCCGAGGCCGCCCGGGCCGCGGCGTCGCTACGGACCAGCCGGGCGCCGGTCCTCGTCGCCGGGACGGAGCGACTCCGGTCGTCGCTTCGTACCGGCTTCTGCGACGCGGCGCTCGTCCCGGCCGTCGAGGCGGGACGGTTCGTGGAGCCTCAACGCCGTGTGCTCGGGCCGGTGGTCGGTCGAATCGCGAGGGGCGAGGGCCTGGTCGCGTTGGTTCCGCCCGGCGCAGGCCTGGACGTGAAGGCCGTCGACCGCGAGCTGCGGCGGCTGCGTCGCGACGGCACGCTGGCACGGCTTGCGCGGGAATGGCTCGGCCTGGATCCAGCGGCGCTCCCCGTCCTTCGCTGAATCGACTAGCTCGGCGGCGGCTCTCCGTCGCCCGTGCGTGCCCGGCCGAGCCACAGGATCACGGCGAGCGTGGCGAGCGGCAGGACGACCGCGGCCGCGATCCAGCCCGCAGGGCCGAGGAGCGCCAGCCCCACGATCAGGAGCGGGAGCCCGACGATCAGCCCGGTCACGACTGCGAGCGCGGCGAGGAATGCCACCGAACGAGGGTACGCGCGAGCGCCGGGCGGCGGTTTCCCCGGGCCCGATCGCCGTAGACTGGCCGCGTATGGGGGTCTCGCCGCGCACGACCTGTCTCCGTGCGAAGAGCATCGGTCGCGTCGCATGAACGGCCGGTTGACTGTCACCCCGAACGCGACGCGGCTCATGGCCGGCGGCGCCCTCGCGCTGTTCCTGATCGGGCTCGGGTACGCGGTCTCCCTCGGCCTCGACGACGACCCGTCGGTGCAGCCCGCCGAGCCGCCCGCCACCACGACCGCGACCCCGCGGCCGACGACACCCCGCCCGCAGCCCGTGCGCTTCGTGAAGCTGGCCGCCGCGGGGGCGTTCGACCCGGAGGGCGACGGGCGGGAGCGGGACGAGGAGGCCTCGCTCGCGGTCGACGGACGGCAGGACACGCACTGGCGCACGGAGCGCTACTCGAGGTTCTTCAAGAACGGTGTCGGCCTCGTGCTGGACGCGGGGCGCCGGGTCCGCATCCAGCAGGTGGTCGTCGACACCCCGACGCCCGGGTTCCGCGCGGAGGTGCGCCTCGGCACGTCGCGGCAGGGGCCGTTCACCACCGTCTCACCGGCCCGGATCGTCGCCGCCCGGACGCGGTTCCCGGTCGCACGGCGCCCGGGCCGCTACGTCGTGCTCTGGGTCACCGGGCTGGCGCCGGACAGCGCGGCCGAGGTCGCCGAGGTGCGCGTCCGCGCCCGCGGCTGAGCGCTCTCGACGCATGCGCTGCATGACGTCGCGCTCGCCCAGGGCTGCCCGCCCCTGAGCTCAGGCGGCGTCGCAGGCACGCCCGGTCCGCTCCACCACCACGGGGCCGACGAGGACGCCGACCCGGCGGTGCGGCTCCGGATCCGGGAACAGGGGCGGCCCCGGGACGAGCGCGCTCGTCGACGTCCGGATCGCCACGTCGGCGGGTGATCCGGGGGCGACGCACACGAGGACGGTCTCCTCCGCCGTGCCTGCGGGGGAGATCACGCCGGAGCGGTCGGCGAGCGCCGTCGAGATCCGGTAGCGGGCCTCGGCCTCTTCGGGCGCCCGGAGCCGGATCCGGATGCGGCTCACCGCGGCGGGGGCGCCCAGCGGCGCATGGGCGCGGACCGACGCCGGGATGCCGGGGCGGGTCCAGCCGTCGGTCGAGAGACCGCGGCTCGACCAGACCGCTCGGTAGGGTCGCTCGGCCGCGATGACCCGGAGCCCGGAGCTCGACGCGTGCGCGACCCCGGCGAGGCCGAAGCGCGGGTCGCCCGGCACGACGACGAGGTAGGCGGGCGCGTCCGCCGTGCCCTCGATCAGCCCCGTCGTCCGGTCGATCTCGAGGGTACGGAGGGGGAACGGCGTGTAGGTGAAGTTCCCGTCCGGGGCGCCGTATGCCCGCGTGACCGTGTTGTTCCAGAACTCGACGTCCCACCACTGGATTGCGCTCACCCCCCAGGCCGTCGAGAGCGGGAACGAGACGACTGCGGCCCCCTCGCCGTCCGGCACGACGGTGTCGACCCAGTCGAGGGCCTCTCCGGGCGGCCCCGCGAGCGGCCGGCCGCTGAGGCCGGTGCCGTCCAGGATCCGGTCGACCTCGCTGCGCAGCATGAGCGCTGAGAAGACGAGCACCGCCGCGAACAGGGTCACGGCCAGCGGGAGCCGCGGCGCGACCAGGAGACCGAGCACGAGCACCGCCCCGAGGAGGAGGACGAGCAGCGCGACGAAGGTCCCGGTGCCGAGCGATCCCGACTGGTCGATCAACGTCTCGTTGAGGATGCTCACCGGCGAGTCGACCGAGATCCCCGGGAACGTGGGGAACGCCAGCCCGAGGCTCCCTGCGGCGAGGAGCCCGGTGATCGCCCCTGCCCCGACCGCGGTGGGCCCGCGCCGCCGCTCGGTCAGCGCGGCCGCCGCTCCGACGACCAGCAAGGGGACGACGTAGAAGAGGTATCGGTCGCGAACGATGTCCTTCCCGCCGAAGCGCAGGTCGAACGAGGCGGTCTCGACGGCGAGCGCCGCGAGCAGGAGGAGCGACAGGGTCGCGAAGGCGCGGCGCTCCGGGCGCGAGGGGCACACGACGGAGGCGAGCATCCACCCGCCGCCCAGCACGAGCGGCACGACCCCACACCCGATCCCGACCACCGCGACGTGCTCGACGGCCGACCACCAGGTCCCCCAGGGCAGCACGGACCCCTCCTCCACCGTCGTCTCGTACGCTCCGAACAGCCGGTACCCGGCGAGGAGGAGGGCGACCGCCAGGAGCGCCCCCACCGCGTACAGCGCCCACAGGGTGCGGTGCCGGCCCACGGCGGCGCGCGCACCGGCGGCCAGCCGCTGCCGGGCACCGCCGCCCGTGGCGGAGGGGGACGCGCCGCCGAGCTCGTGGCCGAGGATGGCGAGCGGAAGCACGAGCGCGAGCGCGGAGAACTGCGTCCGTGCCAGGATCGCGACCGCGAGGGCGACCACGGCCACCAGGTCGCGGCGCGGTGACGGCTCCACGATCGTCCGGTGGAAGGCGAGTGCGGCCCAGAGGAAGGCCGGGTACGCGACCGCCTCGCTCATCACGAAGCCCGTGAGCACCATCCAGGGCATCACGACGGTCAGCACCGCGACCGCGTACGACCAGGCTCGCGGAAGGAGCTGCCGCGCGAGGAGATAGCCGGGCAAGGCGGCGCTCGTCATCACCACGGCGTTGAGCACGTGTGCGCCGCGAAAGGCATCGGGCGAGGAGAGCGAGCCGTACAGCGGGGCGAGCAGCAGCGGATAGAGCTGGTTCGCGAGCGAGACCGACGTGTCGTGGAGCGACGGCAACGGCGACCCCGTCTCGGCGACGGCGAGGGCGAGCTTCGCGTACTGCATCTCGTCGGTCATCACCGACCAGTCGCGGATCCGACCGGAGAACCAGACCGCCAGGAACGCGGCAGCCGCGCACCAGAGCAGGAACAGCCCGGCCGCCGCGGCGAACCGAGGCGAGCGCAGCGGGCCCGTCACCGGGCGGAGCCTAGCGAGATCCGGGGATCGGCTTCTTAGTCCGAGGTGGACTATTCCAGGACGGACTGATAGCGTCGCCCCGTGGTCATCACGCGCCCCGCCACCAGAGCGCTCACGACGAGCGAGGCCGCCGTCCTCGCCGAGCTCGCGCTCGGTGGAGAGGGCTCCGGCTACGAGCTGACGAAGCGGGTCGGCCGTGCGATCGGGCACGTCTGGGCGCCGGCCCGCAGCCAGCTCTACGCGCTGCTGCCGCGTCTCGTCCGCGACGGCCACCTGAGCGTGCGCACGGTGCGCCAGCGGACGCGGCCCGACAAGCAGGTCTACCGGCTGACCGGCGACGGGCGGGCGGCGCTCGACGCGTGGCTCGCCGACGAGGCCGGCGGCGAGGCCGCCTTCCACCTACGGCTCTTCGTCGGCTCGTTGCTGCCGCGCGAGGTGGTCTCCGGGCACGTCGAGCGGTTCCGCCGGGAGACGCAGGCCCGCCTCGACGTCTACCGCCGGATCGAGCCCACCAACACCCGCACGGGCGCCGACCGGTTCCACTGGTTCGAGCTGCGCCGCGCGATCGAGCGCGCCGAGCAGGACATCGCCTGGGCCGGCTGGGTGCTCGAGCAGCTCGAGGAGGACGAGTGAGGACGGCGGCGCACGTCGTCGCGTCGCTCGTCGTCCTCCTCGCGGGTGCAGGCGGCTCGCTCGCGGCGGCCCCCGCCGCGGAACGCGAGGTCCTGGAGCTCGCCTCCACGATGGAACGGCTGCACCCCGATCTCTTCGCCTCGACGCCACGTCCGCGCTTTCGCGCCGAGGCGACCGCGCTCGCGCGCCAGGCCTCGACCCTCGACCGTCCGGCGCTCGTCGTCGGCCTGATGCGACTCGTCGCGCTCGCGGGGCCCCGGAACGGGCACACGGCGGTCTATCCGTACGACCGGCACGCCCGGCCGCTCCATGTCTACCCGTTGAGGCTCTACGCCTTCCCGACGGGCCTCCACGTCGTCGCCGCCCCGGGACGGGCGGACCTCGTCGGCGCGCGCCTGACGGCGATCGAGGACGTCCCGATCGAGCGGATCACTGCGGCGGTGCGCCCCCTCGTGCCTCGCGACAACGCATCGACCGTGCTCGACCTGCTGCCGGAGTACGTCGTCACCGAGGAAGTGCTCGCGGGCCTCGGGCTGACCGACGGCGGCACGGCCCGGCTGACGTTCGCAGACGGCCGCTCGGCCGTGCTGGAGCCGGTCTCCGCGTCCTCGTTCGCCTCGATCGGGTCGATCCTCGCACCGCTGAGGAGGCCGGCCGCGACCCAGCCGCTCTGGCTCCGCTTCCCCGAGCGGGACCAGTGGCTCACGCGCCTCGACCGAGGCAGGACGCTGTACCTCGGGTACCACGCGACCACCGCGCAGACCTGGACGGTCTCGCAGCGGCTGCTGCGCGCCGCGCGCCGCCCGGAGGTCCAGCGGGTCGTCGTCGACGTGAGGCTCAACCACGGCGGCGACAACACGACGTACGGCGCCCTCCTCGACGCGATGGACCGGCTGTCGCGAACGCGATCCGTCATGCTCCTGATCGGGCGCGCGACCTTCTCCGCGGCGGGGAACTTCGCCGCCGACGTCGACGCGTTGCCCCGTGTGCGGCTGCTGGGCGAGCCCACCGGTGGCGCACCGAGCCAGTGGGGCGACTCGAGCGCAGTCGAGCTCCCGGCCGCGGGCCTGACCGCGAGGGTGGCCACGACCTACCAGCGCTTCGGCCGTCCCGGCGCGCTCACGACCCGGCCGCACATCGCCGTCCGGCTCACGATCGAGGACTTCCTCGCCGGACGCGACCCGGTGCTCGCGCGGGCGCTCCAGGCGCCGCGGCCCAACTGACCCGTGGCATAGGCTTGCGGGCGTGGAGGTGACGCGCCTCGGCAGCTCCGATCTCGAGGTCTCACGCGTCGGGCTCGGCTGCAACAACTTCGGCCGGCGGCTCGATCGGGGGGCGACGCGCGCCGTGATCGACGCCGCCCTCGAGGTCGGGATCACCTTCCTCGACACGGCGGACACGTACGGCTCGGGCGACAGCGAGCGCTTCATCGGCGCAGCGCTCGGCGACCGCCGCGATCGGGTCGTGCTCGCCTCGAAGTTCGGCCAGAACGCGTCGGTACCGGGCGCGGGCGGCTCTCGTGACCACGTCCGGCGGGCGATCGACGGCTCGCTCGAGCGGCTCGGCCTGGACGTGATCGACCTCTATTACTACCACCGCCCCGACGGCGTGACGCCGCTCGCGGAGACGCTCGGCGCCATGCAGGAGCTCGTCGACGAGGGGAGGGTCCGCTGGCTCGGGCTCTCGAACGTCGGCGCCGACCTGATCCGCGAAGCGGCCGCGAGCGGCGTCACCGTGGTCGCGGTGCAGAACCACTACAGCCTCGCCCACCGCGACGACGACGCCGAGGTGCTGCCGCTCTGCCGCGAGCTGGGAATCGGCTACGTGCCCTACTTCCCGCTCGAGAGCGGGCTGCTCACCGGCAAGTACCGGCGCGGCGAGCCGGCGCCCGAAGGCAGCCGCCTGTCAGGAGAGCGCCTCGACGACGAGGACTTCGACGTCGCCGAGGCGCTGGAAAAGGTCGCGTCCGAGCGAGGGCGCCCCCTGCTCGAGCTCGCGATCGGCGGGCTCGCCTCGATCCCGGGGGTCGCGTCGGTGATCGCCGGTGCGACGAGCCCCCAACAGGTGCGCGCGAATGCCGCCGCGGGCTCGTGGCGGGTCTCGGAGGAGGAGCTAGGGGCCCTCGCGCGCGTCGTCGCGTGAGGGCGCTCCTCGTCCGCGTCGGAGCCGACTGCACCGACGCAGGCGGACGCTGGAACGGCCCCGTCGACTCCACGACCGGAGACTTCGCCTACGTGCCCATCCCGGAGACCGAGCCGCTCCGGAAGGGCCTCGAGACACCGTTCGAGCGCTGGGCGCCCGCGGTCGAGCGGCTCGGAGCCCGGCTGCCGCCCGGCCTGCGCGAGCGGGCGGCGCACGCGGATCCCGACTTCGCGAGCCTGACGTACGGCGACCGCCGTCAGCGGGCTCGCCAGATCCGGGAGAAGCTCGGCCCCGGTGACCTGCTCGTCTTCTACGCCGGGCTGCGGGACGTCCGCGAGCGACGCCTGGTCTACGCGCTGATCGGGCTGCTCACGGTCGACGAGATCGTCGCCGCGCGCGACCTGCCGGCCGCGCAATGGCACGAGAACGCGCATACGCGGCGCAGGGAGATCGGCGCGACGGACGTCGTCGTCCGCGGCCGCGAAGGGCGCTCCGGCCGTTTCGAGCGCTGCCTCCCGTTCGCGGGGTATCGCGCCGGCGCGTACCGCGTGCGCCCCGAGCTCCTGGAGGCCTGGGGCGGCCTCGGCGTGAGAGACGGCTACGTGCAGCGGAGCGCGCGGCTGCCCCAGCTCTCCGCGCCGCGTCGGTTCCTCGGCTGGCTCGACGGGCAGGCGGTCGGCCTGGTCGCCCGCGACAACTGAGCCTACGCGGTCGGCTCGCCTGGCAGGGCACGCTGCGCGAGGCGGTCCCGGAGCGTGCTCGCCAGGGACTGCGACGAGCGTTGCTCGCCCGCCTGCAGGTGGGCCGCCCGCTCGTTCCAGATGTCGGCCTCGAGCCGGTCGATCTCCTCGATCAGCATCAGGATCGCGCGCCCCGCCGCGCGCAGCTCGTCGCGATCGCTGCCGGAGAGACCCTCTCCCCAGCTTCGGAGCATCTCGATGCGCTCCTCGTCGAGCCGCTCGACCACCGCTGGAGCCTATAACCAGGCGCGCCCGAGGTGGACCGGCCGAAGGGCCGGGTAACCCCCCCGCTAGGTCAGGACCTGCAGATCGGCTCCCGTCTCTCAGCAGATCCGTGGCAACGGATCGCCGACGAGCAGGTCGACGATGCGGCTGCCTCCGAGGGACGTGTCGAGCAGCACCATTCCCTCCGGCTCGGGCTCGATCACGCCGATCTCGACGGCATCGGCGCCGAGGGGGTGCGCGCGCAGGATGGCGAGCGCGTCCACGGCGGAGTCCGCCGCGACGACGGCGACGAGCTTGCCCTCGTTGGCCACGTAGAGCGGGTCGATGCCGAGGATCTCGCAGGCGGCGTGGACCGGCGGTCGCACGGGCAGCGCGCTCTCCTCCAGCCGCACGGCGAGCGAGGCTTGCGCGGCCAGCTCGTTGAGTGCCGTCGCCAGGCCCCCGCGCGTCGGGTCGCGCATCCAACGCAACGCCTCCCCCAGGCCGAGCAGGGCCGCAGTCAGCTCGTGGAGCGGCGCCGTGTCGCTCTCGACGTCCCCCTCGAGGTGGAGGTCGCCCCGGGCGATCATCACCGCCATGCCGTGGTCGGCCAGGGTGCCCGAGAGCAGCACCCGGTCGCCCGGTCGGACGCTCCCCGGCACGAGCTGGAGGTCGTGGTCGAGCACCCCCACGCCGGCCGTCGTCACGTAGAGACCGTCGGCCTTCCCACGCTCGACGACCTTCGTGTCGCCTGCGGCCACCGGAACCCCCGCTCGCTCCGCGGCGGCCGCCATCGAGCGCACCACGCTGCGCAGCAGCTCGATCGGAAGCCCTTCCTCCAGCACGAACCCGGCCGTCAGCCACAGCGGACGGGCTCCGGCCACCGCGAGGTCGTTGAGAGTGCCGTTCACGGCGAGCTCGCCGATGTCGCCGCCGGGGAACACGAGTGGACGGACGACGTAGCAGTCCGTCGTCAGCGCCAGCCGGCCGTCCGCGGGCGCGACGACCGCGCTGTCTCCGAGCGGCGCGAGCGCCTCGTTGCCGAGCTCCTCCAGGAAGAGGGCCTCGACGAGGTCGCGGGTCGCTTTCCCGCCGGCGCCGTGCGAGAGGTTGACGAGCTCGTCGCGGAGCACCGGGCGGCGCCGGCGGCCCCCTTCAGGCACCGACGGGAGCTTCCTCGCGCGGCCGGCGCAGGCGGCCGTAGGAGAAGTACGCGGCGCAGGCGCCCTCGCTCGACACCATGCACGTGCCGAGCGGCCGCTCTGGCGTGCACGCCGTGCCGAACACGCCGCACTCCCACGGCTTGATCTGCCCCGTCAGCACCTCGCCGCAACGGCAGGCCTTCGGGTCCTCGATGCGCGCCCCGGGGAGCGCGAACAGCCGCTCGGCATCGAAGGCGGCGAACGGCTCCCGCACCTGCAGGGCGCTCGCCGGGAGCACCCCCAGGCCGCGCCATTCGAAGTCCTCCCGCGGCTCCATCGTCTCCGCGATCGCGGCGACGGCCCGCTCGTTCCCGTCGCGCCGCACCACGCGCGTGTACTGGTTCTCGACCTCGCACCGCCCTTCCACCCGCTGGCGCAGCAGCATCGCGATCGACTGCAGCAGGTCGACGGGCTCGAAGGCGGAGACGACGACGGGCCGGCCGTATTCCTCGGGGATGAAGCGGTAGGCGTCGGTGCCGATCACCGACGACACGTGCCCCGGTCCGACGAACGCGTCGACGCGCAGCCCGGGCGTCTCGAGGATCGCGCGGAGCGGAGGCTCGATCAGGACGTGGTTGCAGAAGACCGAGAAGTTCGGCGTCTCGTCCTGGCCGGCGCGCAGCAGCGTCACCGCGGTCGCCGGGGCGGTCGTCTCGAAGCCGATTGCGAAGAAGCACACGTGGCGATCGGGCTCCTGGGCGGCGAGCGCCAGGGCGTCGAGCGGCGAATAGACCATGCGCACGTCGGCCCCGCGCGCCTTTGCCTCGAGCAGCGAGCCGCGCCCGCCGGGCACCCGCAGCATGTCGCCGAAGGTGGCGAGGGTGACGCCCTCCGTCTCGGCGATCGCGATCGCGTCGTCGACGCGTCCCATCGGGATCACGCAGACGGGGCAGCCGGGCCCGTGCACGAGCTCGAGCTCGTCGGGGAGCAGCTCCTCGAGACCGTGGCGGTAGATGGCGTGCGTGTGGCCGCCGCACACCTCCATCACCCGCACGACCTCGCCCGGGGTGACGAGCGAGCGGATCTCGGCAGAGAGGCTTCGCGCGAGCGCGGGGTCGCGGTACTCGTCGACGTACCTCACGGCGCCTCCTCCAGCCGCTCGAGCGCGATCCCCGCGTGGCAGAGGAGCAGGTCGCCGGGGCGCGCGTCCGGGACGAGGTCGATTGCGACCCGCTCGACCCGAGCGTCGATCGCGATCACGGCCTCGAGGCCCTCGACCGACCGTACGCGCGCCTCGACCGCCTCGTCCGAGCAGGTGAGACAGCGGTCGGGCTCGAGGCTCACGCGACCGTCCCGTGACGGATCTCGTCCAGCTCCTGCTGCAGCTCCACGCCGCGGTGCAGCAGGTCGAGCGTCTCCTGGGCCTGCTCCTCGTCGATCCGGGCCAGCGCGAAGCCGACGTGGACGAGCACCCAGTCGCCCGGCTCGACGGGCGCGGACGGCTCGTCGACGAGGGCCACGCTGACCGAGCGGCGCACCCCCGAGATGTCGACCGTGGCAAGCCCGGCCTGCCGGTCGGGGATCTCGACGATCCGGCCGGGGATGCCTAGGCACATGCGAGCCTCGCGGCGGCCACTGCCGCCTGACCGTAACTGACTCCGCCGTCGTTCGGGGGGACGGCGCGGTGGGAGAGGACACGGAAGCCCTCCCGTTCCAGGAGCATGCGGAGCGAGGCGAGTAGACGTAGGTTCTGCAGGCAGCCGCCGGAGAGGACGACGGTCTCGGCTCCACCCGCCTCCGCGCAGGCCGCGGCGAACGCCGTCGCCACGCCCTCGTGGAACGCCGCCGCGATCTCCGCACGCGGCCGCCCGGCTGCGAGGTCGTCGTGCGCGGCCGCGACCAGCTCGGATCCCCGGATGACGCCGTGCTCGACCGCGCACTCGTAGGCCGCTGCCGGCAGGTCCCCGGCGAGGTGCTCGAGCTCGATCGCCGCCTGCCCCTCGTAGCTGATCCGATCGCGCACGCCGAGGAGTGCCGCGCACGCGTCGAACAGCCGCCCCGCGCCGGAGGAGAGCGGCGCGTTGACGGAAAGGCTCTGGCGGACGAGCTCCCATCGCTCCCAGGGAACCCGGCGACCGGTGAGCTCGAGGTACGCGCTCGCGGTGCGCCAGGGCTCGCGCACGGCGGCCTCGCCGCCCGGCAGCGGCACGGGCTCGAGGTGCGCGACGCGCTCGAAGGCGGTCAGGTCGCAGCGCAGCACCTCGCCGCCCCAGATCCTCCCGTCGGTACCGAAGCCGGTCCCGTCCAGCACCACCGCCAGCGCCGGACCGGGCTCGCCGTGCTCGGCGAGGCACGCGGCTGCGTGCGCGTGGTGGTGCTGCACCTCCACGACCGGAAGCCCCTGCTCCCAGGCCCAGCGCGTCGAGAGGTAGTCCGGATGCAGGTCGCACGCGAGCGCGGCGGGCTCCACGCCGAGCATGTCCAGCCACAGCTCGAGGTCGTCACGGAACGCGGCGTAGGCGTCCTCGCCGGTGAGGTCGCCGAGGTGGGAGGAGAGGAACGCCTCGCGGCCGCGGGCGACGCAGAAGGTGCTCTTCAGCTCGGCACCCGCCGCGACGAGCGGCCGGTCGAGCGGGACGGGCAGCGGCAGCGCCGAAGGCGCGTAGCCTCGCGAGCGCCGCAGGGGGAAGTCGGCGCGCACGACGGAGTCCTCGCAGCGGCGGTGAATCGGGCGGTCGTGCGCGAGGAACAGGTCGGCGACATCACCCAGCCGCTGGCGCGCCCGGTCGTCGTCGAAGGCGATCGGCTCGTCGCTGAGGTTGCCGCTCGTCATCACGAGGGGCCGCGCGACGTCGGCGCAGAGCAGATGGTGGAGGGGCGTGTACGGGAGCATCAGCCCGAGCCAGGGCGTTCCCGGCGCGACCGAGGGAGCGACGGGAGCGTCGGCTCGCCGGCGCACGAGCACGATGGGACGCGCGGGAGAGCCGAGCAGGTCGAGCTCCTCCGTGGTCGGCTCGGCGAGCGCGAGCGGCTCGGCGCTCATCACCGCCAGGGGCTTCTCCTCACGCCCCTTGCGCTCGCGCAGCCGCGCCACGGCGCGTTCGCTCGCAGCGTCGCAGGCGAGGTGATAGCCGCCGAGCCCCTTCACCGCGACGATCGCGCCGTCGCGCAGCGCGGCGACGGCCTCCTCGAGCGGCACCGAGAGGCGCGGACCGCAGACCGGGCAGGCGATCGGCTCGGCGTGAAAGCGTCGATCCGCCGGGTTCTCGTACTCGTCGCGGCAGTCCTCGCAGAGCGGGAAGCCGGCCATCGTCGTGTTCGGCCGGTCGTACGGCACGCACGTGACGATCGTCAGCCGCGGCCCACAGTTCGTGCAGTTGACGAACGGGTAGCGGTAGCGCCGATCTGAGGGGTCGTTGAGCTCGCGCAGGCAGTCGTCGCACGTGGCCACGTCCGGCGGGACGAGCGCCGAGCGCCCATCGGCCCGGCTCGTGACCACGAGGAAGCCGTGCTCGCCGACGCACGCGACCCGCTCGCCCGTGATCGACGCGACCCGCGCCAGGGGTGGAGCCTCGTCGCTGAGGCCCCGCGTGAACGCATCGAGCAAGGCTGCGGGGCCCTCCACCTCGACGACGACGCCCTCGCCGTCGTTCCAGACGCGCCCTCCCAGCCCGTCCCGCGTCGCGAGCCGGTGCACGAACGGGCGGAAGCCGACGCCCTGGACGACGCCGCGGACGCGGATGCGTCGCCGCTCGACCACTTCGGGAAGCGCGCCGGTCACGGATGCAGCGTGCCGCCACCACGCGGCCCGCGCAACGGGGGCACCCCCGTGCACGGCGTGCGGGAATGCCGCATGATCGAGGCGGAGGCTACGGATGCCGCGGCGCCGTCCGGGGGTCATCCTGGCTCCAGACGAATCGTGGCCGAGTTGCGCACCGCCGACGCCGACACCCACGTGATGGGGCCCGACGGGCTCTCGACGCTCGTCGAGACGCTCCGCCGCGAGGGGTACCGGGTCGTCGGCCCGACGGTGCGCGACGGCGCGATCGTGCTGGACGAGATCGAATCCGCCGACGAGCTGCCGCACGGCTGGACGGCGCACAGCGAGGCCGCCACCTACCGGGTCGAGCGGCGCGCCGACGACGCCGTGTTCGGCTGGGCCGTCGGCCCTCACTCCTGGAAGCAGGAGCTGTTCCCGTCGCGCGTGCGCCTGTGGCGCGCCGCGCAGCCGACGGGCGGCCCGCCGGCGATCGACGAGGAGTCGCCCCCCGAGCGCCCGCTTGCGCTGCTCGGCGCCCGCTCGTGCGACCTGCACGCGATCGCGATCCAGGACCGCGTCTTCCTCGAGGGCCGCTACGTCGAGCGCGACTATGCCCTGCGCCGCGAGGGGGCCTTCGTGGTGGCCGTCAACTGCGGGGAGCCCGGCGGTACCTGCTTCTGCACGTCGATGGGGACCGGCCCGCGGGCCGAGAGCGGGTTCGACCTCGCGCTCACCGAGCTCATGGACGGCGGGCACCGGTTCCTCGTCGAGGCCGGTTCGGACCGGGGCCGACTGGTCCTGGCGGCGCTCCCGATCCGTGAGGCCACGAGCGACGACCGCGAAGCGGCGCTCGGCATCACGGATGCCGCGGCCGAGCGGATGGGGCGGCAGCTCGAGACGGCCGGCCTACCGGAGCTGCTGGCGGCCAACCTCGACCACCCGCGCTTCGCGGAGGTGGCCGAGCGCTGTCTCACGTGCGGCAACTGCACGCTCGTCTGCCCCACCTGCTTCTGCAGCTCGGTCGACGACGTCAACGACCTCGCCGACGGATCGAGCGAGCGCTGGCGGAGCTGGGACTCGTGCTTCTCCACCGAGCACTCGTACATCCACGGCGGCAGCGTGCGGCGCTCGCCGCGGGCGCGCTACCGCCAGTGGCTCACGCACAAGTTCGGCACGTGGTTCGACCAGTTCGGCACGTCGGGCTGCGTCGGCTGCGGCCGGTGCATCACCTGGTGCCCGGTCGCGATCGACGTCACCGAGGAGCTGGCCGCGATCCGTGCCACGGACGGGGAGGTGGACCGTGCGCACGCTGGATGAGCTGATCGCCCAGGCCCCCGTGTTCGCCGGCCTGGACGCGGACGCGCTGACCCTGATCGCGGGCTGCGCCAAGAACGTCGGCTTCGAGGAGCAGGAGCTGCTCTTCCGGGACGGCGAGCCGGCCGACACGTTCTACGTCGTCCGACGCGGCCGCGTGGCGCTCGAGCTGCACACGCCCGAGCGCGGAGGGCTCGTGATCGAGACGATCGAGCGCGACGACGTCGTCGGCTGGTCGTGGCTCTTCGAGCCCTACCGCTGGCACTTCGACGCCCGCGCCGCGACGCCGGTGCGCGCGATCGCGATAGACGGCGCGTGCCTGCGCGGCAAGTGCGAGGACGACAAGGAGCTCGGCTACGAGCTGATGAAGCGCTTCGGACACGTGATGATCGACCGCCTGCAGCACGCGAGAGTGCGGCTCCTGGACGTCTATGGCGTCGGCGTCGGCTGAACCCGCCCTCCGCGGCGCGATGACCCCGGTCCCGTACCGGGTCGTCTCCCGCAGGCCCGAGACCGCCGACACGTGGACGCTCGAGCTGGAGCCACTTGACGAGAGCATCCGCCCGCGCGCGGGGCAGTTCGACATGCTCCACGCCTTCGGCATCGGCGAGGTGCCGATCTCGACCAGCGGCGACCACGAGGGCGACGGGCCGCTGACCCACACCGTCCGCGCCGTCGGAGCCGTGACGCGGGCGCTCTGCGCTCTCGAGCCCGGCGCGGTCGTCGGGGTGCGCGGGCCGTTCGGTACCGAGTGGCCGCTGGCCGAGGCGGTCGGCGGCGACCTGGTCGTCGTCGCGGGCGGGATCGGCCTCGCGCCGCTCCGCCCTGCGATCCGCCACGCGCTCGGGCGGCGGGACGACTACGGGGCGGTCTCGGTCCTCGTCGGCGCGCGAACGCCCGAGGACCTGCTCTTCGTGGAGGAGCTGGAGCGGTGGCGCGCGCGGCTCGACGTCGAGGTCGACGTGACGGTCGACGCTGCCGCGGTCGGCTGGCACGGGCGCGTCGGGCTCGTGACGACGCTGATCCCGGGCGCGGTCTTCGATCCCGCGAGTGCAGCGGCGCTCGTCTGCGGCCCTGAGGTGATGATGACGTTCGTGGTCAGATCCCTCGTCGACCGGGGGATGCCACTCGAGCGCATCTGGATCTCGATGGAGCGCAACATGCGCTGCGCCGTCGGGCACTGCGGGCACTGCCAGCTCGGGCCGACGCTCATCTGCCGTGACGGAGCCGTGTTCCCAGCGGCCGCGATGACCCGCCTGATGGAGGTGCGCGAGCTGTGACCGCCGCCGCCCGGCCCAAGCTCGCGGTGTGGAAGTTCTCCTCCTGCGACGGCTGCCAGCTGTCGCTCCTCGACTGCGAGGACGAGTTGCTCGCGATCGCCGAAGGCGTCGAGATCGCGTACTTCCCCGAGGCGACGAGCGCCGAGATCGAGGGCCCGTACGACATCTCGCTCGTCGAGGGCTCGGTCACGACCGCGCACGACGTGGGGCGGATCCACGAGGTGCGGGAGCAGTCCGCCGTCCTGATCACCATCGGCGCGTGCGCCACCGCGGGAGGCATCCAGGCGCTCCGGAACTTCGCCGACGTGCGCGAGTGGATCCCCCTCGTCTACGCCTCGCCGGAGTTCGTCTCCACGCTCGAGACCTCCACGCCGATCGCCGACCACGTACCGGTCGACCTGGAGCTGCGCGGGTGCCCGATCTCAAAGGCACAGCTGGTGGAGACGGTCAGCGCGCTGCTCAACGCGCGGCGGCCGCGCCTACCCTCGACGAGCGTGTGCATGGAGTGCAAGGCACGGGGCACGCCGTGCGTGATGGTCGCGCACGGGACGCCGTGCCTCGGCCCGGTCACCCAGGCCGGCTGCGGCGCGATCTGCCCTGCCTACGGCCGCGGCTGCTACGGCTGTTTCGGTCCGATGGAGTCCCCCAACATCAAGGCGCTGGCGTTGCAGTGGCAGGAGCTCGGCGCGGGCGACCAGGTCATGCTGCGGGCACTGCGCACCTTCAACGCGAACGCACCTGCCTTCAGGGAGGCGAGCTTCGACCATGAGTGACGGGACGCGCGAGATCCGTACCGACTATCTCGCACGCGTCGAGGGCGAGGGGGCGATGCTCGTCCGGGTCCGCGACGGCGCGCTCGAGGAGGTGCAGTTCAAGATCTTCGAGCCGCCGCGCTTCTTCGAGGCGCTGCTTCGGGGGCGGCACTTCACGGAGGCGCCGGACATCACCGCGCGCATCTGCGGCATCTGCCCGATCGCGTACATGGCGAGCTCTGCCGCCGCGATGGAGCAGGTCTGCGGGGTCGAGCTGCCCGCACAGCTGCAGGCGCTCCGGAGGCTCATCTACTGCGGCGAGTGGATAGAGAGCCACGTCCTGCACGTGGCGATGCTGCACGCGCCCGACTTTCTCGGCTACGACGGGGCGATCGAGCTGGCCCGCGACCGCCGCGACCTCGTCGAGATCGCGCTGCGGCTGAAGAAGCTCGGGAACGAGCTGATGCGCGTCATCGGTGGCCGCGAGGTGCACCCGATCAACTTCCGCGTCGGCGGCTTCTACCGCGCGCCGACCGCCGCAGAGCTACGCGCGCTCGTCCCGGAGCTCGAGTGGGCGCGCGACGCGGCGCGCGAGCTGACGCGCTGGACAGCCGGGTTCGACTTCCCGGACTACGAGCGCGACTACGCGTTCGTCTCGCTGCGCAGCCCCGGCGAGTACCCGATCGAGCGCGGCCGGATCGTCTCCAGCACGGGGCTCGACATCTCGGTCGACGGGTACGAGGAGCACTTCACCGAGAACCACGTGGAGCGCTCGAACGCGCTGCACTCGACGCTCGAGGGCGTCGGCGCCTACCTGGTCGGCCCGCTCGCCCGGTACGCCCTCAACTACGAGGAGCTGTCCGACGTCGCCAAGGAGGCGGCGGCGGAGGCGGGCCTCGGGCCCGTCTGCCGCAACCCGTTCCGCTCGATCGTCGTCCGCGCGGTGGAGACGGTGTACGCGGCCGGCGAGGCCCTGCGCATCATCGGCGAGTACGAGCGGCCGGACGTCCCTGCGGTCACCTGCGTCCCGCGCGCCGGTTCGGGGTACGGATGCACCGAGGCGCCGCGCGGGATCTGCTGGCACCGCTACCGGATCGACGACGAGGGGACGATCCTCGACGCGAAGATCGTGCCCCCCACCTCCCAGAACCAGAAGACGATCGAGGAGGACCTGGTCGGCGTGGTGAGCGGCGCGCTCGAGCTGCCCGACGAGGAGCTGGCGCACCGTTGCGAGCAGACGATCCGCAACTACGACCCGTGCATCTCGTGCGCGACCCATTTCCTCCGCTTCGAGGTCGAGCGCCTCTGAACGTCGCTGCCGTCTGCCTGGGGAGCCCCTTCCGCGGCGACGACGCCGTCGGGCCGGTCGTGGCAGAGCGCCTACGCGCGGCGGGCGCGCCCGTGCTCGACTGCGCGGACGAGCCGACGCGGCTGCTGGACATGTGGGACGGGCTCCAGACGCTCGTCGTGGTCGACGCGCTGCGCAGCGGCGCCCCGCCGGGGACGATGCGGCGCTTCGAGGTGGGCGACGCCCCGCTGCCGCGCGACCTGAGGCTGGCATCGACGCACGCAATGGGGATCGCCGACGCGCTCGAGCTCGGCCGCGCCCTCGGCCGGGCGCCGCGCCGTGTCGCCGTGCTCGGTCTCGAAGGCGCCGCGTTCGGGATGGGCGACGAGATGACACCGGCCGTCGCCGAGGCCGTGGACGGCCTCGTGGATGCGGTGCTGACCGAGCTCGGTCTGGAGGCGCCGTGCACGAGCGGGCGCTGATGGACGACCTCGTGCGCAAGGTGCTGGCCGTGGCGGAGGCGGAGGGCGCGGGGTCGGTCGCGCGGATCCGGGTGCGCCTCGGCGCGCTGTCGCACTTCACGCCCGAGCACTTCGTGGAGCACTGGCTCGACGCCTCGCGCGGCACGATCGCGGAAGGATCGGCCGTCGACGCGACGATGGACGAGAGCGTCACGGGCGCGGCCGCGCAGGGCGTCCTGCTCGAGTCGGTAGAGGTGCGCGGCTAACCCCCTCGATTCGAAAGCCGTCGGCAAGGGTAGGCGGGTGTCCGAGCCACCGACCTGAAGGAGCCCTGCCGTGAGCGAGCCGAGCCCCACCGAGCCCGACGTCCCGCCGCCCAACATCCCCGAGCCCGCGCCCAGCCCCGATGTCCCCGAGCCGGCGCCGAGCCCTGATCCCGTGCCCAGCCCTCAGACCCCGCCCGGCCAGCCCGATCCGGGCCCCGGGGGCGAAGGCGACCACCCTCTCGAGGCCGACTATCCCGATGCGGACGAGGAGGCCGGCGGCGGAGCCTCGAGCGAGGGCGAGTGACGGCGGGGAAGCGCACGGAGCCGTAGTGCCGTGAGCTGGGCGGACGAGCTCGAGACGAAAGAACCTGGGCCGCAGCCCGAGCGTCGCGAGCCGAAGCTTCGGGACCCGGGGCTTCGCGACCTCTCGCTCGCGGACTGGCGGGCGATCTTCGTCCGCGCGGCGCGCGAGTCCATCGACGACAACGTCCCGATGATGGCATCGGCGCTGGCGTACGGCGCGTTCTTCGCGATCCCGTCCGTACTGCTCGTGGTACTCGGCGTGTTCACCCTCGTGGCGGACGCCGACACGGTCGAGAGCATGGTCGACAAGCTCACCGCGGTCGCGCCGCCGGACGCCGCGACGCTCTTCGGCGACAGCCTGCAGCGGCTCGTCGAGCGACCGTCGACGGGGGTCGCGCTGACGGTGACGGGCCTCGTGCTCGCGGTGTGGTCGACGACGAGCGCGATGAGCACGGTGATCACGGCGCTCAACGTGGCGTACGAGCGCGAAGACCGGCGCGGCTTCCTCCGCAGCCGGCTCACGGCCCTCGTGATGGCGGTGTGCGTCGGCGCCGCGGCTCTCCTCGCGGGCGTCCTGCTGATCCTCGGGCCGCACGTGCAGGCCTGGCTGGGGGAGGCGCTCGAGGCGGAGAAGGCCGTCGCGATGCTCTGGTGGATCGGCCAGTGGCCGATCCTTGTGGCGGCGCTGCTGGCCGCGTTCGCGGTCGTTCTCTACCTCGGACCGGACGTCGACCACCCGCGCTGGCAGTTCCTGACACCCGGGGCGGTGTTCGCCGTCATCGCCTGGCTGCTCGCCTCCGCGGCGTTCTCGCTCTACACGACCTGGTTCGGCTCCTACAACAAGACGTGGGGCTCGCTCGCGGCGGTGATCGTGACGCTGACCTGGCTCTGGCTCGCCGGCCTGTCGCTGCTGTTCGGCGGCGAGCTCAACGCCGAGGCCGAGCGCAGCCGCCGGCTGAGGCAGGGACGTCCGTCGGGGAAGGCCTCGATACCGACGGCCTAGCTGTCCCGCTGGTTGCGCTCCTGGGCCCGCGGGTCGTCGAGCACGTGCGCGGACTGGAGCCTGATGAAGCCGCAGTTGGCGCAGGTGAGCGGGAACGCCTCGCCGTGCCGGTCGACGGCCTCGCTCCCGATCGCGTGCTCGAGCGTGATCCGCTCGTCCCAGCCGTGCCATTCCTCGTGCGCGCAGAAGGGACAGGCGACGCGCGCCCCCCGGCTTCGGAGGAACTGGAAGATCGGCTTGGCGGTCGTTCCCATCGGGTCTTCCCCTTCGGGCCCACCCGCCGGGGTGGGCTCGGTCACGCCCCGACCCGAGGCTCGTGACCGACCTCGGAACCTCCCCTGCCGCGGGCGAGCATCCGTTCCCGCGTCGCGTGCAACCGACCCAGCAGCCGCCGCCATGCCTTCCTCATGAGGATCCCTTCGCGAGACTCCCCGAAGCAGCATGCGGCGCGCTCGTGTGGGAGTGTGGACACGGGACGCTGCACACACCGTAGCGCAGCGGGCGGGCGCGGCCCGTCCGTCAGACCGCGAGACCTAGGCTGTCGGCGTGATTCCGCTCGCCAGCTCCGCGCTTGTCCTCGAGTTCGGCAGGGAGCAGGAGCTCCAGCTGCTCGCGCTCCTGGTCTCGGCCGCCGCGCTCCTGATCTTGGCCGGCCCCCTCCGGATCCCGTATCCGATCCTGCTCGTCCTCGGCGGGCTGCTGCTCGGCTTCGGGCCCGGCGTGCCGAAGCTGACGATGCCCCCGGAGCTCGTGCTCGTCGGGATCCTGCCGCCGCTCCTCTACGTGCAGGCGTACTTCACCGGGCTCCGCGAGCTCCGGCAGAACATCCGGCCGATCTCGCTGCTCGCGGTCGGGCTCGTGGGCCTGACGACGGTCGGGGTGGCCGTCGTCGCGCACGCGATCACCGATCTCGGCTGGGCTGAGTCGTTCGTGCTCGGCGCGGTCGTGTCGCCGACCGACCCCATCGCCGCCACGGCGATCGGGAAGCGGCTCGGTGTCCCGCGGCGCCTGATCGACATCGTCGAGGGCGAGAGCCTCGTCAACGACGGCACGGCGCTCGTGCTCCTGCGCACCGCGATCGTCGCCGCGGTTGCGGGGTCGTTCGCCCCCTGGGACGCCGCGGGATCGCTCGTGTTGAACGTCGTCGGCGGGATCGCGGTCGGCCTCGCCGTCGGCTACGTGATCCGCCGTGTGCGGCGCCCCTTGGACAACCCGCCGCTCGAGGTGACGATCGCGTTCCTCACCGGGTACTTCGCGTTCCTGCCCGCCTCGGCGCTGGGCGTCTCGGGCGTGCTCGCGGTCGTCACGGCCGGCGTCTACATGGGCTGGTACACGCCCGAGCTGACGACGGTGCAGACACGCCTCCAGGCCCGCGGGTTCTGGGAGATCGTCACGTTCCTGCTCAACGTGCTGCTGTTCGGCCTGGTGGGGCTGCAGCTGCGGCCGATCCTGGACGGGCTCTCCGGGCGCGCCGGCTGGGCGCTGGTGAGCGACGCCGTGGTGATCGTGCTCGCGGTGATCGCCCTCCGCATCATCTGGGTCTTCCCGGCCACCTACGTCCCCCGCTGGCTGTTCCCGGGCATCCGCGAGCGCGACCCTGCACCGCCGTGGCGCCATCCGGCGTTCATCGCGTGGAACGGCATGCGCGGGGCCGTGACGATCGCGGCCGCGCTGCTGGTCCCGCTGGAGACCGACACGGGGGCGCCGTTCGCGGGCCGCGACCTGATCGTCTTCTTCGCGTTCGCCGTCGTGCTCGCGACGCTCGTCGTGCAGGGCCTGTCCCTGCCGCTCGCGATCCGCTGGCTGAGGCTGGAGGCGGACGAGAGCGCCGCCGAGAGCGAGGAAGCGCACGCGCGGGTCATGGCTGCGGAGGCCGCCCTCCACCGTCTCGACGAGCTGGTCGCGGAGGGGCGGGTGCTCGACGACTCGGCCCAACGCCTTCGAGGCCAGTACCGGTTTCGGATCGACCGCTTCTCGGCGCGGTCCGATCCGGACGGAGACGGGAAGATCGAGAGACGGTCGATCAAATACCAGCGGGTGCGCCGCGAGCTGCTCGAGGCGGAGCGAGACGCAGTCGTCGGGCTCCGCAACGCCGGCGAGATCAGCGACGAGGTGATGCGTCGCATCGAGGGCGACCTCGACCTCGAGGTCTCGCGCCTGGACAGCTGAAGCCCGGCCAACTCGCTGTTGCGGACGCCTGGCCTGCGGCGGCCCCGGCACGGTAGCCGCGTAGGCGGCGTTATCCTGACCGGCGGCGTGCCGGTCACGGTCGACGAGGTTCGCGCGCTCGCGGTGACGCTGCCGCGAAGCTACGAGGTGGTCGTCCGCGGCCGGCTGAAGTTCCGGGTCGGGAGGATTGTCTTTCTGTCGTTCTCGCGCGACGGGGAGACGATGGGCTTCGGCTTCCCGAAGGAGTGGCGCGACGCGCTCGTCGAGGCAGAGCCCGAGAAGTTCTCGCTGCCCGACGAGTCCGATATGCGCTTCCACTGGGTCCACGTGCGGCTCGCGGCGATCGACTCGGAGGAGATGCGGGACCTCGTCGAGGGCGCCTGGGCGATGGTCGTTCCGAAGCGGGTCGCGGCCGCATACGCACAGCGCCGGCACGTCGAGTAGCGTCCGGAGCGGGCGGCTCTCGTCGGTCGGGATATGATCGCGCGGTGGCGGCGCGGTCGTCGACGAGCTCCGCAGCGTCAAGGTCCTCCGCACCGATCTCGATGCAGCGCACGACGCGGTCGTAGTCGCCCAGGGCGGAGATCATGATCACCGGCACGTCCCGTAGCGCCGCGTCGTGCTTCAACTCCTCGAGTACGTCGACCCCGCTCGTGCCGGGCATGACGACATCGAGCAGCACGACGTCGGCCGACGCGGCGCGGAGCGACACGACGCCCTCCTCCCCGGTCGTGGCCGTCCGCACGACATGCCCGTCCCGCTCGAGGCCCCGGGTCAGGACGGCCCGATTGACCGGGTCGTCGTCGACGACCAGCACGACGCCGCTGCGGTCGCTCACCGCGTGGCGGGTCCGAGCTTGCGAGGAAGGGCCGTCGAGCAGCGTCGTCCCCCGGCGGGCGCACGTCCGTCGGACCACTGCGAGCGCATCCTGATATGACCCCCCGGCGCCGGCCTTCGTCTTGTGCGGGCGACATCCTGCCCGATGCCGAGGGCCAGCATGCCCCCGCCGCGTCGGCGGACGGCCGGCCGCGCGGAGCACGCGAACGAGCTACACCGGCTCGAGCTCGTCGCAGCTCACGCGTTCCAGATCACCTCGATCGGCCGATCGATGCCCGGCAGGGGCAGGGTACTCGCCTCGGTCTCGACCGCATCGCGCGTCGCCCGGGGCAGGCGGCCCCACGGGTCGATCCGCACGGTGTGCTGTGCGCGCCGCCAGGTCCCGCGGATCTCATCGCCGACGAGCAGCGCGCCGGGCCACACGCGGGACGTCCAGAGCAGGCTGCGCCGATCCGGCCGCGGGACGAGGAGCTCCCGCTCAGCCCCGTGGAGCAGGAAGTACGCATCGCCGCTCGGCAGCAGGCGCGCGGAGGCAGCGGCCGTCTCGCCCCCGCGCATCGCGGCCTCGTCCTCCGCCAGCAGCAACTCCTCGCCGAGCGGCGACCGGACCGGCAGCAACGACTCCCCGAGCGCCGCGTACGCGGTCGCGGCCGCGCTGCGGGTGATCCCAGCCCAGCGGGCGAACGCGTCGGCCGTGGTCGGGCCGAACACGCGGAGGTGGCGCCGCGCGAGCTCGCGGCACGCCTCCGCACGGTCGATCTCGGGCGCCGGCACCGTCCAGATGGTCGGTGCCCGCGCGCCCTCCCAGCGGATCGCGACCGTCCCGGTCGGCGCCGCGTACCGGAACGCGTTCGAGTTCAGGCCCAGCGCGAGCCCGGCCTGCCGGTCCGGCATCCGTCCACCGCCGAGCTGACCGCGCAGCAGCTCAGCCATCCGCTCGGCCCGCTGTCGCCCCTTGGGGCTGTCGGGCAGCCGCCCCAGCGAGAACAGCGCGAAGTCGCGCCTGGGGACGACGTAGGTCTGGTAGCGAGGGCCCCAGAGCTGGGCGAGCGAGCGATGCTCCCAGGTCGACGGCCCGACGCCTTCGACCCGCGCGTGCAGCGACAGCAGAGCCGCCCGCGGCATGCTGTCCTGCAGGCCCGCCCACCCCGCGCGGCGCAGCGACGTCGCGCCGAAGCGCATGCGCTCGTCGAGCGATCCGACGCGCCGTCGGAACGCCAGGATCTGGCGTCGTGTGAGGACGAGCCGCGACCGCATCGAGCCGGGCTCAAATGTAGTCGAGCCCGATGAGCGAGCCGCGGAGCTGCTCCGGCGGCCGCGTAAGGAATCGGCGTCCCGCGGGTTGTACGGGCATCCGACCTCCAGCAGCGGAAAGGAGCAGACGATGAAGATCCGCACCCCCAGTCCGGCGATGGTGGTGGCTCTGCTCGCTCTCTTCGTGGCGACAACCGGCACGGCGGTCGCCGGCGTGATGATCACCGGCGCGAACGTGAAGAACGAGTCGCTGAGCGGCCTCGACATCCTGAACGGCTCGATCACGACGAACGAGGTCCGCAACGGCTCGCTCCGGCCGGTCGATTTCGCCGGCAAGCTGCCGGCAGGCCCGCAGGGTCAGCAGGGCCCGCAGGGGCCGCAGGGGCCGCAAGGCTCCGCAGGACCGCAGGGTCCCGCCGGCCCGAAGGGCGGCCAGGGGCCCAAGGGCGCGACCGGGCCGAAGGGCGCTCCGGGGACCCCGGGGGCGAAGGGCGCCGACGGACCGCAGGGGCCTCCGGGGCTCAGCGGCCTCGACGTCGTCACGGGCACGTCGCCGAGCGACTCCAGCGCCAGCAAGGCCGCCGCAGCCGTATGCCCCCAGGGCAAGCGTGTGCTGGGTGGCGGCGCCCTCGCGACGGACTCGATCGGATTGGCCGACAGCGTCAGCGTCGTCGGCGGCGGACCGGCGAACGGCGGCAAGGGCTGGCTCGCCTACGCGAAGGAGATCGGCCCCAACCCGCAGTCGTGGGAGCTGGCCGTCTACGCCATCTGCGCGACGCCCGCCGCGTAGCGCACACGTCCCGTCGATGAGGGCCGCCGCGACGCGAGCCGGCGGCCCTCGGTCTGCCACCGGGCGCGTGTGGGGCGGCCGGGTCACCGCCGTCGTCGACGCCCCGGCAGGTCGAGTGCTGTGCGCGACGGGGCCGAAGCGCCTCAGCGCGGTATGTCAGCCTCGAGCCATCCGATCGATGCAGACGCTTACAGCGAGAATGAGCGCGTCGTCCTGCTCGGGCGCGATCTCGATGCCGTAGGTGTCGCGGATCCGGAACCAGCGCTTGGATACCTCGGCGACCTTCTTGCCTCCCCGTTCGACCTTGTACTCGTGGTCGACGATGTTGCCCTTGGCCTCCATGTCCTCGCCGCCTTCGACCTCGATCGAGAAGCGATCTCGAAGTGGGGTGATCAGCGCCTTCTTGACCGTCGCGACCGTCGTGCCTCCGCGCTCGATCTCCATCCGGTCGCGGATCGTGAGCTTCTTCTCCTGGATCTTGTACAGCTCGGCTCCGGAGGAAGCGTCCTCGAGCACGAGCGTGTCACGAATCCGCAGCGCTTTCCCGTCGACCTTGAATGCCCGCTCCCCCTCCGCGTTCTCGATCCAGAAGTCGTCGCCGATCGCGAACATCTTCTCGCGCATCCGGTACTTCGTCCCGTCATCCCCACCGCGACGGCGCAACAACCCCATGCGACCCTCCTTGTCGGGGAACGCATTCTAGGCTCGGTCGAACACCCACTCCTGTGCGGGGGCGCCGCCTGGTGCCCCCGTACAGAAGCCATCCGGTTGTTTCAGCGGGTTTGCAGTTCCCGCTGGCTCTCGTGCCATCGGACGATCAGGGCATACAGGACGATGATGTTGAGCGTCAGCGTGATCAGCAGCCAGACGGTGTCGTTCGTGTTGCCGAGAAAGCCGAGCTGGCTGAACACGTTGATGCTGACGAGCAGGATCGCGACCCAGCGGGCCCAGCTTGCGCCGCCGAGCAGGGCAAGACCGACGAGCGCCAGGATGAGGCCCCAGATCAGCATGATCCAGCCCCAGGCGGTGATGTCGAACAGCAGGTAGCCCGACGGGGTGACGACGTAGTAGTTGTCCTCCAGGAGCGCGATCAGCCCCTCGAAGACGCTGAGCCCGCCGAGCAGCACCATCAAGATCCCGGCGAACCCGATCCAGCCGGCCATGCTCCGTTCATTCATCGCTGCCTCCGATTGGTAGCTGCGGGTGGTCGCACCCGGTTACGAGGTGGAGTTCGGGGAGCGGCCGCCGCATCCTTGTTCTCAGAGCGCGAAGGATCCCGGCAGCCTGACGATCGGCTCCGAGGCTGCGACGGCCGCGCCGGAGCATGTCTCGCGGCGCGGCCGTGCGCGAGCAACGGGACTAGCCTTCGAACGGGACCGCGACCAGTCTCCTGGTGGAGACCCCGGCGAGGGGGTCCTCGCCCGGCTTCGTCGCGCGGATGAACAGGGTCAGCTGCTGCTGCTGGTCGCTCGCGGGGAAGTTGGCGTCGCGACGGAAGACCAGGGTCGCGGTGCCGTCGTTCCCGGTGAGCTCCTCGTCGGGGATGGTGAACTGGTTGTACGGCACCGCTGTCACGTAGACGCTCGCGCCGATGACGTCGCGGCTGCAGGTGCTCCCGACACGCACCTTCAGCGTGAAGGTCTGCGTCCCCTCGTTGACCGGTCCGGACAGGACGTTGAACGCGACGATCTGGGTCCGCGCGGGCGGTGTGATGTTCGCGATCGGGGCCGGCTTCGTGCTCTTGTCGGTCGGACAGCCGTTCGGCGTGGCCGACGTCGCGGCCATACCGACCGCCGCCACGACCACGAGCGTGAGCGCCGCGACCGCAGCGAGCAGCAGGCGTCTCGCGGGCCCGGCGTGCGGCAGCCGTGGCCAGGGAAACCGTTCCATGGGTACCTCCTCCGTTGACGGGGCCACTTGCGCTTCGCCGCTCGGCGAAGGTCACTCGTCCTCACGAACACGCGAGGTTGGCGCAGCCGCAGGCGGCGACCCTACCATCGTCCCAGGCGCGTCGCCGCTGCGCGGCCCCCGGAGCGCGGGAGGGTCGGCTGATCGATGCCGACGCTGACGGCGAGGATGCGCGCGTACGACGCAGCGCGAGCCACGCGACGCCGGGTTCACCGGAACAACTGGATCGGCTCCTGAGCCAACCTGCTCTTGACCGGCTGCGCGGCGCTACCCGCCGCGTGGAGCGACGGACCCGTGATTCAGTCGGGCGATCCCGCCCGGGCGGCAGCGACGGCCTCGAGTCGGGAATGGACGCCGAGGGCCCGAAAGAGACGGCGGATGTGGTTTCTGACCGTCTCGGTGCTCAGATGGAGCTCGGCGGCGATCTGCTTCGTCGAGCGGCCCTGCTCCAAGAGACGAAGTACCTCGACCTGGCGTGGGGTGAGATGCGGGGGCGGCGCTGTGGACCTGTCGTCAGCGCGTCCCTCGAACAGCCCGAAGACACCGACCACCCGTTCTCCGCTCATGAGCGGCACGGCGCTGATCTCGACGGCCACCCGTGCGCCGGCGGTCGAGACGAGGACGCCGGTCGCATCCGTGGTCGAGGACGTGCCGAGCACCTTCCGGGAGAACAGCTCGCGGGCGCGTCGGCTGTCCTCGGGCGCGACGACGGAGGTGAAGTGGCGACCGCGAACGTCGCCGACGAGCCGCTCGGCTGCCGCATTGAGCCACCGGACGATTCCCGTTGTGTCGAGGACGTAGCTCGGGACGCCGACGTCCTCCAGAGCTTTCACGACGTCACCGCCGACTTTCAGGCCGGTGGCCATCCTCGAAGTGTGGCTGATCCGGGCGGAGATGAACGCAAGGCTTGCGAGTGGCGCTCGGCTCCGGCGGTCGAGCAAGGCACGAGCGCGGGGGATTCAACCCGAGTCCTCACGCATGTCCTCGAGGGGCCCCACAAGGGTGTCGATGACCCCCGGGCCTCGTGACGGCCGGGAGCAGGTGTAGGGTCGCCGGTTGTGCGGATCCTCGTCGCGGCGGTGGTGATCCTCTTCCTCGTGCTCTGGGCGCGGGCAGTTGTCGACCTCGTCCGCCGGGGCGACCTGAGCGTCTCGGCGAAGGCCGCCTGGGCGATCATCATGCTGGTCATCCCCTTCCTCGGACTGTTCATCTACACGCTCCTCCGGCCGTCCGACGCCCAGATAGCGCAGCGAAGGCCCCGCTGATTCGCGCCGATGCCACCCGAGGGGGCGGCCGGGATCGTGGCTCTCGGCATCGTGGCCGCCAGCTCGACGTCGGCGGAACGAAGGAGGCCCGCCGGAGCGGGCACTCCTTGTCCGTTCGGGTCGCCTAACGCCGTCGACTCGAGGAACGAGCATCAATTCCCGGGGACACCGCGATCATCGTCAATGACGACGAACCCCGCTCGACCCCTTTGAGTCTCGACCACCCGTGCCGTCGATCGCCAGTGGGGCTGACTTCATCCCCACCAAGCGTCCTGTTGCTAGCCGCCGAGGCAGACCTCGAGTGAGTCGAGGCCCTTGCCGTCGCAGTTCGCCTGCGAGCCGCCCTCGCGGACCGGCGGAAGCACGCCCTGCGGCGCGTGCAGGAACGTCGACGTGGTGACGCTCTCGCCGTCGGTGAGCACGACGAAGCCGCCGTGGGGCTTCTCCTCGGTACCGGGATTCGACTTCGTCGGGGTGAACTCCCCGGTCGTGATGTCGACCACGCCCACGGCACCTGCACTCGCGGGCTTCTTTGCCACGGTGCAGTCGAACGCGAGCGCGGCCGGTGCCGCGACCCCTAGGACCAACGCGCCCACGAACGCGCACGCAAGCAGTCGGTGCATGCCCTTCGCTTTCACGGTCACTCCCCCCTCTGTGCCGCCTCACTCAACGGAGGCGATGGGGCGGCACCCTACCGACAACAAGCGGTTCTCGGGGCGCAAGACGCGGAACCGCCGGGAGACGGGCGCTGAACGCTGCCAGGCCTCCATCCCTCCGCCCCACACTCCCGTCGCCTCCCGGAGTCTCGTCCGGGCCTGAGCAAGGTAGGGAACACGCCCAAGAGACCCGGCAAGAATCGAGCTTGCACACGCGGTGTAAGAAGACGCTGCGCGAGCTGCTGAACTACGGGCAGAAGCGACCGATTTGCAGGTATTTCCGGCAAGACAGCCGGGTTTCGTAGTCTATCCGCTGACGGGGGGCCGGTGCACTCCCTGAGCGACCGCTCCGGGTCCTGCCCTGTGAGCGACGGATCGGAGGACAGCGTGGCAAAGGCGATCTCGAGCGACGTGCGGGCGGAGTTGGCCTCCGTGCCGCGCTCCTACTTCGCCGCAGTGGACCGGCTGGACGTCGACGACGTCCTGTCCCACTTCGCGGACGATGCGACCCTGACCGTGCAGACGGACGGCGTCACGTTCACCGGAGCCGACGAGATCCGGCGGATGTTCGCGGACTTCTTCGCGAGCTGGGACGCGATGGTCCACGAGATCACGAACCTCGTCGTCGACGACGCCCAGCGGCGGGCGGCGACGGAGCAACGCGTGACGTTGACCAACGGCGGGACGGACACGCCGATGTACAACTGCAACTTCTTCACCATCAACGACGATGGCCGGTTCGATCGGGTCATCATCTGGATGGACGGGAACAACCCTCTGAAATAGGCACTCGCCGGCCCCGGAGGGAATCGAACGTGCGCACCCGGTTCAGGTAGGGACCGGGCGGCAGGCGCGCCGCCCGAGCCCGGCCGGGGCGCCGCTCAGCCGACTCGGCGGAACGCGATGATGCCGGTCGGGACCTGCCGCTGGTAGTCCGGCCGGTTGACGGACGTTCCGCGCCAGTTGACGTTCGCGCTGGAGTCGATGTCCATGCCCAGCGCCTCGACGAAGCCGAGCCCGATCAGCGCCTGCGCGAACTGGCGGGCGGAGGTGCCTGCGCCGCCGATGACGACGAGCGCCGTCTGCCCGTTCCGCAGCCGCCCGACCGCGGTGCGATGGTAGGCGTGGTCGCGTTGATACGGCTCCAGCGTCGTCAGGTCGCCGACGTGGCCGTCGTGGACGTAGACGGGCTTGCCGGAGATCGCCTCGCGCACCCCCTCTTGGATGAGATCGGCGTCCTTCACGTTCCCGGCGACGATGTCGACGCTGCCGTCGGCGCCGAAGGCGGCGGCGCCGCGGTTGGTGCCGCCGAGGAAGCTGCGGCCCTTGTGGATCAGCAGGTTGCCGGAGGGGACGTTGCGGGCCAGCAGGAAGAAATCGCCGTTGAGGCCGGCGACCGCGCCGCGACCGGCGTTGGCGCGGATGTACCCACCCACGGTCCCGGTGCGCCCCGGGCCGCCGCCCAGCCAGACTGCTTCGAGCCGCACCCCCCGACCGGGGACGATGCGGACGATGTGGACCGGCCGGGGGCCGGCGCCGGTGGCAATCGTCCTCGTGCTCGAGGTGACCGCGGGAACCGCCGCTGCCGTCGTGGACGTCACGGCCGCGCCGAGCGCCGTAATCGCAACGGCGAGCGCCAATGCCGACATCACCCGCCTGGCCACTGCATCACTCCCCACCGCCTCCCGGGTGGCGCCGCGACGTGGCGCCGCGACGTGGCGCCGCGACGATCCTCCCGAGCGAGTCTATCCCCACCGTGATCGTCGCAACGGGCCGCTACCGCCTCTACGACAATTCGATGTCGTCATCACCCGCACGCTCTACGCGGCGCTGACGAAGCTCCTCGCCGCAGCCTTCGCCGTGACCGCATTCGTGCTCGCCATCGCCCTCGGGCGCGGCTCCGCCTGGGCGACGGCCGACGCCACGCTGGTCGTCGCGGCGGCCTTCCTGCCGCTGCGGCGACTGCATTGTCCGTGCACGACTGCATTGTCCGTGCGTTGCCTTCATGGACGACCTCGGCTGGAGCACTTCATGGAACGACCGCCGAGCACGGCGAAGCACTTGCGCGCGAGATCCCGGTGCGCGGCTGCTCGTGCTCGAATGGGCCACGACCGCGATCCCCGATGCGGTCGCCGGGAGGTCGCGGCAGCGATGCTCGCGCTCCAGGCGCTCACGGTCCCGGCCCCGACAAACAGGAGGCAGCCACATGAGAGCCGTATTCGTCCGCACCACGTCCGAGAACTGACCCCGATACGGAAGGAGCAGAAGCCATGCCACTCGCCCGCGTCCAGTTCTTCTCGATCTCGCTCGACGGTTTCGGCACCGGCGAGCCTCAGAGCCTCGACACACCGTTCGGCCATGCGGGGGAACGGCTGCACGAATGGATGTTCACCACCCGGCGGTGGAACGAGACGGCCGGCCGCCAGCCCGGCGGCACCGGCGGCATCGACGACGCCTTCACACGGCTGCACGATGTCGGGATCGGCGCCGAGATCATGGGTGCGAACAAGTTCGGCCCGCCCGGATGGCACGAAGACCAGGAGTGGAAGGGCTGGTGGGGTCCCAACCCCCCGTTCCATACACCGGTCTTCGTCCTCACCCATCATCCGCGCCCGTCGATCGAGATGGAGGGCGGCACGACGTTCCACTTCATCGACGCTTCGCCCGCCGAGGCGCTCGAGCAGGCCCGCGAGGCTGCGGGCGGCCAGGACATCCGCATCGGCGGGGGCCCCACCGTGATCCGCGACTTCGTTGCCGCCGGGCTCGTCGACCACCTGCACGTCGTGGTGGTCCCGATCCTGCTCGGCCGAGGCGTACGCCTCTGGGACGGACTGGAAGGGCTCGAGCAGGACTATGAGATCGAGGCCGCCTCCTCGCCCAGCGGAGTCACGCATGTGACGTTCACGCGTGCGGGTGCGTGAAAAGGGGTCAGTCGAGAACTCGGGGGGCGCAGGCAGAGTGTGGCGATGACCGAGCATGCAGTGGTCATCGCCGGAGGAGGCCCGACGGGGCTGATGTTGGCGGGCGAATTGGCGTTGGCGGGGGTGGACGTCGCCATCGTCGAGCGGCGCGCCAGCCATCACCTCCCCGGCTCGCGCGCAGGCGGTCTGCACTCCCGCACCATCGAGGTTCTCGATCAGCGCGGAATCGCCGATCGATTCCTCTCCGAGGGGCAAGTCGCGCAGGTTGCGGGGTTCGCCAGCGTCCGTTTGGACATCAGCGACTTTCCCACCCGGCACAACTACGGGCTCGGGTTGTGGCAGAACCACATCGAGCGGATACTGGCCGGCTGGGT
>NZ_DASTCS010000062.1:0-10323 GCF_035710885.1 Gaiella sp. | reverse complement strand
CCCGCCTCGCAAGCCGCGGCCGTCGCCCCCCGGCCCCCCCCACGCGGGGTGGGGCGGCGACGGCCGCTGTCGCTGCGGCGCCTGGGCGTCGCAGCGGTGCCGTACCTGCTCGTTCTGCCGGTGATAGCCGCGATCGGGGCGATCCTCGGGTACCCGCTCTATCGTCTGGTGGTCCTCTCCTTCCAGCGCTACGGGCTCCCGGAGCTCATCCAGCGCAAGGGCGAGTGGATCGGGCTCGACAACTACCGCTCGGTGCTCGCGGACTCGGTCTTCTGGGACACGCTCGTGCGGACGGTCGTCTTCACGGTCGTGAACGTCGGCCTGACGATGGTGCTCGGCCTCGGCTTGGCGCTGCTGCTCGTCCGGCTGTCGGCGCCGGTGCGCGTCCTCCTCACAGCCGGGCTCGTGCTCGTCTGGGCGATGCCCGCGGTGGTGGCGGTCCAGGTCTGGTACTGGATCACGAATTTCGACAACGGCATCCTCAACCACGCCCTCACGAGCCTCGGCGTGGGTGACTTCTTCCAGCACGACTGGTACGGATCGACGTTCTCGAAGCTCGCGATGGTGACGCTGCTGATCGTGTGGGGGGCTCTGCCGTTCGTCGCGCTGACGCTCTACGCCGGCCTCGCGCAGGTGCCGCGCGAGCTGCTCGAGGCCGCCTCGATCGACGGTGCCGGGAGCTGGCGCTCGTTCCGCGACGTGACGCTTCCCGTGCTCAAGCCGATCCTGCTCATCCTCACGAGCCTCTCGATCATCTGGGACTTCGGCGTCTTCACGCAGCCGTACCTGCTGATCGGCGCCTCACAGCTGAACTCGTCGAACTACCTGATGGGCGTCTACGTGTACATCGAGGGCTACGCGCACTCCGACTTCGGCCGGGGCGCGGCGATCTCGATCCTGATGCTCCTGATCGTCGCGTTGCTGAGCGTCGTCTACGTCCGCCGCATGGTGCGGATGGAAGAGGCCGCGTGAGCACCACGCCGCTCGAGAGGCAGGGACGGGCCCGCAGGCGGCGACGGTCGCTGGTGCGCCGGAGCGCCTGGGACATCCTCGGGCTCGCGCTCTTCGTGGTGCTCGTGTTCCCGGTCTTCTGGATGATCTCGACCGCGTTCAAGCCGGACGACGAGATCAACGCCGCCGAGCCGACCTGGTTCTCGCTCTCTCCGACGCTCGACCACTTCCGTGACGCGATGAGCCGACCGTACTTCTGGCAGATCGTGCAGAACAGCCTGATCGTCGTGACCGTCGCGGTGGCCGCCTCGATCGTGCTCGCGTTCCTCGCCGCGGTCGCGCTGGCCAAGTACCGCTTCACCGGTCGCAAGCTCTTCGTCGTGCTGATGATCGGGATCCTCATGCTCCCGGCCGCCGGCCTCGTGATCCCGCTCTACGTCGTCCTGGCGCGCTACCACCTGACCAACACGCTCACCGGCGTGATCCTCACCTACATGACGTTCGTCCTCCCGTTCGCCGTGTGGACCCTCCGCGGCTTCATCCTCGGCATTCCGAAGGAGCTCGAGGAGGCCGCGATGGTCGACGGCTCGAGCCGGATCGGCGCATTCGTGCGGATTCTCCTGCCGCTCGTGGCGCCGGGCCTGGTCGCGACCTCCGTGTTCGCGTTCATCCAGGCATGGAACGAGTACATCTTCGCGAGCGTGCTCCTCACCGACCAGCAGAACCACACGGTCACGATCTGGCTCTCGTACTTCTACGGGACGAGCCGGAACACCGACTGGGGCGCGTTGATGGCCGCGTCCACGCTGACCGCGATCCCGGTGGTCGTCTTCTTCCTCGTCGTCCAGCGTCGGATCGCGTTCGGGCTGACCTCCGGCGCGGTCAGGGGGTGAGCCGCCTCGCTCCGCCTCGCCTGGGCGGCGCTGCTCGCCGGAGTCGTGGTGGGGGCTGATTTGGCGACCGGCGCGCAGGTGCCTTCGCCCGGCTTCGCAACGGTGATCCCGAAGCCGCTCGCGCAGGCGCCCGAGCGCGGCGCGTTCGAGCTCGGGGCGGGTGCGCGGATCCTCGTCCGGTCGACGACACCGGAGGCCCTCCGCGTCGCGCGGCTTCTCGCCGCGAAGCTTCGTCCCGCGACGGGGTACCGCCTGCCCGTGTCCACCGTCCCCGGCGATGCCCGCGCCGGGAGCGTCGAGCTCGTCCTCGATCCCGGAGACCGCACGCTCGGCACGGAGGGCTACCGGGTCGTCGTGGCGCCGGCCGGGGTGACGGTCTCCGCCCGCACCGGCGCCGGCCTGTTCTGGGGGACGCAGACTCTGCGCCAGCTCCTGCCGGCGGCGATCGAGGCCCGGGCCCGTCGACCGGGGCCCTGGCGGATTCCGCTCGGCGTGATCCACGACCGGCCTCGCTTTGCGTGGCGGGGCCTGATGCTCGACGTCGCGCGCCACTTCTTCGGTGTGGGGGAGGTCAAGCGCGTCGTCGACCTGATGGTGCTCTACAAGCTCAACCGCCTGCACCTTCACCTGACCGACGACCAGGGCTGGCGCATCGCGATCCGGTCCTGGCCGCGCCTCTCGAGCCACGGCTCGCGCACCGCGGTCGGCGGCGGGCCCGGAGGCCGCTACACGCAGCGCGAATACGCCGCCATCGTCTCCTACGCGCGGGAGCGGTTCGTCGAGGTCGTCCCCGAGGTCGACATGCCGGGGCACGTGAACGCCGCGCTCTCGTCGTACGGCCGACTGGCCTGCGACGGCGTCGCTCCGGCGCCGTACACGGGCATCGAGGTCGGGTTCAGCTCGCTCTGCATCCGCAAGGAGGAGACGTACGCGTTCGTCGACGACGTGGTGCGCGAGCTCTCGAGGCTCACGCCGGGCGCCTACCTCCACGTCGGCGGGGACGAGGCGCACTCGACCGACCCCGGTGACTACGCCTACTTCGTCGACCGGGTCCAGCGCATCGCGCGGCGCCACGGGAAGCGGATGATCGCCTGGGAGGAGGCCTCGCGCGCGAGTCTCCACCGCACGTCGATCGCGCAGCACTGGCAGAGCCCCGAGCTCGCGCGCAGGGCCGTCGCGCAGGGAGCCCGGCTGATCATGTCCCCGGCGACGAAGGCCTACCTCGACATGAAGTACACGCGCCGCACGCCGATCGGGCTCACCTGGGCCGGGACGACGAGCGTGCGAGACGCGTACGAGTGGGATCCCGCCACGCAGGTCGACGGCGTCTCGGAGCGCGACGTGCTCGGCGTCGAGGCACCCCTCTGGTCGGAGACCGTGGAGACACGCGCCCACCTCGACCACCTCGTCTTCCCACGACTCCTGGGGCACGCGGAGGTCGCCTGGTCACGCGCCGAGGGGCGGTCGTGGACCGACTACCGCCGCCGGCTCGCCGCCCAGGGCGAACGCCTCGCCGCGCTCGATGTCGGCTATCACCGGTCGCCGGAGATCCGCTGGAGGTGAAGCGCCGTCAGGCTGGTCCCGTGACCGAGCCGATGCCCGTGTTCAGCTCGGCCCCGGAGCAGGCACCCCAGTACCCCCGCCTCGCGTCGCGTGCCTCCTCGACCGCGTCGAGCAGCGCGTCCGCATACCGGCCGCGGGCGTTCCGGAAGAAGTAGGGCGAGGCGGCCCCCCGCCGCACGAGCTCGACGTTGACGTTCTCCGAGCCGACGAAGACGTAGCGCAGGAGACGGCCGTGGTCGTCCCGCTCGTCGAGCCGCGGATCGCGCACGACCGTGACGCGGGTTCCCTTCGGCGCGAGCCCGATCAGCGCCTGCAGCGCCGCCCTCCCGTAGCAGTCGGAGTGGAGCTCGGGGGCGTCGACCTGCACGAGCCGCACCTTCGCGCCGTCCCGGAGCGTGAGCGTGTCGCCGTCGTTGACCCAGTCGACCACCTCCTGTCGACCGCTCGGAGCTGCGGTGGTCGAGGTCGCATCGCCGTCAGGGCCGCGGTTCTCCCGGCACCCCACAGTCAGCGTCGCCAGCGAGACGACGAGCGCGAGTCGGATCAGTCGCTGGGAACCCACACGAGCCGCGTCTCGAGGACGCGGACGTCGGTCGCCTCGAGTCGGATCGAGAGAGTGTCGACGTCGGCCGCCGTCGCCTGCCAGCGCTCGTCGATCTCGGCGACCTCGTCGAGGATCTCCTGCTCGAGCCGGGCGAGCTCGTCCGTCGTCGCCTCCACCTTCGCGGAGGCCGTCTCGCGGCGCTCCGCCGTGCGTGCGGTCATGCCGCGGCGCGAGGCGGCGCCGCTCACCGCGCTCGCCATCGAGCGGGTGCTGCGCCTGCCGCCGAGCAGCGCGCCGAGCACCGCGCCTGCGCCGGCGATCAGCTCGCTCGCCTGGCGCGAGCGCGTGTCCGTGTCGAGCTCCTCGACGCGGCGCTGGGCCTGCGCGAGCGCCTTTTCCAGGCGGTCCCGCTTCGCCTCCAGCCGGTCGCGGATCCTGGCCGACTCGGCGTCGGCGCGCTCCTGGGCGGCGGCGTCGCAGCGCGCGGCGAAGTCGTCCGGCGACTCGCCGGGCCGCGACACGAGCTTCAACGTTGTGTTGCGCTGCAGCTCGAGCGCGCGGCGATCGACCAGATGGCGCTGGATCTCCTTCGCGGTCGAGGTGAAGAACTTCGCCTCGCCGATCGGCGCCGCGGGCAGCACGTAGGCGGCGTTCGCGGGCGCGGAGGCGGCGAAGTCGCGGTCGTCGTAGTCGACCTGCGTCTCGCTGGCGAGGTCGAGACCGCCGTCGAGCGGGCCGTACACCGCCTCGAACTCCTGCTGCTCGTCGACGTCCGCGGCGCTGTCGTCGTAGCGGAGCGCGACGCGCGCGGCGAGGAACGCCCGGAGCCGACTCGAGTCGGAGGTCGCGCCGATCCCGGCTCCCCACGGCGCGCCCTGGTCGAGGTACGACACCGGGATTCCCTGCGCCACCGGCGGGGCGACGGGCGTCTCGTCGCTCGCGAGCTGGCGGGCCGGTGCGGTCTCCGGTGCGCGCGTGGGCGCGGATACCGTCTCGGGCGCTGCGGACGCCGGCTGCTCGTCCCCGGGAGACGGCACGGGAGCCTGCGCAACCGCCGGCTTCAGCCGGGAGACCTGCTCCTTCGTCAGCGGCCCGCAGAGGTACGACATCGCCCAGCGGGTGGTGAGCAGGCGCGGGGCGGACGCCTTTGCGGAGACGAGCAGGAACTGGCGCTTGCCGAGCCCGCCGATCGCCCGGTCGAGCTCCGCGACGTCCGTTCCGCCGGCGGCCGAGCGCAGCCCCTCGAGCACGCGGGCCTTGTCGTTCTCGGTCTGAAGGCGCCCGACGAGCCAGGTGCCCGCGTTCGACATCGCCTTGTAGTCGAGGTCGACGGGGTTCTGCGTGGAGAGGACGAGCCCGAGCCCGAACGCGCGGCCCTGCTTGAAGATCGTCAGGATCGGCTTCTTGGCCGGCGGCGCCGCCGACGGGGGCACGTAGCCGAACACCTCGTCCATGTACGCGAGCGCGCGCAGGTCGGGGGTTCCCTCCTGTCCGCGCATCCACGTGACGAGCTTCGAGAAGACGAGCGTCACGACGAACTGCCGCTCCTCCTCCGAGAGATGCGCGAGGTACACGACTGCGCAGCGCGGCTTTCCCTCCGGCGTGAACAGGAGCTTCTGTGGATCGAGCGCCTCGCCCTCGCCCCAGGCCGCGAACGACGGCGCCGCGACCAGGGAGTTGAGCGTGAACGCGAGCTTCGTGCGGTCGGCGGGGGGGAAGAACTGATCTACCTCGAAGACGCCCAGCTTGCGGATAGGCGGCGACTGGATCTCCCCGATCAGCGTCCCCAGGTCGAGGTCGCGGCCCGCGCGCCACGCGTGCTCGACGAGGTTCGAGAGCAGCACGTGCTCACGGCTCGAGAGCGGGTCGGAGCTGATCCCCACGAGCGCGAGCAGGCTGGTGACCGTGCCCTCGATCTCGTCTCGGAGCGCCTCGGCGTCCCTCTCCCAGGAGAGCGCGGGAGCGCGCAGAGAGCCGACGATGTTCAGAGGCACCCCGGCTGTCGAGCCCGGGGTGTAGATCGTCACGTCGGCCGCGTCCTTCAGGGCCCGGAGGCGATCGGGCCCGATCCCGTTCGACTCCAGCCCCTCGCGCCAGATCGTCGCCTGCTTCTCCGCGTACTCCTCGATGCTCACTCCTGCTGCCTGCGCCTCGGCCTCGCTCGCCCAGGGCAGGAAGCTCGCCGGCGCGAGGTCGGGGAAGACGAGCGCGAGGTTCGTCATGTCCCCTTTCGGGTCGAGCACGAGGGTCGGGATGCCGGAGAGGAGCGCCTCCTCGAGCAGCACGACCGCGAGGCCCGTCTTGCCCGAGCCCGTCATGCCGACGACGACGCCGTGGGTCGTCAGGTCGCTGGACCCCACCACGACCCTGTCGCTTCCGGCCTTCCCGGTCTTGGGATCGAGCGTGTGGCCCAGGTGGAAGGAGCCGCGATCGGCCATCGCGAGGAGTCTAGAGTCCCTCCGATGCTCGACGGCCTGAAGGTCGAGCCCGGCAGACCCGCCGGGATCGCGGATCGTGACCCGGCCGACCGGCTCGGGACAGAGAAGGACGACGGCGAGAAGCGCCTCGTCGAGCTGGTCGAGCGGATCGACGCCCTCCAGCACCGTCTCTACGCCGAGGACCGTCGCAGCATCCTGCTCGTCCTCCAGGGCCTGGACGCGTCGGGGAAGGACGGTGTCGTCCGTCGTGTGTTCGGCGGCGTCAACCCGACGGCGGTCAGGGTGACCTCGTTCAAGGTGCCCGTCGGCGCGGAGGTCCAGCACGACTACCTCTGGCGCATCCACGCAGCGCTCCCCGCGCGCGGGGAGATCGGCGTCTTCAACCGCTCACACTACGAGGACGTCGTGGCGGTGCGGATGCACGAGATCGCGCCCGAGGAGGTGTGGCGGCGGCGGTACGACCACATTCGCGCATTCGAGCGGATGCTCGTCGACGAGGGCACGACCGTCCTGAAGGCGTTCCTCAACATCTCGCGGGACGAGCAGCGCGAGCGGTTCCAGGAACGGATCGACGACCCCGAGAAGCGCTGGAAGTTCCGACGCGACGACCTGAAGGTGCGGGAGCGCTTCGACGCGTGGGTCGAGGCGTGGGACGAGGCGCTGACCGAGACCTCGACCGACTGGGCGCCCTGGTATGTCGTCCCGGCCGACAGGAACTGGGTGAAGGCACTCGCGGTCGGCGAGCTCGTCGTGGGCGCGCTCGAGCGGCTCGACCCCCAGCTGCCCGACCCGGAGCCCGGGCTCGAGGGCCTCCGCATCACGTAGGGACAGGGGGGTGTAGGGGCGAGACGCGTCTCGCCCCTACGTGGGGACGGTTCCCCGACGTCGGAATCCGCCGCCGTGGATTCCGACGTCGCGGTTCGTCAGAGCAAGATGCGCGTCGCCAGCTCGGGCGGGCAGCCGCGATGCACGAGCTCGACCGCATCGTGCAGGTCGACCTCGACGTTCGCGGCGAGCACGGCCGCCGCATCGAGGTCGTACCCAGACCTGCAGAGCGCGTCGAAGCGCCACGCCAGAACCTCGGCAGCCTCGTCGACACGTAGACCTTCGAACTGTGCCGCAGTCATGACCGTCCCCCTCTCGTGAGGGTCGTCATGCTCGGTAGACCCTCGTTCACCATGCCACTACCGTCGGTGATGGTGCCTTGCGACACTTCCCCCGCGAGGCGAGACGTGCCTAGCCCTTCGGGTGGGCGCGACGTCGAGGGTGAGCACGCTCGCGCGGAGTCGAACTCGTCCGCGCACGACGTGTGGGCCGCGGCTGTGCGGGGTATCCCTCCAGCCCCGACCGACGGAGGCGAGATGTCCACCCCCGAGCGTCAGCAAGACCCCGGCGAGCACGGCTACGGCAGCGCCGGCCAGGACCCCGAGGACGTCGAGCAGCCCGATCGGGCGCCCCCGCGTGAGGAGCCGGAGGAGAAGGACGCGGAGGACGCGCGGGACGAGGACGACGAGCCGATCCCGAGCGGGCCCGCCTGACTCGTCGCGTTCCTCACACCGGGGTGATCGCGTTTGGCAGGACCGATGGACGGGAAGGCAGGGCTCATGGCGAAGGGTGACGTCCACGTGGTTCCCGGCGAGAACGGCTGGCGGGTCGAGGTGGCGGCCGACGGTCGCGCGCGGTCGGTTCACGGCACCCAGGCCGAGGCTCGGGAGGCTGCCCGTGAGATCGCGCGTCGGACCAAGCGCGAGCTCTTCGTGCACGGCCGGGATGGGCGGATCCGCGAGCGCAACACCTACGGCACGGACCCGCGCTCCAGCAAGGGCTGACGAGAGCACTGCCCCGCGGGAGAGCGCGCGTCGCCCGTCTGGTGCTCGGGAGCTGAGGCGTCGGCGAGTGGGCCGGCATGCGGTGTGCCCCGCGCGATCCGGGCCGAGGTCGTGAGACGTCGTCGACTATGCGCGCGGGCGAGAAACGTGTATGACTCCGTGTGGGAAGGCGCCGATCCGGACACGGCGCGGGGGAGACGAACGGGGGAGTGGTATGGAGGCGAACCTACTTGGCGCACCGCCAACGGCTGCGCTACGGCAGCCGGCCTACGGCAAGGGCGATCAACAGCCAGGCGTCGATGGACCACGGCACGGGGCCCAAGAGCCCGAACCTGAATCCGTCCGACCGATCAGCCGCCCGATCCACCGCGCGGGCAGCCTACTCCTGGTCGCCGGAGTGGCGGTGGCCCAAGTCGTGTGGGTGGCTCTGCTCGCATACGGGGCGTACTGGATCGGGACGCATCTCCCCGTTTGAGGCCGCATCACCCTCCAGGGTGTCCCCCTTCTGAGGGAACTTCGCGCGAGCGCGCAAGTTTCGGGGCTCGCGAGCATCTTCCCAGGTGAGGCACGGGAGCGGCGGTGGCCCGCTGTGGCGGCGACGGCCCACCGCCCCCGGCCCTTTCATCGGCGCGGGTCAGACCCGTCGGTCGGTGCCGGACTCCGCTTCGGAAGGGGCCAACAGCTCTCTGGCGCGCGCCGCGTCCTGCGGTAGCACGAGCACCTCGAACGCTCCGGTGATCCCCCCGGCCGATCCGATGTTCACACCGGCGGACGCCGTTCCGGCTCGTTGCCAGATGGCCCGGATTCCCTCCACTCGCAAGAGCCCGACCGCGATCTCCGCCGCCGGCTCGTTCTCGACGAGTGCCACTCGAACGAGGTCGCTCACCGCGACAGGATACGGCCGACGGCCCGCCACCGGCCGGGAAAGCTCCCGGCGGTGTGCTCTCGGTTTCCCACGTAACCACCGCGGGGCCGGGGAGGCACCGTTCTGCCACCCCGGCGCCGCGTTCGCCACTATGACGCCAGGTGCTTGCCCTCGGTGTCGGGCTGCACGCGTTCCTTGAGATCCCCTGCCAGCTCGCGTCCCTGCTGGCCGCCCTCTTCCCTGGCGGTCTCCATGGCACTCTGGGCGACCGCCATTCCGCGGTCGAGCGCTTCCTGGCCCGTTTCCTTTGCGGTGTCCTTGAGCCTCGTCGCCATGTCTCCGATCTGCTCGTCCTCGACTCTCGTCGAGGGAAGGAGCAGACCCACGACAAAGCCGACAGCAGCCCCGCCGACGGCCAGCCCGAGCGGGTTCCGCTCGGCCGTGTTCTTCACCGAGCGGAGGCGCTGCTTGCTCGGCACCACGGTCCCCGCGGCCGAGGCGGCCGCGTCGGTCGCTCCCTTTACCTTCGACGTCACCGCTTCCTTCTTCTCGTCGACGTAGTCGTCCAACCGGGCTCCGACGTCGGTCTTGTAGGAAAGCGCCTCGACTTCCTCGCCCACCCGGGCGCGGGTCTCTTCTATTCCCTGCCGGATTTCGCCTGTTGTTTCATCCATGCCGCGTCCTCCTTGATGGTCTCGATCGTTTGCTCGGGCAGCGGTGTCCCCATCTCCTCGACACGCTCCTTGCCCGCGAGCGCGAGAGCGCCTGCGAGGCCGGCCAGGCCCACGCCTGTGATGAGCGCCGCAAGCCAGTCGTCGAGGAAGAGGCTCAGGACAAGGACGACGAACGCCGTCAGCGCGCCGCCGGCGAGGAGCGCTACGGCTCCGGCCGCGCCCATCATCCCGAGGCCGGGGAGCGCAACCTTCCCCTTGTCTCGCATCTCGGCCTTCGCCAGATCGAGCTCCTGGCGGACGAGCAGCGACAGGTCGCGTGTCAGCGCCGCCGCTACCTCGCCGATCGGCCGTTCGTGCAGGTCGTTCGCCTGATGCGTCGACATCGCGACTCCTCTCAGGACGCTCGCCCGGGGGTCGCGACCGGCTGCGCACCGACCGAGACTCCCTCGTAGCTCCGCGAGGCAGAGGGGGTGACCGGCGCGCCGGCCGTCCTGGAAACGTTGGTCGAGTCGTCGTAGCGTCGTTCGGACGACGCCTTGAAGACGCGCGAGGCGAGGATGCCGGCC